>NZ_JBITTU010000001.1:0-807465 GCF_044542075.1 Leeuwenhoekiella sp. NPDC079379
ATAATATTCCACGATATAAGGAAATCTAATTATCTGCTCCTAAAAGCAAATGCTCAAAATGGTTATTCTAGTCTTTAATTCAAATATTATCTATCTCTAGATAATACGCGTTGTCAATTCAATATGTCAAGGAACTTTCTCTATATCTCAAGAGAATTTCTTCGTTAGATGCTAAGGAATCGAACCTTATTTTTATTACCAAATCACCCTGTTTCAATGTGCGTTGCTCTCTGTGAAAGCGGCTGCAAATATACAACCTTTTTTATTTACCAAACAAGCTAAAAATTATATTTTTTTTAAGCTGATTTTTAATAAATCTCACAAGAACTAATCCTCATTTCGTTGCCAAAATTCAGGAGGGCAAAGATACTACCCTTTTTTAATTCAAAACAAATTAATCGTATCTTTTTTTCAAACCACACTTTCTAAGAACGTAAAACCGATTTTTATACCCGATTTTGGAGGCGCAAATATAGAACGATTATCTAACCCAACAAGCCTTTTCTAAAAGTATTTATAAAGTAATTTACCAAAGCTTTATAATCAACACCTTACAACTCAAATTAATTTTAAAGTATTCTTAATTTTGGGGATCTAGCTTAAGCTAGCTTCCTTAGATAAACATTAAAAAAGATCGATCTACATAAATTAAAGGAATCTACTCGTTCAAATACAATCTTGTAGCGCTTGTTTTATTGTAAAATAAATTTTGAATCTTCGCGAGAATCAAGGGGAATAAAACGGCCTGTTTGAGCTCTAATTTAAAGACCTAAGTCTTTAAATTAAGTGAGTAGTGATAGCCCGGTCGTTACTTAAGGCAGTTAAAACCACTAATAAGATTATAGAAAGAAATTCCACACTAAACCGAATCGTAATGTAAAATCTCTATAAGGATAGCCAGGAGCGCTGTAGTAATTATTATTAGATGCTAATGAATTGATGTGTTCTGCTATAAAGAATATACGGGTCTGGCGAACTTTCATATTAAAAAATAAGTCTATCAATGGAAAGCTTCCTAATTCTTGATCATTCTGAACATAGAATTCTGCTAAAACAGGATCGTAACCATTCATAGCATACTCAGTAAAATAATTAAGACTCACTCCCGTTTGAACAAACAGGGCTTTTTTAAACCAGTTATCTGTGTAATAAACCGTATTACGAGTTGTAATCTCCGGAACATTAAGAAAAGAATCTCCGGAACTTACTGTTTGATATGCAACAGTATTATCTAAAGCAAATTTACCAAACCTAAATTCTTTACTTGCCTTTAACTTCAAATAAGTAATGTTATCATTTGTCTGAAATGAATTTACCTGAGAGGTTGCTGGGTCTATAGCGAAATAAGCGTAATCTTTAATATTCACAAAGCTAGCAGAAGCATTAAGCCATTTATTAGATTTTATACTAAAATCTAAAGAATTCGTTTTTACGGTATCATAGTTTTCGGCATTGTACCAATTGTAATTTTCATAACTACTCTGATATAATAAATGATTATAATTAGCTGCTGCGGCATTTAAATGTATACCTCCAGAAAAAGTTGCATCTTCATTAATTTGATAACTCGCTTCGGCTTTTAAATCATATCCATCAAAATCACCCGAAATATTTGCTTGCGCTTCTCCCTTTAACTGAAAACCTCTGTATGCCTTTTTAAAACTTACCCCAGCAGCAATTAAATTGCCATTTAATACATTAAGGATTCTATTATTTTCTTGAATAAGCACAGAGTTATAACCATACTTATAATAGGTATGGTTTACTTGAAAAGAAATACTACCCAAAATATTATTTGTATACTTTACCCAAAGTTCATTATTTAAATCTGTAACATCTACCTTATCTCTAAGATTTGTGGTTACAAATGAATTGCCAAACAACGACGAAGGAGCAGTCTGCCGATACTCATAATATTTATCATCATAGTTAAATATATGCCCAACTTCAATTCTATTGTTAGAAACACTATCGTTTTGCTGAATTAAATCGTATTTATGGTTTATGTAAATACGCTGGCCATCTAGAATGCTTTCTGCATTTTCAAAGTTTACACTTAATCTAGACCTGTCTTGAAACTGGCTATCATTACCTGCAAAATTAATTAAAGCCTGGTTTGTAAGTCCGCCATTTTCTTGATTGAGCAAATCTTGAGCAACGTAATGCGCCTTTAATTCATACCTGTTATTTTTAGACTTATAGTTTGTTGTAAATCTAAAATTACCGGTGCTCGTTAATATATGCTGATACTTACCTAAACTACGCAACCCTTTATAAGCAATTGAGAAATTAAATCTACGTGAGGTATTCATCGTAAAGAAAGCATCTAAGTTTTGCCCCTGTTCAAATACACTTTTGTAATACAACTCTGATAAAGGTGTAGGAACCTCATAATACAACATATCCTTCACCTCCATATAATTGAAGTGTCGTGCTCTAGCACCAAATAATGGCCTTATGCGTTGAGAAGAAAAACTGTATAAAAGAGTATTATAGGTTTGACCTTCGTTTGAAAACGGAAGTAATCCAAAATTATCTTTTCTTAGATAATTGTATTTATAGAGTTTTTGAATGGTCAACGAGGTATCAACAATAGTGGTATCGTTGTCTACTGTAAACATTTTATATAATTCAATAGGCGGGCGCTCTTGTTCTTTTTTTGCCTTAGGTCTTATCGAGCCACTTTGAGAATCACCATCAGGCTCTAAACCTCTTGGTTCATCAACCTGAGCAAAAAGTGTACTCCCAAAAAATAAACCTATTATAAAAAGTAAGCTATTACGCATCAAAAATGTTTGTGTCAAAAATATAGTTTTTAAACGTAAAGCTGTAAGGAAAATTATGGCATAAAAAAACCACCCGAGTAGGGTGGTTTTTAGATTTAAATATTAAACTATATAAATACTAGTTTTGACTAGTTATATTATTATTATCCTGCAATTCTTGTTGTGGAATTTCAAAAGTCAACTTTTCATCATCAAAAGGAATAGACACACCAACAAAAGATAAGTGATTACTTGCTCTAACAATTGTAGCCTTATTGCGCTTCATTGCTAAATAGCTCTTACCTTCACCCCAAAGTTCTAATCTTGTTTGCTTATAAATCTCATCATAAAGCGCTTGGCCACTAAGTGCTGCAACATAAGAAACATCACCAACTCTATTCTCTAAGAATGTTGTTAATTTAGTTTTAGCTAAACCTTCTTGACCCGATTTTGCCAAAGCTTCAATATTTAAAAGCAATAATTCTTCATATCTCATATAAACATAATCTGCTTTAACAATTTGAGATGTCCCAAAAACAACTTTATCAGAGTCATAAAACTTTAAGTATGGCTGTAAATATCTTGAAGATGTTGGTGAATTTAAGAATTGACCTCTACGAATATCATCTGAAGCCATACTTTCATATAAATCTGCATCCATAGCTTTGTTATCCCCTACTGCTGCATAACTATAGGAGTATAAATCTATTTGACCCCACCAAGAAACTAAACCTAAACCTATATCTGCATTGAGGTCTACACCCCACATCCAAGATCTTGAATTTACATCATTAAAACCTCCTTTAACACCATTAACAACTTGAGTTTCATCATTTGCTGTATTTGGATCATCAATACCAATTAATAAAGATGCACTGGTATTAGCTAGAGCAGCATTAGTAACGGTTGCAGCATCAGCCCATCTAGTTCTAGTTGACCCAAGTACATAACCTAAAATAGTTTGCGCTACAGATATATCTACCTGTGTTTTAGTAGGGCGAGAATACCCTTCTAATAATGTAATCGCTTTTGTTAAGTCATTCTCCATAAGCTCATACACTGCCTGCGTAGTTGATTTAGGATTACCTACAAAACCTGGCTCTGTGTAGATCGGTAAAGTTTCTGAGTTCCATGAAGCTTCGACATCATTTATCATGAACTGAGTCAGATAAAAATAAGAATGCGCCCTCATAGCTAATGCCTGACCTAAGGTATATTTATTGTCATCACTTTCTGGTATTGCGTCATTACCTCCTAAACTTGCAATAACCAAATTTGACTGGTTTATTATACGGTAGTAATATCGCCAAACCTGATAATTCTCCAATTGGGTGAAATCTAATGGAGCTTGATATTCAGTAACTCTAGCACGATACCACCCGTAGGTACTAGTTGATAATGCCATATCACTACAAAGCATATCTGCATAAACATCATAACCTTTTTGACCAAAATCTTGTTGAGAAGTTGTACCCCCAGTTCCGGTGGTAAACATAGTAGAGTAAATACCTGTAACAGTACCTGCTCCCAATGAAGGGTTTAACTCAACAGCATCAGATAATTGATCTGCATTAATTATACTTCCTGTTGGCTCTTCTACAAGAAATTCTTCACTACAACCGACTGTTAAAACGGCAATAGAGACGAGCCCTAAAATTTGTTTAAAATAAATTTTCATATTCTTTTTTTTTAAAATTTAGCTCTTAATCCAAAGGTAAAAGTTGTAAGCGGCGCATACAATCCTCTACCTGAATTACCACTTTCAGATGTAGTAGGGTTAAAACCATCTCTAGCACCTTTAAAATAAAGATTATCACCAGAGGCATATAAATTTAAACCTGCTAGTCCCAATCTATCTAAAGTATTTTTGGGGAAATTATACCCTAAAACAACATTGTTTAACGCAATAAAATCTGTTTTAGTTAAAAATCTAGTCGACTGCGAGTTCACATTAGGAATAACTCGATCTGCAATTAAAGGAACATCGGTAATGTCCCCTGGCTGACGCCATCTATTACGAACATCTGTGTGACGGTTCTGTGCTGTTATACCTCCATTATTATCGTGCATCAATTCGGCATATTGGCTATCGTAACCCCAACCACCTACAGAATACGTGAACTGAGCCGATAAACTAAAATTATAAAAACCAGTATTTAATCTAAATGCACCCTGAATATCTGGAATACCAGATTTATCTACATATTTCTGAGTAGAATTTGCGTAAGTTTTAGTCGTTTGACTCGCAACATTAGCATTGGGATTCTCATCAAGGTAGGGAGTTAAAGATGCTATTGCGTTTTCGCCGGCATCTAAAGTTCCATTTGAATTTGCATCATCAAAATATTGATTCCACATAGGGTAGCCATCCTCAGGATCTACACCCGCATACTCTCTAATGTAAAAATCATAAATTGAAGAACCATTAGAATAACCATAAGCCCCCACAATATTAAGAACTGAAGGCGCACCCGTTTCTGGGTCAAGAGGCATCGTTCTAATTTCATTACTATAAATCGCACCGTTAATTGACAAGTCTACAAAAGCATTAGACGTTTTTAGGATGTGCCCTGTAACATCAAATTCTAAACCACTATTTCTCAAAACACCATCATTAACTGTAATTGTAGCAACCCCTGAAGATGGAGTGATTCTTCTTGAAAAGATAAGATTATCAGTATCCTTAATAAAGTAATCTACTGTCGCATCAATATAAGAACCTAAACCAAATTCGATACCTGCTTGATATTGATTAGCAGTTTCCCAAGTAAGATCTGGGTTTGCGAATAATTCGGGAGCAACCGCAAAATCGTTATTAACATTAGTTACATCAAAAGTGTTTATACCAGTATAAAAATCAACTCCACTTTCATCACCTGTTACACCATAAGAACCTTTAATTTTTAAGAAATTAAATAAGTTACTATCTGCTAAGAAATCTTCATTAGAGATAACCCAAGCAGCACCAACTGAACCAAATGTGCCCCATTTGTTATTAGCAAACCTTGAAGAACCATCACGTCTTATAGAACCTGTTAAATAATACTTATTATCAAAATCATAGTTTAATTGACCAAAATATGATTCTAAAGTTCTAGCTTGACTAAAACCAGTAGGTTGCTGAAGATTAATTATGTAATTATCTAACTCTAAGCCACCAGGAATAATTGCCTTAGCTTTAAACGCTGTTTCAAGAGTTTGCTCAAAATCATTGCTCTCATGTGCAGCTAGAAGCTCAAAAGAGTGAGCACCAAAGTCTTTTTTATACCTTAAAAGCTGTAAAAAATTTGTAGTAATTGTTTCTGTATTTCTACGAAATAAATCCCCACTATTTGCAGTTGAGACACCATAGAATTGATTACCCATTGATTTAAAAACATCATTATAGTACTGCATACCAAATGTTGATTCAAAAGTAAGACCTTCTAAAATATCTAAAGTTAAATTGAAACTACCAATAATCTCATTTCTATCATTTCCATTTATATCATAGAGAGCAGATGCTATAGGATTTAAATTATTAGCATTTGGTCTGTTTCTAAAACCAGAATTTCCACCATAATCATATTGAAAGCCACCATAAATTGGATCTGGAACTCTCTCACCGTTATCATCTCTTAAAAAAACAGGATAAAAAGGGTTTATTTTATCCGCAAATTCAAATAAGTTTTCAGCACCATCAGTTTGACCATTATTCAGGCTTTCAGAGTAAGTGTAACCTAAATTCGCACCTACATTTAACCATTCTTTAACCTGAGAATTCAGATTAAGCCTTGTATTATACCTTTTGTAACCAGTATTTATTGCATACCCATCATCATTAAGATATCCTCCTGATAAGAAATATTTGGATTTTTCATTACCTCCACCCATTCTTACATTCACTTCGGTTCTATATCCAGAATTAAAAGATAGATTTTCAAAACTTTCAGGATTGTACTTACGTGTCACACCTTGTCTTACCTGACCGGTAGCAGGATCAATTAATTCTGCTCCATTTGCAACATTCCACATATTATATCCAGGAGCTAAAATAGTCGTAAATAAGGTATTATTTACCGTCCCAATTGGGTCTGCATTTCCATTTAATCGCTCACGATTAACTTTTGCCTCCCACACTAGACCTATAGATTCTTCAGGAGATCTTATCACATCATACCTAGGTAGTATTTGCATATTCACACCAGTTTTAACATCAACTTCGATGTAATCTTTTGCAGAAGATCCTGATTTTGTTGTTATTAAAACAACCCCATTAGCTCCTCTCGAACCATAGATAGCTGTAGCAGAAGCATCTTTCAAAATTGTTGTAGACTTAATGTCTGAAGGATTAATTGCATTTAAACTACCTGTACTAACATTATTACCATTAGCATCTAGAGAGTTTGTGGTCAAAGGAACCCCATCTACAACATATAAAGGGTCTCGATTTCCATTTACAGAACCAAAACCACGAATACGAACTGTAGATGTAGTACCTGGCTGACCTGATGTATTAATTACTGTTACACCTGCAGCTTCACCAGCCAATGCTTGCGTTACATTAGAATAGTTTTTCAACTCTATGTCTTCCGCCTTAATTGTTGTTGCAGTACCTGCAAAAGCTTCTCTTGTAGATGTACCATAACCTACAACTACGACTTCGTCTAACGCCTCGCCAGCTTGAAGAGAAATATTAATAGTACTAGACGCTCCTATGGATATTGTCTGTTTTTGAAAACCTATATAAGAAAAAACTAATTTATCACCTTGATTAGCGGTGATTGAATAATTCCCATCAAAATCGGTTTGTGTCCCTGTATTAGTCCCCTCAACGAGAACATTTACTCCAGGTAATGCCACTCCGTCTGGATCAGTGATCGTCCCTGTAACTGTTTTTTGCTGAGCGAATGTTAACTGTGTGATAAACAGTAAACAAAGCGCTAAGCACCATGTAATGTTTGATTTCATAAAATTTATTTATTTGAATTTGCCATCGCAAACATCACAAAACTTTCTCACAAATGCAATTAAATTAGTTAAACATACCTTAAATTAACATAAACAATCTTTAATTTTTAAGGGTATTTTGAACTTTAATTACACTTTTAATGGTTCTTTTGCATTTTTAATAATAATAATTTAACTCTTCATAAAACTCTCCTAAAAATTAAATTGAATTATATTTAATTTATAATCAACCATATAACCTTTTTTTTAATAAATAAAATGCCATTAAAATTATTTTCACAAACTAATTTAATTGAATGCGGTACAGACGAGGCCGGAAGAGGTTGCTTATCTGGACCTGTAACCGCTGCTGCAGTAATTTTACCCGCTAATTTTAAAAATAAACTGTTAAATGACTCTAAATTACTTTCACATTCATCTCGTGAACGATTAAGAATTCTAATTCAAGATCAAGCTGTAGCATATGCTATCGCACATGTATTCCCTAAAGAAATTGATGAGATTAACATATTAAATGCTAGTATAAAAGCGATGCATCTGGCCATTGCATCGCTTAAAATCGCTCCTCAACATATAATAGTAGACGGAAATAGATTTAAGGAGTATAGAGATTGTTCTCATGAGTGCATAATTAAGGGAGATAGTAAGTACTTATCAATTGCTGCTGCGTCGATTTTAGCAAAAACCGAAAGAGATAGATATATGATTAAGCTTCATAAATTATATCCTCATTTTAATTGGGCTAAAAATAAGGGATACCCTACCAAAGAACATAGAGCCGCTATTAAAGAGTTTGGCGACACAATATATCATCGCAAAAGCTTTAAACTACTTCCTACTGAGGTTTTATAGACTAGATTTGAAAAGATTTAATTTTAATTGCGTTAGGAAGACTTTATATCTTTACAGTTCAAAAATTTTGATCTCTCTATTTAATCTTATATGAAGAATATTTTCTTGCTTTTAGTGCTTATACTTTTTTTTTCTAATTGCACAAAGCAGCCGGAAGCAGATACAAATCTTCTACATTTAATTCCTCATAAATCAGCGGCGATTTTAAGGGTACCTAATTGGAATACGTTTAAAAACAATTTAAAATCTAATGAACTAGCTAATAAAATAAAACCAACCGGTTTTGCTAAAACTTTAGAAAACTATGCTAGCCTGTTTTCAAAGTTTAATCCCGAAAATGAGAGCTATATCTCTTTTGTAGCTCTAGGAGATAACGATTATGATATTGCTTTATTTACTGAGGTCTCAAAAAACGTTGCTTTAAAAGACTCTACATTTACTAAAAGTCTTAAAAAAACTGATTATGAAGGCACTACTATAAACACATATATAGTTAACGAGATAGAAGTATATTATATAATAAGCAACGAGATTCTAATTGCCAGCACTTCAAAGCTAGTTTTAGAAAACACCATACTTCAAGGCAATACAGGTAGAGATCCCATAGATTCTTCTCTTCAAAAAATGATTAAAACCAGTGATGCCAGTCACGCAAACCTATACATAAAGGGTAGTTACTATAAACGTCTCTTTAAAGATATTTTATCACAGTATAAATTTGCATTGAAAGAAGTTCCTTTTGAGTGGGCAGCTATAGATTTAGAAATCGATAATAAAAAAACTCAATTTACAGGCGTACTTACTTCTGCTATCGAGAATGGCCATACATTATCTCTTCTAAATGAATTGGAGTCTGGTTCTTCTAAAGTTGCTTCAGTAACTCCTGCTTCAAGCATTGGGTTTAGCAGCTTATCTGTTAACAACTGGGAACAATACAAAATTAACTTAGCAGAAAAAAGAGCGATTTTACTCAAAGATTTTAAACTCCCATTAGAGGATTTTTTTCAGTCTGTAAATGAGGTTGGGCTTATTTATACGAGTAATGAAAATTTAATTTTTGCAAATAGCGTAGATAATCAAAGTTCTGAAAAGGCGCTAGCAGCCTATTCTTCTAAAAGATCTGAATATAGAGAAATTCCTATTTACGAATTAACCGACTCACTTGCGTTTAACAGACCATTTTCAGAATTACTAAATCCGCCTGCGGTTCACACTTATTGTAAACTTGACTCTTATTATGTGTTTTCTAAAACAACTAGTGCTCTAGAAGATCTTATTGCTAATTATCAAAATGGTGCTGTTGTTACAAATTCTGATTCCTATAAACAGTTTCAAAAGAAGCTAAGTGATGAATCTACATTATTTTATTATGGGAATGTATCTCCACAAAAAACATTTTTAGAAAAGAAGGTAGACAAGTCTGAAGGTAAAATTTTAACTAAAATTAATCTTGAAGACTACCCTAATGCTGGAATACAATTTATACAAGCAGATAACTTTACTTACGTAAATGCTGTTATTAGCAAATATAATGTTCACAATAAAAAGACTCAGGTTTCTCAAATTGCCAGTATAAAACTTGATAATGATGTATTAGATAGTCCTCAGCTACTCGATAATTATAGAACTAAGGGCAAAAACATTCTTGTACAGGATATTTCAAACAATCTGTATCATATAGATAGCAGCGGGAAAATAGAATGGAAAAAAGAAATAGACGGACCTATATTAGGTAAAATTCAACAGGTAGATCTTTATAAAAACGGAAGATTACAATATGCTTTTACAACTGCAAATCGATTTTATATTTTAGCTAGTGATGGAGAAATTGTAAAACCCTTCGGGCAAAAGTTTGAAAACATAATAACACAACCACTAGCCGTTTTTGATTATGACGGCAGCCGTAATTATAGATTTGTAATTACGCAGGGAGCAACATTACAAATGCTTGACAATACTGCATCTATTGTAAAAGGTTTTGATTACGATAAAACCTCAAATCTTTTAAATGCGCCTCAACACCTACGGTCAGGAACTAAAGACTACATACTAACCCAGTTAGAAGATGGATCTTTAAATATTCTGGATCGCCGCGGAAATAATCGAATAACCATAAATCAGAAATTTAAATTTTCTGGGTATCCGATTTCTATTAAAAATGGAAATTTTATACTTTTTGAAGCTGATGGAACGCAGATTGCAATTTCAGAAAGTGGAAAGATTACAACTAAGAAAAACAAATTAAGTTCTGGCTTCTTATATGATAACTTAGGATCTGTAGAAGCTGCGTTGTTTGAAAATAAACTTGTGATTAATGGCCATGAGAAAGAACTTGAGCTTGGTATTTACAAGGGTCTTAAAGTTATAAGATTTGAGAAAAAATACTATGTTGTTCTCACAGATTTACAAACAAATAAAATATACCTCTTTAACACCGAAGGTATTCTTTTACCCAATTTCCCTGTTTATGGTTCTTCAAACGCTAATGCAGGCAGCCTCAATTCTACCGCTAAAATGGGCCTAGTTACCAAAGGTGAGTCAAACAGCGTTATAATTTATCAAATAAACTGAGTTTTTCCCTGTTAAGCAACCCTTTGTTAAAGGGGGATTTTCCTATTCGATATTCTAAAATAATATAATATTTTTAACTGTACTTATTTGCCTTCTCTAAGTCTTAGATAAATTATCAGTATATAATGTGCTAATTTATAATTCGCTATCAGTTTCCCTAAACTAAAAATGGTAGTCATATATTATAAATGACAATTTTTGATTTACATTAAACTGCCGGGATGTATTATCCTAAATAATATTTAAAACTTTTGATATGAAAGCATTCTACATTTTAATCTGTTTTAATACACTATTGATTAATAAGTGTATTTCTCAAGAAAATTGCTCGAGTCTCTTTACATTAAACACTGATAGTACTTTTGAGATGAGTGCTTATGGAACGGCAAATAATTTACTTTCAGTAACAAATTATGAGGTTTCTCGTATCAAGCAGACGTTAGATGGTAAAAAAGCTTTTCTATCTGCTGTAAATAAAGATGCATCCAAAGAACGGGATACATTAGAACAGTCAAATTATGAGATCGAGTGCACTTCAAAATCTGTAGTTCTTAATCACCGTAACGTAGTACCCGCCTTTTTATATGATGAGTATAGTAATCTTGAGTTTGATATATCAAGAATATCACTTGAGGTACCTAAAAAATTAGAAGTAGGACAATCTCTTGACGATGCTGTTTTAGAAATAGACATTCTTGCTACTCCCATTAAACACAAGATGAAGTATCTATTAAGAGACCGTTGTGTTACGGCTACAGAAACAATTACCACTCCTGCAGGAACTTTTGACTGTATTGTTATTGAATCTAAAACCAGTATGAAACCTCAAAATGAAAATGCAGGCTTCGTAAAACATTGGTTTGCTGAAGGTGTTGGTTTTATAAAACAAGTAGATTATAACAAAAAAGGACAGGTCTCAAGTGTTAATATTCTCACTGAACTTCAACTTTAACTAGCAACTATTTTAAAACTTCTGCTTCAAATAAATTTGCGAAGTGCTTTAAAATTTTTTGCTTAACCTCATCTTCGTCAACTTTGGCTCTGCCTAATTCAACATTTAAAGAGGTAACTGCCTTTTCTTTTATTCCACAGGGAATAATATTATCAAAATAACCCAGGTTAGCATTTACGTTAAATGCAAAGCCGTGCATAGTGACCCATCTGCTCGCACGCACGCCCATTGCACAAATTTTACGAGCAAATGGGGTTCCTACATCTAACCAAACTCCGGTTTCACCAGGTGACCGTTCAGATTTAATACCATAGTCGGCAAGTGTCAAAATTATGGTCTCTTCCAGAAATCTTAAGTATTTATGAATATCTGTAAAAAAATTTTCCAAATCTAAGATAGGATACCCCACAACTTGTCCGGGACCATGATACGTAATATCTCCTCCCCTATTAATCTTATAAAACGTAGCGTTTTTTGCTTTTAATTGTTCTTCAGAAATCAATAAATTACTAATGTCCCCGCTTTTACCTAAGGTATAAACGTGAGGGTGCTCAACTAATACTAAGTAATTAGGCGTCGTAAGTTTTAAATCTTCTCTCCTATTTCTTATTTTGAGATCTAAAATCTCTTTAAAAAGACGTTCCTGGTAGTCCCAAACTTCCTTGTAATCGCGACTTCCTAAATCTTCTAGTCGAATTTTCTTATTCATACTGCAAAGATACAATTACTAAGAGGCAAGCTTAATATTTTCTATTCACAATTATTAATGCTGCAATAATTCCAGGTATCCAGCCGCACAGTGTAAGTAAACCTACAATTAATACAGAACCACAACCTTTATCTAGTACCGCGAGTGGCGGTAAAAAAATTGCAACCAGTGCTCTTAAAAAACTCATTTTTTGATTTAATTTATGATGATTGATGATCTATTTGACACATCTAAGAAGCTTTTGTTACAGTTATTGATTTGTCGCGGGCGAGTTGTTATATTTGCGCTTCAAATGAGTGCCTGCTTTATGAGCAAAACCATTGATTTTAAAATGACATCTATTTTGGGGAGCTCCTCAAATAATTAAATTCCACAAGGTGGATTAAAGACAGCTTATGCAACTTTCAGAACAAGAACTAATACGACGCGAAAAGTTAGGTAAATTAAGAGCGTTAGGGATTAACCCTTATCCGGCAGATTTATACCCAGTAGATCATACTTCAAAACAGATTAAATCTAATTTTACCGAAGGCAAGCAGGTGATTATTGCCGGTCGTCTTATGGTTCACAACATACAAGGCAAAGCATCTTTCGCGCAACTGCAAGATAGCGAAGGTCGCATTCAGCTGTATTTTAATAGGGATGAAATTTGCCCAGGGGAAGATAAATCACTTTATAATGATGTCTTTAAAAAATTACTCGATCTTGGAGACTTTATAGGTGTTGAAGGAACGCTTTTCACAACTCAGGTTGGCGAGAAAACTGTGATGGTTAAAAATTTTAAGCTGTTAAGTAAGGCTTTAAAGCCATTACCTATACCAAAACAGAAAGACGGTAAAACCTATGATGCGTTTACAGATCCAGAAATGAGATACCGTCAGCGCTACGCTGATCTTGCTGTAAATCCAAAGGTTAAAGAGGTTTTTATCAAACGCACCAAGTTATTTACAGCTATGCGTGATTTCTTTAACGACAAAGGTTACTTTGAGGTTGAAACTCCTGTATTACAATCTATACCTGGAGGTGCAGCAGCAAGACCATTTGTTACGCATCATAATGCCTTAGACATTCCTCTATATTTGAGAATCGCTAATGAACTTTATTTAAAACGTTTAATTGTAGGTGGTTTTGATGGGGTTTATGAGTTTTCTAAAAACTTCAGAAATGAAGGTATGGATCGTACTCACAACCCTGAGTTTACCGCTATGGAAATTTATGTAGCGTACAAAGACTACAACTGGATGATGAAGTTTACAGAAAATCTACTAGAACATTGTGCTCTAGCTGTAAATGGTACTACAGAAGCTAATTTCGGAAACCACCAGGTTGACTTTAAAGCTCCCTACAAGCGCATCACTATGACCGATGCTATAAAGCAGTTTACTAATTTTGATATTACCGGTAAATCGGAAGAAGAGCTTCGTAGTGCAGCCCTAGAGATGGGTATAGAAGTAGATAACACGATGGGTAAAGGGAAACTCATTGATGAGATTTTTGGAGAGAAATGCGAGGGCAACTTTATACAGCCTACATTTATCACAGACTATCCTAAAGAAATGAGTCCGCTTTGTAAAGAGCATCGGGAAAACCCAGAGCTTACCGAACGTTTTGAACTTATGGTTTGCGGTAAAGAAATTGCAAATGCGTACTCAGAATTAAATGATCCTATAGATCAACGTGAGCGTTTTGAAGAACAATTAAAACTTGCCGCAAAA
This sequence comes from Leeuwenhoekiella sp. NPDC079379, assembly GCF_044542075.1. Lineage (NCBI taxonomy): Bacteria > Pseudomonadati > Bacteroidota > Flavobacteriia > Flavobacteriales > Flavobacteriaceae > Leeuwenhoekiella > Leeuwenhoekiella sp. NPDC079379. The sequence goes on from NZ_JBITTU010000001.1 coordinate 14,515, forward strand.
GGAGATGACGAGGCTACAGAATTTATAGACAATGACTTCTTAAGAGCACTTGAGTATGGTATGCCTCCTACATCTGGTTTAGGTATAGGTATGGATCGATTGATAATGTTTTTAACAAACAATCAATCTATACAAGAAGTTTTATTCTTTCCTCAGATGAAACCTGAGCGTAAAAAAGTAGATTTATCTGAAGATGAAAAAGTAATCTTCAACATTCTAAAGAAAGAAAAAAACCTTCCGTTAGAAGAATTAAAATCAGCAAGTGACTTAAGTAATAAGAAATGGGATAAAGGAATAAAAGGCCTTACCAGACAAAAACTTGCTAAAGTTGAAAAAGAAGGAAAAACATTAACCGTTTCTATTATAGATTAGCATATAGATTTAAACATTTTTATACTAAGGCCTTTCAGTAAATTCTGGAAGGCTTTTTTAATATAACAATTTCTTTCCCTTTAAAATTATAAGCCCCCATTTAAACCTTTCTCTTTTATTAAAGTCTTAGATATATAACAATAAAATAAATAGATATGAGAAAATTAATTGCAATAGTAGCTTTATTCGTTTCAGTAACTGCTTTGGCACAACAAGGAAATCGACAGGAAAGAAGTAAGAAAATGATGGATGCTACTCCAGAGGAAATGGCAGATATTCAAACTAAACGTATGACCCTGGCATTAGTTCTTGATGAGAAGCAACAAAAGGAAATTTATAATCTTGAGTTAGCCAATGCTAAAGAACGAAAAGCAATGTTCGCAGATCGCGCAGCAAAAATGAAAGATGGTGAAAAACCAACTGAAGCTCAACGTGAGACTATGCGTGCAGAACGCAAAGCAAACTACAGCGCTAGATTAGACAAACAAATTGCACAACAAGAAAAGATGAAAAAAATCTTATCTGAAGAACAATTTGACAAATGGCATAAAATGCAATCTAAACGTCACGATCGTATGGCAAAAAGAGATGGCAAGCGTGGTGATCGTTCTAAGAACAGACGAGGAACTGAAGGTGAACGTAAGTAAACGCATTCCCACCTCATTAAAAAACCCCTGTAACTTATGAGTTACAGGGGTTTTCTATTATATTAGATACATCTAGTTTAACTCTGGAGCAATTTTAGCAACTGCAGCAATAGTCTCGTCTAAATCCTCATAACTCAATGCATCTGTAATAAACCAGGTTTCATAAGCGCTGGGAGCTATGTAAATACCTTCATTTAATAAACCGTGAAAGAATTTTTTAAACGTCTCATTTGCTCCATTAGAAGCAGATGCAAAATCTGTTACCGGCTCCTTAGCAAAATGAACCGAAATCATAGACCCTATTCTGTTAATCGTATGCACTACTTTACTGTCAAAAAGTACCTTTTCTATTCCTTTATGCAAATACGCTGTTTTTTCGGCAAGACGTTTAAAAACTGCGGGGTCGTTATCTAAAGCTTCAAGCATTGCTAAACCTGCAGCCATCGCTAAAGGGTTTCCACTTAAAGTACCCGCTTGATATACCGGTCCTACAGGCGCCAGATAATTCATAATCTCATTACGTGCAGCAAAAGCTCCCACGGGTAGCCCTCCTCCTATAACTTTACCAAAAGTTACAATATCTGCCTGTACTCCTAATAATTCCTGAACACCACCTGCAGCGAGTCTAAAGCCTGTCATAACCTCATCGAAGATAAGTAAGGCTTCGTGTTTATCACACAAATCACGTAGACCTTGTAAAAAACCATCAGCCGGCGGAATACATCCCATATTTCCGGCAACGGGTTCTACTATAATTGTTGCAATCTGATCTTTATTGCTTTCAAAAAGTGCACGCACCTGATCCAGATCATTGTAAGTAGCTAACAAGGTATCTTTAGCTGTCCCTTGTGTAACACCCGGGCTATTAGGAGTACCAAAAGTCACTGCGCCACTCCCCGCCTGAATTAAGAACGAATCTGAATGACCATGGTAGCAACCTGCAAACTTTATAATTTTATCACGCCCTGTAAACCCACGTGCAAGTCGTACGGCGCTCATACAGGCTTCGGTACCACTATTTACAAAACGTATTTTGTCTATACCGGGAACCATTTTTACAGCGAGTTCTGCAATTTTAGTTTCTATTTCTGTAGGCATCCCAAAAGAAGTGCCTTTTTTTGCTTTATCGACTACGGCATCTACAACCGGTTGATACGCGTGCCCCAGTATCATAGGACCCCAGGAGTTTATGTAATCTATTAAACGGTTACCATCCTCATCATATAAATATGCTCCTTTAGCCTCTTTTACAAATATGGGATCACCACCTACTGCTTTAAATGCTCGTACCGGCGAGTTTACTCCACCAGGTATTACTTTCTGTGCTTCAACAAACAAAGCACTGCTTCTTTTATAATTCATCATTAAAATCCGTTATACTGTGGGGTTACATTTAACTGCTGCCCTACGCTTATCGTATTATCTCGTAAACCATTATTTTTTTTCAATTCGTCAACTGTCAGGTTATACATACGCGAGATGCTGTATAGGGTCTCCCCTTTTACGACCTTGTGTAAGACGACTTTATCTGAAGGCTCAGGCTTAAAATCTTTAACCTTAGTCCCTAAAATTTCAGCATCATAATTATACATCGCATAGCGTTCTATAATAGCAACTAATTTTTGAGGATATTTAGGATCTGTTGCATAACCTGCTTTACGCAATCCCTTAGCCCAGCCTTTATAATCGTCAGGATCCAGATCAAATAAATCTGCATATCTAGATCTTCCTGTTAAGAATAATGAATGATCTCTAAATGAAAATTTAGGATCACGATATTTTCTAAAACATTCTCCTGCTTCATCATCATCGTGATAAACAACCTCACCGGTCCAGTTATGACATTTTATACCAAAGTGATTATTTGCTTTTTTAGTAAGATTACCATTTCCGGCTCCAGATTCTAGAACAGCTTGTGCCATAGTAATACTTGCAGGTATTTTATATAAACGCATTTCTTCTTTTGCAATAGGTGCAAAATGATTTATATAATCTTCAACACTAGCAAAAGAAGCATATTCATATGCTTTTTTAGTTTCTCTAGATGTTTCTCCGGGAGTATCATCAACCGGTTTTGCTTTTGGGTTCTCATACGATCTTGAAGGTCTAACAGACAGTTTTTTCTTAGCCGCCCGTTTACTACCACCGCATCCCACGAGCAAAAGGCTCAAAATCAAAACAACTGTAATTTTTCTTATCATATTAAACTTTAATGGTTGATTTTCCAGATTTTTTAAGTCGATAATTAATACCGGAAATTCCTTGTAAACCTCCTGTATGAACCGCTAAAATACGGGTATTTTCAGAGAAAAAAGCATTTGAAATAAGATCTGTCAAGCCATACATCATTTTTCCTGTATATATGGGATCTAATTGAATATTGCGAGCTTTCTTAAAGGAATTTATAAAAGCTATAAGGTCTGAATTTACCTTTGCATAACCTTCAAAATGGTAATTCTTATTTAATTCCCAGTTGTTCTTAGAAGTAAAATTTTCAATCTCTGAGCTTAAAAATTCTCCTTTAAGTGCAGGAAATCCTATTACTTTTTGATGTGATAGACTGCCTTCTATTAAACCTGCTATCGTTCCTCCTGTTCCTACAGGACACATAATGTAATCGTATTCTGCTGTGTTTTCATTCAAAATCTCTGCACAACCCTTTACAGCCAGATGGTTTGTTCCACCTTCAGGGATCTCATAAAAATCTCCAAATTTCTGTTTTAGGCTTTCGCGAAAAGATGTCGAATTCTTCAAACGATAATCAGATCTAGAAACAAAATAAAACCTCATCCCACAATCGTAAGCTAAACGTAACGTAGCATTTTGCTGAAGGGTTTTAGTTAAATCAATACCTAGCTCTTCTCCACGAATTATACCTATAGTTTTGAAACCACAAATTTGACCAGCCTTTGCGGTTGCTGCAATATGATTAGAGAAGGCACCACCATAGGTTAAGAGCGTGTCTTTCCGTTGCTCTTGAGCTTCAATTAAATTGTATTTAAGCTTTCTAAATTTATTTCCTGAAACTTCTTTATGCAGGAGGTCTTCTCGCAAAATAGAAACGAAAACATTATTAGACCTAAATATGTGATCATCTATATTTTGTATAGACACTTGTTTTTCTGAAGAAAAGAGCAATTGAGGATTTGCCATAATAGGTTTTATCATACAAAAATAATGACATTTTTAATCCTAAGAAGTACTATGCCACAAAAGCTTTAAAATACAAACACCTTAATTTAAACGCACTTAATCGGGAACAACTCACTTAAGTAAAACATAACACTCATTTTAACTATACTTAATTAGTTAAAATACAGGTAAAAAGCAACTATATGCCGATAAAAAACATATTTTTGCACACTCCACAAGACTATACATAACATTTAATAGCCCCTAATAATTTTATATGCGAATAAAATTACTTCCCCTAAAGTTTTCCTTTTTAATTATCGTGTTGTGCTTTTCATTAGCTTCACACGCACAGGTAGGTATTGGGACTACCACACCTGCAAACGGATCGCTTCTTGACATAGAAGCATCAGATAAAGGTCTTTTAATTCCGCGAGTAAGTCTTACAGGGATAACAGATAACACTACGATTACACCGTCTGCTACTAAAGGCTTATTAGTTTTTAATCAAGCAGTGACAACAGGAGCTAATGCTGTAACTGAAGGCTTTTACTACTGGGATGGCACAAAATGGGTTGCCCTTACCACTCCCGCTGCAACAGGCGATAATATCTATACTGTAGATGGAACTTTAGCAGAAGATCGAGTTGTTTCTCAAGAAGATAAGAAAATTGAATTTACATCTGTAGGTGCACAAGATGCTTTTACACTCAGACGCTCTGCAAATGCGAATGCATCAGGATTAGCGTTTAGAAATTCGGGAAGTTCATATGATGCCTCAGTTTATATGGAGTCTGGAACAAACACTGGCCTTGCAGTGGCAACAGGAGGAAATAATCCCGATATTACTACTTTAGGTTTAACCGCTGTGTTCAATAATGATCAAACCACCTCATTTAGCAAAAGTTTAAACGTATATGAAGGTGATGCTAATCTTAATGATATTACCGCATCACTTTACTCTACTGCTGATGATGGAGTATTAGATCTGTTTGAAAATAATACATACAATCATCGTATAGCTGCAAATGGACCGACCATATTTAATGAAAAAGGCCTAAACTTAAACTTTAGAGTAGAAACTGATGCTGATGAAAATACACTTTTTATACAGGGTAGTACAAATCGAATTGGTATAAAAACGGCAACTCCACAAGGTAGTCTTCACGTTTATGAAGATACCGGTACGACACTTGCGGGCAACGCAGGGACAATTGTACTTGAGCATGGTAATGCCGGGGGACAATCATCAATCTTGTTTAAAAGTTCTGTAAATGCTGTGAGTGATTACGGTTATATTAAATATTCTGATGATGGTAGTGGTAACGGTTCTACCACAGAAAACAGTCTATTAGAAATTGGAGTACAAAATGATGGTATAGGTGCTAACCAAGATGATATTAATATAACTCCTACCGGCAATTTAGGAATAAGTAATACTGCTCCAAAAGAAAAACTACACATTGGGGGAGCAAATTCTACTATACGTGTTGATGGTTTAAACCGTCCTAACAATACTAACAATGTACAAAATGACCCCATGCCAGTTTATGTAGACGATAATGGTACAATGGTTTTACAGCCCTCGTTAGTGCAAACATTTATGCCTGTAAATCGAGTGAACTTTCTAACTGGCACTAATAATTCAGTAACTTCTGATAGTGGAACTGGCGCTTCAAAAGATCGCCTACTTCTTACTGAAACAATAACACTTTCCCAAAAGTCACTTGTACAATTAATATACTTTTATAGTGTATCAATAACAAGAAGAGACGGAAATGCTATTGTTGATGGAGCCCCTAGATTATACCGTGGTTGGATAACAGTGAATGATGGAGCTGAACACTTTGCATATGATACAGGGACATATACTAATGCAAACGGTGGAAATGGTGGCCCTACAGTCTACGCAGCTGGTTACTATTATTTAAATGGAACATCTTATGTTGAATTGCCGGCAGGTACCCATACACTTAAATTATATGGGAGAGGTTTTGGAGCTGAATATGATTATAAAATGATTTTTGGAGAATCTGATTATGATCGCTTCCAAGTAATTGTTCACCGTTAATTCAAGTACTTCAAAAAACCCCAAACTTGTCGGTTTTTTAAATATTCAAAATCTCGCTCCTTAGCATAAGCTTCTTTTTCAAAACTTATAGCATGATACGCTGCGTGTCTAGATTTTAAATGTATTAGATGTATTAAATACTCAGTGAAATACCAAAGGTAAAATGGGATTATTAGTAATTCTATTTGTTGCCTAAGATGTATGCGCTCGTGATTAATGAATACAGCATCTTCTTTTAAACCCACACGTTTAACGAAAATAAATGGCCAAAAAGCACAGCCTATAAACTTCCTAAACAAGATAGGTGCATGAATTAAAATAGCCATTTAAAGAGTATCATTGTACTTATAAAATTCGAAATTAGATTTAAGTCTTTATTTACACAAGTCTTATTGATCTTTTATACCTTTAATTGTGAGTCAATTTAAAAAACAAATACCGTTAGAAGAAGGCGATTATTATTTAACACCAGAAGGCTATAGATGCTTTACAGAGCAATACCACTTAAAGAGAGGATATTGTTGCAAAAGTGGGTGCAGACATTGCCCTTATGATTATGATAAATCACGCAGCTAATTATCTGATCTTGGTATAATTATTGATACTTATAAAATAGAATTTGCTCATTTTCAATAACCCATAAAATATTTCATATGAAAAAATTAAAACCCTTTATTCTGCTTGCTGTAGCAGTACTGCTTTCGGCGTGTAGCACTGTGCGAGTATCATCAGATTATGATCAGAGCGCAAATTTTAGTGAATACAAAACCTTTGCTTTTTTTAAACCCGGTATAGATAAGGCTGAAATTTCTGATCTTGACAAAAAAAGAATATTGCGTGCAATTGAAGATAATATGCTTGCTAAAGGCTTTGTAAAATCTGACAATCCTGCAATGCTGGTAAGCATCTTTACTACAGCGCAACAACGTGTTGATGTATATAACAATTTTGGTTGGGGCTGGGGAGCCTGGGGTCCCTGGGGACCTTTTGGCGGCGGCTTTGGTAATACCGTTTCAAGAACTACCGAAGGCACTTTATATATAGACCTAATAGATGCCGGCAAAAAAGAACTCGTGTGGCAAGGTCAGGGAACTGGTTATTTAGCTAGAGATGTTGAAAGAAAACAAGAACGTATCAACGAAATTGTAGGAGAAATTATGCAAGAATATCCTCCTAAAAAAATGGCCTCTAATTAAGAGATCCTTTTATTAAAAAAGCCCTCATTGAGGGCTTTTTTTTATGCGTAAGATTTTAATTTTTCTTTAGTAAACTTTGACAAAACTAGATTACCACTTATAGAAGCTCGCTCTTCGAGAAAACTTGACCAGTGGTCTGTACCCTCCCAAAAAATACGCTTTGCCTGCTTCGTAGCTTCCGGGTTATAGGATGCTAGATTGTTTGCTAAATCTTTTATAGCCAGATCCAGCTCCTCTACAGAATTATAAACTTCAGCATATAAACCTTGAGCTTGTGCCCAAGATGCGTCATAAAATGCTGTAGCATTAAAAGTCATCTGTGAACTTGCGGACACACCAATTTTACGAGTTACCGCCGGTTCTATTACAAAAGGTCCAATCCCTATTGTTAATTCGCTAAGTTTAACTGAAGCAAATTTAGAAGCAAAACAATAATCTGCCGCCGCCGCGATACCTACTCCACCTCCTACAGCTTTTCCTTGGATACGTGCTATTATAGGCAGCGGACACGATCGCATTGCTAATATAACCTTAGCAAAACCCATAAAAAAGCTTTTCCCCTCATCTTGATTACTTATAGCAATTAGTTCTTTAAAACTTGCACCTGCACAAAAGGTACGATCACCACCACTCTTTAATATTAGTACTCTTAAATTACTCATCTTTCCGGCTTCAATAATCTTGTTTTCGAGATCACTTAGGATACTGCTGGGCAGCGCATTGTGATCTGGAGTAGAAAAGGTAAGTATGCCTACGGCATTCTCAATATCAAGGCTTACAAAAGAACTTTGCATAAATATTATTTAGTAAATGAATATTATAATTAAATATTCCTCAAATTTAAACTTATAAACTAAGAATGTCTGAAATTTGATTCTATCAACTTGAGACAATCTTTGTAAATTTGATTTATGAATTCAGAATTAGATAAAAATATAGAAACTAATCCACTTATAGAGCGCCTTCCTGCTCATTTAAAGCAATTCATAAAGCCACAGCATTATGACGCTTACACTCCCATAAATCAGGCAGTGTGGCGCTATGTAATGCGTAAAAACTTTGACTATCTCGCTACTGTGGCTCATAAATCATATGTAGATGGTTTAAATAAAACCGGTATTTCTATAGATCACATACCTAATATGTATGGTATGAACCGTATTTTGAAAGAGATAGGTTGGGCTGCAGTTGCTGTAGATGGTTTTATACCTCCGGCAGCATTTATGGAGTTTCAAGCTTACAAAGTCTTAGTTATTGCCTCAGATATAAGACAATTAGAACATATTGAATATACACCCGCACCAGATATTATACACGAGGGTGCAGGTCACGCACCTATTATTGCAAATCCTGAATATGCAGAATACCTAAGACGTTTTGGAGAGATAGGATGCAAAGCTATTTCTTCGGCTAAAGATTACCAACTTTATGAGGCTGTACGTAAACTTTCAATTTTAAAAGAGGCCGAAGATTCTTCTGAACGTGAAATTGAGGAAACAGAAAATGAGGTAGCTCATTTGCAAAATAATATGGGTGAGCCTAGTGAGATGGCGCTTATACGTAACTTACATTGGTGGACAGTTGAATACGGCTTAATAGGTAGCCTAGAAAATCCTAAAATCTACGGAGCCGGTCTTTTATCTTCTATAGGCGAGAGCGCCTGGTGTATGACCGATGCCGTGAAAAAAATACCTTATAGTCCTGCTGCGGCCTATCAAGAGTTTGATATCACAAAACCACAACCCCAGCTTTATGTTACTCCTAACTTTGCCTATTTAAGCGAAGTTTTAGAAGAGTTTGCAAATACCATGGCTGTAAGAACCGGTGGCCCTGAGGGGATTGATAAGCTTATAAAAAGTAAGAATCTTGGTACTGTAGAATTAAGTACAGGACTTCAAATCTCTGGCGTTTTTAAAAATATTATAATTCATAAAAACAAAGTTGCTTATATTCAAACTGAAGGTAAAACTGCTCTATCTTATCACGAGAAAGAGCTTATAGGTCACGGCACGCTGAACCATACTCAAGGATATGGCACCGCATTAGGTAAACTAGAGGGTATAAATCTGGCAATTGAAGATATGAGCCCTAAAGATCTACAAGCTTATAAAATTTTTGAAGGTGAAAAAATTGAATTAAAATTTGAGGGAAATATTTTAGTTAGTGGTGAAATTATTACTGGCACCCGAAATCTAAAAGGTAAAATCATTCTTATTAGTTTTAGAGATTGTACTGTTTCTCAAGGAGAACAAATTTTATTTAAACCTGAATGGGGAGTTTACCATCTGGGTGTTGGAAAGCGAATAGCTTCTGCATTTTCAGGCCCGGCAGATTTTAATTCGTTTAATTTAATAAATCATCAGGTTAGCAGCAGCACGGTTAAAACAGCTTATAATGAAAAACGCCGAGAGCTCGAAAATCTCTATCTGGCCGTTAGAAATTATAGAGAAGGGAAAAACACTCAATTTTCACCTGAAGCTGTTTTTGATATTTTAAAAGAATACCACTCAAATGATTGGTTACTTTCTATAGAATTGTACGAGCTCGCAGTTGCAGATAATATAGAGAATCTAAAATTAGCCGTTTTAAAACACTTAGAACAATTACAATCTCAAAAACCAAAACTAAAACACCTTATTAAAGATGGTTTAGATCTGATTAACAACTCACACGTATTAAATTAAATTTAGGGTAACGAACTTTTAATATCTTCTAATTGCTCTATAGTTATAGGCTTAATAACATAGTTAGACACACTATTAAACTTTTTAGCACGCTTTAAATCTCTGGGGTCTATTGATGAGGTGAGTATGTAGATAGTCATCTCCTTTGGTGGATTAATTTTAGTAAATTCTTCTAGAAATTCCCAACCATCCATCACGGGCATGTTAAGGTCAAGCAACACTAATTGCGGAACGTCTTCCCCTTTATTTAAAATTGCTGTTAATGACTCTAATGCTTCTTGACCATTTGAAAAAACAAGAAAGTTCTCACAAAACTGAGTGAGTTTCATCATCTTTTTAATTCCAAATATAAATATAGGATCGTCATCGACGATGCATGCCAGTTTAATTTTTTTCATGAAGTTTTATTGTAAATGTGGTCCCTTCGCCTACTTTGCTTTGTACAGTTATTGCTCCTCCCATAACCTCAACTTGAGATTTAGTCATATAGAGACCTAAGCCACGTGCATCAGAATGTTTATGAAAGGTTTTATAAAGACCAAAGATGCGATCTCCATAACGCTCTAGATTAATACCTAGACCATTATCTGAAGCAGTGATAATCACATAACCGTTAATACGTTCTGCTGAAATTTGCAACCAGGATTTACGTTTTGGATCTCTGTATTTAATCGCATTTGTAATAATATTTAGAACAATGCTTTCTAAATAGGCTGGCACTGCATAAATTTTAAATCCTTCAGCAACGCGGTTGACAATTTGAAAATTTACCTCGACCATAAGACCTCGTACAGACCGTATTCCATTTTCTATATACTTGTACAAATCTAACTCCTCTTTGTCCTGGTAATTTATATCTACAGATACCACATCGTTTAAATGTGATATGGTTTCTGTTAACATTGATGAGGCTTGAGCAAGCATATCAAATTGCATTTCACGCTCTTCTTCATCTTTTTCATTTTTCAAAAAATCAATTAACATACCTATATTACTAGAATGGGATCTTAAATTATGAGATACGATATGCGCAAAATTAATTAAGCGTGTATTTTGATTTGTAGTAACTTCAATGAAGCGATTTATTTCTTCATTTTTTTTCTTAAGCTCTGTAATATCCTGTATCTGAGCAATAATCTTATTAGGTTTTCCTTTAGAATCATAGTTTAAAGAAAAATAAGTTTTAGCTATTATAGAATTACCATTCTTATGCAGTAAATTCTGCTCATTTTCAATTTTATGAGAGTGTTGATGGTATAAGTTTTTTATTAAAAGATAGTTCTTCTGAAATTCTTCGGGCTTGTATAAATCTGTGATTTTTTTCTTCAGAAATTGATTCTTATTATATCCAAATACGTTCTCACAAGCCTCATTAACTTCTAAAATTTTAAAATTCTCAACGTCGATAATAAGAAATGCAATAGGTGTATTTTCGAAGGCAAGTCTAAATTGTTTTTCACTTATACTTAATTGTTCATTTTTAAGGACCCTATCTGTAATATCTTGAAAAGTACCTAAGAGTCGCACGCAATGACCGTCTTCAAATTCTGCTTTACCTCTGGCGTTTACATAGATTTCCTTACCCAGATAGGTTATGATAGTAAAATCTTCGTCCCAGGACTCACCGTATTCAATAGCTCGATTAATTACTTGCGTAAGACGCGCTCTATCTTCTCCCTCTTTGTAAAAATTAATACCAGTGTCTAAGTCTAGTTGAAAATCATCTGGTATCTCATGTATCTTTCGGGTAACCTCAGACCAATATATATTCTTTGTAATTAAATTTAGCTCCCAAAAACCTATATAAGCGACCTTGTTAGTTTGCTTTAAAAGCTCTTCTTTTCTATATTCTTCTGGTCGTGTACTTAAAATACGTTGCGCTAAAATAAAAGTCTCACCTTCGGTTTCAAATTTGCCAAACTTATATTTGTAACGCACCTGCTTAATTGGTATGTCAACAATAAAATGAGCATTACCCTCAATAAGTGCCTCATTTATTGCTTTCTCAAATCTTACTGATATGTCAATTTGCGTATTGCGAGATTTTTCTAATTCTCGCTTAACCGTATTTTTCCATTCTTTTGAAGATGATAAGACATTACAATCTTTATCAAAAACAGCCAGTGAACCCGGCAACATATTAATAGCTTCTAGTGTGGGAGAAGTAATTTTCATTTTATTGTTCTTGGTATACAAATCAATCTAAAATATTTTTTAACTCCTTAGAATTAGAAATCTCAGTTTGGTTGTATTTTAAAGTCCAACCTAATGTATTAACGGCTACGTATATATTAGAAAGCTCTGCTATAAGTCTATTTTCTGCATTCTCCCGAAATTCTGAAGCTTCAATTTTCTTTTTCAAACCTTCCATAACACGTTTTTTAATAATATTATAATCTGAAGCTCCAAACTGGTTAAGGTAATCCTGCGTAACATCATAATACTCAATATCAGGATTAATGTTAATTTCAGCTTTGGGAATGTGTGTAATTGTAATGGTTTTGTTAGCCACATCAACAGCTGTCTCTAAAGCTCTTAAATCATACGCTATAGTGACTTTTGCATTTACTACGACTAAAGCTTTTTTATTAGCAGTAAGAATATCTAAATACATTTTTTTAGAGTCTTTATACGTAAAGACTTGTGCAAAAGATCCTTCGGTAACAATGAGCTTACCTACATTTTTAATTTCTTTCTCAATTAATGCTGTAGCCTGTGTTAATTCTGCGCGTTGATCGCTTTTATCTTTAAAATAGAGATAGGTAAATATTCCTAAAACAATAATGGTTATAAGAATTAAGATTCTGCGCATATAGAACTGCTGATAAGGGTAAAATAAGTTTTAAATGTAACTACAATTAAAATCAAAAAAAAAGGATCCCCTTTTTTTAAGAAAAAATTAAACCGACCCGCTCTAAACTAGAGTAAACTATTATGTTTTGCGTTATGCATGTCTTATAATGTAACTGGAGTCTTTTTTAACTAGTTTAAAAGTTTTTGTATTTACCTTTTATTGAATAAACAGTCGCTCGCTTTAATAGTGCTTAGCTAAAAGAGTTTACTATATTTCAAAATTATAGCCACTTTCAAGAAGTTCCTGGTATTTTTCTGAATCAAAACGATATAAGTATGCACCACGCTTTGAACTCGTTTTATCTTTTTCGTCAAGCTTAACAAGTACTTTCAAAGACAATACTTTTTTTCTAAAATTGCGAGGATCAAGTTCACGCTGGTATATTGCCTCGTATAACTTCTGCATCTGCGGAATCGTAAATTTTTCTGGTAACAACTCAAACCCTATGGGTTGATAACGTGACTTACGACGCAACATATCTAATGCATCGGTAACCATTTGATTATGATCTAGTGCCAAAACTGGCAAATCTTTTAATGTGTACCAGAATGCACCATGTTCTTCTACTAACTGCTTATCGTAATCATCTATGCGTATAAGCGCATAATGTGCTACAGACAAACAACGGTAACCGGGGTCACGATCTGCTTTTCCGTAAGTTTTAGACTGTTCTAAAAACAATTGATTAAGACCTGTAATCTCTTTTAAAACCCGTCTCGCTGCCTCATCTACATCTTCCCCTAGTTTGACAAAACTTCCTATTAATGACCATATACCAGAGTTGGGTTCTACCCTTCTCTTAAAAACAAGTAATTTAAGATCACCATCATCAAAACCAAATATTATACAATCTGTTGCTACATAAATTTTGTCATTTTGAGCATAAAAATCTTTGTGTTCTAAATGCATGTCACTGGCAGAACTTGGGGTCATACTTATAATTTTAAATGTTTAAAATACGTTTTTTTGACTAAATATAAAGTTAGTTATTATTTGAGTCGAGTACTTTCTTACTATAAAAATCTAATCTAAATAATTTTACATATCATATCTAGCTGGATATCTATTAGATTCAAGAGTTATTAGAACACATTAATTATAATCAAGTTTTAGTTATAAGATGCTTGTAAACACATCCTAATGCTTTCATTAAAGTAATTATCGGGTTAACAATCACTAATAAACTTTACTATTAGAAAGAAATATAATTCTGAAACTTTGACAAAAGTGCCGTAAAGAATTCACACTATTTAAATTTAATGTGTGGAAGCTCCTGCTGTAGACGTGTAATTTTATCACTCAGCTTATCTAAAAATTTCTGATGCTTCTTAGATTCAGGATTGAAAGCTCTATGCGCTAACCCACGCTGAATCTCTCCTATCTTGTTGAAAAGAATGTGTGTGTTTTCAGTAAAATAAGCCATCCTAAAACGTTCCCATATAAAATCTATAGCGAGTTCATTAGGATGAATTAAATCTCGATTATAGAATCTATAATCACGCAATTCATCCATCATTATCTCGTAAGATGGAAAATATTCAACTGTCTCATTGCTATCTACTATTGAATGTATTGCAGTAAGTAAATGAGCCTTACTTCGCTGATTTTCTACAAAACCATCTTTAAGATGGCGTACAGGCGACACGGTAAATATGACCGAAGCTTCTGGGTTTATCGCTGATACAGATTTTAGAATACGCTTTAATGCATCCTCAACCTCAACAACACTTGCTAACTCTTTTGTGAAATTTTTCTGTGGAATCTTATGGCAATTTGCCACAATTTTATTTTGTAAAATACACCTATAACCCCAAGCAGTTCCTAAGGTTACAATTATATGAGATGCCTTTTTAAGTTTATTCTGAAAATCTTCTAATGCTTTATTTAAATTGAGAATAACAGCATTATCTGTAGTGGCATTTAGATTAGAATGTGCGTCTAATGAAACATAATAGTCATCTACTAACGTTGCGTCTGCAACGGTAAATTGCTTTTGAAGAACAGCGCGTTCAAAAAGACGGGCGATTGCTTCGGGGTGAAACAAAATTCCAAAAGGATTAGTAAGCGACTTAAATTTAAAGTCGCTTAACTTAGCTCCTATATGCTCAACAAAACAACTCCCTACTAAAAGCAATTCTGAATCGTAGTTTATATGACGTTCAGATTGTTTCAGCGGTATAATTGTTTGTAATTTCAATACGTAGTTTTAGATAATATATGATTTTACCGCATTCAAAGCAGCGTCAATACCTTCAGGATTTTTACCTCCGGCTGTTGCAAAAAATGGCTGGCCGCCGCCGCCGCCCTGTATATGTTTCCCTAATTCGCGTACAATGGTGCCTGCGTTTAAGTTTTTAGCTTTAGCTAAGTCTTTATCAATATAACAACTTAGTAGAGCCTTACCTCCCTGTCGAGAAGCTAACAGAAGAAAGAGATTATCTACCTCACCACCTAACTGAAATGAAAGGTCTTTAATTCCGTTTGCGTCAAGATCTACCTCTCGTGCCAGAAAATTAATTCCATTTAATGCTTCTAATTCTGTTTTAAGTTCGCCTTTAAGACCCTTAGCCTTTTCAGCTAATAAAGATTCAAGTTGCTTTTTAAGTTCGTTATTTTCTTCCTGTAAATTTTCAATAGCTTTTGCAGGTTCTTTAGTATTGTTCAACAGATCTCTTACCGCCTCAAGTTGCTCATCTTGCTCTTCAAAATACTGCATTACCGCATCACCGGTAATGGCTTCTATACGACGTATCCCAGATGCTACAGCACCTTCTGACTTCACTTTAAAATACCAGATGTCTGCGGTGTTTGCAACGTGCGTTCCTCCGCACAACTCCATAGACTTACCAAAACGAATAGCACGTACAGCATCTCCATATTTCTCACCAAAGAGTGCAATTGCACCTTCTGCAATTGCCTGATCGTAAGGAATTGCGCGTTGCTCTTCTAAAGCTAATTGTTCTTGAATACGCGCATTTACAAATTGCTCTACCTGTTTCAATTCGTCTGCATTTACTTTTGCGAAATGCGAAAAGTCAAAACGCAAATACCCACTGTGTACCATAGATCCCTTTTGCTCCACATGAGTACCTAAAATAGATCGCAATGCCTGATGCAATAAATGGGTCGCCGTATGGTTAGCAGCAGATCTGCTGCGTTGTTTCTCATCAACAACAGCAGTAAAGGTATTCTCAAGATCTTTAGGAAGGTTCTTAGCAATGTGTATAATAAGGTTGTTTTCTTTCTTTGTATCGGTAATGTAAACTACATCACCGTTAGCAGCTTCTAAATATCCTTTATCACCTACTTGCCCACCACCTTCAGGATAAAATGGAGTAAGACTAAAAACAAGTTGATATTGATCACCTTCTTTAGCCGTATTTATTTTACGGTAACGCGTAATTTTTACAGGAGTTTTTAACGTGTCGTAACCCACAAACTCTTCTTCTGCATCATCGCTCAAAATAGACCAGTCTCCTGCTTCTATTTTACCGGCTGCACGAGAGCGGTCTTTTTGCTTTTGCAATTCAGTTTGAAAGCCTTTTTCATCCAGACTAAAACCTTTCTCACTTAGAATAAGTGCTGTTAAATCTATAGGAAACCCATAGGTATCATATAATTCAAAGGCTTTTGCTCCAGATACTTCCTTACCTGTAGTCTCTGCCAGTATCGAATCTAATAAAATTAAACCCTGATCTAAAGTGCGTAAGAAACTTTGTTCTTCTTCCTTAATAACATTGTAAATTAAATTCTGTTGCTTTTTAAGCTCGGGAAAAGCTTTGCCCATCTCATCAGAAAGAACATTTACCAGTTTGTAAATAAAGGGTTCTTTAGTATCTAAAAAGGTAAAACCATAACGTATTGCACGACGCAGTATACGGCGTATTACATAACCGGCACCAGTATTACTTGGCAGTTGCCCATCTGCGATAGAAAAAGCCACAGCTCGTACGTGATCTGCTATTACTCGTATTGCAATATCAGTTTCTTCTGTAACTGCGTATTTAGAATTAGTAATGGTTTCAATCTCTCGAATTAAAGGTGTAAAAACATCGGTATCGTAGTTTGATTTTTTGTCTTGCAACGCCATACATAAGCGCTCAAATCCCATCCCGGTGTCAATATGTCTTGCAGGAAGATTTTCTAGACTTCCGTTAGCTTTACGATTGTATTGTATAAAAACTAAATTCCATACCTCAACAACTTGTGGGTGATCTGCATTTACCAGTGAAGCTCCATATACTTTTGCCTTTTCTTCCTCGGTACGTAAATCAACATGAATTTCTGAACACGGCCCACAAGGTCCCTGATCGCCCATTTCCCAAAAGTTATCCTTTTTGTTTCCGTTAAGGATACGGTCTTTGGCAACGTGTTTACTCCACAAATCATAAGCTTCAGTGTCACGATCCAGATTTTCACTGCTGTCACCTTCAAAAATGGTAACATATAATTTGTCTTTATCTATTTTATAAACTTCAGTTAGAAGCTCCCAGGCCCAATTTATAGCTTCGGGTTTAAAATAATCTCCAAAACTCCAGTTGCCCAGCATTTCAAACATCGTATGGTGATAGGTATCCTTACCTACCTCTTCCAGATCGTTATGTTTTCCGCTCACGCGCAAACATTTTTGCGTATCTGTCACCCGCGTATTTTTTGGAATACTGTTACCTAGAAAAAATTCCTTAAATTGGTTCATTCCTGCGTTTGTAAACATCAACGTAGGATCATTTTTAATAACCATTGGCGCAGAGGCTACAATGGAATGATTTTTGGATTTAAAAAATTCTAGAAATTTATCGCGGATTTCTTGAGATTTCATGTGCAGATTTTAATAGCGTTTAGTTAAACTAAAAGTGACACTAAACTATTTTTTATATTTGTTCGTTTTCCCCTTGGTAAAAGCGGATTTTGAGCCGAAAATTTTAACGCAAAAATAGAATAAATTAGCTAATGTCTAAGGTTAAATATTATTACGACAGAGATACCCTTTCTTACAAAAAGATTGAAAAGAAAAAAGGCCGTAAACTAGGCTATGTTTTACTATCTATTGGCGCTTCTTTCTTAGCCGGTTTTATCTTACTTCTTATTTATCTCAATATTCCAGATTTGGAAACACCCCACGAGAAAGCCTTACAACGCGAATTGCAAAATATGAAAATGCAATATGGCGTACTTAATAAAAAATTAGATCAGGTGCAGACGGTTCTGGGCGAGATAGAAGAACGAGACAATAATATTTACCGCTTGTATTTTGAGGCAAACCCAATACCAGATGAGCAGCGCAAAGCTGGTTTTGGCGGGGTTAACAGATACAAAGATTTAGAAGGCTATGACAATTCTAAAAAAATCATAGAGACCAGTAAACGTCTTGATATTTTAACTAAACAACTCGTAGTACAAAGCAAATCTCTAGATGAGATTGCTGTTTTAGCAGAAGAAAAAGAAAAACTTCTTGCTGCGATACCAGCAATACAACCGGTTGCTAATAAAGACTTAACGCGCATTGCCTCAGGTTACGGTTTACGATCTGACCCATTTACTAAAGAGCGCAAAATGCATTGGGGTATGGATTTTACTGCCCCACGAGGCACGCCTATTTATGCTACAGGAGATGGCGTTATTGATCGTGCAGATAATAATGCTACTGGTTACGGTAACCATATACGTATTAACCACGGTTATGGTTATGAAAGTTTATATGCCCACCTTTACAAATACAATGTAAAACCGGGACAAAAAGTTAAGCGTGGAGATTTAATAGGTTTTGTAGGTAGCACAGGCCGTTCTGAGGGACCTCACGTGCACTATGAGATTTTTAAAGACGGTGAACGTATAAACCCTATTAATTTTTACTACGGAAACCTTTCGCCAGAAGAGTTTGATGTAATTTTACAAAAAGCACAACTCGAAAACCAATCTCTGGATTAATGCATATTCAACTGCCCGAAAAACTATATTATAGCATAGGCGAAGTAGCTGATGCCTTTGATGTAAACACATCACTTATACGCTTCTGGGAAAAAGAATTTGATGTCTTAAAACCAAAAAAGAATGCCAAGGGCAACCGTAAATTCACTCCAACAGATATAAAGAATTTGGAGCTAATTTATCACCTGGTAAAAGAACGTGGCTTCACCTTAGAAGGTGCAAAAACACATTTAAAAGAAAATAAACAACAAACACTAAACAAATTTGATCTTATTAGAAAGCTAGAAAACATAAAAGCTCAGCTTCAAGAATTAAAAGATCAACTCTAATCAATCTAACATGAAAAAAGGAATTATCGCAATTATCGTAGTTGTAGTACTTGGAATCATTGCTTACTCATTTTTTAAAGGTTTTTACAATACCGCAATCACATTAAAAGAAGATGCCGTTGCACAATGGGGTAACGTTGAGAGCTCGTACCAGCGTAGATCTGATCTTATTCCTAATATCGTTAATACAGCAAAAGGCTATGCAGAATTTGAGCAGAAGACACTTACAGATGTTATCGAGGCACGTTCAAAAGCTACAGGTGTTACTATAGATCCTACAAATATTTCTCCAGAACAACTGGCACAATTTCAACAGGCACAAAGCGGTGTTAGCTCAGCATTATCAAGACTTTTAGTTACCGTAGAACGCTACCCAGATTTAAAAGCAAATGAGAATTTTAAAGAGCTTATTAATGAGTTAGAGCGTACAGAAAATCGTATAAATGTAGAGCGTAACCGTTATAATGAGGCTATTGCTCCTTATAACAAACACATTAAAACATTCCCAAATAATATGGTAAATAACTTCATAGGTAACTTTGAAGAGATGGGTTATTTTAAAGCAGATGAAGGTGCACAAAATGCTCCTGAAGTAAATTTTGACTTCAACGATAAAGAAGCAGCATAATGGCATCTTTAGTTGAAGAATTTTTAACTGCGGAAGAAGAACAGGAAATCGTTGAAGCGATACGACAAGCAGAGCTTAAGACTTCTGGCGAGATACGCGTTCATTTAGAACGCGACTGTGAGCAAGAAGCTTTAGATAGAGCTAAGGTACTTTTTCATCAATTAAAGATGGATAATACTAAAGCCGAAAATGGTGTTCTTATTTATGTTGCAGTAGATGCAAAGAAATTTGCTATTTGTGGGGACCGTGGCATTAACAAAGTGGTACCTACAGATTTTTGGCAAAGTACAAAAGATCTTATGCAAGCTGAATTTAAAAATACTCACTTTAAAACCGGCCTTGTAAAAGGCATAGAATCTGCCGGAGAGCAACTCGCGCATTTCTTCCCTTGGGATGATGATGACGTAAATGAACTCTCTGACGAAATATCGACCTCTTGATTTATTTACCTCAATTATATACCATTCGGCATTTTTTAATTCTGGCTTTGTTCTTTTGTCTTTCAGCAAAAGGCTTTGCTCAGTACGATATCCCTGAAAAACCTTCAGAGCAAACCAGTGTTTATGATTATGCAAACCTGTTAAATGCAGGTCAAAAAGCTGCTCTAGAAAATAAGCTTGTCAAATACAGTGATACCACCTCAACACAAATTGTTGTCGTTGTAATTCCTAGCACAAAAGGGGAAGACATTAGTATGCTAGGAGCAAAATGGGGGCAAAAATGGGGAATAGGTCAGGCAGATAAAGACAATGGTATTCTTATCACTTTAGCTACTCAAGATCGTAAAGTAGACATCAATACCGGTTACGGTATTGAAACTATTATTACAGATAGAATGGCAGAACAAGTCGTAAACCGGGTAATGATACCCCAGTTTAGAAATGGGGATTTTTATGCAGGTTTAGACCTGGCTGCAGATGCTATTTTTCAAATGCTACATGGCGAATATGAAGGCACACGACAGCAAGAAAATTCTAAGCCGTTGAGCTTACTGCCCATAATTATAATCTTCATCGTAATTGTCTTTATTTTGAGCCGTTCACGCGGCGGCGGTGGTAAAAATGGCGGTAGTCGCAGCGGCGCCGGCAGTTTACTTGACGTAATCATACTTAGCAGTATGGGTCGTGGTGGCCTAGGGGGCGGTGGCTTTGGAGGTTCTTCCGGTGGTGGCTTTGGAGGTGGTGGCGGTTTTGGAGGCGGCTTCGGCGGTGGTGGCTTTGGAGGCGGTGGCGCTTCTGGAGGCTGGTAGATACTTTATCTAACTCGCAAGACTCAACATTTAAAAACGCATTTCTTGAATTCTTTTATAGACCTTATTCATCAAGTCACACAGTTCGGAACTAAAACTGTGATCCTAGATAACAAACACAAAACACTTAAAAAAGCACTTGCAGACGTTTATGCGCTTTATATAAATCTTGATTCAAATTTTGATCAACAGGTGTACAATGATGTAAAACGTTTAGACTATGGTCTTGTGTACGCTCAGGTAAAATTGAATTTCCCAGATTTAGGATTCTATTCAAATTTAGATGGAATATTAGATCATAATAATAAGCTTCAAATCGAAAAAGGTGATGCCTTAGACGACCTTACAGACCTTATCTTAGATTTAAGCGAAGTGGCTTGGCGTTTAGAGAATACTAGCTTAAATGACGGTCTCTGGTATTTTAATACATTGATGCGTGTTCACTCAGAACAACATTTATTAAATCTTCTTAAGTACCTAAAAGCATTAGAAGCTTAAATTTATTAAAATACAAAACGACTCTACTGTAGAGTCGTTTTGATCTAACTATCAAAACCTGTTGTGTAACCAAAACAGGTCTTGATGTGTGTTTCTTAGTTGTTTTTTTGATACAGTTTTAAATCGCGTGTATTTTTCTGAACGGTTACCGCAGCAAACATACTTAGAGTAAAAGCCATACCATAGAACCCTTTTTCACTAAGCATAAGATCTGCATTCCACAGCCCTACTATTAATAATAAGATTGAAGCAATTGTCGTAAACCAGCTTATACTATAATAAATATCTGTAACTTCTATTCCCTCCTGTCTATCCCTAACACTTTTTTGTACAGATATTACCGAGAATAACCCAAATAGTAAAATCGTAAAATAATACCCTTTCTCGTTGAGTAACATAGAGGCATTCCATAAACCGATGCAGAATGCAGTCATACCAATAAAAAGAGCTGACCAGGCAGCAGATACAAATGCAGATGTAGGTTTACTGTTTAATACGCTGTTCTGCACTTTACTTTCAGAATTTAATGTACTTTTTTCATTTTCAAATGTAGTTTCCATACTAGTTGTTTTTGATAATTAGATGACAAAGATGCCATGACAAAATATAAACTGAAACTTCATTTTTTTTAAATACTTACTATTTAATTCATACTAATCAATATTCATTACTTAAATTTATTGGCTTTATCTCATCAATAACTTACGATTAAATGTCTGCTCTATTTCAATTAATAAATACTTTTACTGCTGAAGAGCAACATCAGGTTATACAGTTTTTGAAAAATAAAAACAGGCGAGGCGACACAAAAAACATTGAACTGTTTAAAAAAGTTTGTAAAGGCGAAACCACAAATCTTCACGAGTCACTCTATAAAAAACCCAACCGAAATGCATATCACGCATTAAATAAACGGTTATTAGATAGCCTCCTAGATTTTATAGCTTCTAAAAGTTTTTCTGAAGAATCTGGCGAAGAGATGATGACGCTAAAACTAATTATGGCAGGTAGAATTCTGTTTGAACAAAAGCTTATTAAACTAGGCTGGAAAACAATTTGCAAAGCAGAAGCACTTGCTGTTAATTATGAATTATATACCGCATTACATGAGATTTATGATACGCAGCTGCAATATGTACATCTAATTGAGCATATTAATTTTGAAGATGTTTTAGTTAAAAGCAGTAAAAATTTAGAACATCTTAATTCTGCTTTTAAATTACAACAAGCCTACGCATCATTAAAAAACCAATTGCAAAACACTACACCAAACGCATTAAACATTTTAGAAGAAACGTTTAAGCGCTTTGAAATTATGCCTAATGAGGAATTCACGTATAAATCTTTGTTTCAGTTTATGGATTTATTGAGTGACACGGCAGAATTAGAGAGCGATTATTACCATATAGCCCCATTAATGGAAGAGGCTTTTACTTTTATAAAACAAAAAAACACTTCAGAAAAACACAGCTATTATCATTTGCAGATTTTATATTTAATGGCTTCAAATGCATTTAGAAATAAAAAATTCAAAAAATCAATTGCTTATCTTGAGGAGTTAAATACACAACTCACAGATAAGTATCGCAATCAATTTTACATTTCGGCTCTGGTGCTTAGATCGCTCGCATTAAACTATCTGGGACATTATAATCAGGCTATTTTACTTTGTGAAAACGTAAAAGATAAGTCTCCCAGAGTGCAATTGCTTTTAATGACACTGTATTTTCATCAAAACAGGTTTAAAGACGCTTATACAACTTATAAAAAGCTGAATCATAGTGATCAGTTTTATGAGAAACAGCTGGGCCTTCTTTGGGTTGTTAAGAAAGAAATCATTGCGCTGCTTTTATTAATTGAGTTAGATAAACTTGATCTTGTACTTCAGAAACAAAAATCTTTACATAAACGATTCTTTAACAAACTCCTTGCTTTAGGAGAAGAACGAGCGATGCACTTTATTAAACTTGCAGGTATGTACTATGATAATCCGCAGATTGTAACAACAGTATCTTTTTTAGAACAGGTTGAAGGGTCTTTTAAATGGGTAGGTAATGACCGTGAAGATCTATTTGCCATGAGCTTTTATGCCTGGCTGAAATCTAAAATGTACAAGCGCAATCTTTACGAGGTTACTCTAGAACTCGTTAATCAAACCAATTATTCTCTCTTACCTCACCTTTCTTACCCAGTGTATTAAACTTATAGCTATAACTCAACATAAAATACTGCTGTAAAACGGTGCTTTGTACATCTTCTACATACGACTCTGTAGCATTACGACGCGAGTTTGTATTCTGGTCAAGCAGGTCATATACTTTAAAGGTAATTAACGATTTATCTTTCATAAAAGAATATGCAAGAGAAGTATTCCAAAAAATAGCGTCTCGCTGAAAATCTGCACCTACATTAGGGTTATAAACATATCTGATGTCATTTTCCCAGGTGAGCCACTTTGGAAAATAGGTAGTGGTACGTATGCGCATGTTATGCTGTGTAAAATTTCGGCCTTCGAAGAAATCTCTATTAAACGAAGTTTCAGTAAAACTAACTCTGTATTCCGGTCGAATCTCAAAGAGATCTTTCCACGTAAACCGAAGTCCTAAAGCTGGTGTATAACTCTTAGTCAAACTCGCATATTGATCTGCATTAAAGAAATTTACAAACCTATTTAAATTTCCGTAGGTGCTTAATTCTACTGTAAGAGAGCGTAAACTGTCTAATTTAAAAATCTTATTATAACTGAGACTCGCATATGCATTATAGGTACCATCTACATTTGTAAAGGTGGTATTTCTTACAAAATTGTCATCTACCTGCGTTTGATTAACAACTTGATTATTAGTGACATTTACACTAAAATAACTATAGTAACCGGTTCGCGAAGCCCAGTCATAGTTATTTAAGCCTAAGTTAAATGAATGCCTGTTTGTGGGATCAAGGTTAGGATTACCCTGTATTGTATTCAATGGATCTGAAACATCTACATATGGCGACAATTGTCGCACGTCTGGGGCATCGTTATTAAGACGATAACTCGTCCATAAACTCATTTTTTTATTAAACCTGTATCTAAAGTTCGCATTTGCCTCAACCGCATCAAAATCATTCTCAAAATCAATATCCCGCACCCGGTCACCATTCTCATCTGTAAGACGATCTTCACCGGTAAGCTTCCTCATAACATAACCTGCACTTAAACCTGCATTTAATTTTTCTCCATTATAATTAAATCCTAGCTCTGGTCGTTGATAGGTATTTTCACTTTTAAAATCGGTACTTTGAGGTAATATGATTTCGTTATACAATTGGTCTGTTGCGTCAAAACCATAAACGAGCTGCGTATTTGTTCTGCGTTCTGCATTATACTCGTATTTAGTCTCTACAAAAAGCTTTTTAGCGATAATAGGTAAGCGCCACGATACACTTGAATTAAATTTTTTAACCAGATCGTTTCCGTCTGTAAATTGATTTCGATCTATTTCTTGCGGGTCATTGCCAAAGACATCTGTTTGGGAATTTAAAAAATCATCTCGCTCATTATCATTACTACTCACATTTGCATTGGCTCTAATAAAACCACCTCCATTACCATATTTTTTAGTTGTGGTTAATCGTGTTTCAAATTCGCGATTGGTTCTAACACCACGGTTGTTGTATTCACTAACATTTACCTGCTCACCATCTGCATTTGTAGTAGATGATCTCCCAAAGTTGTTATTTCTTCCTTCAACATATTTCAATTTTGGTAAGATCTCAATCATAAGCGTAGAATCTATTTTAGCCTGAAAACGCATATTTGCGCTATGATTGTCTGTGCTGGTATTTGAAGAAGAAAAAGACTCTGAAAAAAAACGATTCTGAGGTAGAATATTTTCGCGTGAGCGGTTTGTTTCTTCAAAGCTATCTGCTGCCGAATAGAAATAATCTGCAGAGGTTTCTATCTTTTCTCCAAAATCATTAGCGAGATTTGCTCCCGCTGTACGAGAATTAGTCACTCCCTGACCTCCTCCAAAGCTTCGGCCATTAATATTAAATGATCCATTGTCATTAAAAGCAATATAGTTAGCCCCGCCAAACATTTTCTCAATTTCTCCAAAACTAAATCCGGGGGAATTAATATTGTTTCCTCCTCCCAGAACGCTTACGCGTAAGTCATTGTCAAAATAATTAACCAGACCGGCATATTCAAAACGGTCATCTGTACCCGCACCTGCCGCAACTCGCCCAAAAATTCCCTTGTTTTTATCTTCGTCTATTGTGATATTTATCGTTTTATTGTCTGCATCTCCCTCTTCTCCCGCAAATTCTTCAGACTCAGTTTTTGTATCTACAACCTGTATTTTATTAATAATTTCTTTAGTAAGGTTACGTGTTGCTATGGTAGGATCGTCGCCAAAAAATGGCTTTCCATTTACTAAAATTTGGTTTACAGGCTTCCCATTTATACGTATTTGCCCGCTTTCATCAACTTCTGCTCCCGGTAATTCTTTTAATAAATCTTCAAGCGTAGCATCTGGTTTAGTCTTAAAGGAGGCTGCATTAAATTCTAACGTATCTTTCTTAATAATCACAGGTGGAGTTCTCGACTTAACAATAACATCTCCTAAAGATTCTACCTGAAAATCTAAGAAAACCGTTCCTAAATCTAGATTGCTACTTTTAGAAATGTCTATTTCCCGTTCATAGGACTCATAACCTACAAAAGTTACAAAAAGATTAGCCTTTTCTATTTGTGTACGTCCTTTTAGCTCAAAGCCACCATTGCGATCACTTATAGTATAAGTAATAACTGTGCTGTCTTTAATAGTTTCTAATACGACAGTTGCCGCTTCTAAAGGGGTTTTCTGCTCACCGTCTTTAAGATTTCCGGTTATTTTAAAATCTTGACCAAATGTACAAATGGAGATTAAGCTTATTAATAAGCTCAGTAGATAGCGATTATTCATGAATGATTTTGATTGATGTACGAATTACAGCAATTAATTTATAACTATAAGATTAGTTATAGTATTTAAGATAATTTTAACACGTCGATCAGACTATTAATTAGAACTAATTCAAGGTTTTATCTTCTTCTACGAGACCCACCGGGTGAGCCGCCGCTTTTACCTCCAAAGTTACTTAGCTTATAAGTTAAGCTCAACATCGCATATTGCGTTAAGATAAGACTATTTGTATCCTGCACATAATCATCTCCCGTAATTCTCTGTGTATCTACAACCTGATCTAAAAGATCATATACTTTAAGCTTTAACGTTGCTTTCTCATCTAAGAATTGATATCCAAGACTAGTATTCCATAATATAGATGAGTTCTGAAAACCCGGAGAAACATTGCCATTATAGTTGTAGGTGATGTCATTACCAAATATGATATTTTTCGGCCAGAAGCTTGTTGCTTCAAATCCCACTCTATGGTTTATGAACTCTTGATCACGATTAGCATTTATGGAATATTTTGTATCGTTGTAAGTTAAACTATAGCTAGGATTAATATTAAAAAGCTCCTGTATCGCATACGTAAAACTAATGCCGGGACTTATACGCAGTCTTTTTGAATCGAATAATGTACCATTAGTAAAACCTACGTTCTTATCGTGATTACCCGTTAGACTTAATCTATATCTAAATTCACGCGCTTCTTTACGCGTACTTTTAGTATAAAAAACCCTTGCCGAAGCAGACATCGCTCCGTTTACATTTGCATAGGTAGTAGTACGTCTCAAATCTTCTCCAATAGTACTCACAGATACAACTTGATTTTCAGTAAAATCTAGAGAGAACGAACTAAAAATTCCGCTTCCTCCACCAGAACCAAAATTGAAACTTCTAAAACCACCTCCTATATTGTGGCTATAAGCAGGTCGCAATGCCGGGTTACCTATTACAATATTTAATGGGTTTGTACGGTCTGGAACTGGTTGTAATTCTCGTATAGACGGTGTATTTGCATTTGTGCGGTAATCTATATATATGCTTTTAGAACGTTGTAATTCATACCGAATACCTGTACGTATATACAGATTATTGTAGGTATTATCAAAACTTACAGGACTAAGCAGGTTGTCATTTTTTAAAATGGTATTTAAGAGACCTACATCTGCATTTATGCGCCATCCCTCGTGGTCGTAATTTAGTCCTACACTGGGTGTATTTCTATAGGTTTTTACTTCAAAATTACTACTAAGTGTATCATTACGTACGGTATAATCGCCGGTAGCATCAGCCTCAAAAACATATCTCGAGTTTGTAGACGTTGATGATGATAAATTATAGTTCAAATCCAGATAAAAGTCTGTTGCCAAAACTAATCGTTGCTCAATACCTAGCCCATATTGATATTCTTTTTCATCTTCAGCAATAAACTGATCTTGTGTTTCTGTACGGGCATTTGCACCAAAAAAGTTGCTTTCAGAAAAATATAAATTATCATTTTCCTGATTGTTATATTCCTGCGAAAGGTCTAATCGCAAATAGGCGCCTCTACTCCCAAAACGTTTTATAAAATCAAGATTGTTACGCACACTTAAATTAAACACATCTTCCTGGTCTGAAGTTTCTGTGTTGTTTACTAAATCGCGGTTTCCATCAAGTGAGTTTGCATTTGATGTGCGCATAGATTTTAAGCTGTTTGTATTAAAACGTGGTGAGAATGAAAGTCTGGTTAGCGTATCAAACTCTACTTCTACACGCGCATTAGCACGATGTCTATCATTTAAAGCGTTACTACTGCTTTCAGAATTTGAGAAATAGGTCGTGTCAGGTAAAATATTTTCCCGCTCTCTGCGGCTGCGAGTATCGGTATTCGTTCTGTCAAAAAAGTAATCGCCATTAAACTCGTATTTATCAGCCCACTCATTACTGTAATTTATCCCTGCAGTTTCAGACTTTGTAATACCTCCACTTCTATTTCCTGCTTCAACCGCCCTTGCGCCGCTACGCCCCATCATCCCATACACATCATCAAAGTCAAACCCAGAGCTATTTATATTATTTGACCCTGCCAGAACCGTTATACGCTCATTATCTTTAAAAATATTACCTATCCCGCTCATCTCATAGCGTTCATTTGTGCCTGCTCCCGCAGTTGCTCTGGCAAAATATCCCTTATTCTTATCTTCTTTGATGGTTATATTAATGGTTTTATTATCAGGATCACCCGCCTTACCGGTAAATTCTTCAGACTTAGTTTTTGTATCTACTACCTGTAATTTTTCAATGATTTCCTTCGGAAGGTTTTTAGTTGCAATTTTAGGATCATCTCCAAAAAATTCTTTTCCGTTTACGAGAATACGCGAAACCGGCTTTCCATTAATCGTAATGGCTCCGTCAGAATCTACTTCGGCGCCCGGAAGTTTTTTGAGTAATTCTTCAAGATTAGCATCTGGTCTGGTCTCAAAAGAGGCTGCATTAAATTCTAGCGTGTCTTTTTTTATAGTTACAGGAGCACGATTAGCAACCACGAGAACCTCATCAAGTAAGTTATCCTGAACTTCTAATTTTAAAACCTCAAGACTTAAAGTAGGCTGTATGGTTAATTTCTTGCGGTACGGTTTAAAGCCGGCGTAAGAAATAAAAAGGTTAACCTGCTTTTCTTTTGTAGTCCCTTCCAGTTTAAAGACTCCATCTTTATCTGTTATCGCATAGGTGACTAAACTACTATCACTTACATTCTCTAAATATACCGTAGCAGATTCTAATGCAATACCCTGAGCATCTACTGTTTTCCCATCTATCAAAAAATCTTGAGCCTGAAGTGTTAAGGTTAAAAAACAGAAAGTGAGAAGTAGTATTTGCTTCATAAGTCAATATATGTACTATTTACATTTATCGTTGGACTTACATAATGCGAGAAGGTTTAAAACAAAAAGCCACTTTTATTAAAAAGTGGCTTTTAAATCTATATTACTAATCTGTAATTTTATTTTTTACGGAAATATACCGCTATAGGAACACCTTTAAAATCGAAGTGCTCACGAAGTTTATTTTCGATAAAACGCTTATAAGGTTCTTTTACATACTGAGGTAAATTACAAAAGAATGCAAACTGCGGATGCGGTGTAGGCAATTGCATACAGTATTTAATTTTTATGTATTTACCCTTATTCGCCGGTGGAGGATATGCTTCAATTAAGGGGAGCATCGTATCGTTAAGCTCACTGGTTTTAATACGTTTGCTTCGGTTTTCAAAAACCTGCACAGCCGTTTCAATAGCTTTATAAACACGTTGTTTTGTGAGCGCAGATATAAATACAATAGGCACATCTGTAAAAGGCTCCATCTGCTCCATAATAGCTTTCTCAAACTCCCGGGTAGATTTATGATCTTTTTCAACTAAATCCCATTTATTAACGAGAATCACAATACCCTTTCTATTACGTTCTGCAAGCCAGAAAATATTCTGAACCTGCCCGTCAAATCCTCTTGTTGCATCTAAAACGACTAAACATACATCACAATGTTCTATTGCACGTACAGAACGCATCACCGAATAAAACTCAAGATCTTCTTTTACTTTAGCCTTACGACGTATTCCTGCTGTATCTACAAGATTAAATTCAAACCCAAAACGGTTATAACGCGTATCTATAGAATCACGAGTAGTACCCGCAATATCTGTAACAATATATCTGTTCTCTCCTATAAGTGCATTAATAAAAGAAGATTTTCCCGCATTAGGTCTTCCTACAACTGCAAATCGAGGTAAAATTGTTTCTTCAACAGGCTCTTCTTCTGGTAACGCTTCTACAAGAGCATCTAATAAATCTCCTGTACCACTACCACTTATACTGGCGATGGTAAAATAATTGCCCAGACCCAGACTGTAAAATTCTACTGCGTTTTCTTCACGCATTGCATTATCTACCTTATTCACTACAAGAAAAACAGGTTTATTCACCCGTCTTAAAAGCGTTGCCACGTCTTCATCCATCCCGGTAACACCTGCCTCAACGTCAACAATAAAAAGAATTGCATCTGCCTCATCAATCGCAAGTTCTACCTGCTTGTCTATCTCTGCCTCAAATACATCATCGCTCCCTTTTACATAACCCCCGGTATCAATTACAGAAAACTCACGTCCGTTCCAATCTGTCTTGCCATAGTGGCGATCTCGGGTTACACCGCTTACGGCGTCAACAATCGCCTCACGACGTTGAATTAATCGATTAAAAAAAGTGGACTTCCCCACATTAGGTCTCCCTACAATAGCTACAATACTCATAATGCTGTCTTAGTGCTTTTAGCGCTGCAAAATTACGACAATTAAATACATCTGTAATACTGCAAAGAATATTACGTAAAAATCATTAAATCAATGAAATACCTAAGAACAAGCGCGTTTATAATTAAAGTTGACCTAAATAGTGTTAATAATGATGTTAATATGCAACTTCTAAAATCTACATGCTGTTACCTTGCGTATGTATTACCAAATAACACAGATATGTATTTACTTATGAAACGATTAATAATATGCCTTATAGCAGCTTTTAGCTTACAAAGTTGCAATTTACTTTCTGCAGCCGGGCTAAGCAGCGCTGGCCAACCTACAAAAGAAGTGCCTGCAGATTTGACTTCAACAACAGCAAATTCTGCTGTTAATGTAGATCATAGTGGTTGGAATGCATTACTTAAAAAACACGTAAACGCCGCCGGTCTTGTAAACTATGAAGGATTTAAAAAAGACAAAACTAAACTTGACGCATACATTCAAAAATTAGCGGGTTACAATCCAGGAAATGACTGGTCTGTACAAGAATTATTAGCGTATTATATAAACTTATACAACGCCAATACAGTAAGTCTTATCGTTGAAAATTACCCTACTAAAAGTATTAAAGATATTGATGGCGCCTGGACAAAAGCAATTGTACCTGTGGGTGATCGCAAACTTTCTTTAGGTGGAATTGAAAATGGTATCCTTAGAAAAATGAATGATCCTCGTATTCATTTTGCGATTAATTGCGCTTCTATTTCTTGTCCCATACTTTTAAATGAAGCATACACCGCCGGAAAAATTAATGAACAATTAGATAAGGTTACTAAAGAGTTTATTAATTCTGATAAAAATGAAATTTCTGCTAAAACTGCAAAAGTTTCTTCTTTATTTGACTGGTATAAGAAAGATTTTATCACCTCAAAAACTCCTACAGTTATTGATTATATAAATCAATACAGTAAAAGTAAAATCAATGCAGGTACGACTGTAACCTATAAAGATTATAACTGGAATTTAAACAAGCAGTAAAAAGCTGATAATGCCCTAAAACGAAAAATCCTGCAAATTGTGGGATTTTTCATTTCCTATAAGTTCTTATTTATAGTAGCTTTGAGACCAACTACTTCTCCTAATTTCCTACAGATTAATTTTTTATGTTAAGCATAGTTATTCCGGTTCTTAATGAATCCCATAATTTACCTATAGTACTAAATTACCTTGTGGTTTACGCTGCAGACCCTCAAAACTTAGAGGTTTTAATTGTAGATGGAGGAAGCTGTGATGATACGCTTAAAATTGCTCAAGAATTTAAAAATGTAGGAGGTGTAACCACTAAAATAATAAATTCTGGTCGTGGTCGCGCTAGGCAAATGAATGCCGGTTCACGAGAATCTAGCGGTGATATCTTATACTTCTTACATGCCGATTCTTTTCCGCCTAAGAATTTTGACTTTTACATATTAGAAG
Organism: Leeuwenhoekiella sp. NPDC079379; assembly: GCF_044542075.1. NCBI lineage: Bacteria > Pseudomonadati > Bacteroidota > Flavobacteriia > Flavobacteriales > Flavobacteriaceae > Leeuwenhoekiella > Leeuwenhoekiella sp. NPDC079379. The sequence continues at coordinate 46,792 of NZ_JBITTU010000001.1, forward strand.
AAGTCAATAAAGGTAACCCTGCGGGCTGTTTTAGAATGAAATTTAACAGCAATCACTGGTGGCTCAAACTGGCAAGTTACTTTACAAAATTTAGCTGGCGTGTAAGTAGGGGCGGCGATCAGAGTCAATTTATTACGCGAGATCTTTTTGAAGAAATAGGAGGTTTCGATGAATCTTATATTATTTATGAAGACAATATTCTAATAAATGAGTTGTACGCTCGCAAGAAATTTGTAGTCATTCAAGAACCGCTGGTTTCATCTGCGCGACTATATGAAACACACGGTGTATGGTTTGTTCAATATCATTTTTTAATTATTTATATAAAAAAATGGCTAGGGGCTAATGCTGAAGAACTTCACGCATACTATCGCAAAAAACTAAAGAAATAAACTTTATCTAATTATAAAAACCCCGTAAATAAAATTTACGGGGTTTTAAATTTCGTACTATTTTTTTTTACTCGTCGTAGTCTCCTATCAATTCAATAAAAACTCCGTCAGGATCTTTTACTAATAGTAGATACCTATCTTCTGCTAATTTAATCGGAGTCTCACCTTCCGTTTTAATTCCTTCTTTCTTCACAGCTTCCATTATAGAATTTAAAGAGTATACATTTAAGGTTAAGTATTGAAGACCTAATTGTTTTTCTATAAATGTATTTACGGGTTCTCTCTTGTTTTCAGTTTTAAAAGAAACGATTTTCAAATTCGGTGAATCAGGAGAATCAGAAAATTTTAGAACATCTACGTGAAAAGGGATGTTGTCTGACAGACCTAATTTTTTTGAAAAGTTGCTGTCTATTTCAATAACACCAGCGTCTTGTAAGCCTAATATATCTTTGTAAAAGTGCAGCGACTTCTCACTATAACTTGATATGATCGCTGCAGTTAAAGCATTTGTCTTAAAGTTAGATTCCTGAGCGTTACTCATAAAATAGGATAAGAAAATTATTGATACTAAATAGAATTTATTTTTCATAAAAAAAGGTTTTTATAAATGTACTTATAAAAACCCTTCTCTAGATTGTATTATTTTTTAACCCCTACTATTTACATAGAAAGCGTGTATTACACCAGGCAACCAGCCTAATAAAGTTAATATTACATTAATGATAAAATCTTTTCCTATACCCTTATTCATAGCTACAGCCAGTGGTGGAAGTATAATGGTAATTAAAATAGTAAGTATTGACATTGTGGTTAGTTTTATTGATTAGGCGAACAAGGTATTAAGAATACATTTTTAAACCACTTAAACAAATCTTAATTGGCAAGAGTTTTACATTCTAGAATACCATTTTTTGAGTACCTCTTCTGCAGGTTTTCCCTGAGGTGTAAATCGGTTATTTTCTTCTAATGCTGCCCGCTCGTAATTATGAAACCATTTCCAGACAAAGCCTCCTGCAAACCAGGGTTCGTCCCAAAATTCTTCAAAGACGGCTTCATATAAATTTGATTGTGCTTTAGCGTTCATTTTACCTTCGTGGCGATCACTTGTCCACGGCTCTTTGCCAGCATAGTCTGCACTTCTGTAACCAAATTCGGTAAATAAAACCGGTTTATTATGCTTTTTAGAAAGTAATAGAAGTAACTGTTTGTGATGTTCCCAACCTGCTTTAGCATCACTAATTGCCGGTGTTTCTAATTCCGAAACCGGAAAATAAGCATCTGCGCCTATATAATCGAGTTGACTCCAGAATGTAACTTTATCAACCTTATCCCAATTTTCGGCATACGTAAGTTTACCTGTATAAACTCCCCTAACTTTTTTAATGAGCTGTTCCCAAAAAGCTTTTCGCGCATTTGTAAAATTATATAACTCGGTACCTATACAAAATATTTCAACATTTGTCTCTTCAGCAAGAGCAGCATATAATAAAATATAGGTTTCATAACTCTGCTCAAAAATACCCCATTCTTCTTCCGTATTCATTTCCATATCGCCCGTAAATACACCTTTCCAAATCCAGATATGTGGTTTAAGCATCACCTTAATTTTATTAGTATGAAGTGCTTCTATATATTGTCTGGCTCCCTGGTAACGCTCACCATACCATTGCCTTTCGGTATTAAATATAAGTTCGGGATTGTTTTTATCTCTTACAAAAGCAAATGGCATTATGGCCGCATGACTTGCCTTTATCTTTAAGACGGGCTCAATATGAGATTGTACAAGAGTATCTCTAGACGACACAAAACTTACTCCATTAATCTTATCCTGAATAACCGGCGTAGCAGAACAACCTATTAATACAAATAAAATAATGTTAGTTATAATTAAGGAAAGCGACTTTTTCATAGATATCAAAAATACTTGAAATTTAGACAAGTTCTATTTTAAAATGCATCTTTAAAATAGCAGTATTGCCCGCTGTTTAATGCGAGGTATGTCTTATCTTTAAATACAACCACATATGATATACCGCTATTTATGGAGCATATAGTTATTGTAGGTAATGGCATTGCCGGGGTTACAGCTGCCAGACATCTGCGAAAAAATTCTGATAAAAAAATAACAATTATCTCTGCAGAAAGTGATCATTTTTTTTCACGTACTGCCCTTATGTATGTCTATATGGGACATATGCGCTTTAAAGATTTAAAACCCTATGAAGATAAATTTTGGGTTAAAAATCGTATCACATTAAAAAACGCCTATGTTGAAAACGTTGATGCCACTAATCAAACCTTGATTTTAGCCGGTGGCGAAAAATTGACCTATGACAAACTCATTTTAGCCACAGGTTCTATCCCTGCTAAATATGGCTGGGAAGGTCAGGATCTTAACGGTGTGCAAGGGCTTGTTTCAAAACAGGATCTCGAGCAGCTCGAAAAAACAGCCCCAAATAATCAAATTTGTCCTAAAGCTGTTATTGTAGGTGGTGGTCTTATAGGAGTAGAAATGGCAGAAATGCTACATACCCGTAAAATAGATGTTACGATCTTAGTTCGTGAACACGCATTCTGGTCTGGAGTTCTCCCAGATGGGGAAGCTAATATGATTTCAAAACACATAATCGCTCACGGAATTGACCTGAGACACGAAGAAGAACTTGATAAAATACTTGATGATGGTAATGGCAATGTACGTGGCGTACTCACAAAAAAAGGTGAGGAAATACCCTGTAATCTTGTAGGTATAACGACTGGTGTAAAGCCTAAAATCGATTTTCTTAGCGATTCAAGTATAGAAACAGATAAAGGTATTCTGGTAAACCGTTTCTTAGAAACAAATATTAAAAATGTATATGCCATAGGTGATTGCGCCCAGCAACGGGAAGCCATAGGCTTACGCAAACCTATTGAAGCGGTATGGTATACAGGCAGAATGATGGGTGAGACTGTTGCTCAAACTATCTGCGGAACTCCCTTTGAATACAAACCCGGAAACTGGTTTAACAGCGCTAAATTTTTTGATATTGAATACCAGACCTATGGTTGGGTTTTTAGTACTAAAAACAAAAAAGAGTACGAGGAGCACTTTCATTGGAAACACGACAATGATAAAATATGCATTACTATAGCGTACCATAAAGAAAACAGAAAATTTCTAGGAATAAACACCTTTGGAATACGGATGAAACACGAGGTTTTTGACCGCTGGTTAAATGAACAACGCACTATAGATTACGTTGTTGAAAATCTGCAGTTGGCAAACTTTGATCCTGAGTTTTACAGAAATCACGAAAATAAAATTAAAGAAACCTATACGTTAAGCTCTAAAGCTTAAGTATAATCTATAATTACAAACTACCCTACCAATACCTATAAAATATGAGTACAGTACAACGCGACATGTCACTTACCGGGCAACCTCCGGTTTCTATAAATACCATTCAAAAGTTAGGAACTGCATTGGGAGTTGCGGGACTTTTAATTTTACTTCTTGCTTTGTTTAATGTAAATCTTCCCAATAAAGCACTTTGGCTAAGTCTTTCTTTAGGAGGGATTTTTATAGGTATTGTTCTCTTTGCTTACGGTGCATATACAGACAAACAGGAAGGAATAAAAAATGATGCAGTATGGTTTAAATCTATATCCAGTCGTGGTATCCTTGCTTGGATTGCCGGTCTCGCTCTTACCGGTTTTTATATTATCTTATATTTTAAAGCAGATTTGTTAGGCCTTAGTGCCGAAGGTGCAAATACGGGTCTAATAGCTCTTTTTGACCCTCTAAGCAATTTACTGAATGGCGGTCCCGCGAGCCAATGGTTTGTTTATGGAACTTTATATACTATAGCAATACTAGCTTTTGGTATAAAATTTATCTGGAAATACCGCCACAATAAATATGAACGTTTACGCACGCTTAGCGTAATGTTTTTTCAGACTGCATTTGCATTTTTAATTCCTGAGTTTATGGCACGTTTAAACTCTGAAGAATTTAGTCTGCCCTACTACGATTTAAAAAATATATGGCCCCTTAATTATTACAATTTTGAACAATACAGAATAGATGATTTTATCTCTGCAGGTGATATAGGCTTGGCTTTATTAATATTTGGTATCGCTTCAATTTTTATCATCACCCCTATTCTAACCTACAAATATGGGAAACGTTGGTACTGCTCGTGGGTATGTGGTTGTGGAGGTCTTGCCGAAACAGCCGGGGATTCTTTTAGACAATTAAGTGATAAAAGTGAATCTACATGGAAAATAGAGCGTTGGGTAGTACACAGTGTGCTGGTTTTTGTAGTGGTGATGACAACTGCGGTAATTGCTACCTATTTAGGTTACGACCCCGATAAATATTGGCTTACTAAAGATGTATTTCTAATAGGTGTAGCTGTTTTTCTCACAGCATTATTTGGTCTCATCTGGCTATTTAAGAAAGAAGAATTAAAGCAAGATGCACGTTATGGTGCAATAGGGTATTTAGTAATTGTACTTTCATTAATAGGTATTCACTATGGTACCGGGAACACCTTATTTTTTATTCCTGCGGAAACTTTACGTACTTCTTACGGCTTTTTAATAGGTTCAATTTTTAGCGGAGTAATAGGAACCGGCTTCTACCCTATATTTGGGAACCGGGTTTGGTGTCGCTTTGGTTGCCCTATGGCTGCTATTTTAGGATTGCAACAACGTCTTTTTTCTAAATTTAGAATTACCACAAATGGTGGTCAATGTATTTCTTGTGGCAACTGTTCTACCTATTGCGAGATGGGTATTGATGTACGTGCTTATGCTCAGAAAGGAGAAAATATTGTACGCGCAAGTTGTGTAGGCTGTGGGATTTGTTCTGCTGTTTGCCCTCGTGGGGTTTTAAAATTAGAGAATGCGGCTACAGATAATCGAATTAACAGCCGCGAAGTATTATTAGGAAACGATGTTAACTTGATGGATTACCTTAATCAAAACTAATTTAGAATCAATTTTGTACTTTTAAAATTCACTAAATAAATATGTTATGTTATTAGTAATGATAGGGCCCTGGCAAATTTTACTTATTCTTATTTTTATGGGTCTGGGCGTCATTCTGCCTATTGTAGCATTAGTGGATATCGTTAAGAACGATTTTAAAGGCAATAATAAAATTGTGTGGGTATTAATTGTGATATTCTTCAACCTCTTGGGGTCGATTCTTTATTTTACAATAGGTAAAAAACAACGTATTCTATAAGATATGTTTTAAACCAAAAAAAAGGCAAGGATCTCCACCCTTGCCTTACTAACAAATCATCTAACAAACAAACTACCTTTATTAAAACCATCAATTAAGATGGCCTTATATTCTTATGTTTTAGATAACTATAGCTACATTCTCGTATGCATATATGTTAGCTTTTGGCTATATTCTATAAGAATAGTTGCTTTAAAGTCTCTTCAATTTATTTACGATAAATCATTCTGTTTGGTTTTCAGTTTTAGTAAATAAAAACTAATCTAAACAAACTAGTTTTAGAATTTTCAGTAAAAAATAAAGGCGGAAATTGATATTTCCGCCTTTATTAAAAATCAACAAACAAACAATCTATTTTTATAAAACTGGTAATAAAACCTGATCAATTACGTGTACAATACCGTTTGTAGTTTGCACATCTGGAATTACCATATTTGCAGGAGTTGCGTTACCAGAACCACTTACAGTAAGTGTTCCGTTATTAAATGCTCCTAGTGTAATAGTATCAGAACCTAAAGCATCGTAAGAACCGGCACTTAATTCTGAAGTAAACTTGTCTGCAGAAACATCAGCAAAAACGTGGTTTAACAAAACTGCAGTTACTAAATCTTTATCTAACTGTCTTACATCTGAAGGCTGCGTAAAAGTCAAGCCTAAAGCGGCACCTAAGTTTATAAATGCTTGATCATTCGGTGCAAAAACAGTGAAGTTAGCATCAGGATTACTTAAAGCTGTAGCAAGTTCTGCGTACAAAACCGCTTCAACTAAATAGCTTAACTCAGGTGTTTTAAAAACCTGAGCGCTTTGTAAGGCAACCGCAGATTCTACTACATTACCACCCGTAGCAATCATTACTTTATCTATAACGTGTACAGTACCGTTTTGAGCACGCACATCTGTAGCTAGAATTTTAGATCCGTTGATGTACAGATCTCCATCACGTTGTACAAATCTTCTTGTAAGTGTTAATGCAGATGCCGAAGTACCACCTCCTTGAATAGCACCACCTAAAAGATTTCCGTTAGATACGTGATATAAAAGTGTATTTGTTAAGAAAGGAGTAGTTAGAGCCCCTAATGTTGCTTCATTTAATCCTAAACGCGCAAACGCGTCATTTGTAGGAGCAAAAACAGTATAGTCTCCAGAAGGATCTCCTGGGTTCGCATTACTTAAAACACCTACAAGATTTGCATTAATTGCAGCAGATTCTAGTGTACTAAACGCTGGGTTTGCAACTGCAATACCAGCTATAGAAGTTAATTGATCTTCGTAAGCAGATTCGCTTTCGCAAGAAGTGGTAAGTACAACGCTTAAAAGTGCGATTGCAATACCGGTATATTTATATAAGTTTTTCATGATATCTTTTGTAAATAATTAATGATTAAAATGAGTAAGTAAGTCCCCAGTTATAACCGTCTGAGTCTCCAAGGTTACGACCATTTAAGTAGGTGCTATACCCACCAGATACACCTATTCCTCTGTATAGAGGCACATAAGCAGTAAAGCCTAAACGCGTGTAGTTAACGCGGGTTGCAGGAAAAAAACCTGTAAAACCTTCACCAAAAATATCTACACCATCTTTATCAGATAATTGGTTAGCTACATAAGCATCTAAATAAAATAACTCCTGTGCATATCCTAATTTAAATTCACTTAATAGTGCGTTAGGAACATCATTACTACGTAAGCTGTATCCCATTTGACCAGTTGCAAAAAAGCCTGAATCATTTTTATAAGATGCAATTGCAAGACCGGTAATATCTGTAGAACGGTTACCTATAGCTATAATAGATTGAAAGCCTGGATCTGCACTATAGTCACCCACAGGAAGTTCTACCCCTGCTGCAGCTATTAAATCTATAGATCCTTTAGGAGTTTTTAAAGAAGTAAATCTATATTTCCCATATACACTTAAATCCTGAAATCCTTTAACTTCATTAGAAAGACCATTATTAGCTAATGTTTCTGCAGTTGCTTCCCCTTCAGCTCTAATGTATGGTAAATTAATTATTACATCAAGATCGTCAGAAATTCCGTATTCACCGTAAATTGAATAACTTGTTGTTTGTACTTCATTAAATACAGGTACACCTTTAACCTTTTGAGGTATAAAAAATACTTCATCGTATTCTTCAGAAGAAAAAGATAGTGTCAAGCTACCTTCACCTTTAGCTTTCATAAAGCCGCTAACCGGGCTTTGAGCCATCATTAGAACAGGAAGCATCAAAAGCGTTCCCGTAATTAAGCGTAAGTTTAAATTCATGATTCTTTGTTTTATAGTTTACAATAAGAGATACGCATAACTTCTCAACGTGGTTTTCACAATGAAATGTTAAAAACCTAATTGACTATTTTCTCGTATACATTGGGACTGAATAATAAGAAATACAATCCACCATTATTTAAAATAAAAATCATGTTTCTTTATAAGTATATTTTCATTTTATTCTTAATCCCTAGTAATCAATTAGAAAAGGATTATTATAAAGAGTATTTTGAAAATGGTAATCTTAAATCTGAAGGATGGATGCTTAATTCCCAAAAAACTGATTACTGGTATTACTATTTTGAAAATGGCAATGTGAAAGGAAAAGGATCTTATGAGACTAATAAAAAAGACGGGTACTGGTATTACTATACAAAAAATAATAAACTAGAAAGTCAAGGTCATTATAAGAATGGAAAACGTGTGGACTGGTGGGTAGTTCAAAAAGAAAACAATGTGGTAGAAAAAGTAAAATTTGTTAACGACGCTAAAGAAGGGTTCAGTCTTTTATATAAGAATGGTCGCCTTTTTAAAGCACAACATTATGAAAATAACGTGTTAACCGGTGCGTGGACAAGTATCGCCACTTTTAAAAAAGATAATCCTAACGCCCGTTTTTAATGCATCAAATTATTAAGGTCATCATACCCGCATACAATGAAGAGCAGTCCATAGGTCTCGTTGTAAGGGCTATTCCTCATCTTGTAGACGAGATTATAGTTGTGAGCAACAACTCTTCAGACGCTACAGCAGCAAAATCTGTTGAAGCTGGCGCCACCTCCCTAACAGAAACAACTCCGGGTTATGGCAATGCGTGTTTAAAAGGGATGAGCTACATCGCTGCACAAGAAGAAAAACCAGATATCGTAGTATTTCTTGATGGTGATTATAGCGATTACCCACAACAACTAACCCAACTGGTAAAGCCTATTTTAGAAGACAATATTGACTTTGTGATAGGTGCACGGGTTAAATCATTACGCGAACCGGGAAGTATGACGTTTCCGCAGCGATTTGGAAATAAATTGGCTACAACCTTAATGCGGTGGTTTTTTGGATCACGATTTACAGATTTAGGTCCTTTTAGAGCTATTAAGTATGAGAAACTATTAGCCCTTAATATGCAGGATAAAACGTACGGGTGGACAGTTGAGATGCAGTTAAAAGCGCTAAAACAAAAACTCACTTACACAGAAGTACCTATGAAGTACCGAAATCGTATTGGTGTTTCAAAAGTTTCAGGTACCGTCAAAGGTGCTATATTTGCGGGAATTAAAATTCTCGGTTGGATTTTTAAGTACAGTTTCAAGTAATGCAGACAATTATAATCATACTTTATACCCTATCACTAACTGTGATTTTTCTTTACAGTTTAGCTCAATTAAATCTGCTATTCAATTACTTTAAAGCGAAGAAGAAAATAGATAATTCTCCAGTTTACGACTTATCTAATCCCGAACAAACCCCATTTGTCACTATACAATTACCACTTTATAACGAACTGTATGTTGTAGAGCGGCTACTGGTGAATATCGCAAAAATTGACTATCCTAAAAACAAGCTAGAAATACAGGTTCTCGATGACTCTACAGATGAAAGCCTTGCTGCAACCCAAATTTTAATTGATGACTTAAAAGCAAAAGGTTTACCTATACATCATATTACCCGTACTAACCGTACAGGTTTTAAAGCTGGCGCTTTAAAAGAAGGTTTAGCTATTGCTAAAGGTGAATATATCGCAATTTTTGATTCAGATTTTGTACCTAATCCAGACTGGTTACAAAAAACGGTCCCTTATTTTAAAGATGCAAAAATAGGTGTAGTACAAACCCGCTGGGCCCATCTTAATCGTGACTATTCAATACTTACAAAAATACAGGCCTTTGCACTCGATTTTCACTTTGTTTTAGAGCAAGTAGGTAGAAATTTTGGGCATCACTTTATAAATTTTAACGGTACAGCTGGTATTTGGCGCAAAGAATGTATTCTTGATGCCGGCAATTGGCAGGGCGATACGCTAACCGAAGATCTTGATCTAAGCTACCGCGCCCAGCTCAATAAATGGGATTTTAAATATCTAGAAGAAGTAGAAACCCCTGCAGAACTTCCTATTGCGATAAGCGCAGCCAGGTCGCAACAATTCCGATGGAATAAAGGAGCGGCAGAAAACTTTCAAAAGCTCTATGGCCGCTTATTAAAAGATCCTACAGTATCATTTAAAACCAAATTTCATAGCTTCTTTCACTTACTAAACAGTAGTATGTTTTTACTCGTTTTATTAGTTGCTATTTTAAGTGTTCCCGTATTATATATTAAAAATAGTAACCCAGCATTTAGTTCTATTTTTAGAATCACTGCATTTTTTGCGGTAAGCACCATAATTTTTTTCATCTGCTATTGGGTTACTTACAAACGCATACACGGCGGCGGATTCAAAAATTTTATAAAGTATATCGCTATGTTTATTGCGTTTTTTTCTATAGCAATGGGTTTTAGCGTACACAATTCACTTGCTGTTTTAGAAGGTCATTTTGGTAAAAAATCAGAATTTATACGCACTCCAAAATTTAATATTAACGCACTTAGCGACAGCTGGAAATCCAACATCTACCTAAAGAAAAGCTTTTCGATAAATACTGTTTTAGAGAGTTTATTATTTCTATACTTCGGCTTTGCAATCGCCAGCGCATTCTATATGGGAGATTACGGGCTTATTACCTTTCACATTATGTTGTTTTGCGGTTTTGGCTTTGTAGCATTTAAATCTATTTTTTCTAGGATTTAGTTAGGGCACTTGCTGCCTTGTAAAAACTACGGCATCATCGCGCTTTGCGCTATATCTTTGAGACCTAAAGAGTCACAAAGGATGCCCCTTCAATCGCTAGTGCAAAAAAATGAAAGTACGCCTCCGGTAATAGTCTTAAGTTTAAGTTTTGATTTTTAACTAATTATGTTTCAAATTCTCAAAGATTATAAGATTTCGGTTTTAATAATGCTTAGTCTATTAGCACTGTACTGGACATTTGCATACGATCTTGAGCGCCATAATTTTGCAAAACTTATTAGTCTTTACGCAGCTCTTTTCTTTTTGAGTCTTAAACTTATTCAGTTCTTAAAATTAAATTTTAAAACACTTCTCATACTCGGTATACTAGTGCGCCTCATTTTTGTAATTGCCTTACCCAATTTGTCTCAAGATTATTTTAGGTTTTTATGGGATGGTAGATTAACGGCTCAAGGTTTAAACCCCTATCTCTTTACACCAGATCAATGGACGCAGTCCGGAACATTCCCTATTGAACAGGCCAATGAACTCCTAAAAGGAATGGGAAGTCTAAGTGCCCGGCACTATTCAAACTACCCACCGGTAAATCAATTCTTTTTTTGGCTTTCAGGAATACTTAGTGGAAATTCTATTTTTGGAGGAGTATTAGTTTTAAGACTATGTATTATAACTGCAGATTTAGGAATTCTCCTTATAGGTCGTAAACTTTTAGAAAGTTTAAACCTCCCACAACATCAGATTTTTTGGTATTTCTTAAATCCGTTTATTGTTATTGAACTCACCGGAAACCTTCATTTTGAAGGCGTCATGCTTTTCTTTCTTTTAGCAGCTCTATACCTATTACATCGTGAAAAATGGGTGTGGTCTGCTGTGGTTTTGGGGCTTTCAATTTCTGTAAAGTTGGTTCCTTTACTACTGCTTCCGTTATTTTACCAGCTAGTCATAAGTCAAACACCCGGCTTGGCACAAATACCCGAAAATCTGAATCATCTTGTTAGAAAACCGTTTCCGTCAATAATTAGGCTTTCAGCATTTTATGCACTTGCTATTCTTGTTTTTTTAGGTTCTTTTGCTCCTTTTATCACTCCAGATTTAATCAATCACTTTACAAGTACCATCGCACTTTGGTTTGAGAAATTTGAGTTCAATGCAAGTGTATATTACATCATACGGTATATAGGCTTTCAGACAAAAGGATTTAATATTATCGCAACAGCGGGACAAGAACTCCCTAAGTATGTGATAGCTGGTTTGCTGCTGCTCACTTTTATTAGAAAAAATAACACAACGATACGGCTATTGCCAGCTCTACTTTTTGGGATTAGCATTTATTTTTTACTATCTACCACTATACATCCGTGGTATGTAGCAACACCTCTATTGATTTCTGTTTTTACTAAATACAAATATGCTATCGTCTGGAGTGGTGTTGTAATGCTAAGTTATTCTGCATATCATATAGATTCTGTGTCAGAAAATCTCTGGCTTATTGCATTAGAATACGTTGTGTTAATAAGCTTTGTGTTATACGAATTTTCTCTAAAAAAGCTTAAAGACATTAATTATTAACAACTTAGAAAAACTCTATAGCCTATTTTTGATGCGAAATAATTATTAAACATTTACTCTTGAACTTTGTTGCGCGTTTTTCTCTAATAATATTTGCATATTTTGTCGTCCCAAGTATTTACTGTCAGGTTACTGAAATACCTGATTCAAATTTTGAACAGGATCTTATTGCCCAGGGATACGACACTAACGGACTCAATGGCAACATTCTTGATGCAGATGCCGCTGCCGTTACTGCCTACACTGCCGGCCGTAATGATATTACAGACTTTACAGGATTAGAAGCTTTTGTGAATATTGAAAATATAAACACAAATTCAAACTTATACACCACCATTCCCTTAAATACGCTTACCCGGCTAACTGAGTTTAGATTCTCAAATAATCAACTTATAACAAGCTTAGATTTTTCAAATAATCCTAATCTTAAAATTTTAAATATAACAGCTAGTATTAGAACCCCAATTCCTACGATTACTACACTGGATTTATCTAATAATTTATTTTTAGAACGAGTAAATATTTCAGTTTTTGCAAGTATAACTTCATTAACTTTCCCCATAACACCTACTCTGGTTGACATTGATGTTGCTCAGTTAAGTGTTCCTGTGTTTGATTTATCAAAATTAGAAGGTGATGTAGATTTTAGAATTATAGGGAGCAGAGTTGATACTAAGATTATTTACCCTACAAGTCCTACAGCACTTAAAAAACTTGAGTTAAGCAGTATCAATTTTCCGCAAGTAGATGCCTCTTCTCAAAAAGGTCTAGAACGTTTAGGAATATTTTCCTGCGATATTGAAGATCTTATTTTGCCCGAAACAAATACGCTAACTTACATAACTATTTGGGGACACAAATTTACCTCCTTATTAGACTTTTCTATTGTTCCCCAACTTACAGATCTTGATATTAGATCTAATAATGGTAATGTCCCACTTAGGGTTAATCTTAGAGATAATTTAGAACTTACAGATCTCAATTTTACCGGAGACTTAATGTCTGAATTAGATATTTCTCAAAATTCTAAATTACGTACTCTACGATTGTATAATAACTTATTTACTAATATAGATATAACAAATAATCCGGTTATAACCACTTTTGATGGTTACGACAACTTACTTACAGATATAGATTTGACAAAAAATTTATATCTCAAATACTTAAACATATCTCAAAACAAGATTCCCAATTTAGACGTTAAACTCAACACTGAACTTTATAGTCTTAATATTTCAAAAAATCTTTTTGTAGGTTCTGGTATTGACCTTACCCAAAATACTGAACTATCCTCTTTAGATGTTTCCTATAATCAAATCGAAAGTTTAGACATAACTCAGAATATTAAACTTTCTCGCCTAAATATTTCACATAATCTTTTTCCAGGTAACGATATTCTAAATCAGTTTGCTACAATTGTTGAAAATACAGGTAGATTAAATGGTTCGCTAATAGCTAATAACAACTTACTTTCAGGATCAATTCCAGATTTTTACGGCTTGTATGATTCCGCCGTTCAAACAAGACGGTTTCAACTGTATATCAATGATAATGAATTCCATTTTGGGGATTTTGAAGACCAACATTTTGGCCTGGTTGATTTGACAACAACCCAATCTTTAGGACCTTCGCCAGATGTTGTTATTCAAAACTATGAGTATGCACCACAGGCAAAAGTGAACCCCATTGAAAATTACACCCCAAATTCGGGTGATAACCTTACACTCACTACAACCGTAAGAGGCTCTCAAAACCATTATAAGTGGTTTAAAGATGGGATTGAACTTCCTGATGCACCAGACAGCCCTAATCTGGTTTTAGAAAATATCAACTCCTGCGATGCCGGGGTTTATTATTCTGAAATCACAAGCGAACTGGTTCCCTTTGAAAATTCGAATCCGCCGGGTACTAACGGTAAAAATTTGCTTTTAGTGCGTAATGATATTACGCTTACTGTAAATTATACAGAGCAATGTTCGGCATTATTAAATCCTGCTGATGGTGCTGTGAATGTTACCCGAAATCCCACAATAACCTGGCAAGATAGACTTGCTGCGTGCAGTTATATTTTAAATGTAGGAACAACCAGTGGTGGCGGTCAGATTCTAAATGATATTGATGTTGTTGACGCAAATTTTTATCAGTTTGTAAACAATTTGCCTGCTAATACAGAGATTTTTGTAAAGGTTACTCCGGTCTATGCCAGCGGCCCTATAACCAATACGTGTACTATCCGCTCCTTTACCACAAACACCACCCAACTTGATATTCCTACTTGTACTAACCTCATCGCTCCGTCAGATAATAGTGCTGATGTGGCAGTTGACACCAATCTTAGCTGGACACCCATTACTAACGCAACAGGTTATTATCTCACAATAGGTACATTTCCCGGTGGTGGTGATATACTTCCAAAAACAGATGTGCAGAACGCTACTACCTATAACGCCACAGCAGACTTTGCGAATGACATCTCTATATTTGTTACCATCAATCCATACAACACAGATGGTGAAAACATAGGTTGTAGTTCTGAGCAGTTTAGAACCGAACGTGCAGCAACTTTACAGCCGCCTTCTTGCACCTCATTGACCAGTCCGCTTGATGGGGCGACTGATGTTTCTATAAACACAGATTTAAGTTGGAACGCCGCAACCGATGCTACGGGGTATAGACTTACCGTAGGAACAACTTCAGGTGGAAATGAAATTCTCACAACTACAGACGTTACTGGTACAACGTACAATCTAACTGCTGACCTGCCCGAAAACACAGAGATTTTCGTTACTCTAATTCCTTTTAATACTGCCGGAAACGCCACAGGATGTAGTGAAGAATCCTTTACTACAGAAACTGTTTTACAGCCGCCTTCTTGCACCTCGTTGACGAGTCCTCTTGATGGGGAGACTGGTGTTTCTATAAACACAGATTTAAGCTGGAATGCTGTAACCGATGCTACCGGGTACAGACTTACCTTAGGAACAACTTCCGGTGGAAATGAAATTCTCACAAATACAGACGTTACCAGTACAACGTACAATCTAACTGCTGACCTGCCCGAAAACACAGAGATTTTCGTTACTCTAATTCCTTTTAATACTGCCGGAAACGCAACAGGATGTGCCGAAGAATCCTTTACTACAGAAACTGTTTTACAGCCGCCTTCTTGCACCTCGTTGACGAGTCCTCTAGATGGGGAGACTGGTGTTTCAATAAACACAGATTTAAGCTGGAATGCCGTAAGCGATGCTACAGGGTACAGACTTACTGTAGGAACAACTTCAGGTGGAAATGAAATTCTTACAACTACAGACGTTACCGGTACAACATACAATCTAACTGCTGACCTGCCAGAAAACACAGAGATTTTCGTTACTCTAATTCCTTTTAATACTGCCGGAAACGCAACAGGTTGTAGCGAAGAATCATTCACTACTGAAACACTTTTACAGCCACCTTCTTGCACTTCCTTAACCAGTCCGCTTGACGGAGCTACAGATGTTTCTACAAATACAGATTTAAGTTGGAACGCCGCAACCGATGCTACGGGGTATAGACTTACCGTAGGTACAACAGCTGGAGCAACTGATATTTTAAATGAATTTTCAGTAACTACAACGGCTTATGATTTACCAAATAATCTGCCCGAGAATACGCAGATCTTTGTGACTATTGTACCTGTAAATGCCACAGGTAGTGCAACAGGATGTAGCGAAGAATCATTCACGACTGAAACTGTTTTACAGCCGCCTTCCTGCACTTCGTTGACGAGTCCGCTTGATGGGGAAACTGATGTTGCTGTAGAAACCGATTTAATCTGGAATACTGCACCAACTGCAACCAGTTATCTGCTTTCTGTAGGTACAACAGCCGGCGGATCGGAAATTTTAGATGCTGTTTCAGTCTTAGGCACCACTTATAATTTACCAGACAGCCTACCAGAAAACACAACGGTTTTTGTGCGTATTACACCTGTAAATTCCGCAGGAAATGCAACAGGTTGTATCGATGAATCATTTACTACCATCACTTCAATCGTACCTCATAAGTTACGCTATGGCATTTCGCCAGATGGAGATGGCATTAATGAGTTTTGGAAAATAGAAAAAATCACAGATTATCCTGAGAATTTAGTACAGGTATTTAATCGCTGGGGAGATCTTGTTTTTGAGACCATTAATTATGACAATAGCAACAATGTCTTTAGAGGTATTGCCAACCGTAAGATGAATATGGGAGCAAATACGCTACCTGAAGGCACTTACTTTTTTAGAATAGATTTAAAGGGAGGTACAGAACCTCAACTCATTGAGGGCTTTATAGTCTTAAAACGTTAATTGATGGGATTTAAAAAATTATTACCTCTTAGTGCCTTCTTATTGATCTCTTGTAATACACTTGTAGCTCAGCAGCAGCCAGTATTTTCAGAATATAATTACAATACCTTGCTTTTAAATCCTGCTCATGCAGGATATTACGAAAACTCAGAATTTACACTATCTAATCAAAGTAGTTATAGCGGTATTGATGGTGCACCATCTACTTTTAACGCAACCGCAAACTTGACTTTAAACAATGAACACGTAGGTCTAGGCGCAGGTTTTTTACGAGATGAAATAGGTGTAAGTACAGTAACTAGTGCGTTTGCCTCTTATGCTTACAAACTCTATTTTGGTCTACAAGCCGCTGCACCACGGTTTCATAATTTTAATCCTAATGTAATTTCTTTTGGGATTACTGCAGGAGTGTTTAATTATAACGAAAATCTATTAGAACTAGGAATTTCTGAAGACCCTAATTTTCAGCAAAATATCTCAGGTACTATACCTACTTTAGGAATAGGAATTCTCTTTAATCGGAATAATCTATATGCTGGGCTATCTGCACCTAATTTGTTAGGTAATTCACTTGCTCCAGATAATGCCATTGCTATAAATACAGCAGCATACGCTTATGCAGGATATCGAATTTATACCGGAGTTTTTGATGAATTAGAGATTAAACCAAACTTTTTAATTCGTTATGAATCTGGCGCACCCTTATCTGTAGATCTTAATGCGATTGTTAATTATAAAAACAAGATCGAATTAGGAGCAGGCTATCGAACTTCTTCTGCTGTTAATGCAATCGCAGGTGTTTATCTTTTTGAACATTTTAGAATTTTATATAACTACACAATGCCTTTGATGAGCTCGCCACTTCCCAGTACTCATGGTCTGGTATTGAGCTATAGATTAGGTGAAGGGTACACAAATTAATCTATTTAACCGTTACGCTATATATACAACCTATTCTGCGTGTTTTGTAATTACGATCTTTTTTTGAAGTAATATTTCCGTCAAAACACTGGTCTAAAGTCAAATTAAAAGCCTTCAGTTCACCTTTTACAAGCTGCTCCTGCCCTTTTTCTATTATTAAGTAGAATGTAGATACCTCAGGCAAAACAAGGCTTCCAGAGGTCTTAATTACAGGTAACCGCTGTCCTAAATCCCAAATGAGTTCTGGAGACCCATTTTCAAATAAAAATACTGGTTTTCCATCAGCCTTAAGGGATTCTATTTTTGGTGCAAGCATTGCATAATCTTCATTTGTATAAGTAGCTTTTACTAGAGGAAAACCAAAAGTAATAAGTGCACAAGAGAAGATGATAACTGCGTAAAAAGCATTTTCAATATTCTTAGATTTTAAACTTCGGAAGATTAATACCGCGATAAATACTACTGAAATTTTAAGGAAGGTAAACCAAACCCACATAGAACCCGTGAAAGTATCTGCAAAAAAATACAGGACTATAGGACCGGCAAGTATGGCCACAAATGCTACAACTCCAAAATTAAAATAAACAGGATAGGTCTCTCGTTTATCTCGTAACTCACTAAATTTTCTAACCAGATATTCTATATAATAACTGGTATTTAATGCAAGTGGAATTAAAACAGGTAGTAAATATCTCGATTTCTTTTCTGGTATTACCGAAAGTAAAATCACCGCTGCAAGCGTCCAAATTAACGTGAAGCGATACGTTTTTAAATCTGACACCCGCGTTTTTAAATACGGATAAAGTAAACTGATAAATGCAGGGATAGTCCAAATTCCGCTTTGCGTGAAAAAACTCCAATAATAAAAGAACGAACGTGTATTATGATTTGCCCAGGCTGCAGCTTCCTTATCTGCTATAGAAGAGGCCGTATCTACATCACCAAAATATATAGTAAGTGCCCACCAAGAACTCAAAGCTAAGGCGATAAGTAGTAAAAGACTTAAAGGTAGTATTCGATTTTTATAAGATCTAATTTTATAAACCCAGGTGTATGCAATTAAAAAGGGTAATAACAATGCAAAGTGACTTACCGGCCCTTTACTCATAAAAGACATGCCTATAAATAGTCCTGCCAGAATTGCATTTCTATATACCCCGCGAATTTCGGCAAAAAACTGAAAAAGGAAATAAATACCTGCCAGCATAAAGGAATGTGCAAAAATATCCCAGGTGCCGTTACGCCCTGCAAATAACACATAAAATGATGTTGCTAAAATTAAAGATGCATAGAATGCTTGTTTAGGTATTAGCTTTAAGCACTTGTTAGAAAATACGTAACTAAAAAGCACCATTAAAGTTGTAATAATTGCAGAGGGCAGTCGCAATGCCCATAATTTTGTAATCCCAAAAATTGCCGCAGAAAATGCGCTTAGCCACGTAGGTAAAGGTGGTTTTTCATAGCGAGCTTCGCCATTCATCGTTGTAAATACCCAATTATCGTAATGCAACATTTCGCGGGCCGTATTAAAATTACGGGCTTCCATAATATTAGCATACAACACATCAAGATGTGGGAAAAATAAAAACAGACAGACTGCTATTAAAATAAAGGGATAATATCGTTGATGAATTTTCATTCTTTGTCAATACCTATTGCGAGACGCATATTTCTGAAATATATAAAAACACCCATCACATGCCCAACAAGTAAAACCGGATCTCTTCTAAACCAGGCATAGATTAATATAAGTATTCCGCCTATGAGACTAAGCAGCCAGAAACCTAAAGGTAAGGTTGATTTTTTCTTTCGTTCAGAATAAATCCATTGGTAGATAAATCGCAGTGTAAAAATGAGTTGTGCGACACTCCCTAGTAATAATAACCACAAAGGTATATCATCATTTTTAAAGAGTTTATCTAAATCGTAATGCCCGTTATTATACCCGTAAATCACAATTATAAGAGGAAAAACGAGTAAGAACAACCGTATAGCTTTTGGTGACTTTAGCCACTGTCCTTGCAGTTGTAGATTCCGTATATAAATAAAGTAAGTAAGTGTCTGACCTAGCATTATTGCAAAATCATCACGCAAATAACCATAAACAAAAAGTAAAAAAGAAGCACCCAGACTCAACCACCAGAATGTAGATGGTGTTAATACACGCTTTTGTTTTTCAGATAAAAACCATTGAATAACCAATCTACCCGAAAACATAAGTTGTGCAAAAAAACCAATGCTATAAATCCAGTAGGGACTACTCATATGATTTTTTAGCTACTGTATAATTGATATACTTTCTCTTCATCCATAAATAAGCGAAGCAATCCATTAATGGTCCTAAAAGCCTATTCCAAACTCCAAAATTTGCGGTACCGGCAACTCGTGGAAAATGTCGTATGGGTACTTGTACCGTTTTACCCTGCTGTAACATAATCATCGCAGGAAGAAAACGATGAAGCCCTCTAAACATAGGAATGCGCTGCGCGTATTCAGTTCTAATTATTTTTAATGGGCAACCGGTATCGTCCATTCCATCGTGTGTAAATGCTCTACGTATGTTATTTGCAATTGTACTCGACATATTCTTAACAAAAGAATCTTTACGGTCTGCACGATGTCCCGTTACAAGATCGTATTCTCCTATAAAAGGCATTAAGGTATTAAAATCTTCTGGCGTAGTTTGTAAATCACTGTCTATATAACCTACAAGTGGTGTTGTTGTATGGTCAAACCCAGCTTTAATAGCAGCACTCAAACCACAATTTTGAGCAAATGCAATAAATTGAAAGCCTTCACTTCTACTACAAATTTGCTCTATGAGCTCCTGGCTGTTATCTTTAGAACCATCATTAACAAAAAGTACCTGAGTAGGTACCGCTGCAATTTTAAAATAATCTTTAAATACCTGCTCTACACGAAGTAAGTTATCTTCTTCATTATAAACAGGAACCACTACGGTTAATCTATAAGACATACTAATAAATGAGTGTGCGAAAATAAGCAATACTTCTAAAGCAAATCTAAAGAATACCGATTTTTGTTAAATACCAAAATTTTTAAAACTAAAAAAACCTCATAAATACTAGATTTATGAGGTTTCATATATTTTTAAACGTTAAGCTTACATATCTAGCAAGTATGCAAAAATAAGTGGAGCCACAATTGTCGCATCGCTTTCAATTATAAACTTTGGTGTATTAATATCAAGTTTACCCCACGTAATTTTCTCATTAGGCACAGCTCCTGAGTATGAACCGTAGCTGGTAGTTGAATCTGAAATCTGACAGAAGTAACTCCAGAATGGCGTATCCTCACGCTCCATATCCTGATATAACATAGGTACTACACAGATTGGAAAATCTCCTGCAATACCACCACCTATTTGAAAGAAACCTATACCTTTCTCACTGTTGTTTGTGTACCAGTCTGCAAGGAATGTCATATACTCGATTCCAGACTTCATAGTTGTTGCTTTAAGCTCTCCTTTAAGAACGTAAGATGCAAATATGTTACCCATCGTACTATCTTCCCAACCCGGGCAGATAATAGGAAGGTTCTTTTCTGCAGCTGCGTACATCCAGGAATCTTTAAGATCTATCTCATAGTACTCTTCAAGCACACCACTTAAGAGCATTTTATACATATACTCATGTGGTAAGTAGCGCTCACCTGCATCATCTGCATCTTTCCAAATCTTGTGAATGTGCTTTTGTAATCTTCTAAAAGCCTCTTCTTCAGGAATACAGGTGTCTGTAACTCGGTTTAAGCCTTTTTCTAATAAATCCCACTCATCTTGAGCGGTCAAATCGCGATAATTAGGAACACGCTTGTAATGAGAATGAGCTACAAGATTCATAATATCTTCCTCAAGGTTTGCACCTGTACACGATATAATCTGCACTTTATCCTGGCGAATCATCTCAGCAAAAATTTTACCAATTTCTGCTGTACTCATTGCTCCCGCAAGAGATACCAGCATTTTTGCACCATTGTTTAATTGCTCCTCATAAGCTTTTGCAGCGTCAACTACTGAAGCTGAGTTAAAGTGCAAGTAATATTTTTCTATAAATTGAGAGATTGCTCCCTTAGTCTTCATCGTCATTTAAATCAAATTTATTTACGTTGCCCTTACTAGGCTTAGCAACATAACTATTATCGTAATTCTCTTCTATGTCCTGCCCTTCAAATTTATAGCTCAGCATTTTGTAATATAACTTTGCTGCTAAAAAGTCTGAAGAATTATCATTAGGGTTGGGGCAAAGTTCCATAAGGTCAAAACCTACCACATTTTTTTCAGCAAAAAGACGCTTTAAAAAATCCATAGTTTCATACCAAAACAAACCTCCCGGTTCAGGTGTACCAGTAGATGGCATAATTGAAGGATCTAAACCATCTAGATCAAATGTGATAAAAACATTTTCTGTACAAAGGTCTATAACATTATCAACCCAGTACTCATCCTGCACCATCTCGTGAGCAAAAAACGTTTTGTCTTCATCCATCACAGTTTTCTCAAGAACGTCCATACTACGTATCCCTACTTGAATAAGGTTTGTAGTCTGGCTTGCTTCATACATTGCACAAGCGTGATTACAGGTACTACCCATATACTCTTGTCTCAAATCTGCGTGCGCATCTATTTGAATGACTGTTAGATTATCAAAAAGCTCATTAAAAGCGCGTATTGCTCCTATCGAAACAGAATGCTCTCCTCCAAAAAGGGTTACAAATTTATTACGCTTTATAAAATCTTTAGTCACTTTATGCACTTCGGAAACAAGTGCTTCTGGAGAACTATTCTCTGTAATTGCCGGCGCTAAATAAACACCTTGCTGATATACTTCGGTATCTGTTTCAATATCGTAAGTTTCCATATTTTCAGAGGCATCTAAAAAGGCTTGAGGCCCTTTGTCTGCTCCTTTACCCCAAGTACTTGTACCATCGTAAGGCACGGGAATTAATACTATTTTTGAGGTTTCAAGTTTGGCAAATTCATCAGGGATGCCGGCATAATTTTTAGTTGTATTCATAACCTAAAATCTTGAGCAATTGTTCTGCTTTTTGTTGTTCGTTAAATATACGGGTTGTTAAGTTACCATTTTCATCTCTATCAATAAGAATATGTTTTGGCTGCGGAATTAAACAATGCTGCAGACCGCCGTATCCTCCTATTGATTCCTGATAGGCTCCGGTATTAAAAAAGCCAATATATAATGGTTTATCTTTCTTGTATTTAGGTAAGTAAATAGCATTACTATGCTGCTCACTATTGTAGTAATCATCGCTATCACAGGTAAGACCGCCTAATAGTACGCGCTCATACTCTTCTTCCCACCTATTAATAGGCAGTAAAATAAAACGTTTGCTAATTGCCCATGTATCTGGTAATGTCGTGATAAAAGATGAGTTTATCATGTTCCACTTTTCTCTGTCGTTCTGTTGTTTCTGATACAAAACTTCATATATAGCACCACCACTTTCACCTACTGTAAAGCTTCCGAATTCTGTAAAAATATTAGGAACTACAACATCTGCCTCTTCACAAGTGATTTTTATCTGGTTAATGATCTCATCTACCATATAGGCATAATCGTAATCAAACGCCAGTGAATTTTTTATAGGAAAACCTCCACCTATATTCAAGCTGTCTAAACTTGGACATATTTTTTTAAGACGGGTATATACCTTAAGACACTTATTTAATTCGTTCCAGTAATATGCAGTATCCCGTATTCCAGTATTAATAAAAAAGTGAAGCATCTTTAGCTCAACCTGATCATTATTTTTAATCTGGTCTTCGTAAAATGGAACAATATTCTTATACCCAATTCCTAAACGAGACGTGTAAAACTCAAATTTAGGCTCTTCTTCTGAAGCTATACGAATACCTATTTTAAAATCACCCTTAATGCCCTCAGACAGTAGGTTGATTTCTTCATAGTTATCTATAATAGGCACACAGTTTTTATGACCGTTATTCATTAGGTTTGTTATGTTCTCGATGTATTGATCTCTCTTAAAACCATTACATATAACATACGTATCGTCTGTGATTTTGCCGTTTTCTTTTAGCTTATTTACAATATCTATATCAAAAGCTGATGAAGTTTCAATATGAATATCATTTTTTAAAGCCTCATCTAAAATATGTTTGAAATGGGAACTTTTTGTACAATAACAATAATTGTAATGGCCTTTATAATTATGCTTTTCAATAGCATCTTTAAACCAGGTTTTTGCTCTATTGATATTATCTGATATTTTTGGCAGATAACTAAACTTTAAAGGAGCGCCATATTGCTCTACTAAAGCCATCAAGTCTATATCGTGAAATTGTAAGTGATTTTCTTCAAGCTTAAAATCTTCCTGAGGAAAATAAAAGGATTGATCTATAAGATCTATATATTTCGTATTCATCAAATAATTTAAAGTGTGAAATGTAAAAAAAGAATTTGAGATAAGACACCAAGAAATCTTAAGGTATTGTAAAAGATCTCTTATTTACCTCAATTTTATTTATCTATTCAACCATTTTAGATTCAAATTTAAAAAACAAGCACCCATCTATTGCAGAGTAGGTACTTAAAGCATCATTAGATTATTAATTTCCTGTTGGCTCAGATGTTTATATTTTCCGCGCGGAAGATCTTTTTTAGTAAGAGAGGCTATAGTCACACAGTCAACACGTACCACTTGATACTCTAATTGTTCAAAAATCGTACGTATTACACTGTTACCCACGTTACGTAATTTAAGTCCTATTTCCTTTTTAGGAGAACCAGTTACATAACTTATATCTTCAACAAATATCTTTTTACCTTCAACAACAATACCCTTAGCAATTTTTTCTAAATCTTCTGCTTTAAGGTTTTTGTCTAGTTCTATATGAAATAATCGAGGCAGCCCAGCTTTAGAGTTCGTTAACTTCTGCATTAATTTCTCATCATTAGTAAAAAGAATGAGACCGGTTGCATTGCGACCTAATCTGCCTACCGGCTGTATTCTAGATTTAGTAGCAGGTGCTACAAGATCCATCACAGTCATCCCTTTTTCATTACTTGTAGTTACCGAAAATCCTTTAGGTTTGTTAAGTAAAACGTAAGCTTTAGGCTCAGGGTTAATGCGCGTACCGTCAAAACGAACATCGTCATCTAGCTTCACTTTGTACCCCATTTCATTAATGATCTCGCCATTTACTGAAACCTGACCTGTTGCGATATACATATCTGCCTCACGTCTTGAGCAAACACCACTGTTGGCAATATATTTATTAAGACGTATACCATCTTTTGCTTTATTCTTTGCAGAAGTACCTTTTGAAGCCTCTGATGCTTTACTTTTTGCTGCAGCGGCCTTTGCAGGGTCTGTTGTTTTCCTTTTAATAGGTGCATTGCCTCTTGCATTGCTTTTACTGCGTATATTATTAGAACCGCGACCAGACGCTTTCCCGTCTCTACTGCTTTCCTGATGTCTGCTCATAAATTTAAATTTTGGCAAAGATACATATTTAAATAGCGAAAATAGAGGATATAAAAAGGCTCGCAATTTCGTTTTCAATAGGTTATTTTATCAGATCAATTAACCTTTACTTCATATAGTTTCAATCCTTTACCTATTGAAGTATTAATGGCGTAACTAAACTTCTTTCTAATTCATATAAAAATAGCTGCAAATTGAAATTATTCTGACAAATGATATAATTCTGTTTCAGTTTTGACAATTGTAACGCTTGTGTTAAGCGTACTATGGTTAACCTAAAAGGAAAGATTTAATTGGTTTTTGATAATGTCGTAATTAGCGATTCACTAAGCTAATGACACTACATTTGACTCATCAATCTTAAACAAAATGTTATGAAAAAATTACCGCTTATTTTATTCTTATCAATCTTTAGTTGGGTAAATGCATCAGCAACTACAGACCCAAAACCAGAAGCCGCCAGCGCAGTACTTAGAAATCAAATAATAAACTTATTAGGCACTCCCGAACTTGATTTACAGGATGAGCTTTTAGAAAGTACTATTCAATTTATAGTGACTGCTCAAAAGACTATTGTCGTACTTAATGTCACTACAGAAAGTGCCCAGTTAGAAAATTACATTAAGAACAGACTTAACTATAAAAAAACCGAAATAGAAGTAACAGGTAATCGTATGTACTACTTACCCTTCAAAATTAAAAAAGGGTAACTTTTGAATTATTTATTTTATTAGCCAAAAAAAACCACTGCTCTGCAGTGGTTTTTTAGTTTAAATAATTCGGTTTATTACTAGGTCTGTATCTATAAGAAGAATACTAAATACACCAGAAACAATAATAAATTTTAAAATATTATGAAGTAATACATAGTGCATTTTTGCACGTGACCACCAGAGCCAATACGAGAATATAAGTAACAACGCTATGCTTCCATAAAAATAATATCGCATGAGACCCACATCAAAATAATTTACTAATAAGAAAGTAGGCAGAATCGTTAGAATAATAAGAAGAGTTATGACTGCCTTTGTTGTTCGCTCACCGTAAACAATAGGTATATTTCTATGTCCTAATGCAATATCACCCTTTATATTCTCTAAATCTTTAATAAGCTCACGCATAATTATAATAAGACCTAAAAACGTAGCATGTACAAATATGACTTTTTCAAAATTACTGTAGTAAATAAAGACTGCGAAGAAAGGAATTAAAGCTAAAGATGCAGAAGTGAGATTACCTAAAAAAAGTATTTTTTTAAGCTTATGAGAATAAAACCAAATCCCAAATATATATCCTGAAAAAAACAGCACTGCAAAAAAAGAAACTGAGCTTGCGACAACGACTGCTAAAAAATTTAGTATAAAATACAAAGTGAGTATTTTATTTTGACTCACCATATGATCTAATCGGGTCTTTTGCGGGCGATTTATTAAATCTTTCTCGCTATCGTAGAAACTATTTATAATATAACCTCCTGCAATTACTAATGCTGAAGCTGATACAATTGCAAACAAATTGAGATCTAGCAAAACTTCACGAAGCGGGATATCTGGCGATAAAATAAATATAGAGGCTAGATACTGCGCTAAAATAATAATGAGAATATTATACCCCCTCACAACCGAAAACAAACTAAAAAACTTAAGAAGTAAAAGTTTGTTTCTTCTGCTTATACGAGACATAAACTATATTTAAGTAGAAGTATTCTAGAAGTTGTAAACGACCTCTAGCTTATGACCGTCTAGGGCCTTACGGGCTTTATCTATATCTTCGGTAAAACCCAAAATATAACCACCACCACCAGAACCGCAAAGTTTGAGATAAAAGTCGTTAGACTCAATACCTTGCTTCCATAACTCATGAAAACTTGCAGGAATCATAGGTTTAAAGTTTCCTAAAACCGTTTTAGAGAGCTGCTTAACATTACTTAATAAAGACTTCACATCACCTTTCAGAAAATCGTCTACGCAAGCATCTGTATGTTTTACAAACTGTGTTTTAAGCATTTTCCTAAACCCTTCTTGCTTCATACTTTCCATGAAAATATGAACCATAGGAGCTGTTTCTCCCACAATACCACTATCTAAAAGAAATACAGCGCCTTTACCATCTAAAGTTTGCGAAGGTATACCGGCAGGCTCAATATCGTCTTTGCTATTAATTAAAATAGGTAGACTTAAATAACTGTTTAAAGGATCTAGACCTGAAGATTTTCCGTGGAAAAAAGATTCCATTTGACCGAAAATCGATTTTAGTTTTAACAGCTTGTCTCTGGTAAGATTTTCTAGGACCGTAATTTTATCTAAAGCATATTTATCATAAATAGAAGCTACTAAAGCGCCACTACTTCCTACACCATAACCTTGTGGAATAGTACTGTCAAAATACATTCCTTCAGCTACATCTGCTTTTAATTCATCTATATTAAATTGAACCAATTCTGGCTGCTCAGTCTGTAGCGTTTCTAAATAAAAGGCAAAACGACCCAAACTTGCATTTGATTTTATTGCATCTTCGGTAGGATTTTCATCTACTTTAAGAGCTCCATTATAGAAGTTATAAGGTATAGACAAGCCTTTAGAATTTTTGATAATTCCGTACTCACCAAACAGAAGAATTTTTGAATAAAATAAAGGTCCTTTCATAGAATAATCCTAATTAATCAATCACAAAGTTACAACTTTATTGCTCCTATTCCCACGTTATCAAAAATATACCTCTTATCCTGGCAATAAGAACTTAGTGTAGATTTAATAAATTCTTGAACTTCCTCTTTATACTTCTTCGGAAATAAAACGTGAACATTAGCTCCAGCATCTAGTGTAAAACATACCGGAATAGACGTTTCACGACGGAATTCCCAAATTTCATCAATGATTTTTAAAGTATTAGGCTTCATCAAAATAAAATAAGGCGTACTTGTAAGCATCATTGCATGCAAAGTGAGTGCCTCACTTTCTACCAGATGAACAAACGCATCTAGATCACCACTTTTTAATATCTCGATAAGTTTTAAAATATTCTCGTTTGCCTGGTCAAATCTACTTGGAGCGAATGGATGATTATGCATTAAATTATGACCTACCGTACTACTTACCTGCTTTTCTCCTTGATCAACTAATAAAATAGCATCCTGATAATCTTCAAAATTCTCGTGCACTTCGTACGGGTAAGAAATCCCAAAAAGATCACTACTACCTTTTATATCCTGATGTTCACCCCAAACAACCAGCGGCCCTTCAAGAGAGCGACAACCACTGCCCGACCCTAATCTTGCGATAAAGGATGCTTTTTGAATAAAGTATTGATCATCAATAGATGGTTGCATTTCACGCTCCATATCCATAAGACATAAAGCAATAGCACTCAACCCACTAGCCGATGAAGCAATACCTGAACTATGCGGAAAGCTATTAGAAGTATCTATTACAAAAGTGTAATCCTTTACAAATGGCAAATAAGTAACAATTCGGCTAAAAAACTGATGTATTTTAGCTTCAAAACCGGGTTTGTGTTTGCCATCTAACACTACTTTTACTTCAAAATCGTCTTCAAATGTTTCTCGCTTCTCATAATGTAATGTTGTCGTCGTCTTGCACGTATTTAGTGTAAAACTTACAGAAGGATTTTTTGGAATCTGTACACTTTGCTTTCCCCAGTATTTTATAAGAGCAATATTACTAGGAGATGCGTAACTCACAGATTTACTCGTAAGAGCCTGTGTGTATTCTGAAGGTAAGAATTTTGAAATTGTCATAGCACAAATATAAAACCTATAAAAACTTCTCAAAGGGTTCAACAGCTTTTTTAAACATCGAGCACTAAGAAATATTTTTATAAATTAGTCTGAAGAAATACACCTATGATTTCAAAGAAAGTAAGACGTATTTTAATTGCAGTTTCTATTTGCCTTGCAGTAGGATTTATAGGTGCTATAGCAACACAAAGTAGCGTAGCAACGTGGTATCCTACATTAACAAAACCGTTCTTTACCCCACCTAATTGGCTATTTGCCCCGGTCTGGACGGCACTTTATATTCTCATGGGTATTGCAGCAGGTTTAGTTTGGGATGGTGGCTTTTATCATAAATGGGTTAAAACAGCACTTTATCATTTTGGCTTTCAACTCCTATTAAATGCGTTTTGGTCAATTATCTTTTTTGGGCTTCATCTCATAATGCCGGCTCTACTTGTTATTATCGCCCTGCTCATACTACTTCTATTTACGTATAAGTGGTTTAGGGTTGTAAATGTTAAAGCAGCCTTTTTACTCATACCTTATATAATATGGGTATGTTACGCCACTGCTTTAAATTTTGAAATCTGGAGGTTAAATTAGAGCTGCTTTGATATAGCCTGAGCAGCAATGTAGCCACCCGTCCACGCACTTTGAAAATTAAACCCTCCGGTTATCGCATCTATATCTAAAATTTCACCCACAAAATATAACCTATCAAATTGCTTACTTTGGTACGTTTTAAAATCTATTTCTTTTAAATTGACACCTCCTGCAGTCACAAACTCCTCTTTAAAAGTACTTTTCCCATTTACCTGGAAAATACTTTCAAGCAGTTGACGTTCTAAATTCTGAAAATCATTTTTAGTAGCATCGGCCCATTTTTTATCGGGCTGTATAGCTGAAGCTTCAACTAGACTTTGCCATAATCTTTTGGGTAGATCAAATGGGGACCATTTTGTAATTGTCTGCTTTGCTAACTTAATTTTAATATCTGCCAACTGTTCTTTCAGTTCTTCAGATTCTAATTTTGGAAGCCAGTTAACACATATAAAGAAATCATATTCCAGTTCATTTAAAACTCGTGCTCCCCAGGCTGAGAGTTTCAAAATTCCCGGGCCGCTCATACCCCAATGCGTTATCAGAACAGGACCTTCGCTATAAGACAAATCTACGTCAGAAGTACTTGATAATTTAATAGGCTTCTTAGTTCTATCTAATAAACTAACCTTTGCTGGAGTAGATAAGCCGGCAAGTGATTCTATACGCTTATCTTTAATATTAAATGTAAAAAGAGAAGGCACGGCAGATATAACTTTAACCCCTTTACGCTCTATAACATTCAACATTTTAGGATTGCTTCCGGTAGCTAATACAACAGACTTTGATATGAATTTTTCGGTTTTACCTTTTACCTGCCATTGACCTTCAATCTGCCCGATATCTACTATGGGACATTTGGTTTTAATAGTTATACCGAAGGTTTCGGCCTCCTTTAAAAAACAATCTATTATAGTCTGCGAGCTATCACTGGTGGGGAAAATTCTTCCATCATCTTCAATCTTGAGTGATACGCCTCGTTCCTCAAACCAGGCCATCGTATCTCCCGTTAAAAAAGTATGAAATGGCCCTAATAATTCTCTTTTACCTCTGGGATAGTTATCTGTTAAAGGCCTGGGTTCAAATATAGAATGCGTGACATTACATCTCCCACCACCCGAAATTTTAACTTTTTCAAGAACCTGAGCACCTCTTTCAACAATTAGAATGTTTAGGTTAGAATTTAACTTGGCAAGGTTAATAGCCGTAAAAAAACCGGCAGCACCTCCCCCTATTATAATGGCATCATAAGTCATAGTTGCAAAGATACACGTGTAAAAAATAAGGTGATCATTTAAATTAGAAAATCTAACTTTTTATAATCAAACACTTAATCGATTTAGCACCATTAAATACAGCTGTTTAACTTAATTTAACCTTGTTAAAGTGAATTATTTGACGTTTTTCACCTAAATATTGATTTTAAATTATCGAAAAGCATGTTAAATGTTATTAAATTTTTAGAATTTTCATTAATTTAAAACCTAAAGAATACAATGTAACTATCAAGCTGTTTGTTCATATGCTTTGCATTATTGATAATTTTAGATCAAAAAATAATCGATTTATTAATTAATCAGCAATACATTGCGAATAAGCGTATAAAATACGTGCTTTTTTACTACATCGATTTCGCAACTTAAACGTTGTAGTAGCCGCTATTATTCATTTTTTTGTATAAATTTAACAACCAGAATCTTTTAAAAACTAAAACAATTTAAAATTAATTTTATGAAGCAATTTATACTTAAAAGTATGCTCTTTTGCGCTTCGCTATTACTGGCAGGTATGGCACAAGCACAAACGGTATCGGGAACAGTATCTGAAGCAAATGGCCCGCTCCCCGGGGCTAACGTTCTTGTAAAGGGAACAACAAATGGTACAACTACCGACTTTGACGGTAACTATACCATAAATAATGTAGCAGCAGGGAGTACCTTAGTATTTAGTTACGTTGGCTTTTCAGCTAAAGAAGTTGCTGTGAATGGTAAATCTACTATTAATGTAACTTTAGATGAAGATGCAGCGGCACTTGAGGAAGTTGTCGTTATAGGTTATGGATCTACCACTGTAAAAGATGCTACAGGATCTGTTGCATCAGTAACTTCTGAAGATTTTCAGAAGGGTGTTATCTCATCACCAGAACAACTTATACAAGGTAAAACTGCTGGTGTGCAAATAGCATCTGGTAGTGGTGAACCTGGATCAGGAGTTGCAATACGTATTCGAGGTACTTCTTCTGTACGTTCTAACAATAACCCTTTATTTGTGGTTGATGGTGTTCCACTTCCATCTGGAGATACTTCGGCAGAAGGATCTAACATTGGAGTAGGAACGAGTTCTGCTAAAAACCCATTAAGTTTCTTAAACCCTAATGATATTGAAAGTATAAGTATTCTTAAAGATGCTTCTTCTACTGCTATATATGGGTCTCGTGGCGCAAACGGTGTAGTAATTATTACTACTAAGAGTGGTCGCGGCGGTGCAAGCGGTGGTACTTTTGAAGTCTCATCTGAAGTGAGTGTAGCAAATGCTGCAAATGAATATGACTTATTAGATCGTCAACAATTTCTAAGTACAGTGGCTGCTTTTGGTGGTTCGGCTACAGATTTTGGAAACAATACAGATTGGCAATCACTAGCTTTACGCACTGCAATTTCTACAAACACAAACGTTGCTTATTCTCAAAACTACGGTTCTGGAAATGTAAGAGCAACTTTCAACTATGGAAATCAAGAAGGTGTAATTCAAAAATCATCTCAAGAGCGTATCGTAGGAAGATTAAACGCTTCTCAGCGTCTTTTTGATGATAAATTGTTGCTTACATTACAGAGTACTTTATCTCGCGTAAATGATGAGTCACCACCATTAAGTGGTAGTGCAGGTTCTACTGGTGACCTTTTAGGAGCTTCATATTCTGCAAACCCAACTTGGCCTGCAGATCCTACATTTAATCCTGGAGATAGAATTAACCCTTTAAACTTAATTCAAAACTTTCAAAGTCAGTCTGAAACAGATCGTTTCTTAGTAAACCTGTCTGCAGCATATGATATTACAGATGCATTTTCTGCAAAGGCAACTTTTGGATATGACAAAGCAGAATCAACAAGAAATGGTTCTATTAATGCAAATTCATTTAACGTAGCTCGTGGAGCCGGTGGAAATGGTAGAGGTGCATTGAATGATCTTGAAAACAATAATCAACTTTTTGAAGTAACTCTTAACTACAAAAAGGCTTTTGACAATTCAAATCTTGATGCACTTGTAGGTTTTTCATATCAAGAATTTCAAGTGTCTGGTAGAAACATTGAAGGTTTTGGCTATCAATCAACTAATCTAGATCAAATGGCAGACGATCTTAATTCTGCTGCTTCACGCTTAGAATCACTAATTACAGGAGGATATCAACAATATGGTTATTCTGGCGGAACAGGATTATTTGTAAATAGATTATTTCCTGCTCCATCAGGAGAGAATTTAGGTGATGTATCTAACTTAGCTTTAAGGTCTGTATTCGCAGATACATTTGATAATACAGATGAATTACAATCTTATTTTGCTCGTGTTAATTATACTCTTGCAGATAAATACTTATTTACTGCTACTGTAAGAGCTGATGGTTCTTCTAAATTTGGTAAAAACAACAAATACGGTATATTCCCATCTGCTGCTTTTGCCTGGAAGATTAACAACGAAGATTTTGCAGGAGACACGTTCTCTACGCTTAAATTGAGATTAAGTTATGGTATTACAGGTAACCAGGATGGTTTAGGCTACGGCCAGTTTGTGCAAAGACAACGTTACTCTGGTGGTGGTATAAATGACGATGGTGCGATAAACATTCCTGGTATCACTACCGTATCATTCCCTAATCCAGACTTGAAATGGGAAGAAACTACACAATATGCTGTAGGTTTAGACTTCGGTCTAGGTAACGATCGCTTTAATGGTAGTTTTGATGTGTATCGTAAAGAGACTCGCGATTTACTTTTAAATATTAATGCTGCTCAGCCTTCGCCACAACCTTTCTTTTTCCAAAATATCGATGCTATTGTATTAAATACTGGTTTAGAAGCGGCTTTGAATTATGATATTCTTCAAGGAGATGATTTCAGCTGGACAATAGGTGTAAATCTGGCATACAATAAAAATGAGATTCAGGATTTTAATGGAAGACTTGCTGCAGGTACCATTCGTGGTGCTGGTTTAACAGGTGCTTTTGCACAAAGACTTGAGACGGGTCGCCCTATTTATTCATTTTACTTAAGAGAATTTATTGGATTTGACGAAAGTGGAAACCCAACATTTGAAGGTGGTGTAGATAATCAAAAGTTTGTAGGTAAAAGTGCTTTACCAGACATTACAGGTGGTATATCTACCTCTGCAAATTATAAAAACTGGAGTGCTTCTTTATACTTTAATGGGCAAGCCGGAAATTACATTTACAACAACACTGCAAATGCATTCTTTACAGGAGGAGCAATTGGAAGCGGAAATAACGTAACTGAAGATGTAATTGACTTAGCTGGTGTAGAAGGAAGATTTGCTGAAGCATCAGTTTCTACTAGATTCTTAGAGAAAGGTGATTTCTTAAGATTACAAACTGCATCTATCGCTTACAACGTACCTATGGAAGATGTAGGTTTCTTTAAGACTATGCGTTTTAGTCTTACTGGTCAAAACTTATTTGTACTTACAAGCTACAGTGGTTTAGATCCTGAAGTAAGTGTAGTACCTGGTGGTGGAGATTTATTAAATGGTTTACCTATTGCTGGTATTGATTACTCGTCTTTCCCTAGACCACGTATCTATAGCTTAGGAGTAAACTTAACTTTTTAAAAAAAATTGATATGAAAATAAAAACTTTAATTAAACCCTTTACCCTATCAGCATTTATAATGGTTGCTATGGTATCGTGTACAGATTTAGAAATAGACGAGACAGACTCTATTATTAGTGAAGACACAGGAGATTTTACATTTACCCCTCTTGCTGATCCCGCATCTTCGTTAAGTGACCTATACAATAAAGTAGGCGGGGATTTTCAAGGGCAGGATAACATTTATGCTCTTAATGAAGTTACCACAGACGAACTTTTAGTTCCTACTCGAGGAACAGACTGGGGTGATAATGGGGTATGGAGACAGCTGCACACTCACACCTGGAATGCTGCCCATATTTTTGTATTAAACTCTTGGAACACATTAAATCAAAATGTTTTTAGAGCTACAGAAATTATAGAAAGTAATCCATCAGCGGCGATAGTTGCTGAAGCAAAATTCTTAAGAGCTTATAACATGTTCTTTGTTATGGATTTTTATGGTTCTGTACCTTTTAGAGAAGTTACAGAAGGGCCTAAAGTAAATCCTAGAGTATTATCTCGTGTTGAGGCTTATGAGTTTGTAATGCAAGATCTTACTGAAGCTATGGCAGATCTTCCATCAACAGGACCAGATCTAACTAAGACTGTTAAAGCGACTAAAGAAGCTGCGCAATTCCTAAAGGCAAAACTGCACCTCAACGCTGCAATCTACAATGGTACAGGAACATTTGACCCTGCAGATATGGATGCCGTAATTGCTGCTGTTGACGCAATTACAGCTAGTGGTTTTGCTGTAGAATCTACAAGAAGTTATTTTGAGATTTTTGAACCTACAGAAGACACAGAGACTATTTTCTTTTTAAGAAGTGAAGTAGCTGCAAGAATATGGAATTCTTTACACTACAGTCAAAATGCTCCAGATAATACAGGTGGTGGTTGGAATGGTTTCTCTACACTGGCAGAATTCTATGACAAATTTGAAGGAGATCCTAATACAAATTTCGCTGGCGACGGTCAGGAAGAGCGTCGTGGTATTGTTTGGGATAACACTAATGCTAATGACTTAAATCTAGGAATAGGATATGGCTTCTTAATAGGCCAGCAATATAATGCAGATGGAACAATGCTTAAAAACAGACAGGGCGGACCACTTTCTTTCACTAAAGAAATCCCAGCTCTTGTAGGTAACACAGAAATACAAGGTATACGTTTGCTAAAGTATCACCCATACGATCCTATCCCAGATACAGGTGATGATACAAGCCCTTTAATTGAATCTTTTAGAAGACACCAGATCTTCTTTAGATATGCAGATGCCTATTTGATGAAAGCAGAAGCAATGTTTAGAAAAGGACAAACTGCTGAAGCTTTAACGATGGTTAATAACTTAAGAGCAAACAGAGATAATACTCCTGCTTTAACAAGTTTAGATGCAACATCATTATTAGATGAGCGTGCAAGAGAATTGTTTATTGAAACGTGGAGAAGAAATGACCTTGTTCGTTTTGATCAATTTACTGCTCCTTGGAGTCTTAAAGAAGTAACCGGTGATCCTAATAAAAACTTATTTCCTATACCGGAAATCGCACTGTTATCAAATCCTAATTTAGTTCAAAACCCGGGTTACTAAAACCCATTTATTTTTAGCCTAATTTAAAAGAGAGGATCACAAAATGATCCTCTCTTTTAAATTAGTAATTTTCCCATAAACTGTAGGACTTCATTTTATGCCACGATTAAACATCCTTTTTGTAATCGTACTCTTCACTTTAGTTTGCTCATGCAAACAAAAAAATGAGATCTACAAATTATCACAAGTGACAAATTCTGGTGTTTTATTTAAAAATGAAATTAAAAGTACTCCAGAACTTAATATTTTGAATTACCTGTACTTCTATAATGGTGCTGGGACCGCTATTGCAGATTTCAACAACGACGGTTTATTAGACCTTTATTTTACAGGAAATCAAGTTGCAGATAAGCTGTATCTCAACACAGGAAATCTCACTTTTAAAGACATTTCTACAGAAGCCGGAATAAATCTGGAGAACACATGGAATACCGGTGTAACCACTGTAGACATTAATTATGACGGCCTTTTAGATATTTATGTTTCTACTGTTAGTGGCCACCTCAATCTAAAAGGACATAACAAACTATTTATAAACCAGGGTTCAAAAGATGGAATTCCATCATTTTTAGAAAAATCTACTGAGTACGGTTTAAATTTTACAGGACTTTCTACGCAAGCTTCTTTTTTTGATTATGATCTAGACGGAGATCTCGACCTTTACCTACTCAATCATTCGGTTCACCCAAACTCGAGTTACGGTCGCGCGGCCATACGCAGTATTCCTGATAGTATTAATGGCGATCGTTTTTATATAAATAACAATGGCAACTACTTAAACTATACAGAACAAGCAGGTATCTTATCAAGCAAAATAGGATATGGATTAGGTATTTCTGTAAGCGACTTGAATAATGATGGATATCCCGATTTATATATTTCCAATGATTTTTTTGAAAATGATTACCTCTATATAAATCAAAAAAATGGCACTTTTAAAGAGGAAAATACCGCTTCAAAAATTCTTGGACATACCTCCCATTTTTCAATGGGTTCTGATATGACAGACATCAACAACGACGGTCTTTCAGATATTCTAAGTCTAGATATGCTTCCTGAAAAACTTGAGGTCTTAAAAGCGTCTGGTAATGAGTACGCCTACCCTATTTATCAGAATCAGCTTAGAAATGGGTACGATTATGAGTTTATGCAAAATGCATTACAACTAAACCTAGGTAATAATCGCTTTTCAGAAATTGCTTTTCAGAGCGGCATCGCTGCAACAGAATGGTCCTGGAGTCCGCTAATTGCAGACTTTGATAATGATGGATATAAAGACATTTATATCGCTAACGGAATTTTGGGCGCTACTAATGATATGGATTTTGTGAATTTTATTTCGAATGACGCCATTCAAAAACGTCTGGGGAAAAATATGACCGAAAGGGAAATGGAATTCATCAAAAAAGTCCCTAAAACTCACGTCTCAAACTATGCCTATAAAAATATGGGAGGTCTTTCTTTTGAAGATGTCACTAAACAATGGACTTCATCAAAACCATCTTTTAGCAATGGTGCCTCTTATGCAGATTTAGATAATGATGGTGATCTCGATATTGTAGTAAATAACATTAATGAAGCAACTTACATTTTAGAAAATAACACCGCTCAATCTAAAGAAAAACAAAAAGGAATCACTATTAGATTTAAAGGTAGTAAAGAAAACACATTTGGAATAGGTGCTAAAATAACCATCTTCGTAAATGGTATGATGCAGGTATTTGAAAATTATACAACACGCGGTTTTATGTCTGCAGTACCGCCATCAGTTTTTGTAGGCCTGGGAAATTCAGAAAGTATAGACTCGCTTCAATTAGTGTGGCCTTCAGGTAAAGTTCAAAAACTAAAAAATATTCAGATTAAGGAAAACATACTACTAAAAGAGGAAGATGCAATTAGTAAACTTACATCAACAGATCCTTTTCAATCTGAAATTCAACTAGTCAATGTAGCATCAAAAATAGATTTTGTTCATAAAGATGGTAGCTCTATAGAGTTTAGCCGTGACGCTTTGATACCGTATGCTAATACAAACACCGGCCCACAGGTAAAAGCAGCAGATTTAAATAACGACGGTCTTGAAGATCTCATTATTTTAGGTGCTAAAGGACAGGAAACAAAATTGTATTTTCAGAATAAAAAGGGTGACTTTGTCAAAAAAAAGCTACCCGAAGCCGCAAAAGATGCAATACACGAAGATACGGCTGTAGCCTTATTTGATGTAAATAATGATGGCTTAACAGATATACTTATCGCCAGTGGTGGAAACGAATTTATCACAGGAAAACCGCTAACTCCCAGACTTTACTTAAATTCTGATAATGGTTATATTTTAAGCGAAAATAAATTTGATGGTCTTTACATTAATGCTTCTAAAA
The DNA here is from genome assembly GCF_044542075.1 of Leeuwenhoekiella sp. NPDC079379. Lineage (NCBI taxonomy): Bacteria > Pseudomonadati > Bacteroidota > Flavobacteriia > Flavobacteriales > Flavobacteriaceae > Leeuwenhoekiella > Leeuwenhoekiella sp. NPDC079379. The sequence continues at coordinate 84,946 of NZ_JBITTU010000001.1, forward strand.
TAAGTCCTGTAGATTTTGACAATGATGGAGATCACGATTTTGCAATCACTAGTGATTTAGTTCCACATGAGTTTGGTGCAACACCAAGTAGTTACCTATTTATGAATGACGGTAAAGGCAATTTTAAAAATGTCACTGATAGCTTAGCGCCTGAATTCTCAAAAACCGGAAATGTAAAAGACCTTATTTGGGCAGACATTGACGGTAATGGTTATAAAGACGCTATAGTTTGTGGCCACTGGATGCCTATTCAGATTTTTCTAAATAATGGAAAAAAATTAACCCTTCAGAAAAGTTCGAGCCTTGATTCAACAAATGGTTTATGGAATGCGATTATTGCTGAAGATTTTGATAATGATGGTGACCTTGACTTTATTGCAGGGAATTGGGGACTTAATACAAGGCTTACAGCTTCCACAGAAAAACCTTTAAATTTATACCGTTATGATTTTGATGCTAATGGTAAGATAGACCCGGTAACGACCTATTTTTATAAGGATACTGAAACAATACTGTCGACTAAAGATGAGATCGTAAAACAAATACCATCACTCAATAAGAAATTTCTTAGCTATCATGCCTTTGCAGAAGCACGTGTTCAAGATTTATTTTCAGAAAAACAATTAAAAAAAGCCGATAAAAAAAAGGTCTTTATGCTAGAAACTTCCTATTTTGAGAATACAGGAAATGTGATGTTTAAAGTACATAAATTACCTTTTATGGCGCAAATATCAAGCACTAAAGCAATCTTTACAGATGACTTTAATGACGATGGTTTTAAAGATATTTTATTGTTAGGAAACGACAGTGAGATAAGCACTCAATTGGGTAGACAAGATGCTTCTCACGGAATATTCTTACTCAACAACGGTCAAGGTTCTTTTAATCATACAACACAGCACAATGTTAATATCAAAGGTGCCTCTCGCAGTATCACACCTATTAAAATAAAGGACAGTTTATTTTATATAATAGGCAGAAATAATGAAACCCCACTATTTTTAAGAAAAGAAAACTAAATGAGATTTTTAAAAACCCTTTATATACTAAGTCTTAGTTTGCTGATTATCTCTTGCGAAAAAAATAAATCTGAGAACGAAGAAACACTTCCTGAAACCCCTAAATTATTTAGTCTTTTAGATCCTTCTGAAACTGGTTTAGATTTTACTAACACCATAACAAACAGTAAAAACTTCAATATTTTTAAATACCGTAACTTTTATAATGGTGGTGGTGTTGCTATAGGTGACATCAATAATGATGGTCTTGCAGATATTTACATGAGTGCAAACATGGGGGAGAATAAATTATTCTTGAATAAAGGTGATTTTAAATTTGAAGACATTACAGAAAAGGCTGGAGTGGGTGGTAATAAGCCATGGTCTACAGGTGTAGTAATGGCAGATGTTAATGGTGATGGCTTACTCGATATTTATGTGAGTAATGCAGGTAATATGAAGGGTGATAACCACGATAATGATCTTTATATAAATAATGGTGATTTAACATTTACAGAAAAAGCAACACAATACAATCTGGCAAAATCGGGTTTTTCTACGCAGGCCAGTTTTTTTGATTATGATAAAGATGGCGATCTTGATGTCTATATATTAAATAATAGTAACGTGCCCGTGAGCGGTTTAGGTTTTGCAGAGCAAAGAGATACTCGCGCCGAAGACTGGGAAAATGTCCCTGACATCTTCAAAGGGGTAGGAGATTTATTAATGCGTAACGATGGTGACACTTTTACAAATGTGAGTGAAGAAGCTGGTATTTATGGTAGTCTTATAGGTTTTGGACTAGGGGTTATGATAACCGACATCAACAATGATTTATGGCCAGACATCTATATTTCTAATGATTTTTATGAGCGTGATTATCTATATATAAATCAAAAAGATGGCACTTTTAAAGAAGAAATAAAAAACTGGACATCTCACCTCTCGCTTTCTGCAATGGGCGTTGATATGGCAGATATAAATAACGATGGGTTGCAGGATATATTTATTACAGATATGCTGCCAGAACCTGAAGAACGCGTCAAATCTGTTATGGAATTTGACAGTTACAACGTTTACAAACTAAAGCAGGGTAAAGACTTTTACCAGCAATTTATACAAAACACACTACAGGTTAATAATGGAAATGGATCGTTCTCAGAAATAGCCTATTACAGTGGTGTAGATGCCACAGACTGGAGCTGGGCAGGATTATTAGTTGATTTAGATAATGATGGCTACAGAGATATTTATGTGACTAATGGGATTAACCACGACTTAACAGACCTTGATTTTGTTGACTTTTTTGCAGACGAAATTATTCAGGATATGGCGCTAACTGGTAAGCGACAGGCAATAGATTCTATAATTAATAAAATGCCTAAAAAACCACTTTCTAATTACGCATATCGCAATAAGAAAGATTTAACCTTTGAAAATGCTGCTAAAGAATGGGGATTAGACACTTTAAGTATGTCTAATGGTAGCGCATATGCAGACTTAGATAATGACGGCGATCTTGATCTTGTAGTTAACAATGTAAATATGAAGTCGTTTGTTTTTCGAAATAATGCAGAAAAGGAAACAAAAAATCACTTCCTAAAAGTAAAATTTAAAGGTGGCGTCAAAAATCCGTTTGCGGTAGGGGCTTCAGTAAAACTGTATATTAACGATCAGATTATCTTTCAGGAATTATATCCTGTACGTGGTTTTCAATCTTCTATGGAATACCCAATGACTATAGGCCTTGGTGATGCGACGGTCGTAGATTCTATGCGCGTATTATGGCCCAACGATAAAACCCAACTTTTTACAGCATTAAAAGCAGATCAAACTTTAGAACTTGATCAGGCAGAAGCTTTAGAGACATTTATTCCTCAGAAAATAAAGAAAACGAGAACTTTACTTACAGAACTTACCACGAGTAACTTAAACAGTTCGCCAGAAAACGCTTATAATGATTTTGATTATGAGGGTATGATATCTAAAAAACTGTCTGAAGAAGGTCCTGCACTTGCCGTAGGTGACGTCAACGGTGATGGCAATGACGACATTTATATTGGCGGTCCTAAAGGTCAAGCAGGAACACTTTACTTACACCAAGGTAAAGGGAAACTAGTTGCAAAAAATCAGCCGGTTTTTGATTTAGATGATTTTTATGAAGATACCGCAGCAAGCTTTTTTGATGCAGATGGCGATGGCGATCAAGATTTACTAGTAGCTTCAGGAGGTAATGAAGTGGGCAGAAAAGAGGTCTTTAAGCCCAGACTTTACCTCAACGATGGCAAGGGGAATTTTACTAAATCTCCAGAAGAATTACCTTCAGCCTTTCAAAATATGAGTGTTGTAGCTCCAGAAGATTTTGACGGCGACGGTGATATTGATGTATTTATAGGGTCTCGCAGTGTTGTGGGTGTTTATGGCATAGATCCTACACATTTGTTTTTAGAAAACACCGGTAACGGCAAGTTTGTAAATGCTACAGAACGCCTTGCATACGACACTAAAGACGCAGGTATGATAACTGCCGCTATCTGGCTTGATGTAGATGGTGACTCTAAAAAAGACCTGATAACGGTTTCAGAATGGGGAAGCCCTATCATTTTTAAAAATTCAGGAAAACGCCTCTCAAAAGCTAAAAATGAACTGAGTAATAATATGGGCTGGTGGAACACAATTGCAGCCGCAGATATTGATAATGATGGAGATATAGATCTTATTATAGGTAATGAAGGTCAGAATCTACATTATCTACCTACAGTAGAAAATCCGTTAGTGATGTATATTAATGATTTTGATAATAATGGTACCATAGAGCAGATCACAACGATTCGGAAAAATGGAAAAGACTATCCCATACATCAGAAAAAAGAAATTACAGCACAAATGAGTTCGCTTAAAAAGCAAAACCTTAAAGCTTCAGATTATGCAAAGCGGTCTATAGACGGTATTTTTTCTGCGGAAAGTCTTCAGAATGCGATTAAAAAGACGGTTTCTTATTCACAATCTATGATGGCAGTAAATGATGGTAAAGGTAATTTTACCCTCAAGCCACTACCCTATCAGGTACAATTATCTTGCGTTTGTGACATCATCACTGCAGATCTTAATAAGGATGGCCTGGCAGATTTAATTATGGCCGGTAACAATTTTGAGTTTAAACCTCAATACTCGCAGTTAGATGCTAATTATGGTAGTGTACTTCTCAATGCTGGAAACACTAATTATAATTGGCAAAATTATAATAACAGTGGCTTTTTTATAAAAGGGGAAGTGAAACACCTTGCAAAATTTAAAGACAAAACCGGAAGCACCTATATTGTTGCGGCCATTAATAATGATAAACCAAAGATCTTTAAATTAGATGAATAAATACATTCAGGCACTTTTACTAATTCCTGTTTTAATTTCGTGTTCAAAAGACCCGGAATTATTCACCAATCCCGATGTTATAAAAGCAGGAATTACCTTTAAAAATACATTAACTGCTACCGAGGATATGAATATTCTCGACTACCTCTATTTCTATAATGGGGGTGGTGTCGCAGTGGGCGATATCAATAATGACGGCTTACAGGATATTTATTTTTCGGGAAATCAGGTAAAAAATGAGCTGTACTTAAATAAAGGGAATTTACAGTTTGAAAATATTACCGAAACGGCAGGTGTAGCCGGCAACAGCGACTGGAATACGGCTTCAGTGATGGGAGATGTAAACGGTGACGGCTTTCTCGATATTTATGTTTGTGCAGTTGTAGGACTTAATGGCCTAAACGGGCATAACGAACTTTTCATTAATAACGGCGATAATACGTTTACAGAAATGGCTGAGGCATATGGTCTTGATGTAGATACATTTTCTTCATCGGCTGCATTTTTAGATTATGACTTAGATGGTGATTTAGATATCTATATTTTAAATCACGCTGTGCATACACAAAATTCTTTTGGTAAAGCCGAATTACGTTATGAACGCAATGCACAAACCGGTGATAAATTAATGCGGAATGACGGCGATCACTTTACAGATGTGAGTGAAGAAGCGGGAATTTATGGAGGTATAAATAGCTACGGACTTGGTATTGCAATTTCAGATTTTAACCTTGATGGTTACCCTGATATTTATATAGGAAACGATTTTCACGAGGATGATTATTACTACCTCAACAATGGAGACGGCACGTTTACCGAAGATTTAAAAAATCACTTTGGGCATACCAGTAGATTTTCTATGGGTAGTGATGTTGCAGATTTAAATCACGATGGATGGCCAGATCTTATATCATTAGATATGCTGCCTGAAGATGAGAACGTCCTAAAATCTTCTGAGGGTGACGACAACATACAAACCCAGCGCTTACGCACAGATAAATATGGTTATCACTACCAGTTCACACGCAATATGCTTTATATAAACCGAGAAGGCGGTGCGTATCAAGAATCAGGGTTATTAAGTGGTATTGCCGCAACAGACTGGAGCTGGAGTGCACTTTTTGGCGATTATAACCAAGATATGCAACAAGATTTATTTATATCTAACGGAATACCTAAACGCCCTAATGATCTTGACTATATCAAGTTTGTCTCTAGTGATCAGATTCAAAATAAAATTAGCAACACTGCACTCATAGATCAAAAAGCACTTAAAAAAATGCCAAGCGGAAAAACACACAATTATGTGTTTGAAGGTTCGGCAGATTTATATTTTAAAGACCGTTCTTCTAGCTGGATTGTAAATGATACGTTAGCATCAGGAGCAACTGCCTATGGTGATTTAGATAATGATGGCGATATTGACCTCATCACAAACAATATTAATGCGTCACCCACGCTGTACATAAATCAGACTAATTCCAAAGCAAACTATTTAAAAATTAAGCTCCAGAGCCTTGCTCAAAACAACTTTGCAATAGGCGCAAAAGTTTATGCGTATGCTGGCGGGATAAAACAATATAAAGAACTGTACACAGTGAGGGGGTTTCAGGCATCTTCAGAACCTTTAATTCACTTTGGTTTAAACGATATTAACAAGGTTGATTCTTTACGGGTAATCTGGCCAGATCGCACAACTCAGGTTCTCACTAATATTGAAGCAAATCAAACCATAGTTATAAAGCCTAAAAATGCAATTGCATTCAACTACAGCTCACTCATTAAAAAAAGTACACCGCTATTTAAAGCAGTGACAGATAGCATAGGCCTTGATTTTACACATAGGGAAGATGCATATTCAGATTTTGATCGTGAGAAATTAATACCATACCAACTGGGAGATCGCGGCCCTGCAGTAGCTGTAGGAGACCTTAATGGTGATGGTAAAGATGACATTTTCTTTGGCGGTTCTAAATTTATCCCTTCACAAGTATATCTTCAGCAAGATTCTTCTTTTGTGAATACAGGTTACCCCCGTATTAAAAAAGATTCTATACACGAAGAAGTGGTTGCCGTTATTGCAGATTTTAATAAAAATGGTAAAAAAGACTTGTTCACGGGCACCAGTGGCGGCGATTTTTCTAATAAAGCCAAACCACTACTAGATGCTTTATATTTAAATAATAGTGTTGATTTTCAAACAGGCTCTTTACCTCAGCTATTTGAAAACACATCGGTTCTTGCTGTACATGATTATGATCAAGATGGTGATCTAGATGTTTTTGTAGGTTCGCAAGGTGTTACCGGTAGCTTTGGCAAATTACCTTCTTCCTACCTACTTGAAAATGATAAAGGAGTTTTCCGCATAGCGCAAGAATTTAAAGAACTGGGAATGGTAACTGCAGCTATTTGGGATGATTTTGACGGTGATAATAAACAAGACCTTATTGTAACCGGCGAATGGATGGCTCCTGTTTTTCTGAAAAATAAAAACAATAAATTTAGCCCTGTTAGTAACACTAAAGGAGACTTAGAAGGTCTTTGGCAAAGTATAATCGCTTTTGATATAGACAACGATGGCGATATGGATTATGTACTGGGTAACTGGGGCGAAAACAGCAAATTTAAAGCCTCATCAGAATATCCTATGATTATGTACTACAATGATTTTGATAAAAATGGTCAAACTGAAACGATTGTAGTTACAGAAAAAAATAAAAATTATTATCCCTTATTGGGCTTAGATGCACTTGCTTCTCAGGTGGTTAGTCTGCGTAAAAAGTACAGCACATATAAGAGCTTTGCGGGCCAGACAATAGAGCAAATTCTTGATGAAGATCAACTTAATACCAGCAAAAAATTAAAAGTAAGTACATTAAAATCGGGGTATTTACGCAACGATTTGGGCACATTCACATTTGTGCCTTTTAATAGAGATTTTCAGGTTGCTCCTGTAATGACTTTTTGTAAATTCGATTTCGATAATGATGGTAAAGATGAGTTACTTGCTGCCGGAAATTATTTTGGAGTACAACCCTTTCACGGTAGATTAGACAGTTTTACCGGTGCTTTAATTAAGGATAGTAATACCATATATTATGGGGATAAACTAGGATTAGATTTTGCTCAAAAATCAATTAGACAGCTTAATATAATCTCTTTTAACACTAAAAAGTATCTTATCGCTACTCCTAATAATGGCAAAACACAACTGTATCAATTAAGCCAAACAACCAAAAATTAGCTTTTGACTATGTTTAAAAAATCTATACTCCTATTTTTTTCGTTGCTAGTATTATTGTCCTGTACAAGTGAAGAGAAACATATCGTTATCACTCCTGACGATTATAATGATGCGGTAGAGAAAGTAACTGAAGTTATCATTCACGATATTTTCTCACCTCCTGTAGCTAGTCGTATTTACGCCTATTCTAATATTGCGGCTTACGAAATTCTTGCTCAGAGTAGCACAGAATATACATCGCTGGCAGGAAAACTTAAAGATTTGCCTGAGACGCCTAAACCAGATTCTGCAGCTGTTGTAAATTATGATTTAGCAGCACTTATCGCTCAAATGGAAATCGCTAAAACCTTGATTTTTTCTGAAGAGCGAATTACAGATATAAGAGACAGTCTCTATATTAAATGGGAGGATCAAAATCCTACAGAGCTTGCTGCTTCTAAAGCCTATGCGCTTAAGGTTACAAATCATATTAAAGCCTGGATGGATGGGGATAATTATAAGCAAACCCGAACTATGCCAAAATTTTCGGTAAATCCTGATAATCCTTCTCGCTGGCAACCTACTCCTCCCGCCTATATGGATGGTATAGAACCTCACTGGATGAAAATTAGAACCTTTGTTATTGATTCTGCATCTCAATTTAAGCCCATTCCACCACCAGAATTTTCTATGGAAAAAGATTCTGAGTTCTACAAACAACTCATTGAAGTATATGATGTGCGTAATGCGATGACTGAAGAAGGTGATGCTTCAGAAAAAATGGCGATTGCGCAATTTTGGGATTGTAACCCATACGTATCTACGCACAAAGGACATCTCATGTTTGCAACTAAAAAAATCACTCCCGGCGGTCATTGGATCGGGATTGTAAAAATCGCAACTAAAAAAATGGAAGCCGATTTGATGGAAACCGTTTACGCTTATACAAAGACTTCTATTGCACTCTTTGATGGCTTTATAAGCTGCTGGGACGAGAAGTACAGAAGTAACCTTATACGTCCTGAAACATTAATTAATCAATACATTGATGATGGCTGGGCTCCGGTATTACAAACGCCACCTTTCCCAGAGTACAGTAGTGGTCACTCTGTTGTATCTGGTGCAGCAGCAGAAGTTCTAACCGAAATTTATGGTGACGATTTTAGCTTTGACGATGATACAGAAACCCCTTACGGTTTACCAGTGCGCAGTTTTAAATCATTTAGATCTGCATCTAGCGAAGCTGCTTTAAGCAGACTTTATGGAGGTATTCATTATAGAGCAGCTATTGACGAAGGTCTCAAACAGGGTCGCGAAGTAGGCCGTTACATCGTTGGGAAATTAGATCTAAAAGCAAATACCGCTCAAGCCTCAAACTAGTTTATGAAAAAAGTGATTTTTGTAGTTACTACTTTATTACTAGTAGCTTTAGGTTGGTATTTATTTCTAAAACCCAGCGATTTTACGATTAGCTTTAAAGTTAAAACAACGCCGGGTACAGTCATACAATCTGTCAAAGCCTGGGATTTAAGTTTAGAAAACAGCAAAATAATTGCTCAATACAACTTTGATGCGCTTGTACAGCAGCGATCTATTGAAGGGTCTACCATAAATTATACTTATCGGTTTTATGCAGTTAATGATTCTACAACTAAGGTTAGTGTAGGTGTAAAAGATCTCGATAATAGTATTTATAATAAACTCACCATCCCATTTGCAGATACAGACTTTGAAAAAAAAAGCGCAAAAGATATAAATGCATTTTATACAATTTTAAAAAAGCATCTTAGTGAATTAAAAATTAATATTACGGGTATTGAGAGCACACCGGCTACGTATTGTGCTTACGTTAAGTTAGAAGGTTTACAAATAGAAAAGGCAAAAGGAATGATGCAGAATTATGGTTATATAGGAGATATTCTTGCCGCGAATAATGTAGCTTTTAATGGACCTCCATTTGTAGAAATTACAAATTGGGATATTAAAACAGACAGCATATCGTATAATTTCTGTTTTCCTATAATTAAATCTGACAGCCTTCCGCAAGCGAAAGATATTAGATATAAACAATTGCAAAAAACCGAAGCAATTCACGCGGTTTATAATGGCAACTACATAACTTCAGACAGGGCCTGGTACGCACTTATTGCCTATGCTAAAAGAAATAATATCTCCATAGAGCAAAACCCCTTAGAAGTTTTCTTTAATAACCCCAATATGGGAGGCAACGAATTAGACTGGAAAGCTGATATCTATATGCCTTTAAGAAAAGACACGCTCAACTAGATCATCTTGAGGCTAATTATTAACAACTTCAATTTAAAAAGTCAAACGTTAGTTTTAGACCTTGAATAACCATTGTAGTCCCTATAATAGCAATTATTAACCCCATTATTTTACCTATTACTGAAATTACATTATCTCCAATTTTAGCAGCAATAAAATCACTTAAGCTAAAGGTTATATAGGTAAGGACACACATTAACCCAAAAATTAAAATCACTAACCCTATATTTACATAGGTTGCGTTTGATGTAAAATTCATTGCAGTTACTATAGTCCCTGGCCCGGCAAGGATGGGTATCGCTAAAGGTGACACAGCAATATTCTCATCAAAATTAGTCTCTTTTAAATGCTTAACTCCAGACTTTCTTGACTGAAGCATATCAAACCCTACATAAAAAATAAGTAACCCACCAGTAATCTTAAAAGCAGGAATGGTGATACCAAAGAGTTGAAAAATAAATTTACCCAGCACCACAAACACTGCTATAATTATAAATGCAACAAGAATTGCTTTTTTATTAACCTTTTGTTTTTCAGCTTTGCTGGCACCCTCGGTTAAGGATAAAAATATAGGAATATTAGACAGCGGATTCATAATTGCAAAAAAGCCTGTAAATACCGAAATACAATACGTTAATAGGTCACTCATAATGCTATTTTTAAAATAGGTAAACCTATTATTTAATTTCTAAATTTAACTGTTTTCCTTCGGCCTGGGCTTTTTTATCTTTTTGCACACCTACAGCAATACCTATGGCCATACCTATAGGCAAGCCTATTCCTAAGAGTCCCATATTTCCTAAAGCCGCTCCAAAAGCAACACCTAAGGGAATCCCAAAAACCGACATTCCCAGAGCAAGCCAGAGGTTTCTGTAATGATTTTTAGGAACTATACCGGTTTCTTTCTTTACTACTTTTAATATATGCCCTTGAGAGGTTCTCAATAAACTATACAATTGCTTATCTGAATAATCTTTCCTATTAATATGATCTACTTCTTTATTTATAGATTGAATAACAAACTCCGGCAACTCCCTTTCATTTAAAACATCTAACAACTCTTTAAATGGAATGATTTGCTTTTTGTGTTTACCTTCTTCAGAGTTTGGTCTTGTATTTAGAGAGTTTATTTTCATCAGTAGAATTTAATTTAAATCTAACAAAAAACCCTGTAAATTGAATATTTACAGGGTTTTTCTAATATATTAATTCTAATTTTTAAACTTCAGTGGGCTGTCCTGAGCTTACTTTAACCTCTTTACCGTTAAGTAATATCGTTAAGTCTGAACCTTTATCTAAACTAAAGATCTGCTTTCCTTTAGATACCGCAACTTTTAAAATCTGCCCTCTAAAATTTAATTTAAATGAAAAACCGTCCCACGCAGTGGGCATTTTAGGGTCAAATGATAACATGTCATTCTTAATTCGCATACCTCCAAAACCTTCTACAACACTCATCCACGTGCCGGCCATACTGGTAATATGTAAACCTTCGTGCACTTCTTTGTTATAATCATCAAGATCAAGACGTGAGGTTCTCAAATAAAACTCATAAGCCTGGTCCATCTGATCTAATTTTGCAGCTTGTATCGCGTGTACGCAAGGGCTTAGTGACGATTCATGAACGGTAAAAGGCTCGTAGAAGTCAAAGTGTTTTTTAAGTTCCTCTTGCGTAAAGTGATCTTCAAAAACATAAAAACCTTGTAATGTGTCTGCCTGTTTGATATAAGGTGATCTCAAAATACGATCCCAACTCCATTTTTGATTTATAGGCCGTTCAGATTTTGAAAGATCTGCAACGGTAACTAATTCTTTATCTAAGAAACCATCTTGTTGTAGGTAGATTCCATTTTCTTCTGAAAAGGGTAAATACATTTTTTCAGAAACGTCTGTCCATGTATTTAACTCTTCATTAGATACGCTTGTCTTTTCTGCAATTCTTTTGTAATCTGAGCTATACTCTTTAGACACTTTTTTAACCTGCTCTGCGGCATATTTTAGACACCACTTCGCAAGGTAATTTGTATAAAAATTATTATTTACATTATTCTCGTACTCGTTAGGACCGGTAACCCCTAGTATCACAAACTGCTCTTTCTTAGCAGACCATGTAGCGCGTTGTTTCCAGAAACGAGCTACAGCGATAATTACCTCTAGACCTTTTTCTGGAATGTAATTATAATCTCCTGTGTAGCGTACATAATTGCTTATTGCAAAAATCATAGCTCCGTTACGGTGTATCTCTTCAAAAGTAATTTCCCACTCATTATGACACTCTTCCCCGTTCATAGTTACCATAGGATACAGCGCCGCACCATCTTTAAAGCCAAGTTTTTGTGCGTTTTCTATCGCTTTTTCAAGATGCTGGTAACGGTAGGTTAACAGGTTACGCGCAACTTGCTGGTCTTTTGTTGCCATATAAAAAGGAAGGCAATATGCTTCTGTATCCCAATAGGTTGAACCCCCATATTTCTCACCGGTAAAGCCTTTAGGCCCTATATTAAGACGTGCATCTTTACCTAAATAGGTTTGATTTAATTGAAATATATTAAATCGAATTCCCTGCTGTGCTTTTACATCACCGTCTATCACAATGTCTGCCATAGACCAGATTTCTGCCCAGTCTTCTTTTTGCTTAGTAAGTAAGTTTTTAAATCCTTTATCTAATGCAATATCTAATACAGCCGCTGCTGCACTCTTGAGTGAATCTTTATCGTGATTTAAAGAAGTGATATATCCCGCATATTTCTGAATTGCAAAAGCCTCACCTTCGCGAATATCAGTCTCATAAACGTGACCTATATACGTTTCGGTCTTGTTAGTTTTGAGGGTCAATGAAATCTCTTTCCCGTCTACCGTAAATGTGTTTGACATTGCGGTACACACGTGAAAAAGCGTTTTCATTGTATGTGCGGTAATAAATGCCTTATTACCTTGTTCCTCTACACTTAATGTATTCCAGAATTTATCATCCCAGTTTGTATCTTCATTAGTAATACCGCTATCTAAATACGGTTCATAACTAATACTCACATCTTTATTTAATGGAGTTACTTCATAATTTATAGCTCCTAATTCATCATGTTCCAGACTTAAAAAGCGTTTTGAATTCACTTTTAAATGGGTTCCATTTTGAAGTTCTGCCTCAAAGCTTCTGCCTAGCCAACCTTCTTTCATATTAAGCTCGCGTTTGAAGTCTTTAACACTTTTTACAGTGTTAAGATCTAAAGACTCACCGTCTACAAGAACTTTTATACCTATCCAGCTGGGTGCATTTAGCACTTTAGCAAAGTACTCAGGATACCCATTTTTCCACCAGCCTACTCGTGTTTTGTCTGGGTAATAAACACCACCTATATAGCTTCCCTGAAAAGTTTTTCCACTATATTCTTCTTCAAAATTAGCACGTTGCCCCATGGCTCCGTTACCAATACTAAATAAGCTTTCTGACGATTTTACATGCTCTTTTTCAAATCCTTCTTCTAAAATTGCCCACGGTGCGGGTATGATATAATCTTGATTCATGGTATTAAGCGTTGATTAGTTGGTCTAAAAATTGGTTGTTTATTTCGGTAAAATCTTTAAATATATAGTCTGCTTCGTGTAGCGTTGCTGCATCACCTATTCCTACACTCACCATATTTACTCTATTTGCGGCTTGTATTCCGGCAATAGAATCTTCAAATACAATAGTGTCTTTAAAATCTATCTCAAGTTCTTCTGCTCCCATAGTAAATACCTCAGGATCTGGTTTAGCCTTTTCTACATGGTTACCATCTACAATAAAATCAAACATATCGTAAAGCCCTACACGTTTTAGAATAGGCTGTGCATTTTTGCTTGCCGAACCTAAAGCCATTGGAATATTTTTTTCTTTTAAATAGTTGAGTACTTCTAAGACTCCGGGTAAAATATCGGCTTTGGTCATTTTTTCTATATACCCTAAATATTCTGCATTTTTAGAAGTTAACCAACCATCTTTTTCCTCCTGAGTGGCTTTTCTATTTCCTATTTCAAGTAATATTTCTAAAGAGCGTACACGGCTTACACCTTTAAAACGCTCATTCTGTTCTTCAGTAAATTTAAAACCCAGGTCATTTGCGAGTGATTTCCACGCTAAATAATGAAAGCCTGCGGTATCTACGATCACACCATCAAGATCGAATATAAATCCTTTTTTACTCATTCTAATTTATCGGTTTAATTTGCGTGTAGATTCTCGTTCTACAAGACTTGTATCTATATAAGCGGTATCATAAACTTCATTTTCCGTTTCTTCACGCTCTAACTTTTCAATAAGTATTGCTGCTGCTTTGCGTCCCATTTCTTCTCCATGTTGACTCACTGCTGTTAAACTTGGAATCATATTCTCAGACAATTGACCATCTGTGAAACAAACAATAGATACATCTTCAGGAATTTTCTTTCCTAGTTTAGTCAACACGCGTGTTGCATGAACAGCGAAGAATTCATTAACAGTAAAAATTCCATCAAGTTCATTATTAGTAACAAACTCTTCTATACGTTTTTTTGATTCTTCAGTAAGGTCATCTATATTGTCTAGCTTCAGTATTAAATCGTCATTAGCTTCAATACCAAAATCATCAAGAGCATCCAGATATCCTTCAGTACGTAACCTTCCTACACTTATATAATCTTCAGAAGTGATAATTCCTATTTTACGACAACCACTGCGTACCATATGGGTAACTCCTTTTTTAGCTCCCGCTTTATCATCTATTAATACACGATCGCAAGCAATACCTTCAACAACGCGGTCAAACATTACAACAGGCATGCCCTGTTCAATAACCTCATTTAAGTGATGATAATCTTCTTTAAGCATAGTTTCTTTAGAAATAGAAAGTATAAAACCATCTGTACTTCCATTTGCCAGAAGCTCCATATTCTCAACTTCCTTATCAAAACCATTATTAGATAAACAAATAATCACATTATAATTACGATCACGTGCCTCTTGCTCGATACCACTAATCACCGTAGTAAAAAAATGATGTACAATTTGTGGTATGATAACACCAATGGTATTAGTTCTTCTATTTTTTAAGCTTAATGCTATATTGTTAGGCTTATAGTTATATAACTTAGCGTAAGCTTTAATTTTCTCACGGGTTTCTTCGCTTATTTCGGGGCTATCTCTCAATGCTTTAGAAACAGTAGAAATAGATACTCCAAGTTCTTTAGCTATAAGTTTGAGGGTCAGTTTTCTTTTCATAATTCAAATCCTAATATAATTTATATTCGATTTTATCTTTTTATTGTACTAAATTTAAGAATTCTGCAAAATTAACTAACTAAATCGATTAAGTTATCTTAAATTTTATTAATTTTCCAACGTTTTCTCCATTATATATGACTTATAAAACATCTCATATTGAAAGATATAGCCATAATAACAACCTTGATTCTTGTCCTTATTTCCTGTAAAGAAGAAAAGAAGCCCATTTCAAAGCCTAAAGATACTACAGACATGACATATTACGAAAATTTTCGCCCACAATATCATTTTTCTCCAGAAGCACATTGGATGAATGACCCTAACGGACTTGTTTACAATAACGGAACGTATCATTTATATTTTCAGTATCATCCTGAGTCTTCTGTTTGGGGACCTATGCACTGGGGCCACGCAACCAGTAAAAATCTAAAAGACTGGAATAATGAACCTGTAGCTCTGGTACCAGACTCTCTAGGATATATATTTTCAGGAAGTGCGGTTGTAGATTCTTTAAACACATCTGGTCTTGGGACTCTAGAAAACCCTCCTCTTGTAGCGATGTTTACCTATCACGAGCCAAAAGGTGCCGAGGCTAAAACAACAAATTATCAATATCAGGGAATCGCCTACAGTCTAGATAACGGACAAACTTTTACTAAATACGAAGGCAACCCGGTAGTGCCTAACACAGAAAACCTGGTAGATTTTAGAGACCCAAAAGTTTTTTGGGATAAGGAAACTCAAAAATGGATTTTAATCCTCGTTGCCGGCGATTACGCTATGTTTTATAATTCAGACAATTTAATTGATTGGACATATCTTAGTGAGTTTGGTAGAGATAGAGGCGCGCACGGTGGGGTTTGGGAATGCCCAGATCTTTTTCCTTTAACAGTTGCTGAAACCGGAGAGACTAAATGGGTTCTATTTATTAGTATTAATCCCGGTGCACCTAATGGAGGTTCGGGAACTCAATATTTCATTGGCGAATTTGATGGTAAAACATTTACTTCAGAACAAAAAGAGGAGAAATGGATTGATCTGGGACGTGATAACTACGCAGGTATTACCTATAATAACCTACCCGAAGATCAACGTATTTTTATAGGGTGGATGAGTAACTGGGAGTACGGACAGGAAACGCCCACAGAAGCCTGGAGAAGTGCTATGACGCTTCCGCGGAAACTAGAATTACATAAAACAGATGATTATTACCTATCTAATAATCCACTTTCAGATTTTACGGAAGGTTTAGAAGTTTTGACTCCACAAACCAAATTAGAATCAGAAGTTCTCTCTTTTACAGACAGTTCTCTACATCAATCTAAAATCTATTTTGAGGTGCCAAAACCAGTAGTAGATTTTGAACTGGAATTAAGCAATACAAAAAGAGAACAATTGACGGTTACTTTTGATGCAACTTCTCTTGAGTATACCTTAGATCGAAGCAAAAGTGGCCAGACTTCATTTTCAGAAAAATTTGCTATGCCCCCTATGAAAGCTCCAGCGATTTTTAACAATGATCAAATTGCTGAATTTTCTATATATCTGGATGCTTCATCTATAGAGTTTTTTGGAGATGGTGGTATGAACGCACTTACAGCTCAATTTTTTCCTAATGAACCATACACAAAGTTTAAACTAAAAACCAAAGCAGCGATTTCAAATTTAAGCATTACCCCTATACCCAGTATCTGGCAGAAATAGTTACTCAATAAAAAATACTTAAATGAAAGCAGTACAAAAATGGTCAATCACTGTAGCCTTAGCGGGATTTCTATTTGGCTTTGATACCGTAGTTATATCTGGAGCTAACTTGCCCGTTAGACAGTTATGGGACCTTTCTCCTCTTTTTCACGGTTTATTCATAATGTCAATGGCCTTATGGGGTACGGTTTTAGGTTCACTTACTGGTGGTATTCCGTGCGATCGTTTTGGAAGGAAAAAAACCTTATTATGGATTGGTGTTTTATACTTAGTCTCTGCTGTAGGTTCTGCCCTATCGCCAGACCCTTATCTATTTTCTTTTTTTAGATTTATAGGTGGTGTGGGTGTGGGTGCTTCATCTGTGGCAGCTCCTACCTATATTTCTGAAATTTCTACAGCATCAAATCGTGGTAAACTAGTTGCCTTATATCAATTCAATATCGTTTTTGGTATTCTTATCGCATTCTTTTCCAACTATCTTTTAGAGGGTTTTCAGGGGGCAAATGACTGGCGCTGGATGCTAGGTGTAGAAGGAATCCCTGCAATACTTTACATTTTACTGGTTTTGGGAGTTCCTGAAAGTCCGCGATGGTTATTACATAAACGAAAAGACGAGAAAGCAGCTTTTGAAATTCTCAATCGCGTGTATCCTGTTGACGAAGTTCAACACAAAATAGATACTATAAAAACTGAACTTGCCAAGACTTCAGATGATGTAACCCTATTTACTAAACGCTACAAAAAACCACTTATACTGGCATTCTTAATTGCGTTTTTTAATCAAGTTTCAGGCATTAATTTCATATTGTATTATGCACCAGAAATATTAGTAAAAGCCGGTCTAGCTACAGAAGACTCTTTATTTAATTCTATTTCTATAGGTGTTATTAATCTCATATTTACATTTGTGGGCGTAGGCTTAATAGACCGCCTGGGTAGACGTACGCTTATGTTTATAGGCTCTATTGGCTATATTATAAGTTTAGCAACCGTTGCGTGGTGTTTTTACACAGGAGCAAATTCCTCTATACTTTTAGCTTTTATATTAATGTTTATTGCCTCACACGCTATAGCGCAGGGAGCTGTAATCTGGGTTTTTATATCTGAGATTTTTCCCAATAAAGTACGCGCCTACGGTCAATCCTGGGGTACCGGCACACACTGGGTATTTGCTGCACTAATAACCCTGCTCACACCTGTTTTTCTAGATAGTGAGGATGGTATATTTAAAGATAACCCATGGCCTATATTTGCGTTTTTTGCAGGTATGATGGTCTTACAATTGTTATTTACCAAGTTTATGATGCCCGAAACAAAGGGTATTTCGTTAGAAGAATTAGAAGATAAATTATTAGGTTAAGATGAAAGAGTCAATTAAAGCAATAAGTTTTGGAGAAATATTATGGGATGTATTTCCTGACGGAAAGTCGTTAGGGGGTGCGCCGCTTAATCTATGTCTAAGATTGCAAAGTCTGGGCGTTTCTATGCAAATGATTAGCAGGTTAGGTACAGATGGTCTCGCTGAAGAAACACGTTCTGCTATTGATAAATTTGAACTTAATCAAGATTTAATACAAGAAGATGATGATCTTGAAACCGGGCAGGTACTGGTATCTTTAGATGATCAAGGAAGTGCTTCTTACAAAATTAAAAGTCCTGTTGCCTGGGATACAATAAAACTTACCGAAGCAAATCAAGAAGCCGTGGCCCATGCAGACTTGTTTATTTTTGGATCTCTAGCTGCCCGTAATGAAGTTTCAAGAAACACCCTTAAAGAGCTACTTCCTCAAAGCAAATTTGCCATTTTTGACGTAAATCTGAGAAAACCGCATTACAAATTAGATCATATTGTCCAGTTTATGAAGCAGGCGCAACTAATTAAAATGAATGATGAAGAATTAGCTGAAATAGTAACTCATCTTGAAATCAAAAGTTCGGTTATGGAAGATCAACTGGCAGCCATAAGCAAACATACTAATACCCAACTTATTTGTGTAACCTGTGGCGACGCAGGAGCTGTACTTTATAAAAATGGCCAAATGTTTTCTCATACCGGCTATAGCACAACTGTAGTAGACACCGTAGGTGCAGGAGATTCTTTTTTAGCCGGGTTAATAAGCCAACTTTTTAGAGAAGAAAACACTCCAGATGATGCGCTTGCCTTTGCCTGTGCATTAGGCGCACTAGTCGCCGGTAAAAAAGGAGCTAACTCAAAAATCTCAAAAGAAGAAATTCTTCAGAAAATGGCAGAATAACTATTCTGCCATTTTCTCGCACAGCGCAATAGTTTCTTCTACATGTGCCAACGTGGTTCTGGGATTAATCAAACACATTCTTAAAACTGTTTGACCATTTAAAATTGTAGTGACTAGCATCGCCTCACGAGAATCAACTACTTTTTCTGAAATTTTAGAGTTTAAATTATCAAGTTCAGCTTCAGTTAAATTGCGGTCTATAGGATTGTATCTGAAATTGATAATCGCCAATGTGGCAGGAGATACCACTTCCCACTTTTTACTTTTCCTGAGAATACTTTCTACTTTTTCGCACAAATCAAAATTGTATTGCACCGCTTCCCGAAACGCTTTGAGGCCAAAGGTTTTAATACTCATATAAAACTTAAGAGCTCTAAATCGTCTGGTAAGTTGTATCCCGTGATCGTAAAAGTTAATTTCTGAACTGTTTCCTTCTACATCCTTTAAATATTCGGGCTTTTCAGTAAAAGTACCACTCAGCCATTTATGATTACGCACCAGTAAACATCCCATTTCGTACGGCTGGTAAAACCACTTATGCGGATCAACGGTAAGCGAATCTGCCTTATCTATACCTTTTAAAAGTTGCTTGCCGTTTTTTGCTAAAATTGCCGCTCCGCCGTAGGCGCCATCAACGTGAAACCAAAGGTCTTCGCTTTTTGCAATCGCTCCTAACTCGGGGAGTTGATCTACCGTACCGGTATTTGTTGTACCTGCAGATGCTAATAAACAAAAAGGCTGTAACCCCGCAAGACGATCTTTATTAATCGCATTTTTCAGTTTATTTAAGCTAAACTTAAACTCACCGTCTGTAGGGATAAGACGTATCTGATCTTTTCTAAAACCTATTACGCGTATCGCTTTTATATTTGAAGAGTGAGCCTGGTCTGAAAGGTAAATAACCGCTTTAGAAAAATCGTCACCACATTTGATATTACGGGCGGTTACCAGCGCAGTTAAATTTGCCATAGAACCCCCACTGGTAAATATACCGCCACCCCTTTTCTGCGGAAAACCATACAAATCAAGAAGCCAGTTTACAGTTAAGATTTCTAACTCAGCAGCAGCGGGAGAAGCAATCCACCCACCAGAAAAAACATTAAACCCTGTAGCTAAAGCATCTGCAATAGCGCTTACATAGTTACTGGGCCCGGGAACGAAAGAGAAAAACTTAGGGTGACTTAATAAATTAGTATAAGGCATAACCTTCTCCATCACCGTATCTAATACAGCATCTACTGGGGTTGAATGCTCAGGAATTGATTCTCCCAATAAAGAATCCATCTCTTTACGTGTAGCTAACGACACCGGTTTTTTATCTTCCTGTCCTAAATGATGTGCAATTATAGAATCAATAACTTTATAACCATACTGGCGCATTTCTGCTTCAGACAATTCTAATCGTGCTTCTGGATTGGCTTTCATCATTTATATTTTTTGCAAAACTAGTTGTTTAAATAACTACTAGAAAAATATCCTTCATAAGAAGTCTTAAAATAATAATGTTTGCCGATATCGAAGTAGTTGTGATATCCTTTGTTTTATAAAATAATTAAAGATCTAGAAAACAACAGTACTTAAGATTGCTCTAACTTTACCACATAATTTAATCAATTGGGTTTGAAAGATAGCATATCCAAATTTCTGTCATTATCTACTTTATTTCGTTCTGCTTTTGTTCTAAGCCTTATTGGGGTTTTTGCATTTATAATTGATTTTGGTTACGAGCAGTCTTATCAGATTCAAAATTTCTTAAATGCCTATTACCTTGTAATTCTCTTTGTAGGTATTGCTGTGACGTTAGTGCGCTATTTTACCTTTTCTAAAAAACTAAGCACTCAGGTAATCGTATTTGATGCCCTGTCAATTCTATTCACAATTTATGTAATTGGTATTCATTTTTTTTCGCAAGAAGCATACAGACACCTCAGCTTTTTGTACAATGACAATTGGATTAAAGTTGCCATCTTACTCACTTTTATAAGAGAATTTGCCGAGCAGCGCCTCAATTACAGGCGTAACTACCTTAACCCTGCACAATTATTTATTGTAAGTTTTATTGGTATTATTTTATTTGGAACGCTACTGCTCAAGTTACCCAACGCAACTTACGATGGAATTTCATTTTTAGACGCCCTGTTCACCTCAACCAGTGCAGTCTGCGTTACCGGTCTAATCGTAGTAGACACCGGCAGTTATTTCACTCCTTTTGGTCAACACATCATTGTTTTCCTCATTCAATTAGGGGGGCTGGGGATACTTACATTTGCGAGTTATTTTAGCTATTTTTTTAAAGGGGTAACCTCTTTTGAAAATCAGGTTGTTTTAAGTGATATGACTAATTCTCAGAAAATAGGCGAAGTATTTTCTACCTTAAAACGCATCTTAATTATAACATTTTCTATAGAAGCTATTGGTGCGTTAATCATTTTTTCAAGTTTAGAAGTTAAACACATACCCGAGTTTTTTGACCGGGTATTTTTTGCAGTTTTCCACGCGGTTTCTGCTTTTTGTAATGCCGGTTTTTCTACACTTTCTAATGGCATTTATGATCTAGATTACCGCTATAATTATGTAATGCAGCTTACCTTAATTGGCCTCTTTATTTTTGGAGGACTAGGTTTTCCTATCGTAATCAATGTGATTAAATATTTAAAGTACAAAATTATAAGTCCGCTTTTATTGGGTCGCACAAAAACAACGATTTACAAACCCTGGGTTTTAAGTCTCAATAGTCGTATTACCTTAATCACCACAGGAAGTTTAATGGCAATAGGCACGGTTATATTCTTCTTCAATGAGTATAATAACACCTTAGTAGAGCATAGAGGATTAGGGAAATTTTTCACTGCTTTTTTTGGGGCGACTACCCCGCGTACGGCCGGGTTCAACACCTTAGACATGAACCAGCTTCACTTTTCTACACTCATGATGATATTCTTTCTCATGTGGGTAGGAGCCTCTCCCGCATCAACTGGTGGTGGTATAAAAACAAGTACGTTTGCCATTGCAACCCTTAACTTTTTTAGTCTGGCGAAAGGAAAAACGCGTATCGAAGTGTACCGCAGAGAGATTGCTGATATTTCGGTGCGCAGGGCTTTTGCAATTATTTCGCTTTCACTGGTTGTAATAGGTTTTGCAGTGATCTCAATTGCTGCTTTTGACCCCGAGAAAACCTTACTCAGCATCGCTTTTGAATGCTTTTCTGCTTACAGTACTGTGGGTTTAAGTTTAGGAATCACCGCTACATTAACCGCTGCAAGTAAAGGAGTTTTAATTATCGTGATGTTTATAGGTAGAGTAAGTATGCTTACGATTATGATTGCGCTTTTTAGAAAAATAAAATACAAAGACTATCGCTATCCTACGGAAGAAATTTTGATGAATTAAACAGGTTTAGATTATGAAATATATCATTTTAGGATTAGGAAATTTTGGAGCTTCTTTAGCCGAAAAATTAACAGCTTCAGGAAACGAGGTTATAGGTATCGACATTAAAATGAATCGTGTTGACGCTTTAAAGGAGAAAATAACACATACTATTTGTCTTGATGCCACAGACGAATCTACTGTAACCGGCTTACCTCTTAAAGATACTGATATTGTTATTGTTGCCGTAGGCGAAAATCAAGGTGTGAATGTAATGATCACCGCATTATTTAAAAACTTGGGCGTAAAAAGATTAATAAGCAGAGCAGTGAACTCCCTTCACGAGAATGTTTTAAATGCAATAGGGGTTGATGAGATTGTACATCCCGAGCAGGAAAGCGCCGAACGCTGGGCAAAAAAATTGTGTATGCGGGGTGTTGTTGATTCGTTTGAACTCAATGAATATTTTAGCATTGTAGAGATTAAACTGCCTTCTCGTTATGAAAATAAAACAATTGAAGATGTAAAGTTTAGAGAGCGTTATAATCTACTGGTACTAACAACAATAAAAAATGCACACGTTCCTACTAATATAGGCAAACGCAAAACCATTATAGATGTACAGAGTGTCGCTACGCCTCATTTACTTCTTGAAAAAGATGATATACTTGTGCTATACGGCTCAAATAAAGACATCAAGAAATTTGTAAGCTCAAAATAGTGCCTAAAACATAAAACAAAATGTTTCCGAAGAAGAATAAAAACACCTCCGGAAACGTATTTTACTTATAAGGTTTTAAGTTATTTTTTCAATACCATAAAAAGCAACGCCGCAAATACTGCTCCTATAATGGGCCCAACAACCGGAATCCACGAATAGCTCCAGTTACTATCTATTTTTCCTTTGATAGGTAATAATGCATGAACAATACGCGGACCTAAATCACGTGCAGGATTAATAGCATAGCCGGTGGTACCTCCTAAAGAAAGGCCTATTCCCCAAACAACAAATGCAACTGGGATAGCGCCTATAGACCCTAAACCTACTTTAGTTCCTGCACCATCATTAATCTCGGCTTCAGAGAAATAAAACACACAGACTAACAAAACAAAGGTTCCAATAATCTCACTTATTATATTTCTAAATTTATTAGGAATTGCAGGTGCTGTACAAAAAACTGCACGCTTCAGACCACCATCTTCTGTGGCATCAAAGTGATCTTTATACATCACATAAACGAGTGATGACCCTATCATGGCACCTATAAACTCTGCTGCAATATATGTGGGTACATCTGCCCAAGGAAATAAGCCACTTACAGCCAATCCTATAGTAACTGCTGGATTTAAATGAGCGCCGCTATAAGGGCCGGCAACTACCACACCTACAAAAACTGCAAGTCCCCAGGCTGTAGTGATTCCCATCCAGCCGCTACCGTGACCTATGGTTTTATTTAAAATATCATTAGCAACTATCCCACCTCCTAAAAGAATGAGTAGTCCTGTACCTAGAATTTCTGCTATAAAAGGAGTCATAAATATAAGATGTTATAGGGTTGTCCAATATTCTAAAGCCTTAATTGCACGATACCAACCTTTGATACCTTCTTCAATTTTTGCTTTGTCTTTTTTAGGTTCAAAACGTTTATCCTCTTCCCACATCTCTTGTATTTGCTCTTTACTATCCCAGAATCCCACTGCAAGACCAGCAAGATAAGCTGCTCCTAAGGCAGTGGTCTCAGTAATTTTAGGTCGTATTGTAATTGAGTCTAAAACATCTGCCTGAAATTGCATGAGTGTATTATTTATAGAGGCACCACCGTCTACACGCAGTTCTTTTATTTCTATCCCCGAATCTGCGTGCATGGCTTTAAGAATATCCATTGTTTGATACGCAATTGCTTCAATTGAAGCTCTGGCTATGTGTGCATCTGTTGTACCTCTTGTGATCCCAAATATGGTTCCTTTCCCTTTTTGATTCCAGTAGGGTGCACCCATCCCTGCAAAAGCAGGAATAAAGTAAACGCCTTCTGTAGATTCTACAGAACCGGCTAATTGCTCAACATCCTCAGATTTTTTAATTATTCCCAGACCATCACGTAACCACTGCACAACAGCTCCTCCTATAAAAATACTTCCCTCTAAAGCATATTCTGTTTTACCTCCTATGCGCCAGGCTACAGTAGTTAACAGGTTATTTTTAGAAAGTATGGGTTTATCACCTATATTCATCAACATAAAACACCCGGTACCGTAAGTACTTTTTACCATTCCCTTTTTAGTACACATTTGACCGAACAACGCTGCCATTTGATCACCTGCAATACCAGCAATAGGGATTTTTGAAGCAAAAACTGTTGTTTTAGTATGACCATAAATCTCGCTACTGTCTTTAACCTCAGGAAGCATACTTTTAGGGATATCAAAAAGCTCTAGAAGCTCATCATCCCATTCCATCGTATTGATATTAAAAAGTAGCGTTCTACAAGCATTAGTAGCATCGGTAACGTGGAGCTCTCCTTTAGTAAATTTCCAGATAATCCAGGTATCTATCGTACCTAATACGAGATCTCCAGCTTCAGCTTTCTCACGTGCTCCTTCTACGTTATCAAGTATCCATTTAACTTTTGTCCCAGAAAAATAGGAGTCTATAACGAGACCGGTTTTCTCCTGAATCATTTCAGTCTTACCGTCTTTCTTTAAGCTATCGCAATAGTCTGCAGTACGCTTATCTTGCCAAACAATAGCATTGTATACGGGTTCCCCGGTTTTACGGTCCCAGACGACAACGGTTTCCCGTTGATTTGTAATACCTATTCCTGCTATATTTTTTCCATTCAACCCTTTAGAAACAGTAGCTTCCGCAGCGACCCCTGCTTGAGTAGACCAGATCTCCTGAGGATCGTGTTCTACCCATCCCGGCTTTGGAAAATATTGCGTAAACTCCTTTTGAGCTACTGAAACAATTTTCCCTTTCTTATCGAAAACGATTGCGCGAGAACTCGTAGTTCCCTGATCAAGGGCTAAAATATACTGGTCCATACTATACTGGTTTTATTGGTTATAAAAGCACCTCAATTTAATAAATTAAGGTGCTGGGTTGATTATATTATATTGAAACTGCGCTATTACTTATACAATAATGATTTGCCAGTTTCGTAAAAGCCTCTATTTGATTTTGTTTCCAGGCCTCGTCTTTATTTAATTCCTCAGCAATTAGAGTCGCAACTTCTGCAGTCATCTCTTTTGCGGCCTCTGCATCGAGAAATAAAGCTCTAACGCGTCTTGCAAGTACATCTTCTACGGTACGTGCCATTTCATTACGCACTGCCCATACAATTTCTGCCTTGCAAAAAGGTAATCTTGAATGTAGCTTTTGACCCAGGCTAGCATCTGCTGCTATTAGTGCTGCAATACCTTTTTGATCTGTGCCATAAATATATAAATGATTCTCGCGATCGTGAGTAGGCATTGCACCATGAATCGAGAGATTTGAAGTCTGGCAAGCTTTTTTCGGAAGTTTTTTAAGTGCAATGGCCTTATTAATGGTGTCCTGAGCCATACGTCTATAGGTTGTCCACTTTCCTCCGGTTATCGTAAGTAAACCTGATTCTGAAACAATAATCTTGTGACTTCTTGATATTTCTTTAGTCTTTTCTGAATTGTCTTTAGGAGCCGCAAGCGGACGTAAACCTGCAAAAATACTACGCACATCAGAACGCTTAACAGGCTTATCGAGATAATTATTAAATGTTTTGAGTATAAATTCTATCTCCTGCTCTTGCGCCTGAGGCTCTAAGCTATGATCATCAAGATTTGTATCTGTAGTCCCTACAAGTACTTTATCGTGCCACGGCACTGCAAATAAAACCCTTCCATCATCTGTCTTAGGAATCATTATTGCGTCGTCTCCCGGTAAAAATGATTTGTCAAAAACTAAATGCACACCCTGACTTGGCACTATAGATTTTCGGGCATCACTTTTCTGCATTTTTAAAATCTCATCAGAAAAAACGCCTGTAGCGTTAATAACCAAATCACTTGAAAAAGAATATGGCTTATTAGTTTCAACATCTTGCGCTTCAACCCCAATTATTTTCCCTGAAGGATTCTGTATTAAATCGGTTACTTTAAAATGATTTAAAAGTGTTGCCCCTTTCTCAATTGCCGTTTGAGCCAGATTTATGGCTAAGCGTGAATCATCAAACTGACCATCTTTGTAAACCACACCTCCGTACAATCCCTTCTGGCGTAAGGTTGAAAGACGTTCTACCGTTTTTGTTTTATTAATATGTGTAGATTTTCCCAGACTTAATTTACCCGCTAGAAAATCATAAGCTTTTAAACCTATTGTATAATAAATACCCTCCCACCAGCGGTAATTAGGTATTACAAAACTTTGGTTTTTTACTAAATGCGGTGCATTTTGCTCCAGCAATCCACGCTCATGCAATGCTTCTTTAACAAGGTCTATATTCCCTTGTGCGAGATACCGCACACCACCGTGCACTAATTTCGTACTTCGGCTTGAAGTACCTTTTGCATAATCTACCTGCTCAAGCAATAGGGTTTTGTATCCGCGGGTTACACTATCTAAAGCCACTCCTAAACCTGTTGCGCCACCACCTACGATGATTACATCCCACTTATTAGTTAGTGATAAATCATTAATTATGCGATTGCGGCTAAAAATATTCTCCTCCATTTGTGTTTTACTAGTGTTGATCTTAACAAAGATAAATATATTGAAATAAAACGAATGTGAACGAAAGTTAAAGTTTCGATTTAAACATCATTAATACTAAAAACGAATATAAACGAAACTAAAAGAAATACTTTTATTGTATTTGTAATCGTGTATCTTTACCTTATTCTTTCTTGAAAAACACTACAGGCACTTATTATATATGGAAAGGCATCAATTAATTCTAGAACAATTAAAAAGAGAAAAACATCTTAAGGTAGCTACGCTTTGTGAACGCCTTGATGTTTCTGCCGTAACCATTCGAAAAGATTTGAAACTTCTTGAAGATAAAGGTCTGCTTTTTAGAACCCATGGCGGCGCTTCTTTAGAAAACCCATATATGAATGAGCGCGATGTTACTGAAAAGGCTACAATTTCTGCTACTGAAAAATCTATGATTGCTGAAGCAGCAGCGGCGCGTATACAAGAAAATGACTCTATTATAATTGCCAGCGGAACCACAGTACAACAACTAGGAAAAGCAATAGTTCCTAAAGGAAAACTCAACGTAATTACCTCATCGCTACTTGTAGCAATTGAGTTATTGAAGCATAAAGATATTGACATTATTCAACTGGGCGGAAACATCAGACACCGGTCTGCATCCGTAACCGGGCATTATGCAGAGCATATTTTAAATCACATATCATCAAATCAATTTTTTATGGGTGTTGATGGGATTGATCTGGATTATGGGTGCACTACTACAAATATTGAAGAAGCTATTCTCAATCAAAAAATGATGGATGCCGCTCAAAAAACAATTATTCTAGCCGACTCTTCTAAATTTGGGAAACGCAGTCTTGCAAAAATTTGTAATCTAGATGATATTAGCGAAATTATTACAGATAAAGATCTTTCTCCTGCTATTGCAGACCGTATACAAGAAATGGGAATTAAACTAACCCTGGTTTAATTATTCAACCTTAGCTTCATATACTTTATTTTACTGCGGTTATGGGTATAAGTAAGGTGTATAAAACCTTTTGAATCCTGGATGATAGCAGGATAACTAAATTCGCCTTTTTCTTCATCCTCCAACTTTGAAATGTCTTCCCAGAGCGTGCCATCTGCACTATAGGCAAGGTTTAGTTTATTGCGTCCATCAGACCAGTCTTTGCCCGCTTCTGCAGGATTATAAACTAATAAAAAACCACCCTCATTCAATGTCAAAGCATCAATACCGCTATTTGGATTTAAAACTGTACCGGCTTTAGCAGTAGACCAAGATTTACCTGCATCTGTACTGGTACTTTCTAAAATATAATTTTGATCACTTCGCAACAACGCTTTAAGAGTTCCGTTTTTTAGCTGAATTAGCGTAGGCTGAATTACTTTAACCGAATCTGCAGATGGAATCGCAACCCTTTGCCAGGTTTTACCTTGATCGCTAGATAATTCTACGTGAGATTTCCAGGTGTTTCCATCTTCACTTTCTATACTCGACGGACTCACAATAACTCCCGAATCTAATTGAATGGGTTTGTTTTTTATAGGTCCTAAAATACCCTCAGGTAAACGTATTGCGTCAGACCATGTTTTGCCATCATCTGTAGAACGTTTCAGCATTCCCCACCAGGTTGATGGTGATGGCCCTTCTTTATAAAATAACAACAACTCTTGTTGTTGATTTTTAAATAAAACAGGATTCCAGGTAGGATTACTTATCGTATCATTTGGTGTTTTTCCGTCTGCTATTTTTGATGGCGCAGCCCATCCTGAATCTGATTTAATGCTTTGATAAATACTTACATCAGGGTGACGCTCATACTCGCCACCAAACCAGGCAGCGATTATAGTTCCTGCTTCGGTTTCAACTAATGTTGACGCATGACATTGCGGAAAATCTGATTTATTATAGATAAACGCGTTTTCTAAAACCTCAACCTCAGGTAATTTTTTTTCAGCACAGCTTGAAAAGAGAACACTTGCAACCAGAAGAAATTTGAATTTTAAAAACATATAAAAGCTATAGTATATTAGTTGAGTTCACCTACAATTAACTTTCCGTGATAAGCTTTTGCACCTAAAAGCTGGTCTAATTCAGTTAAATTAAATTGAGAAATTTTACCGGCAGGCATTACCGTAATTTTAGAATCTGCAGCTTTTAGCATTTGAGTTAACGTTTCTGCTCCATCAAAAGCATTAGATTTCCCGCCAGCAGTTAAAACCGTGTCGATGCCTTCTATATGGAGTAACTCTTTTAATGATTCTATAGGATTAACAGTTTCGTCAATAGCCTTATGAATAACGACCTTTAAAGGTTGTGCAATTTCTGTAAGTTCTTTAATCTCCTTTATATTGAGCGTAGCATTAACATTTAGCACACCAAAAACCACTCCTTCTACTTTTAAGGCTTTACAATGTTGGATACAGGTTTTCATATGTTCCAGTTCATCTTCATTGTAAAAGAAATCTCCATTGCGTGGTCGTATCATTACCCGAACCGGTATACCTACCGCTGCCACAACCGCTTTGATCAAATCTGTTGAAGGCGTCAACCCTCCAAAAGCGAGATACGCGCACAACTCTAACCGATCTGCTCCTTTAGCTTCAGCCTTTACAGCTTGTTCTAAAGTTTCTACACAGGCTTCTTTTATATAATTAACAGACATAGGGGTTTTCTTTTAATTCTTAGCTTTTAGGAGTTTCCAGCGTTTCTGAAGTGATAACACCCTGCAATTTTCCTTCCTTGAAAAGACCAGTTTTGACAGTTGTTCCGGGTTTTAATTTTAAGGGAATACTATATAATTTACTTTTAGCAGTAGGGTTGCTTCCGTCAACTGTAAAGTAGATAACGCCATCCCACTGTTTATGAAGACTCACACTAAAGTTCTTATGCTTTTTGTCGTATTTAGCGTTTATTTCAATGTTATAAATAGTTTTTGCATAATTAATTCCCTGATATTCATAACGTATTAATTGCTCAGGTAATCGCTTTTTAAAACTCTCCCAGTCCTTGTGCTCCTCCCCACTCCATACCACTTCAGAAAGTGCGCTAATTCTAGGAAAAACCATATACTCGCGACTGGCATCTGTAGGTAAATACTCTGTCCATAAATTAGCTTGCGCGCCCATAATATACTTGCCTTCTTCAGCAGTTAAAACTTCTGGAGTTGGCTTATAAGAATACACTTTATCTAGCGGAAGATATCCTCCTATATTTAAGGGTTCTTGCTGAAGGTCGCCCTGCGCATGATCAAAATACAAATGTGATCCCGGGCTCATCACTACGTGATGCCCGCTTTTTGCAGCAGCGATACCTCCTTCTTCACCACGCCACGACATAACCGCAGCATTAGGAGCAAGACCTCCTTCAAGAATCTCATCCCAGCCAATAATTTGCCTTCCTTTTGAATTTAAAAATTGCTCTACCCGCGTGATAAAATAACTCTGTAACTCGTGCGCATCTTTTAGACCTAACGAGTCTATTTGAGACTGCACACGTGGTGATTGCTCCCATTGATCTTTTGGAGCCTCGTCGCCGCCTATATGAATATATTCTGAAGGAAAAATATCTATGACTTCGGTCAATACATCTTCCATAAAACTAAAGGTACTGTTTTCGACATTTAAAATATCAGGAAAAACACCCCAGGTTGTTGATGGCCTAACCCTATTTCCGGTTACACCCAACTCAGGATATGCAGCCACTGCAGCAGTAGAGTGCCCGGGCATCTCAATTTCAGGAACAACTGTTATGTACAAATTTTTAGCGTATGCCACGATTTCTTTAGCCTCTTCCTGAGTGTAAAAACCGCCATAGCGCTTCCCATCATATTTACCGGTACCGTAATGACCAACTAGGGTAGAATCACGAAATGCACCTACTTCTGTTAATAAGGGATATTTTTTTATTTCTAAGCGCCAGCCCTGATCCTCGGTTAAATGCCAATGAAAGGTATTTAACTTGTGCATCGCCATATTGTCAAGATATTCTTTAATAAATGCAATCGAACTCACGTGGCGCCCGGTATCTAAATGTAAACCTCGCCAGGCATATTTTGGAACATCGGTGATACTCACTGCAGGAACAACCCAATCAAAAGCACGAATAATTTCTTTTTTTACAATTTCGGGAGGTAGGAGTTGTATGAGCGACTGCACTCCGTAAAACAAACCAGCAGGTTGTTGTGCATTTAACTTAATTTGGTTAGTAGAAACTTCAAGTTCGTAACCCTCATTACCTAAATTACTCAGCGAATCTAGTTGAAAAGTAACTGCATGCAAAGTGCGCTCATTAAATTCTGAAAGTGGCTTAATAGGAATCATCATTCCGCCTACCTCTCGTAGCTTTGCCTGTAAACCTTCAGCAATTTTATAAACTTCTGCATTAGTGGTATCTACATAAAATGTAGTGTTTTCGTCAAATTGAAAATTACCCTCTTTGACTTCGTATTGCGTAGGAATAGGAATTATAGATAGTACTTCTTCCTGCGCTGTAATTTTTCCGCAAAGCGAAAAAATTAAAATCAGCATCGCTGCATACCGTAAACCTAAATTTATTCTCATTATCCTATATTTTGTTATAAAACTCACTGGCTACTTTAAAACTTAATACACTTCAATATTAGAAATTAACGGACACGCCAAGGCTTCAGTAATTTCAATTTTGAGCTTTGTGGTTGCTACGTCATTTAATTTTATAATACGTTTATATCCTATAGTTGTCTGATTTGCTACGGGCTTCCAGCTATCATTTTCCCAAACTGAAACTGTAAATGCAGCTACACGCTGACCCAGTGTAATATATTCCTGAAGCACTAAAAAATTTAGAGTTTGTGAAGAATCCCAGGTTAATTCTATGCTTCCGGTGGTAACACCATCGTTTGTCGCCCAGTAGGTATCCTTATCTGCATCAAGCACTTTACTTACTGTATAATTTTCTTTTTTACCTCTAGAGGTATTTGCACGAGCTGTTGCTTTTTCTGCAAGATTTACCGCAAAAACCGAATCTAAAATACTTCGAAAGCCTCTTAAGGCAGCTACATCATTTTCATGAAACAATCCTCGACGATCTGGCGGAATATTTAATAACAACGTAGAACCGCGACCCACAGAAGTAAGATACAACTCAAATAAATTTTCTGGAGTGCGCACCAAAGAATCTTCTGAAGCATGATAAAACCATCCCGGACGAATTGAGGTATTTACCTCTGCCGGTATCCAGCTTTTCCCGCCTTTAGCTCCTGATTGTAACAGATCTTCAATACCCGATTTACCTGCATAAAGTGTATCTACATCTATTGTATTCCAATGTGTTTCTCCTCCTATCCCGCGCTCATTTCCTACCCAACGTAAATCTGGTCCTGCATCACTAAAAAACAAAACCTGATCCTGTATATCTGATGCATAACGCAGAGTCAAAGGCCAGTCGTAGTAGGTTTGACGATCTATTTTTCGCTCTTCATTAGCACCTCCATAATATCCATCACCTCCGTTTGCTCCATCAAACCACATTTCAAAAACAGGTCCGTAAGCAGTAAATAATTCTTGTAATTGCTTCCGGTAATACGCTACGTAAGAAGGCTCTCCATAATCGGCACGGTTGCGATCCCAGGGAGATAAATACACCCCAAATTGCAATCCGTATTTTTGAGCAGATTCAGACACCTCTTTAACAAGATTACCGTTTCCGTCTTTGTAAGGACTCGCAGCAATATCGTGCTCGGTATAGTTAGAGGGCCATAAAGCAAAACCGTCATGGTGTTTTGCTGTTAAAATTGCGCCTTTAAAACCCGCATCTTTTAAGGTAGAAAACCACTGGTCTGTATCTAATTCTGTAGGGTTAAAAAGTTCTGGCGACTCATCTCCATAACCCCATTCTTTATCAGTAAACGTATTGATGGTGAAATGAATAAACGCATTCATTTCCATCGCATACCACGCAAGCTGTTCTTGAGAAGGCACTGCTCCAAAAGCTTCCGGAGGAGTTTCTTCATTAGAGTTTTTACAGGAAGTTACTCCTAATAATAACATTACAAGTAACGTGGTTATTATACGATTCATCGGTATTATTTTTTAAATGAAAATGCCAATGCCGCTGTTCCAGCTCTACGTATCTCTGATGGAATCGCTACTGTAACTTTATCGTCTTTAACAGTATACTTTAAAGATTTACCGCTGCTCACTAATTTTAAAACACTTCCTTTCTTGGGTAGATTTCCTTTCCAGGATACACTTTTAGGAGCATCACTGCCTTCAGGAATTAAGGTAATTGCAAAAGTCTCATTATCATTAGCCGTAAAATACGTATCTCCATCCTGAAAAGTATCTATAGCATGAGTATTATAAATTGCAGTACTGTTTGCATCAAGCCAGTCTCCTATTTCAGCAAGAATAGGTAATGCATCTGGAGGTAATAAGCCATCTGGTTGTGGACCAACACCCAGCAACATGTTTCCACCTTTAGCAACCACTTCTACCAGACTGTGAATCACTTTTGCTGAGGTTTTAAAATCATCATTGGGCACATAACCCCAGTTATTACCTAGCGTCATACAGGTTTCCCAAGGGTTATCCAGTTTCGTATCCGGAATTTTACGTTCGGGGGTTTGATAATTCTCATACGGACCGTGAACGGTGCGGTCTGCAAAAATAATTCCAGGTTGTGCTTCTCGTGCCATTTCTGCAATATGCGGCATATTTACTTCCTGGTCCCACTCTGGGATAGGCGCTCCCCAGGCTCGCACTTCGTCATTTACAGTCTCTTTAGGACGCACCCAGCCTCCATCTAACCACAAAATATCGATCTGCCCGTAATCGTGCATCAGTTCGCTAATCTGGTTGAAGGTAAAGTCTTGATAGGCTTTCCATTTTTCAGGATATTTACGAATGTCATAATTTACATTACGATCTGGTGTAGCATATTTATCCCACCAGAAATCCTGATTGTGCCAATCGGGCTTTGAGAAATAAGCTCCTATCATAAAATCTTTCTTTCTAAACGATTCAAAAACATACTTAGCCACATTGGCTTTAGGGTGGTTTTTAAAGGGTCCGTTTGTTATTTTATAATCGGTTTGCTGGGTATCAAACATATTGAACCCATCGTGGTGTTTTGTGGTAAACACCACATATTTCATCCCGGCTCCTGCTGCAGCATCTGCCCAACTATCGGGATCAAAATTCACCGGATTAAACACCGAACTCAAATTCCAATACCACTTTTTGTAGTCGTTATACGCCATGCCTTCCGGTCGCTCAAGCCACGGCTCAGAGCAAATTTGCCAGGATTCTATAATTCCGGGAACCGCATAAACTCCCCAATGTATCAGCATTCCGAACTTTTGATTCCCCCAGTTTTCCAGCTTGGCTTTCACTTGTGGGTCTACCGGTGCCTCATAAACTTCAGAGCGTTCGTGTAAATTACCACCTTGTGCAAATAAGCCTCCACTGCAGACTAGGGAACCTGCTAGTGCGGCTAAACAATAAAAGTATTTAGGGTATGAAAGGATGCGCATAAAATTTTATTTAGATTTTAATAGTATAGTTTCCGTAAGCTCAAAACTGTCTTTAAGTCTAATATCTTGAGAGGAAGCGCCTATTTGCACTTCAAAACTTCCGGCTTCTGCCACGTGTTTCATTTCAGCATTGTACAACGCCAACTCTTCGGGCGTAAGTACAAATTTTACTGTTTTGCTTTCGCCTGGCGCTAAATGTATACGCTCAAAACCCCGCAATTGTTTTACTGGTGTCACCACACTGCTCACCTCGTCTATCAGATACAATTGAACGACTTCATCGCCGGCAACTTCACCTGTATTTTTTACAGTTACCTGCACTTCTATTTGTGTAGATTCATCAGTTCCGCTTTGCGAAATTTTTAAAGTGGAATATTCAAAAGTAGTATAGCTTAACCCGTGCCCAAATGCATATAAAGGTTTTGAAGATTCTTCTACATAGTCACGGCGCCTGGGCCACCAATGGTTGTAATAAACCGGCGTTTGACCTACAGAACGAGGAATCGAAACTGGCAGGCGACCCGCCGGGTTATAATCACCAAATAAAACATCTGCCAACGCGTGTCCTCCCTGAGAACCCGGATACCAAGTATCTATAATCGCCGGAATATTTTTGGCAGGCCAATTTATTAAAAGAGGTCTGCCGGTAATCAACACTAATATTGTAGGAGTTCCTGTGGCTTCTACAGCCTTGAGTAACTCGAGTTGTTTTCCCATTAAATCTAAGGTAGAGCGGTCGTAGCCTTCACCACTTTCCATATCGCTAAGCAGTTCATCTTCTTTTGAAGCTACAGTAGCTGCCCCTGTTTCCAGATATTCGGTTTTAAAATCACGTGCGCTAGAGCCACCTAAAACCACAATGGCTATCTCTGCATTTTTTGCCGCCGCAACAGCTGCAGGAATATCAGTTTGAATGGTGTCACGTATCGCTGTCCCTTTTACGTAAGTGATTGTAGCATTGGGCATTTTTGCTCGTATACCTTCTAGTGGAGTAATAATATACTCGGGATCCTGAGGAGCTGTGTAATCACCCAGCTGGTTATACATCGCATCTGCATTAGGCCCAATAACTGCTATATTTTTTAAATTTTTAGAAAGCGGAAGTAAGTCACCCTCATTTTTTAAGAGCGTAACGCCTTCTAATGCCATCTGTTTTGCAATAGCTATATGAGCAGCATTGCGCACCACCTGTTTAGGTTTCTTTAAATCAACATAAGGATTTTCAAAAAGTCCCATTTCAAACTTTAAGCGCAGTACATATTTTACAGCTTCATCCAGTCGGGTTTCAGTTACTTTTCCGTCCTTACAAGCTGTAAGCAAAGCATCATCATAACCATTACCGCCTAAGTCTGCATCTACCCCGGCATTCATTGCTAAAGCCGCAGCTTCTTCTAAAGTCGCTGCTGCGTGATGGTCATTTTTTATACCTTCAATACTTCCCAGGTCAGAAACCACAAAACCTGTGAAGCCCCATTGCTCTCGAAGCAAACCCGTTAATAAACCTTTATGTGAAGTACTGGGAATCCCATCTACCGAACTGTAAGCGGTCATTACAGAAAGTGCACCTGCATCAATTGCCTTTTTAAACGGATACATATAATCCTGCATTAACTCCCGCTGGCCTATATGTACAGCTCCACCATTATGACCTCCCTCTGAAACTCCATAAGCAGCAAAATGCTTTAAAGTTGATATTACTTTTTCTGAATCATTTATACCGTCACCCTGAAAACCTTTTATTACCCCCAATCCCATTTGAGCAATTAAATAAGGGTCTTCCCCAAAAGTCTCTTCTACTCGCGACCACCTAGGTTCACGTGCCAGATCTAATATAGGCCCGTAACCAATATGTGCCCCTTGAGCGCGTAGCTCTACAGCAACGGCAGCTCCCATTTTTTCATTCAATTCTGGGTTAAAGGTACTCGCCTGAGCAATCGCACTCGGAAACTCAGTTGTACCTATAGCCATATGCCCATGCATCGCTTCTTCCGCCAGAAATAAGGGAATTCCTAAACGGCTTTCTTCTACAGCTACTTTTTGAATCGCATTGGTTGCCTTTGCAGCAAGTTCTGGGTTTAATCCATTTACCAGTGTTTTTTGCGTCCAGGGATCTGCACGCAAAACACCCCACAAAGCTCCTATTTTTTGATTTTGAATGGCATTTTTAAGTTCCTGACTAGCTTTTACCTTATCACCCGTTTTTGTGTACATTTTCCAGCCTAAAAGCGTGGTTAATTGTCCCACTTTTTCTTCAATCGTCATACGATTAACTAAATCAGAGACCCGTTGTTCTACAGCTAGTTTAGGGTTTTTATAGTCGGCGTTTGCCAAGATTTTATCCTGAGCAGAAAGTTGTGCCACTGCAACAAGCACAGTAACAGCGGCAATCAACCTCTTCAAATAAATAGAATGCATAGAATTTTGTAATGTTTTCTAAAAAAAACTGCTAATAACTCACACTTTATATCTGAGTTATTACAATACATCCTTTAAAGCTAACAGATTACTTCAGTTTATTGAAAAATAATCGCTGAATAACTACAGAGCGTAGCTTAGTGACTTGAAGAATTAAAATGATTTTTGAAAAGAATTATCTAATAGACAGCTAACTCAAGAAGTACATACGGGTGACTAATTCAAAATTGAATTTTTCCGCATTAAACGTATAAAAATCACCAGAAAGAAACCAAAAAACAGCCAGTCATTTACACCATACATCGAGAAAAATAGACCTGCTAAAGTGTCTTTCTCATAAACTTCTGGAAGATTGTGATTAAGCAACCAGTTAATCCAGATGATGCCATAAATCAATTTTTCAATAACAAAAACACCCACAAGCCATTTTACATGTTGATAGCTTTTGGTCACCGAAATATACGCCAGTCCCCAAATAACAATCATCAACAACCCAAAATTTGACATGACTACAGGATCGTATTCAGTTATGACGGGGTTTGAAAAGAATTTTGAAAATACCAATACAGACATATTCATAAGTCCGCCTGCGATAAAACCCTTAGAAATAAAAGCTTGTTTGTTTGTCATCCTTGCGTTGTAAAAAATTAGAAACCTTAAAATACAGGTTTAGTAAATTACGCTATTTAAAACCAGAATTGGTAGAACTTAAATACAAGGGAATGTATAACTCAGAAAGTATTAAGATATCTAAAATTTAAACCTTCTGAGGAAACTTCAAATTTAATCCAGAGCGGTAATGCTTAAAATTCGAACTCCGATAAAACAATCATCTGCACAATTATCTTCAACGTAACCGGCCAAAGAAATTAAGCCGTTATTTTTAGCTTCAAAATACGAACTAAAGCCTTTTTGCTTCACGAGCCATTTTTGAACCGCTTTAGTATAGATTTCGTCTAAAGTTAATGTAGCAGCTGCCGGCGAATCTTCGTGTGTATTTAAGGTATTTCCAGTTTCAGACCACTGTTTCTGATCTTCAGGAATAGTACTGGGACTACCACCCACATAAGCAAAATCACGCTGAGTGACCATCCCGTTTGTAACTGTAATTATAGTTTCCCAGGAGTAATCTGTAAAAACCGAACCCCCTCCTACTACATATTTATAATTGTTAGCAGATTCATTTTTAAAAGTCAGCCAGCTCTTAAAGCTGTTCTCATAATCACCATTAAAATTTAAATCATCGTCAGAAGCACACGAAATTAATGTTGTATTAAATACCAGAAAAATGATTAAATAATAATAGTGTTTCATAACTG
Source organism: Leeuwenhoekiella sp. NPDC079379 (assembly GCF_044542075.1). Lineage (NCBI taxonomy): Bacteria > Pseudomonadati > Bacteroidota > Flavobacteriia > Flavobacteriales > Flavobacteriaceae > Leeuwenhoekiella > Leeuwenhoekiella sp. NPDC079379. Next base: position 123,333 of record NZ_JBITTU010000001.1, read on the forward strand.
TTTGATTTTTGATTGCATCTTGTAGATGCAGCAAACTGATTTTAGTTGCGTTAAATTAATGATATCTTAAAAGAAATTAATACAGTTGAATTCTAGAAAATAAAAAAGCGCTCTTTCGAACGCTTTTTAACCAGAAACAAATTTAAAAAAAACTCAAAAAACTCGCGTTTTTATGCGCTTCCATAGTTTTACCAGAACTAAGGTTGAAATAAGCGTGAGTGCTGTTAAGATCGTGGCCTGAGTAAAGTAACCGTATATCCAGTATCCGGTGCTAAACAAAGCACCATATATAGTAATACAACCTACTAATGTAGCGAGTATCCCTGCAGGTACAGACCATTTTTGGGTATTGGTAATTAAATTATTTCCCTCCTTACTGGCACGTTGTATAATGCGCTGCCAGCCTGGTCCGCCGGGTTGGGTTTGCTTGTAGAAATCAAATAAAGTTTTGTCCTTTTCGGGTTTGGTTAAAAAAGTTACTGCAACCCAAACTACGGTCGTTAACAATACAATCATCGGATAGGTTGACCAGTTAGGAAGCATCCCATCTTCTTGTGTAGTGCCAAAAAGCACAACTCCCAGAGAAGTAAAATTGAACAGGATTGAAATAATTCCCGAAGAAAACATTGCTGAAATTTCGCTCCACGCATTGATTCTCCACCAGAACCAGCGCAGGATAAATATAAGTCCTGTACCTGCACCAAACATCAAAATAATATTGAATAGCTGATACGCGTTGGTAAGCACCAGTGCCAGTGCCGAACTCACTACCATAAGCAGTACCGTAGAAATTCGACCTACATTTACGAGTTCCTTTTGAGAAGCCTCTTTCTTGATATAACGGGCATAAAAATCATTTACAACATACGACGACCCCCAGTTTAAATGTGTTGATATGGTCGACATATAAGCTGCAATTAACGATGCCATTACCAGTCCTAAAAGACCGGTTGGTAACTTAGTTAGCATCGCCGAATAGGCTAAATCATCTCCCAATTTGCTTTCTACAATGTTGGGAAATGCTTCGTGAATGCTGGCGATATCAGGATACACTACTAATGAGGCTAAGGCTACTAAAATCCACGGCCACGGACGTAATGCGTAATGCAAAGCATTAAAGAAAAAAGTAGCTCCTATAGCGTGATTTTCATCTTTTGCCGCCAACATCCGCTGGGCGATATACCCACCGCCACCGGGTTCTGCACCTGGATACCACGCGCTCCACCACTGTACTGCAAGCGGAATAATAAGTAATGTAACCACTAAACTTGTATCGCTAAAGTCTGGCAGAATTGCCAGTTTATCTATTACTTCAGGATGTGTCATCAGTCCGCTCATACCGCCAACTTCTGGCAGATTCACACAGTAATACGCTGCTCCTATACCTCCTGCCATAGCAGCGAAAAAGAGAATAAAATCGGTATAGACCACTCCTTTAAATCCGCCAATGGTACTAAAAATTACCGTTACCAAACCTGCATAGCCTATAGTTTCTAACGGACTCAACCCCAACATAATTTGACCGATTTTTATCGCCGCCAAAGTCACAGCACTCATCGCCAAAACATTAAAAATAACGCCTAAATAAATAGCTCTAAACCCACGTAAAAACTTTGCAGGTTTGCCACCATAACGCAATTCGTAAAATTCAATATCTGTATTTACCCCAGACTTACGCCACAGCTTAGCATATACAAACACGGTAAGCAAACCGGTGATTAAAAAAGCCCACCACACCCAGTTACCACTTACTCCCTGATTACGTACAATATCGGTAACCAGGTTAGGTGTATCTGTAGAAAACGTCGTGGCAACCATCGAGATTCCCAGTAACCACCACGGCATATTTCTACCCGATAAAAAATATTCTGAAGAGCTCTTACCTGATTTTTTTGCGACCAGTAATCCTATGATTAAAGTGATTGCAAAAAAGCTGATGATAATGGCATAATCAAGCGTTTCTAGAGCTACCATACTATCTATTATTATTGGTATTGTTATTACTATTTTAGATTCTTTAACTGATGCTATTTTCAGTATTCTTTTTAGAAATGATAGCGCATAAAAGCTTCCATTGCGGCATATTGTGCCAGTCCTAAATCTCTGTATTTCTGAGCCGTTTCTTTGTTTCGGTCTTCTGCACGTACCCAAAATTCGCGTAAATCTTCTCCCTGAAACATTACTCCGTCTTTTTGAGACTGGTGGTAAAATATCGCCTGTCGTTTTTTAAGCACCTGATCCGGACTCATAGGTACGGCCATTTCAATCTCGTGCATTTCAAACTCGTGCCACGCACCGCGGTACAACCACACCCAGCAATCGCTCATATACGCTTCTTTTTTGAGCTGCTCGAGGGATTCAAAAATAATATCAAGACAGACTTTGTGGGTTCCGTGGGGGTCGGCAAGATCGCCCGCAGCATAAATCTGATGCGGTTTTACTGTAGAAATAAGCTCGTTTACCACAGCAACATCCTGCTGCGACATTGGGTTTTTCTTAATGCTTCCTGTCTCGTAAAACGGAAGGTTTAAAAAGTGTACCTGCTCGTCTGCAACGCCTTCAAATCGTGTAGCGCCCAGAGATTCACAACGCCTGATTAAACCTTTTAACTGACGTACTTCTAGAGGATCTACTTCATTACGCTGCTTGTTTTTAATTTGCTCTGCAATTTTATTAAAACGATCGCAGTCGTTGTTTCCCAATTGTGCGGCTACTTCAGCAAACTTCAAGGCTTCGGTATCGCTTACTGCAATATTGCCACTGGTTTGATAAGCGATATGCACCTCGTGACCTTGTTCTACCAGACGGTCAAAAGTACCTCCCATAGAAATCACATCATCATCAGGATGCGGACTAAAAATTATAATTCGTTTTTTAGCTGGGGTAGCGCGCTCAGGACGGTTAGTATCGTCTGCCCCGGGTTTACCTCCCGGCCAGCCGGTAATGGTATGTTGTAACTTATTGAACATCTCTATGTTCAGATTGTATGCAGAGCCCTGTAATGCCAGTAAGTCTGACATACCATGGTCGTTGTAATCTTTATCGGTAAGACTTAATATTGTTTTGTTTGTTTTTTGGCAAAGCCAAAAAACAGCCTTTGCAGTGAGTTCTTTAGTCCAGTCACAGGTGCCTACCAGCCACGGCGTTTTTACACGGGTAAGTTCTGAAGCTGCGGCGTCGTCCAGTACAAACGTGGTGTTATCGTGTTCCTGCAAATACGTTGCAGGAACCGTAGAAGAGATTTCTCCTTCTATAGTTTCTTTTAAAATCTCTGCTTTATTTTGTCCCCAACCTAAGAGCACAATACGGTTTGCATTGAGCACCGTATTGATTCCCATCGTGATGGCTTTTTTAGGAACATTAGAAATACCTCTAAATGAACCTGCAGCATCTGCACGGGTTAAATAATCTAAAGTAATCATTCGGGTACCCGAATTAAAATGCGAACCTGGCTCATTAAAACCTACGTGACCCGTTCTACCTATTCCCAAAAGTTGAAAATCTAATCCACCAGCGGCTTTTATTTTAGCTTCATAACCAATGCAATAGGGTTTAATCGCTTCCTGAGCAATTGTGCCATCAGGGATATTTACATTTTCTGCAGGAATGTCTATATGATTGAATAAATGCTCGTGCATAAAATAATGGTAACTCTGTACATCAGACTTATCCATAGGCCAGTATTCATCAAGATTGAAGGTTACTACGTTTTTAAAACTTAAACCCTCTTCCTTATGCATACGTACCAACTCAGCATATACATTAATAGGCGATGAACCGGTTGCTAAACCTAACACACACTGTGCTCCCGCAGCTGCTTTACTACGAATTAAATCTGCAATCTCGTGTGCTACGATAACCGAAGCTTCACCAGATCGCGAAAAGCTGATGTTGTGGATTTTTTCAAAACGGGTCTCTTCAAATTTACCCGCCGGTTCATAATTTATAAGTGTCGAATTCTTAACGCTTGTTTCCATAATGATTCTGCTAAATAGTTCTGCTAAAAACTAATATTCAATAACTGTTTTAAAAACCTCTTTCATTCTAAAAGAAGACTTTTAATTTTCTGATATGAAATTCTAATTTATCTTAATATTTTCAAAAAAGATTCGATAGACAACGATTCTAAAGGTCTAAATAACATTTGGGTTATTTAAAATTTATTTCGTGTATTTACGACAGTAGTATTTATTCAAAAATTACGTGGCCTGCCTTCACCCAATTTTTATGAGAGATCAAATTGTCTTTTAAAGGCTTACCATCAATTTTAAAATTTGCATCCTTATCTGTTGTTGCATCACTTTTCCTTTCGATCAACAATAATTTTTCAGAATAAAAATCTGAGTTTAAGTGAATTTTAATAGTCTCAAATTGGGGTTCAGACAGGGTGTACATAGGATCTGCAGGAGTCATAGGATAAAATCCCATCATTGCATAAATTAACCAGGCACTCATTGTACCGGTATCTTCATTACCCGGTAATCCTGCCGGCTTATTGGTGAAATAGGTATCTATTAACGAAGCAACTTTCTCTCTTGTCTTATGCGACTTACCAGGCAGATAATTGTATAAAAACGGATAAGCAATATCGGGTTCATTTGCCATATCGAATTGTTGCTCACTAAAAACGGCATCCAGTTTTTCTTCAAAAGCTTTTGCTCCACCCATTAACTTAATCATTCCATTAATATCGTGCGGTTGCATAAATAAATACTGCCACGCATTGCCTTCTATAAAACCCGGATTTTCTGTAAAATTTGCGCCCGCTAATGGGTCAAAAGGTGTATGCCAGCTGCCATCAAGCATTTTAGGTTGTAAAAAACGGCTCTCTTTATTGTATAATTTTTTATAAGAAAGTGATCGTTTTTTAAAGCGCTTAGCATCCTCTTTTTCACCCATAGCTTCTGCTAATTGCGCAATCGCAAAATCGGCTATATTGTATTCTTGAGTGGTAGAAACAGGGCCTTTTATATGCGAATCTACACTTACATACCCATTATCTATATACTCGCCCAGACCGGGACGCAACGGATTATTCTCACGAGTATCTGCACTTTTTAGCATAGCCTCGTAAGCCTTATTGATATCAAAATCTTTAATGCCTCGTAAATAGGTATCTGCAAGAACTACAGCAGCAGGATCGCCCACCATCGTAAAAGTTTCGGTAGCATTGAGCTCCCACTTAGGCAACCATTCATTCTGATCATAAATATCGAGCATTGAATTCACCATATCTAATTGCTCTTGTGGATATAACAAACTCATTAATTGATGATAGTTGCGATACGTATCCCAAAGCGAAAACACGGTATACCGCGTGCCATCTGTATGCTTTACAGCACGGGTTTTCATCGCGGGGTACTCCCCATTGCTATCATTTAAGATACTGGGAGCAACCTGCGTATGATACAAAGCCGTATAGAAAATAGTTTTATCATCGGTGTTGTCGCCGGTAACTTCAACCACATTTAATTTATCATTCCAGTCTTTTTGAGTTTTTTCATACACCTCATCAAAAGTAGCATCACCTACTTCGGCATCCAGATTTTCACGCGCATTATCAATACTCACATACGAGATACCTACTTTCATCACCACCTGTGTAGGCGCTTCAAAATCATAACTAAAATAAGCTCCTATGCTATCTCCCACGACCTCTCGCATAAACTTTTCTTTTATGCGGGTTTTGCCATTATACGTCATCCACTCGGCTTCTACGCCTTTGTATTTTTCGGGTTTATCCCAAATACCATAATCTTTTGCTTCGATAGAAAGGCGCGCTACAAAATAAACAGGATAGGCACCCTCTGCATTGTTATAGCAAAATGATCCTACCATACGATAGCCTTCTAATTCATTAGCCGAATTTAGTTTTAGCATTGCCCCGTGTTCGTTAGTAAGACCTAACCCTAAATTGAGCAGAATATTAGATTTCCCTGCGGGAAAACTATAGCGACTCACACCTACACGCGTACTAGCAGTCAACTCTGTTTTAATAGCATATTTATCAAGTTCTACCCCATAATAACCGGGTTTTGCAACTTCATTTTTATAGGTTGTTCCGTATTTTAAATAATCTGTTTCGAGCGCACCTGTGGTAGGCATACTTAAAATCACACCTAAATCTGGGCAGCCTACACCGCTCATATTTACGTGGCTAAACCCCGTTAAAAACGTGTTCTCACTCACATATGGATTAGACAACCAGCGGCTGTCTTTTTCTAATGTATTTTGTTTTCCTGCTACGTTAAAAGGAGAAACACTTGCCATACCGCGTGGTGCAATTGCTCCGGGATTTGTAGCTCCAAAATTAGAAGTCCCTATAAATGGATTTACATATTGAGTATAATCTGCTTTTTGCGCATTCGCAAAAAAAACACTGAATAAACCAATAAGAAGAACTGTTTTTTTACTTACTATCATAACAATATTCTGGTAATTATTCAATCACTAGTTCATCAAGGAATGTAAAAACTCCTCTTTTATTTTCTGGAATATACGTAGTGATTTCTACTTTTATAAATTGTGCCTTTTGCATTTTAGTGTCTACTGTAAATGTTTTTAATGTTGATGCCCCATTGGCTTTAAATACATGTTCTAACTGACCAACTGTCACATAATTAATTGAATCTTTTGACACTGAAACTTTAAAATCTGATGGAAAATAAATGCCCGCACCTTGATTTTCTAAAGCTCCTATACGCACTTTAGAAAATTCTTTAACCTCATTGAGATCTATAAGTAACGTAACAGGTGTGGCTAACCAGCCCAGCCATTGCCCATCGTGAAAATTCTTAGAACCGCGTAACACATTAACTAATGTTGCGCCACCTGCTCCCCGGTAGTTTCTGTGCGGTTGTTCAACAAGCGTAACTGTAGAACCTGCTGCTTTATGAAAATTAAATGTTTTAGATAAAACGCGACCTGTGGGGGCTCCATTTTCAAAAACTGCTGCAGTAAGTGTGGTTGTAGAATCTATCGTAAATGGCTCATTATAAACTTTAGCATTAGCATTTAGCTCTTCATTATCTAGCGCATACAATACTGATGCCTGAGGCATTTCTGAAGCAAGCGCTAAACGAATTCCGCCAAAGACCGTGTCGCGTTCTGCAGTTGCTTCCACATTATAAATGCTTCGCGAATAATTAATTCCTAAAGCATCTAGACGTGGCAAAAAGCGCTGCAGCCGCGAAGTATAGTCTTCCCATCCCGGTTTAGAATTAGCAGACCAAAGCACTTCTGTAAGCGCTGTTATCCTCGGAAAAATCATGTACTCAGAGTCATCTTGGGTGGTGATATACTCTGACCATAAATTAGCCTGTGCACCCAGCACGTGATTTTTTTGACTTACGCTCATTGAGTCTATTACAGGTGAAAAATCATACACCTGCTCAAGGGTATTCATCGCGTCAAAGGCTAAGGGCTCTACATCAGGATTGCCCTGATAAAAATTAAAATACATCGGATTTTCGGGAGTCATAATCACATCGTGACCTGCCTTTGAAGCTTCCCAGCCTCCTTTTGTACCACGCCAACTCATAACGGTTGCAGATGGCGGTAAACCACCTTCAAGAATCTCATCCCAACCTATTAACACCTTATCATTAGCTTCCAGAAATTGCTCCATACGTTTCATAAAATAACTTTGGAGTTCGTCGGTATCTTCCAGATGTTCTTCTTTCATACGACGCTGGCAATCGGGACAGGTTTCCCAGTTTGTCTTTGTGGCTTCATCACCACCCACGTGTATGTATTTTGATGGAAAAAGCGGCATTACTTCGCTAAGTACCTCTTGTAAAAATTTAAAAGTAGTTTCTTTTCCGGGACAGTAAATCTCGGTAATGGGCCATACTCCACCACTGGGCACACCTATAGGTTGCTGTGTACAGGATAAAAATGGATATGATGCGATAGCACTCATCACGTGAGCCGGCATCTCAATTTCGGGAACTACGGTAAGACCGCGTTGTGTAGCATATGCTACGATCTCTTTTATATCTTCCTGCGTATAAAACCCGCCATACGTACCGTTCTCATCAGGATTATTTTCTGATCGGGCATTCCAATGCTTGTCTTCCTGATTTACTCTAAAGGCTCCTACCTCGGTAAGTTTGGGATATTTTTTAATCTCAATGCGCCATCCCTGATCGTCTACCAGATGCAGATGCAGCGTATTCATTTTTAGTAATGCAAGGCGATCTATAGTTTTTAAAATATAATCCTTCTCAAAAAAATGTCTGGAAACATCAAGCATCAATCCGCGCCACTTAAAGCCTGGCGCATCTTCTATTGCAAGATTGGGAATATAAAAACTATCTTTTTCTCCTACTTGTTTTTTTTCAATATGAACCGGTAGCAGTTGGCGTAAGGTTTCTAAAGCATATCTAAAACCAGCGGCAGAAGCAGCTTTGATATCTATAAATTCAGAAGTTACAGTTAAGGAATAGGCTTCGGGTTTTAGATTTTTATCAATGGTAAACTGGACATAATTATCAGCAGGAGCTTGCTGTTGCACTTGTAAATCCCAACCGGCGCTTGAATTAAATTGATCACGAAATACAGTTGTAACCGACTGTAAACTGTCTGAAATCACAAAAACGGTTGCTTCGGTAAATTGAAAATTTCCCGGGTTTAATGTTAGCTTTTGCGGTTGCGGGATTAATGCTAAATCATCTGCTGTAAAAATCGGCTTTTCCTGATCGTCACAACTCAAAAAAAACAAAACAAGCAAACCGATTAATATCTTCAGATTTTTCATATTAATAAATTTTATTGGGTTCAGGCATTTCTAACTTACGATCTGCCGGCTCACTGGTCATTTCAAAGAGCAGCTCGCCACCTTTTACAATTTCATCATGAGTTATAAAACCTCTTTTTAATTCGTTGCCGTTTAGAAATACCTGCTTTACAAAATTATTTTCTGTGGAAAAATTAGTGGTGTTAATCGTAAATTTTTTAATCCCCTGAAGTTTTATTTCTGCGTGTTTAAACAACGGGATTCCTAAAATATAAGTCCCTTGTGCGGGATTAACCGGATAAAAACCCAGTGCATTAAAAACATACCACGATGACATTTGCCCACAATCTTCATTACCGCAATGTCCGTTAGGAGTGTTCTTATACTGAGTTGTAAGAATCTGGCGAATGCGCTTTTGAGCTTCAGAAGGTTTATCTACATAATTGTATAAATATGCCACGTGGTGACTAGGCTCGTTTCCGTGGTTGTATTGACCTATCATACCTGTACTAAAAATTGGCAGTTTATCTGTAGCACTAGGATACAAACTAAACATGGAGTCTAATTTTTGTGTAAAAGCTTCTTTCCCTCCTGTGGTTTTAATTAATGCAGGGATATTCTGAGGTACAAACCAGTAGTATTGCCACGCATTACTTTCGCTATAAAAACGTGTATATTCTTTAGCCTGAAAATCATCTACAAATGCACCAGCTTTAGTTTTAGGCCTAAAAAAATTTGTCTTTTTATCGTGTAATTTCTTCCAGTTCTCTGAGCGTTTTAAAAATTGCCTGTATAGTTTGTTCTTACCGAGGGCCTTAGCAAACTGCGCTACACACCAGTCGTCATAAGCGTATTCTAAGGTTTTAGAAACACTCCAATCTTCATTCTCGTTAGTAGCAGGCACATAACTATAAGTCTCATATTCTGGTATCTGCCTGTCGGCAGCAGTTGCACTTGCGAGACAAGCCTCAAAAGCCAGCTCTGCATTAAAATCAATACCCTTAAAATAGGCATCTACCACTACAGGAACTGCATGATAACCCAGCATCATATTAGTTTCATTGCCCTGTAGTGACCATACCGGCAATAAACCAGTTTCTTTGTAATGAGCTAAAAGAGACTTTATAAAGTCTGAAGATTTTTCTTTTTGAATGAGCGTGTATAAGGGATGCGCTGCACGAAAAGTATCCCACAGCGAAAAAGTGTCATAACGATCAAAGTCTTTAGCATACATTATCGTATCATTAGGTGCTTTGTAATTTCCATTAGGATCGCTTAATAGTGTAGGCGCAAGCATAGACTGATAAAGCATGGTATAAAACAAGACTTTCTGATCTGCATTGCTTGTAGTGATCTCTATTTTTTGGAGTTGGTTTTCCCAAATCGCTTCAGCATTTTTCTTGTAGGTATCAAAATTAAAATGGGATGCCTCTGTGTTCATTGATGCATAAGCTCCATTAATATTGGCAGTAGAAAGCGCAGTTTTTATTACAAGCTGTTCTCCTTCTGCAGTATCATAGTTGAGAATAATTTTAGTGTTTTCGCCTTGTGCTTCCTTTCTTACTTTTGTAGTATCTCTAAAAAGGTCATAGCTCAAAAATGGTTTTGAGAACTGCATTACAAAATAAATACGCTGATCGCGTGCCCATCCCTCAGATTTTCTATAACCTTCTAACGTAGTAGAATTAACAACTTTTATATAGGTGTCTTTTGCTTTATCCCAATTTAAAGCATATCCCAGATCTACATAAACCTGAGAAAGACTGTCTTTAGGAAAAGTATAGCGCTGAATACCTGTACGTGCTGTGGCAGTAAGTTCTACGTTAATGTCAAAATCCTGAAGTTTAAGCTGGTAATAGCCGGGAATTGCCTGCTCCTCTTTATGGTCAAACTTTGAAAAGGGTCGGTAACCATTTGCAGCAATGCGCTTACTTGATTTAGAATTAACCGGCATTAATAGAATATCATATAAATCTCCTGCGCCTGTACCTGTTAAATGTGTATGAGAAAAACCGCTTGTAATACTGTCTTGATAAAAATAACCAGCAATGCGATCCCAGCCAGGCGTCCCTATATCTGGACTCAGTTGCACCATACCATAAGGAACAGTGGCACCGGGATACGTGTTCCCGGGACCATCTGTACCTATAAAAGGATTTACATAATGAGTAAGGGGAGACTGTTGCGCAAAACCAACAAGGCTTATACATAGTAAAATAACCAAGCCTGTTATTCTCATTTATTCAGATTTAAACGATTTTATAACTGCGAGCTGTTCATCTGTTAATGCATTACCGTCAAAAAAAGCAGCTCCTTTTGCGCCGTTATCTTTAGCTTGATTAATTGCTTCTTTCAATTGTTCTGGACTCATTTCCGGAACGTAAATCCCCGTATGCAACTCAGTATCTGAACCTTCAAGATCTTTAACTCCCTGGCGGGTTGCAAAACCTATCCAGTCTATCTCTTCATTATAAAAGTTATTATAAATCATTGGCAATACCACATCTATGTTCCATTTATCCCAACGCTGGCGTACCATATGGTCTGCCATTTCCGGATACGGAAAAACCGCCCCTGTAAGTAACTTTCCATTTTCATGAACAATTTTATAGGCATCATCAACCACTGCTTTTATTTGATTTAAACGGAATTGTTTCCACTCCATATCAATTGCAGTATTGTGAGATTCTAGCGGGTTTTTATGATGCTCTTCTTCAAACTTTGCTATACAAGCATCACAATAGCAAAAATCATATTCTGCAAGCTCCTCATCCTGTACAAGGTCATATTTAGGCAACAAACCTATAGGCAGAAACACATCTGGGAAACGTATGTAGTCCAGGTGAAAACTCGTCACACCTTCTACTTTACTCATCTTGTCAATTAAACCTAAAACATGCTCTCTAGATTCTTTACGGGTAGGACATAAAAACTGATAGTAATCTACATAAGGGCGGGTTTCAAAACTAGACTCACCATTGCGATTTACGACATACCACTCTGGATGCTGCATTGCAATAGAATCTCCTGGGCGGTTCATTGTAAACATCCACGCGTGAACTTCAAGACCTTCGTTAACTGCTAAAGGAGTTAATCGTCCCAGCAAATCTGCATCTGCATTGGTATTAATTAAAACAGCATCAATACCATTATCACTGTATTTTTTAAATTCTGTCGTGTACGACTCATCAGTACGGCTGGCATCTGCAGTCATCCACGTCCAGAATTTAAAATCTGTAGCCGTCTCTGTTACTTCTTCTGCTTTTTTCTTGTTCTCTTTAGGATGCATATTGTCTATGCAAGAGGTTGTAGCAATGATAGCTACAAGCATCATAAATAGATGTTTTAATCTCATAGTTGTATTATTTAATTTTTGAATATTTGCCGTCTTCTCTTATACTGTACACTGCATTAGAGAACGGACTTTCTACTGTAATAGACCAGCCGTACGTATGGTTTTCTAATACAGGAGTAATTGTTTTACTTTCTAATTTAAATGTCTGTGCCTGCAGATCGCTTAAACGTGTTGCCCAGGTATTGTGTTTTGAAAAATATGTTTTTTGCTTTCGGTAGATTTCATATAATTTCCAGCGTAATTTCTCGTCTTGAGGAATTGTAAACACAACTTTCTCCGTAGGTGGTTTAGCGGAAAAATATACATAGCCCCAATGCTCGGGTTCATGCATATTGATCACTCCTTGCGGGGACCAAACCCAATTATATTCAGGCAAAAATTTTCCCGAAGCATCTTTTTTACGGCTGTATTTTCCATTTTCTAAAGTGTGATCCCAGTTTACGCGAGAAAAATTGATTCGCCAAAATTTATCTATTGGTAAATCATTTGATCCGCTTGCTTCGGTTAATACAGACCACGGCATAGCTATTTCTACACTCCAGCTCGTATCTATATCACTCGGGTCATTTAATGTCCCATTAATAGAAACAGCAGATTGTAATCCCTGTATATCCCAACTGTCTAAAACCGGCGCAGACTCTCGATAAGGTTTCGCTAAAAGCAAATCCCAAATCGTGTTGAGGGAATTCATCTCAAACTCGTAATAGTTATGTGTATCCCCGTCAGGATCAATAAATATTTCAAAATCGTTATTGTAAAATATAACGGTATCGCGTTGCTTTAGGGTTGCCCAGATATGCGGTTCTATTAATTCGGCATAGAAATACAAATTATCATCATCCCACAACATTTTAAAACGAGTTTGATATTTTGGAGTCTTTACACCTTCTATATCAATAAATTCCTCAGAAAACTCTGCCTGTTGCCAAACACCTTCGTTTCCTTTACCATCAATAGTTAGTGGAGCTTCAATATGATGCGCTACATAAGAACGAGGAGTGATTTTTTGGGCTACGCCCGAAAAACAAAACAGAAAGACTAAAAGTGTAAAGCTGAATGTATTCATAAGTTACAGACTATTATTTTTTACAAAATCTATGATTTCGCTCAATTTCCCAAAAGCTACCGAAGTTACCGTATCTGCAGCACCATAATACAATGCCACTTTATCTTCTTCTATAGAATGCAAAGTTGCACACGGAAATAATACATTTGCCACATCACCTACCAATTCATAAGGTGCTGCCGGAGCCAGTAAATAGGGCTGACTGCGATATAATACCTTATCAGGATTTTCAATATCTAATAGCGCTGCCCCTACCGAATATCTAAACCCATTACATGTATTGATCACACCGTGATAGAATAATAACCAGCCTTCATCTGTTAATATAGGTACAGGACCTGCCCCTATTTTTGTACACTGCCACGCACTATCGACAAATGGAGTCACTTTCATCACGCAACGGTGTTCACCCCAATACTTCATATCGGGGCTGTAGCTGATGTAAATATCACCAAAAGGTGTATGCCCATTATCGCTAGGACGGCTCAACATAGCATATTTACCATTGATTTTCTGTGGAAATAAAACGCCATTACGATTAAAGGGGAGAAAGGCGTTTTCGCACTGAAAAAATTCTTTAAAATCAAAAGTATAACCTATACCTATAGTTGGGCCGTGATAGCCATTACACCAGGTAATCCAGTAGCGGTCTTCAATAAAACACACTCGCGGGTCGTACTTATAATCAGATTCAATCATCTCGGTATTGCCGGCACCAAAGGCAATTGGGTCGTGATTGATATCCCAGTTGATTCCGTCTTTACTAAAGCCTGCAAAAATGTTCATTTGCACCGCTTTATTATCACATCTAAATACTCCTGCAAAACCATCTTCAAAAGGTACTACTGCAGAGTTAAAAATACTGTTAGAACTTGGGATGGCATACCGGTCTATAATAGGGTTCGCATCATAGCGCCACATTACATCTGTATTGTTTGCCGGTCTATCTTGCCAGGGGATTTGGGTTGTACTCATAATCGTATTTATCGTTATCATTTTACCTGAAAACAGGCATCTTATATTTGTATTAATCTAATTTTTTAACCTTATCCAACCAGGTAAATTTTAAAATCAATGTGGTGACTCCAAAAACTAAAAAGCTTATCGCTGTCTTATTATAGTCACGTACTATTAGAAAAATAGGCAGTAAAATCATACTCGACTGCCATACTATACCTATTGCACAATTGAACATATCAATTTTAAAGTCTTTATTCTTCCCTATTTGTTCGGTTTCGGTGAGTTGCTCTCGCACCGGTTTCCACCAGCCCCATGGATGTACCGATGTATAAAAACTTTTAAGAGTTGCAATTGCCGTAGGGGGCGTAAAATAAGTTCCTAAAAATGAACCTAAAAGTGAAAATCCAAAAATTACCGGGAATAAGTATATGGCCGGAATTTGGGCGTATTGATATAATAAGGAACCCTCTTCATAAGTTGACGCACCCTGATCTATTATATATTGCAACGTCGCTACAATTAACCCTGAAAGCATTCCCCAGAAATATCCCCAGCCGTTAAAACGCCACCAGATCCATTTTAAGAAATTTGCGGCTACATAACCTCCATAAAGTGCACTGGTAATCCATAAAGTGATTGAGTTTATAGAATCTGCAAAAAAGCCCATAATAACACCAAGAATCACCACTGCAAAAGAGGCGATATGACTTGCTTTTACATAATGATTATCTGAAGCTTCTGGTTTAAAGTACTTTTTATAAATATCATTTACGATATAGGCGGGTCCTGCATTTACAAATGCTGAAAACGTTGACATAAATGCAGCAAGTAGCCCTGCGAGCATCAGTCCTTTTATACCTACAGGCACGTGATTATTAATAACCTGCGGTAAAATAACTTCAAGATCATTACCACTTATACCGCCTTGCGCAGCAAGCTCTGGAGCTATAAATACCAGACCTAATAATACAATTGCCGCAATCATTAAATATCTGGGAATAAACAGCACTAAATTTGTGAAACCGCTCATGTAGGCTGCATCTTTTACCGTTCGGGTTGACAAAATACGCTGCATGTCATAACTGGGTGTAGGCCCTGCAATACTTGCAAAAATGCCTTTAAACAAACTCATACCCACAAAGGCTCCAAACATTTTATAACCTTGCGAATCTATTAACGCATTAAAGCTTTCAAAATCGCCGGCCCAAAAACCGGTTAGCTCACTGCCAAATGCTACATTAGTCCATTCTGCGGGAATAAGCGCAGTTACCTGCGCATCTGTAAATGCGTAAAAAGTATATCCCGCAACCAGAACACCTGCCAATACCATTATACCAAACTGCAATACTTCGGTAGAAACCACAGAGAACATTCCGCCTTTAATGGTATAAATCGTAGTTAAAAAAATAAGCACTAAGGCATAAACCTGTTCTGAATTTAAAAGCTGCGTATCTGCAATCACCAGACTTACATCCCACGGGAGAATAACAGTCATAAATTTACCTACACCTTCAAAGAAATAAGCGATAAAACCTACCGAAGCCACAACAGCAAATATTGCGACAATAAGATGTGAAGCACGGCCTGCTTTATCATCTCCAAAACGAGAAAGAATCCATTCAGAACCGGTCATCACGCCCGATCTTCTAATCCATACGGCCAGAAACATCATCACAAAAATCTGATTAAATATGGGCCACATCCACATAAACATGAAGCTTTTTACGCCATATAAAAACAAGATTCCCACCATCCAGGCAGTTCCCGAAACGTCAAACATTCCCGAACCATTACTAAGGCCTAAATAGTACCATTTTATACTTTTACCTCCTAGAAAGTAGGAGTCTAATCCCTTTGAAGCTTTTTTAGCTACCCACACACCTATACCTATGGTGGCTAGTAAATAAACTGCAATAATTAGTATATCTATACTGTTCATCTCTAGTTTACCGTCTTAGTTACTCCCCACTTTTTATTAGGTGCAGACCCCATCACAAACTTGAGCTCACCGCCTTTTAAAAGTTGGTCGTGTGTAATTTGAGTTTGATTGAAAACTCCCCCATTAAGAGTTGCAGATTGAATGTAAAAATTAGCTTCAGAAACCCCTTGTGCGATTATACTGAAGGTTTTTCCGTTAGGTAAATTAATGGTTGATTTTTCAAAAATGGGACTTCCTATTTCGTAAGCTGCACTTGCCGGATTAAATGGGTAAAGTCCCATAGAACTCCATACATACCAGGCAGACATCTGGCCGGCATCTTCATTACCACTCAACCCATTAGGCGTTGTATTGTATTGTGTTTTTAGAATCTGATTAATCCAGTATTGGGTTTTCCAGGGTTTACCGGCTTTGTTAAATAAATAAGCGATGTGATGACTAGGCTCATTTCCGTGTGCATATTGCCCTATTAAACCAGATATATCTGCAGAAACATTATCTCCGGTTATTTCAGAACTTTGAGTAAAAAGCTGCTCCAACATTTTAGTAAAAGGTGCTGCCCCGCCATGAAGTTTTATAAAATTATCTGTATCGTGAAGTACAAACCAACTGTGCTGCCACGCATTACCTTCAGTATAATCTGTGTTTTTCATATGTTGAGAAAACTTAGGATCAAAAGGTACATGCCACACACCATTTGCAGATTTGCCACGCATAAAACCGGTTTCTGAGTCATACAACTGCTCATACGACTTAGAACGTTTTGAAAAATACTCGTAATCTGCGGTATGCCCCAGCGCTTTAGCCATCTCAGCTACACACCAGTCATTGTAAGCATATTCTAACGTGTAGGTTACAGATTCGTCTATTTTATCATAAGGGATATACCCATATTCTTTAAGATACTCTAGTCCCCGCTCATCACGCATTTGTGTGTGTTTTATCGCCTCAAAAGCCTTTTCTACATCAAAGCCTTTAATACCTTTAAAATATGCTTCAGTAATTACGGGTATCGCGTGATTTCCTGTCATGGTATTGGTTTCATTGCCATAAAGCGTCCATACGGGTAAGCTCTTATGTACTTGATAGTACGCCAACATAGAGTTGACAATAGCTGTGGTTTTATTAGGTTGAATTAATGCGAGCAAGGGGTTTTCAGCTCTAAAAGTATCCCACAGCGAAAGCGTTGAATATGCTGTAAAATCTACTTTTACAATGCTGTCATTTTCCTGACGGAATTCTCCATTTACATCGCTAAAAGTTACCGGCGCAATTTGTGTATGGTATAATGCCGAATAAAAAATTGTCTTTAAAGAATCTGTAGGGGTTTCTACTACAATATGCTGTAACTGTTCATTCCAGGCTTGCTGCGCGGCAGTTTTAGCCTGTTCAAAATTCATGTTAGCCGAAGCTTTCATATTTTCTTTTGCATTAGCAACACTCACCGAAGAAACCGAAATTTTGACCTCAACATCACGACTTCCATCTATATCAAAAAAGAATTGAGCCGCTGTATTTTTCCCGACTACGCTAGCTGTTTTTTGAATGTTTTTATCCTGTATTAATTGATATCTCGAAATAGGCTTTGAGAAAGTCGCCACATAAAAAACCTTTTGATTTTTTGCCCAACCTGTAGTATTCCTGTAGCCGCTAATCGTATTTTTATCTTCTACGTGTATCGCTGTCTCCATTGTCGCATCCCAGTTAATCGCAAAACCAAGATCAAGTACTACAGAAGGCTCACCTGCACCCTCGTAATTGTATTTTTGAAACGCTGTGCGCTGTGTAGCTGTAAGTCTCACCTTAATTTGAGGATCTTCAAGATAAACCGAGTAGTAGCCCGGTGAAGCGCTTTCACGCTTATGTGAGTATTTTGAAATATAAGGGCGTTCTAATCTACTGGAATAGGTTCTCGTTAAGTCAAGTTCTTTCGCTGTAGGCATAAATAATAGATCTGCTAAATCACCTATACCGGTGCCACTTAAGTGCAACTGACTAAAACCAGACACGATAGAATCTGAATAATGATACCCTGAGCACCAGTCCCAACCATTTGTACCATTGTCTGGACTTACCTGCACCATACCAAACGGCATCGTAGCACCAGGATAGGTGTGCCCGTGACCACCGGTACCTATAAATGGATCTACATAAGCCGCTAAATCAAACGCTGGTTTAGAAAGATTTTCCTTTTTTTCTTCGGTTTTACAAGAAAAAAAAGCGGTTATGAGTAAAATATAAATAGATTTTTTTAACATTTGTAAGCTTATTTTTTGCCTTGACAGTGTGAACTGTTAAGATTTTTAATAAATATGTAATATATTATAACGGTATAAGTTTTTTATTAGACCAACAACAGTTCTCAAAAGCTAAACAGCTTAAAATTCATTTTTAGAACAATGGCCCTAAGCGCTACACTCAAGAATAATTTGTTGCTAAATGCAACAACCGGCTACAAGATAAACAGCTCACACCACGTCATATTCTGGTTGGTTTATTTCTTATTTAACTTTTTGCGGTGGGGCAGTTATTATGAAGATTATTTCTACTCGTTTAAGTCTAATTTACTAGGCTTCCCCATACATATGACGTTATCATATTTTACAATTTATGTACTCATACCCCTATTTATATATAAGCGAAAATACATCTTCTTCATATTGAGTTTAGTAGTCGCTATTTTTATAATGGTTGTCGTAAAGTACGAGCTCACTTATTTCTTAATTAGCAATAATGTCTGGCCTGAAGGTCCCGAAGAAACCACGAGTCTCAATGTAAATTACATCGTAGTCATGATGCTGGGCGAACTATATGTAATCTCTTTTGTTACCGCTATTAAAATAACTATAGATTGGATGCGAGAACGCCAGCTGGCAGCCACTCTTGCCGCTTCGCAGTTAGAAACAGAATTACGATTTTTGAGATCACAAATCTCACCACATTTTTTCTTTAATACACTAAATAATATCTATTCATTAAGTTTAGAAAAATCTGAAAATACACCAGATACCATTTTAAAATTATCAGATTTAATGAGGTATTTACTTTATGAGACTAAAGAAAAACGGCAGTCTCTTGCAAAAGAGATTAAGTTTATAAATAACTATTTAGATCTGGAGCGCATACGCTATAATCACAAACTTGATTTGAGTTTTAATGTTACGGGCAATCCCAGAGGAAAAAAAATTGCTCCGATGCTACTCATTCATTTTATTGAAAATGGCTTTAAGCACGGAGCCAATAAAAATATAGGAATGGTATCTATTAAAATAGATCTTACCATAGATGAAGACGTTCTCTATTTTAAAATGAGTAACACCCTACCTCAAAAGGATTTAAAAAATAACATTCCAGATGTAGGCGGAATAGGTATTGAAAATATTGAAAAACGTCTTAAATTGGGCTACGGAGCACAGGATTATGACCTCAAGATTTTTTCAGAAGATGGGGAGTATAAAGTACATTTAAAATTAAAGTTATTATGAGTTTACAATGTGTAATAATAGATGATGAACCTCTGGCAATCAATGTCATTAAAAACCACATTACAAAACTTAGTACACTCAATGTTATTCAAACATTTGATAATGCAATCTCGTGTATTGATTTTTTAAGAAATAATCCTTGCGATTTAATATTTCTAGATATAAATATGCCAGTTTTAGATGGCTTAAGTTTTCTAAAAAGTCTTGATAAAAAACCAATGGTTATATTAACTACGGCTCATGAAGAATACGCCGTACAAGGTTTTGAACTCGAAGTTTTAGACTATTTAGTAAAACCTATTTCGTTTCCGCGGTTTTTAAAAGCTACAAATAAGGCGCTTTCTAAACATCAAGAACAACAGAAACCTAAGGGAGATACAGATTCTATTTTTGTCAAAGTAGATAAGAAAAAAATGAAGAAAGTATATCTAGATGATATTCTTCTTATTGAAAGCCTCAAAGATTATATTAAGATTATTACCACCAGCGGCAACTATGTAGTTCACCAGACCTTAGGAAGTTTTACAGATGAGTTGCCTACCCCAAAATTTATACGCATACACAGATCTTACACGGCTAATATCACAAAAGTAGATGCCGTCGAAGGTAATAGTGTTGAGATTGCTAATAAGCGCTATACTATAGGTCGCAATTATTTAGAAGATGCAAAAAATGCTATTTTACACAATCAAACCGGAAACTAGCTTCTTGATTATCAATAATTCAAAAAATTAAGAATCGCAATTCTACATAGTAAACAGTTAACATAATAGCATAAGTTATTTTGCTATTTTTGATTCAAAATTTTAACTGTATGCGATACATAAAACAACTGCTTTTCTTTGCTATTTGTTCTTTCTTCACCTATTCTGCCACTGCGCAAGACCAGGTTTCTGCACAAATAATAAAAGAAAGAGATTCTCTTTTACTCAACCTGAACAGACAATTAGAAGATAATGCGGTTAAACTTAAATCCCTTCAGGGTGAGTTTTCAGACCTAAATCCTAACCGTACCAGCCAACGCCTTGGAAGCCTAGACAGTATTATTTCTAAGCAAGAAAATCGCATCACGCTGCTTGAAAATTCTAGAAAAATTCAGCTTAAATTAAACGGCCAGCTTGCTTTTACAGAATTAATGAGTATTCATCGGGATATCAAACCCAGCAACCTACTACTTTCTTCACAGGAATTTTTCAGTAAAATAGCAGCAATAAATAATCCCACAAATTACGCGGCTTATGAAAGTTGGTTTAAAGAATATCAAGACTGGTATGAGCGTAAAAAAGGAAAAGACAACTGGTTAGATTTAATCAATAACAGTTTAACGGTTTTAAATAAACCTGCCAGCAATGTGCCTCTTTATGGCTCCTTATACCAAACATTCTCTACAGGAATCACTTCAGCATTAGAGATTGTAGGCGGCGCTAGTAAAGATTTGCGCGATAAAACCCCGGCAATGCTCAACGTTTTGAATACGGCGAGCCAGTTTAGCCAGCAACAAAGTATTATTGATAATGAGTGGAAGAGTATTAATGAAGAACTTAATAAACTTGAAAACGAATACAATCGCCTTTTAGAAGAACAAGCCACGTATTACGGTCTTAATATGAATATGGTTAAGCAATATCAGAATGCAACTTTAGACAGTGAGCGTGAGACTTTAAAAAATAATTTTAGAAAAGCTATAAATACAAAAATCGGTGCTATGGAAAAAGACCATAATAAAGAATGGCTCACTGAAGTTGAACGATTTATGGTTAAAACTCAGTCGTTACGTCAACGTTTTGGTATGCTTACGTTACGTATGAAAAGTAATATTGCTAAGTACAAAGAATTGATTGTTCAGTTCTCTAAAAATGAATTACTTGCGGAAGAATTTAGGTCTAAAATACGCGAATTACAAGGTAGCATAGATCAGGTAAACGCAAATTTTAATGCGGTATTTAACCCTTCAAAATACATTGAAGATTCTGCCGTAATGTACATCACGCAATAATCACGTGGTGCTGAAACCCGGTAAAATTTAAAAATAAGGTTATGAAAAAGCTTAAAAAAGAAGACATCAAACAAGAAGTTTTTGATCTGTATGACGCATACGCTCATAACAAACTAGAACGCAGACAATTTGTAGAACGGTTATCTGTTTTTGCTGTGGGTAGCATTACCGTACCGGCACTTATGAGCTTTTTAATGCCAGATTATAAAACTACCATGCTCATAGATCCTCAGGATCCTAATCTTGATTCTGAATTTATCACCTACGATTCGCCTAAAGGTGGTGGTGAGATAAAGGCGTTGCTTTCAAAACCTAAAAATGCAACTCAAAAACTAGGGGGTATTGTTGTTGTGCATGAGAATCGTGGTCTTAATCCTTATATTGAAGATACCGCGCGCAGAGCAGCTCTTGCTGGTTTTATAACAATTGCCCCAGATGCATTGAGCCCTCTGGGTGGATATCCTGGTAATGATGATGAAGGTCGGGAGATGCAACGCAAACGCGACAGTGGCGAGATGCTTCAAGATTTTATCGCGGCCTACGAGTTGCTTAAAAATCACCCCGATTGTAATGGGAAAGTGGGTGTTGTAGGTTTTTGCTTTGGTGGCTCTATCTCCAATATGATGGCCGTGAATGTTCCAACACTCGCAGCAGCTGTACCCTTTTATGGCGGGCAACCTACCGAAGATATTGATAAAATTAATGCGCCTTTACTACTTCAGTATGCCGGTTTAGACGAACGCATAAATGCAGGCTGGCCAGAATACGAAGCTAAACTGAAGGAATATAATAAAGAATATGGTGTGTTTGTTTATCCTGATGTAAATCACGGTTTTCACAATACCACTACCCCACGCTATGACAAAGAAGCTGCAGAACTAGCTTGGGAACGTAGCATTGCATTTTTTAAGGAGCATTTAAGTTGATTTATAAAAGTGAATTCAAATATTATACTAGTAAGAGGTGTAGAATTTCTAATTCACACCTCTTTTATTTTTAATGAAATCAAAATAAAGTTTAACCTCAATTTAAAACGGAAGTCTGCTGCCCTGCCTAACTTTAAAGAAAAACAAACATTATGAAATTTAATTATGTGGGAGATACTGGGCTTTTGGTATCAGAACTGTGTTTTGGCACAATGACCTTTGGTGGAGACAATGCAGGAATGTGGAGTAAAATCGCAGCAGTTGATCAAAAAGAAGTGAATGGGATGCTCAAAGCTGTTTTTGATGCCGGTATTAACTTTATTGACACTGCTAACGTTTACTCTTTTGGGCAGTCTGAACAACTATTAGGGCAGGGCTTAAAAGATTTAGGAACAAAACGGGATGATGTGGTAATCGCAACAAAAGTTTTAGGCCCTATGAGTCAAAAACCAAATGATGTAGGACTTTCTCGATATCACATTTTCAACTCAGTTGATGCCAGTTTAAAAAGATTACAGCTTGATCACATAGATATTTTATATGTACACGGTGTAGACCCTAGAGTTTCAATAGAAGAAATTCTAAAAACGCTTAATGACATCGTAGCTACTGGGAAAGTACGCTATATCGCTATTTGCAACTGGCCGGCTTGGATGGTTGCAAAAGCACAAGCGATTGCTAAATACAATGGCTGGCAAAAATTTATAGGCCTGCAGTATTATTATTCTGCCGTAACCCGAGATATCGAGACCGAACTCGTACCTATGGCTGCAGATCACAATCTGGCTATTTTTCCCTGGAGTCCTTTAGCAGGTGGTTTTCTAACCGGAAAATATGCTCGTGAAGGCAGCAGTGAAAAAGGCTCGCGAAGAGCAGACTTTGACTTTCCTCCTATTAATAAAGACAAAGCATTTAACCTTGTAGATGTAATGCAGGAAATCGCTATTGCTCACAATGTATCTGTCGCAGAAGTTGCTTTGGCATGGGTACGTCATCAAAAAGGAGTTACCAGTACAATTATAGGAGCAAAAACAATTAAACAATTACACTCAAATATAAAATCTACAGAAATTAATCTTTCTAAAAACGATTTAGATAAAATTGATGCAGTAAGTGCTAAACCCGATTTATATCCTGGGTGGATGATAGACCGCCAGTCAGAATATCGAAAATAAAATGTAAAACACGCTGTAAAAAGCTCCTCAACTGAGGAGCTTTTTAATTTTAAAACGATTCATCCATTACGTAAAACACCTTAGACATATAGGGGTTAAAAACCTCACTTATAGGTAATTTGCCTGTATAACAACATAGCACAATCTTGTAGTTTTAGAATATACAAATCACTAAAAACTACTCATTATGCCAGGACCGGCTGTACACTACATCGTAGGAAAAGATCTAACGCGCGGATTTCCTTTCAAAATTGATTACAAGCCAAATGCTCCCAGAAAAGATCATTTATTTGACCCACAAACAATTGGAATTTTAAATGAGCATCCCATATACCGAAACTTTGGAACGTTAGGTCCAGATTTTTTATTCTTTAATGTAAAAGATTGGCCTGCAGGCGAATTTATTCCTGTCAAACAAATGATCAAGTTTGCCGAAATTCTAAAATCTCTTGAAGTTAAAATTGAAGAAAGTTTTCCTGCACTTATAAAAATTAAGGAGCTGAAAGAAGATCTTGAGGAAGTGGTAGATGATGTTATAGCAAGCTCTGCAATTTTATTAACAATAAAGTTATTTATAGACGATATTAAAGCAATCATAGGCCTTATAGGATCTATTGTAAAAGAAGGACTTAAAGATCTCGTAACCTCAAATATTGATATTTATAGCTTTCTCTCAAGCCCTATACAGGTATGTGAACCTAAAAATAACTGGTGGTGGTTTGATGTTTTACATTATAGTAAAACCGGGGAATTTGCAGAGTATCTTTTAAAAAACTCAAAACACAATGATGCACTGCACGCTTATGCTATAGGATATTTATCTCACGTAGCTGCAGATAGTGTAGGTCACCCCTATGTAAACAATATTGTAAGAGGTCCTTATCGTACGCATAGCCAAAGACACAATGTTGTAGAGAAATTTCAAGATGTTTCTGCATTCAACTTTTTTGAGTCTAAAGAATTTAGCACAAGCGAACTGCATGAAGAATTTAAGTTTAATGATCGTATACATGATCTGTACACAGGAGCTCCTGTTCCCGATTATGATTCTATTATAGACGGCTTAACACCGGGGTTGACAGATGTAGGACTTCCTAAAGAGATTGCAAAACTTTTTGCGGAAGCTACTCAAAATGTCTATAATACTCCAGGTGGGCATCCGTTTGGGGGTGGTATGACCGAAGAAGAAGTTGATGCTTCCTACAGGCTTTGGTACAGCTGGTTTAAAGCGACCACTAGTGAAGCAATTCTACCAGACTCTCTTCCAGATTTACCACCACTTACAGAAGAAATACGTGAAGTATGGAACCGTTTTAGAGACAAATTTAATAATGCGTTAGATGAACTGGATAATGCATTAGAAGATTTATTCTCGGGTGGCGGAAGTTCTTTCAGTTTAAAAGGCTTAGCAAATTTCTTTAAAAAAATTGCTCGTATTATTGAAGCAGCTGTTGCTGCAGCTGCAGCATTTATAGAAGCTATCGAAGAAACTATAGCCAGTATCAGCAAACAGGCAGTGCACTTCATGCTTAATAAAGTATATCAGGCATTGTATGTCATTTACGACTATTTTAGACTCTCTGTATCGTTAAACGGCCTAGCGTTTCCCGGGGTGCGTCATCTTGACGACTCAAAAGTACGCCATATGTTAAATCCTATTATTGAAGATGTTAGAGGTAATAGGTTATCTAATTCCTGGCCCTACCCCATAAAACACGTTGATGTAGGAACGGGTATCTGGCGCACAGCATCACAAGAAGCACATTTAGTATACCCTAGCCTTTTAAAGCCTGAATTAGATCTGGTTACCCCGGCACCACTGAGTTACACCTCAAATGTGCATACGTATTATATTAAAGATGATGTAGGTATAGATTTAAATTTTATTAATCAATTTGCACCCATTCAAGATTTTATTAGTCACAATTTGCGGGTTAAGAATGAAGTGTTAGGCAACGCCAGTGAGCTAACGGGAGCGCTCTATGATAATTTTCAGAAAGGAAAAAAACTACCCAATATAAACTTAGATGCAGACAGAGGTATAGGGTATCCATGCTGGGAACCCGAAGGCTGTGAGAATGACAATATTAAGGAACCGGTAAATCCAAAATTCAATCATTAAAATTTTTGCATTATGAAAGAACTACTCAAAGAAATAAATAGAGATATTAAAATTCTTACAGAACAAATAAAAAAGGATAGTAACGAGCTAAAGCGATATAAAGATTCCCCAGAATTTAAGACGGAACAAGAATTATTAAAACGACAGGAGTTTGACAATACAATAGATGAGTTTCAAGCTAAATCATTTTTAGTGATCCCCAGCGTTATTGGCGATTCCGGAAATCGTCCTTTAAGCAGTTATGTTAGAGGAAGTAGCGTGGGGATAAAAATTTCTGATCCTGCAGGAATAACACAACATACAATTAAGGCAAATCATACTTATGTAATTGAGACAGAACTTATAAATAAAGGTGACTTATACCTCTCATCCATTAATGTTGATTTTTTTTGCAGCCCGAAGTATAAGGAGTCAGATGTTTTATTTGAAATTACGGGTATTAGCTTTTTATTTAAGGCTCCCATTGTAAAAGGAATATTAAAAAAAGGAAGTTTAAGTATAGGAGATCATTTAAAAATCATCACAGAATCTCATACAATTTATACTCAACTTACAGGAATTACAATTCCTAACGGAACAAATCATTCCATATCAAGCAGCTCTCAGATTATTAGTCTATTTCTAGATACAGATAAATTAAAAGATCAAATTAAAAGTATAGTCTTACCGGGAGACCGTATAGTGGAAGCACCAGAATACAATACAGATCAACGTATGTTTCGATTTAGGGTCGAAGATGTATTTTCAATAACAGGTAGAGGTACTGTCGTTTCTGGGCTAGTAGAACAAGGTACATACACTTCAAATGAAAAATTAAATTTATTTACAGGAACCCAAAGTGGTGAGCGATCAAGAAATAGACTTGGCCTTCAACCTACAAGTCTAACCATAATGCGCCAGACCATTACGCATATAAAAACAGGTGATCAGGTTGGTTTTTTGTTTAGCGGTCTGAATAAAGCAACTTTTAAAAGAGGTGATATTCTCGTTAAACAATTTAGAGAAACTTTTACTGCTGCAATTAACCTAAATGACCCCCCGCAAAGTGTAAAAAACAATGAATTTTTAGGAAGTAGAACCACCTATTGTAACGGGTTTGACGCTACCATATCCTCTTTAAAATGGACAGCGCCACCACATAAAGACAGAAGTGAATATATTTTTACAGCACGAGCATATGCTACATTCCCCACAGATATGCCCCAAGATTTTGATGCATTAAACCCAAAACTTGATCGCCACGTAGCATCAAAGAAAGTAGAATGGACTGTTTAGCTTAAAAAATAAATCCAAAAAAAACCTCTTGTTTTCACAAGAGGTTTTTGCTTTGTACAGGCGGGGAGAGTAGAACCTTGACAATTTGATTCAATTTTAAAAATACCTCAACACCTATAAAACCAATATTAAGCCCTGTAAATACTAATCAAATCAAATAACCCACAATCTAATTACATTTAAACAAATGGAATAAAACAGCAAAACGGTTGACTAGATGTTGACTAGATTAATTATATTTGAATGTTCAAACTTTCAAAATATGGCAACTACTAAATTTATACTACAAGGTAAAAGTAACCCTACACCTATTTACCTAAGATTGTCACTAGGCAGGAATAACACTCCAAAGCGTAAAACAGGCTTATTCTGCAATCCTAACGACTGGAGTACTACTACAGGTCTACCTAAACAAAACAAAGCAACTAACAAAGCCTTAGCATCACAATTAAAGAATTTAGAGAATCACATTTTAGACCGATATAATTTTGAGTACCCACAAGGCGTGCAGATTACAGGCGAATGGCTAGAAAATGAAATAGATAGTTTCTTTAAACAAGGCATTAAGAAAAACGACCTTAATAAATTAACAGATTACATAGATCATTACCTAAGTTCTGCACACCTTAGAAAAAATGCAAAAGGTGGAGTTGGTCTAGGAAAAAGTAGTATTAAGAATTACAATCGGCTCAAAGGACTTATACAAGAATTTGAGAGTAAAACACCGGTTTTAATTAGAGACGTTAATTTTAAGTTTAAAGATGCCTTTTTAAAATGGATGACCGATACTAAAGGCTATGCGTTAAGTTATGCAGGGCGTAAATTAGGCAGCATTAAAACGATCTGCATAGATGCTAAAATAAACGGCATAGAAACACACAGGCAATTAGATAAAATTTCTGGCTTTAAAGTTAAGAATGAAAATATCATTTATCTTAATCCTGACGAACTACAGCAAATTGAAAATGCCACACTAGAACACCCCTATTTAGAAAATGCGCGCAAGTGGCTTTTACTAGGTTGCAGCATTGGGCAACGTGGTAACGATATGTTAAGCCTTACCGAAAATAATATAGTCCTTAGAAACGGTTTAAAATTAATAGAACTCACACAAGAAAAAACAGGTAAAAATGTTGCTATACCTGTACTACCTACAACCGAAAAAATTATAAAAGACGGTTTACCTTATAAAATTTCACTTCAAAAATTAAACGATTACATTAAAGAAGTTTGCGAGATAGCCGGTTTAACTGATTTAGTTAAAGGACAAAAAGTTGAGGTAATTGAAAAAGGTAAAGGCAATAAGCAAAAGAGAATTAAAAAAGGGCTTTATCCTAAACACGAGTTAATCACTTCACATATTTGCAGACGGTCTTTTGCAACCAATCTATACGGCAATATGCCAACGCCACTAATAATGCAAATAACCGCACACAGCACGGAAAAGACCTTTTACGGCTATATAGGTAAAAATTCCCTTGATTATGCGCAACAAATTGCGGAATACTATGCAAAACAAACAGCAAGAGAAAGTAAAGAACCTCAAATGCAGGTTATAAAAAATGCAAGTAACTTATAAATCTTGGTTATGGTAAGAGAATCGAAAACGATCAATACTAAGGTCTAAAAATTGAAAACTTGACGTTCAAAAACACTCATTTTCAACTCAGAGCAAAACTTTAACATTATTTAATTAGCGATTTTCTTATTTAGAATGATTCTAAATAGTGATTATTCAAGGCTTTGCGATCATTTTACATCAAAAACAAAGGTAATGAAATTTCTTATACTAAACCGTTATAAGTCTTAAACAATACCCATATCTTTAATAAAACAAAAAAACGCATAAGATTAACTCAACATCAATCCCATACGTTTTGTAACCTAGGAATTACAAAAGTATAAAATAGTTGAGTTGATTTTGTGCAAAATCAAATTTTAACTTAATAGTTTTTACAATGAGTCAAGTGCAGTTTATTTCTGTTACGCCTGAACAATTACAGGCGAAAATCGTTGAGGGAATTAAAGCCCAATTAGACGATTTAAAAGAGTTTTATCAACCTAAACAACCTACCGAGTACTTAACACGTGTTGAGGTGGCAGAGTTGCTTAAAATCGATTTGTCAACCGTTCACAACTGGAGTAAAAAAAACATCTTAAAGTCTCACGGTATTGGAGGTCGTGTTTAGTACATTCGTAAAGAGGTAGAAAGCGCAATCATTAATTTAAAATCTTAATGATATGGCAACGCAAATACCTAAGTACCTAAAATGCGTGTTTACTGAAATTAACGCAGGTAGATACCGGACAGTAAGACACTATAAACCAAAAGAGGGAATTACTAACAATGGGCTTTTTTCTGACCTAATTAATGTTAGTAATAACCGCGCCTTTGCAAAGTCAAATCCTGAATTTTGGGTCAAATGCAAGAAAGGTAAAAAGTGGGATTACCCATTGACAGGGCTTTTTAAAACTGAAATAGATAACGTATTTAAAGGCGATCTATACCACAAAGCCCACCTACTAATAATGCACTTTAGTAGTGACTACACAACTATAACGGCTTACCTATTCCCTGACTTCTACACGCGGAATCTAGAGCCTTTACTCTCTCAAATAATACATTAATCATAAATAGAAAAAAGGGGCATAAAAACCCCTTTTCTATTGTTCAAACGGTAGGCAATTCGGCAACGCCTTACCTATCGTAAATATACGATTTTCAAATGATAGATTTTTTAAAAATCTGGATTTATGACATACGACAAATTGAAATATTATATACTAGTCCGTTATTGGTTTGGAGTGGAAAAAATGAAAAACTTTTACCTGATCTGGAAAGTATCAAAACCGTTGTAACTAAGACCTATGAGGGTATAATATTTAATTTTGATTGTGATAAACTAGAAATCCTATTCAAACCACATTATTATTTTAATGGCAATAAACACAACGCCAATGATTTTACTATAAAAGACTTTTTATATACTCTAAATTACTTTCAACAAATTTTAAACTTAGACTTAAACCTATGCTTCATTATGAATATAGAATTTGGGGTAAATATTATATCCCCGATATGTATTAAAGACCTTATTAATTATATAAAGTATCATTTGAAAAATGAGTTTTTATGCAATGCTGGATTGAGTTATAGTAAGTTTTCGACATCAACTAATAAAAAAGGTATATTGAATGTATATAAGATTATTAAAGCCTACGCCCAAGGCCTACAACACCCTAAATACTGTGACATAAATACTTTTAGGTTTGAAATAAAAAGCAATAGAACAGACTATATACAGTCCACCTTAGGCGTAAATACTTTACAGGATTTAACTATTTTAGACCCTTTTTTAAAAATGAAAAGTAAAATTATTGAAGAGTTTGAGAATGTTTTAATCTTAGATATTTTTGCAAATCCTATTTTAAATTTAACTGAACAAAAAAAGTTTGAAAAATTACTAAACTGTGATAGTTGGTATCACTTTAAACAGCATAAAGACCGGAATAAATTCTCTAAAAACAAAAAAATATACCTCAACTTAATAGCCAGAGATAATAACAACTTACACCTTACTATTTTAAATTCGATTAAAGATAAACTTTGTTTTTTAACAAAAGGTGCAATTTTAAGCCCCCCTATTAAAAGTTAGAAATGGTGCAATTTTGAGTATATATATAGGTTAAATACGCACCTATATTAAACACTCAAAAGAAAACAGGAACAATACGCGCGCGAGGCTTTAAGAATACCTAAGAATACCTAAGGTTAAAATAACTAATCGGAACAATCGGACGAAGCAAAAAGGTAATTAAACCCTAACAATACCTAACGAATTTTACAAAATAAAAAGTAAAGCAATACGCGCGCGCGAAAGATTTTATTGAGGTCACTACACGCGCACAAGGTTTTTTGATAGTCTATACACATACACGAGAAGCAAATCAAACCTAGCCTCATCAATTCTTACTCTTACAAATGTATTGCGACACTAAATTGTAATTAATATTCAGACATCATACACGCGAACAGCGAACAGAAAAAAATGCAAAGTTTAAAACATCACACCTAAACCGCCCAAAGCAAAAATTAAGATTACACAGAGTATTGGTATTGCGATAAGCCACCAAACCAGAGAGGAAGTATTTGACCTGATTTTTTCTAGTTTCTCAATCTGGAGCATTTGAGCATATAGAATTTCTTTTAGTGTTTCACTATCGGTATGCTCACCATATTTGTCTAAAAAATTAAGACGTTTTGCAGACATTTTTTCTTCAACCATATTTTTCATAACTAATTTTCTATAAATTGAACATCGAAATATTCTACACTTTCTAATTCTTTTGGGTCTTTATTTATTTTGAATAAAACAGATTGACCAGATCTAAAATAGTCACCTTGATTAATATGCGCCTTTGCATCGCCAATAATATCATTTTCAGAATTAAGGTACTTAACTTTAATGTAGCCTTTAATTTCCTTATTGGCTATATTTCTAACACTACCATTAATCGACCACAAAAACTTACTATCCTTAACTACAGTAATTGGTGAAATATCAACAACCATTTTTTTATTTAATCTCTTTGGAGCATCTACACAAGAATTAAACAAAAAAGGAATAAATAAAATTAGTATTAGTTTATTCATAACTAGTTAATTTCCTGCATCTAAAATATGGTTTTTTTTAAATGAATTCTCTTACATTATAAAAAGACTTAATTATAACGTGTAGTTTTTAATACGATAAGTAAGAGAAGTTTTTCACACCTATAAAAAAGGGGTTTTCTTACATTATAAAAACCAGGAGTACCTCTTTTGGGTTATGGTTGACTAAATGTTGACTAGGTAAAAAATAAAAAAAGCCTAACAAACTAATAAATAGTAAGTTAGGCTTATTCGTTGTACAGGCGGGGAGACTCGAACTCCCACACCTTGCGGCACTAGATCCTAAGTCTAGCGTGTCTACCAATTCCACCACGCCTGCATACTACTTTTAACATACTTAGGACTTCTGCTAAAAGCTTGCACTTCCATATCTGAAAATGCGAGTGCAAATATAGTAAAGATTTTTGATATGAAAATCATTTTTTGAGAGAAATTTCACATTCCAATTCTTATTTTTACGACAATACGATTTTAAAACTATGAAAGACACTAAGAACTACGTAGATACCCATCAAACACGTTTTTTAAACGAACTTATAGAATTATTAAAAATACCTTCTATCAGTGCAGATAAAGCCTACAGAGATGATGTTTTTAATACCGCAGATGCAGTTGCAGAACGATTAAAGGAGGCAGGTTGTGATACCGTAGAGGTTTGCGAAACACCGGGATACCCCATTGTATATGGAGAAAAAATTATAGATCGAAGCCTGCCAACAATCTTAGTTTACGGGCATTATGACGTGCAACCACCAGATCCCTTAGATTTATGGGACAGTGCTCCCTTTGAGCCGATAATCAAAAAAACAGATTTACATCCTGAAGGTGCCATCTTCGCTCGCGGCGCCTGCGACGATAAAGGTCAGATGTATATGCACGTAAAGGCCCTCGAGTATATGACTCAAAATGACGACCTGCCGTGCAACGTTAAGTTTATGATAGAAGGTGAGGAAGAAGTGGGCAGCGAGAACTTAGGTTGGTTTATATCACGCAATCAGGCAAAACTGGCTAACGATGTGATTCTTATATCAGATACGGGTATGATCGCAAAGGACGTTCCTAGTATAACGACAGGCTTACGCGGACTCAGCTATGTAGAAGTTGAAGTTACCGGTCCTAACCGTGATTTGCATAGCGGACTTTATGGTGGTGCTGTTGCAAACCCAATCAATATATTGACTAAAATGATTGCATCACTTCATGACGAAAACAACCACATCACCATTCCCGGTTTTTATGACGCCGTAGAAGAGCTAAGCACTGAAGAACGCGCTAAAATGGCCGAAGCTCCATTTTCTCTAGAGAATTATCAGAATGCCTTGAATATCGATTCTGTTTACGGCGAAAAAGGATATTCTACAAACGAGCGCAACAGCATACGCCCTACCCTTGATGTAAATGGAATTTGGGGCGGTTACATTGGCGAAGGTGCAAAAACGGTTATCGCAAGCAAAGCGTATGCTAAAATAAGTATGCGACTTGTACCCGATCAAGATTGGAAGGAAATTACCCAATTGTTTAAAAATCACTTTGAAAGTATCGCACCTGCAGGTGTTCGCGTTAAAGTAACACCGCACCACGGCGGGCAGGCATATGTGACTCCCATAGATCATATAGGTTACAAAGCAGCAGAGAAAGCTTATGAAAATACTTTTGGTAAAACGCCGATACCACAACGCAGCGGCGGTAGTATTCCTATTGTAGCTCTTTTTGAAAAAGAACTCGACAGTAAAACAATTCTTATGGGATTTGGTTTAGACAGTGATGCCATACACTCGCCTAACGAACATTTTGGAGTTTGGAATTTTCTAAAAGGAATTGAGACTATTCCACATTTTTATCATGAGTTTACCAGGTTAAAAATCGCAGAAAAATAAAGTTAAGAATAAGGGCATGACCCCGCAAAATAGCGGGGTCGGGCTTTACGCTCTATCTTTTTTTCAGCTTAAAAAGCCTCAAAAAAGGATGCCGCTGCAATCCCTCACGCAGGTATTGTATCTATCAAACACCACTATTTTAAATAAATAAAACCCATAGCACATTGCGTCTATGGGTTTTTAAATTTTATCGATTAAGGCTTAATTAATTGAGTTTAATTTGAGCATACCTCGCCTGAATAAACATAAATACAGCGTAAGCGACAAGTCCCAGCGCTACAACACCCATAGCTACAGCTCCTAGAGTATCTTGTAAAAAGTCAAAAGCAGCAACTTTTCCTCCAGATGAGCCTCCACTGCCTATAGCCACTTTAAACAATAAAAAAGCTACAATGCCTGAAACAATACCTCTGGCAGTAAATCCTATTTCCCCGGCTCTAATCAATACTTTCTTTCCTTTTGGCCCCAGATTACTTTCATTAACGTCATCTCTAAACTTCCCGGAATAGGCTTTATAGGTTTGAAATATTGCTTTTCCCGCAATACATAGGGCTACAAAACTTAATAAATAAGGTCCATAAGACTTTGACATTAAAGTCGTAATCATAGAATCACTTCCAGAACCCGAACTGCCCGCAACAACCATCTTAACTGCCGTTAAACCCAGAGCTCCATAAAATATACCGCTTATAATATAACCTGAACGTTTTACAAAACCTTTTAACTCACTCCAGGAATCACCACTACCTTTTAATGCTTCATACCATCTATAAAAGGTATAACCAAACAAGCCTATTCCTAAAATAACGAGTAGCACTTTACCAAAAGGTTGCTCTCGTAAAAATTGCAATGCATTCTGTTGTCCGCTTTTTGAACCTCCCAGATTAAAAGCTGCCATCGCTGTAAGCATACCTATTATAGCATATACCATACCTTTTGCTACCATGCCAAACCGGGCTAGTTTTTCCTTTTTAGAATTCATTATTGAGTTAATTGGTTAGTTTCTGAAAAAGTAGAAATAACCGCTGCTTATTACTCCCAACTAGATGTTATATTAAACCAAAGGCTTTATTAAATTTAAATTTTCTTCACGTAGTCTGTAATCAAAACAATCTGCTGACCATCTACTTTACCTTCTATGTATTTATCATTCTCGTGATCTAATGATATACGGCGTACCGCAGTACCCTGTTTAGCAACCATACTGCTGCCTTTTACCTTTAGATCTTTGATTAATACTACAGAATCACCTGCTGCCAGAATAACACCATTACTATCGCGGTGTATAAGTCCTTTTGAAGAATCATCTGCAATACCGGCCTTTGCCCACTCTTTAACATCTTCTTCCATATACATCATATCGAGCAGGTCCTGAGGCCAGCCCTGA
Organism: Leeuwenhoekiella sp. NPDC079379; assembly: GCF_044542075.1. Taxonomy (NCBI): domain Bacteria; kingdom Pseudomonadati; phylum Bacteroidota; class Flavobacteriia; order Flavobacteriales; family Flavobacteriaceae; genus Leeuwenhoekiella; species Leeuwenhoekiella sp. NPDC079379. Next base: position 158,305 of record NZ_JBITTU010000001.1, read on the forward strand.
CCTTTTAATTGATTAAGCATACGGTAGGCTACCACCTGCACAGCAGGAACCTGGCTCCACATACTATCGTTAAGACAACGCCAATGGTTAGCTTCTACTAGTTCTGCATCTTGCAATTGTGTTCTGCAGGTTCCGCAGGCAAAAATATGTGTGTCTGCTGTAGCATTATCTGGAGAATCAGGAACTGCGTATATATCTAAATCGGTACTACTGTTGCATAATTCGCATACATTACTACTACGATCTCTTAAGTCTTGTTCTAGGCTCATTGTTATTTTATTTAGAACGCAAAGATAGATTTATAGATAAGGTAGCGTCACTTAAAACGCAATCATCGTTAAGCCTGAAGCCTATTTTCTCTTTAATGCGATAGGGATTGAGGCTTTGTTGAAGCTCTTTTTGCCTTTTGCAAAAAAGCGACTGCCGAAAGCTCGGTTTTATTCGGGCTTTTTCTGGCCCGTATAAAAATTGCCAAAAATTAAATATAAAAAAGTTTTGCTCTACGCTTGTAGAATTGAAATTTATTTCTACATTTGTAGAACACACTCTCAATTTGTAGAATATGACACTTTCTAATGCCGAAGAACAATTAATGCAACTGCTCTGGAAACAGGAAAAAGCGTTTATGAAAGATCTTATAGATGCGTATCCTGATCCTAAGCCAGCGACCACAACAATCGCAACGCTATTGAAACGGATGCAAGACAAAAATTTTGTTGACTATGTGCAATACGGGCGATCACGAGAATATTTTCCGTTAGTGCGCAAAAAAGATTATTTCTCAAAACAAGTAAATGGGATGATTAAAAATTTCTTCAACGACTCTGCGGCGCAGTTTGCTTCGTTTTTTACAAAAGAAACCGATTTGTCCCAGCAAGAACTTGAAGATCTTAAAAAACTGATTGATGAACGCCTAAAAACAGAGAAAAAATGATAGCCTATGTTTTAAAATCGGTATTGTGTTTAATGATTCTCTGGGGCTTTTACAAAATCACTCTTGAGCAACAAGCCGCACACCAGTTTAAACGTTTTTATTTATTAGGAAGTCTGGTTTTAGCGCTTGCTCTGCCCTTAATCACCTTGAACTACAGTGTAGCAGTTGAACCGCAACAGGCAGTTGAGCAGGTAGCATTTGATACTATCGCAGTTACAGACGAAGTTAATACATCGATTGAAGAAACTATACATTGGATACCTATACTAATAGGCTCAATTTACGCGGCAGGTGTATTGCTTTTTGGCTTTAGATTCTTAGGTAATCTATATCGCCTACGCCAAAAAGTAACTCACAATGAGCGCGTAAAATCTAAATCGCATATCAATGTGCTCCTTCTTGAAAAGATAGTCCCACACTCGTTCTTAAGCTATATTTTCTTGCCCAAAAATGACTTTAAAAACAATGCGATCGCCCCAGAAGTTTTGGCCCACGAGCAGGCACACGTCACGCAAAAACATAGTTGGGATATTCTTTTTATTGAATTCCTACAGGTGGTATTTTGGTTTAATCCGCTGTTGATTTTACTTAAAAAAAGCATTGCTTTGAATCACGAGTTTCTAGCCGATAGTGCTGCGCTATCTCAAAATAAAAATTTAGAAAATTATACTAATCTTTTATTCACCTATTCGGGTGGTAGTCATCATACCGCGTTATCAAGCCCGATTAATTATTCATTAACTAAAAAACGAATCATTATGTTATCAAAAACCCGTTCGGTCAAAAAACTGGCCACCCGTCTCGCACTCTTTGTGCCCGTGCTCGCCTGCTGTATTTATCTTTTTAATCAGGAAATTGTGGCGAAGCCTGTTTCTGTAAATATTGATAAGCAAACTGATTTATTGAATACACAGACAAATTCTGATTCATTAGCCTTAGAATATTACAATACTTCCTCTAAAAAAAGTAATCTTCTATTAAAGAAATTTATTGCTGATAATTTAATTGATCATTCAAGTGACGATTCAATAGCAACAAAAAAAATTACCGGTAGATTTAAAGGTGAAACATTCAACGGTAAAAATCCTACTAAATCACAAATAGACCGTTGGATTAAAGATGGTTTTAAATTAAGTATAAATTCAAAAATTAGTTCCCCAGAAGATTTAAATAAATACAAAGCTTCTGATTTCGAAATTTATAGTGGCGTAAAAACAGTTGACACGGTAACCGGGAAAATGGTAAATGCATATGTTAACCTGTTTACTAACAAATATTATGAGGATGTAAATCGTAAAAGAATTCAAAGCAAAAATCCAGATTCATTAGCTTTTGAATATTACAAAGCCTCTTCTAAAAAACAAGTTTTACTTGATACAGTTCGACACCAGGAATACCCCACTTTAAAAATACGTGTTGAAGATGAATCGGTATGGGTAAATGGTGAGTCTACTTCCATAGAAAATTTTGCTCAAACGATTAACATGATTACCAAAGACTGGAGCAAAAGTGATATGATGAATTATTCACTACAACTCAAATCTCAAAACGGTGTAGATAAATTTGTAGGGAAACTTACGGGTGAATTCAAAAAGACCAATATTTATAAAACCAATCCTTCGCGACAATTAATTCCGCCTCCACCACCGCCAGCTCCGGCTGTGCCTGAGGGTCAGCTTCCTCCGCCACCGCCACCGCCATTACCAGCAGATCCTGTATATTCTAATGCAAAAGAAGAAGTATTTGAAATAGAGGTGTTTGATGTTATTAGCATTGATATTGACAAAGACAATCAAGTCTTTATTAACAACATTAAGATTGATGAAAACAATATTGAAGAAGCATTGAATAAATACAATACAAGGACATCAAAAGAAGAAAGAGAACAATTTTTAGATGTCAAAATTAAAGTTGATCCAGATATTAAAATGGGTATTTTAACTGACGTTAAAAGTGCACTTCGCTCGTATGGCATAAAAAAAATAAGTATTACTTCTGAGCCAGTTAATTTTAATAAATCTAAAGTTCAAAAACCTACTCAAGAACAAACACCTGTAGCGATGATTAATACGCTAAAAGAAAATAACGGAACTGCTTACTACAACGGTAAAAAGATTTCTTATGAAGCGGCGCTTTCCCTTATGAATAAGAAAAAAGATTTACAAATACTCCTCAATGAAAATAAAGGAAAAGGAACTCCTGATCTAATCATAAAAGATTAATTAAATAGAAAAGGGTCAAATAAGCTTATCTTATTTGACCCTTTTTTCTTTAACCCTACTTAATAGAAACGTTTTCTGAGAAAACAATTAAATCATCAGCACCAGTACCGGTTAGCCTACGTACAAAAACTTCTATATAATCATCAGCCTCTAAGTTTACTACACTAGATAAACTTACATTTTGTATTTGTGTATTGCTATCTATGTAAACTACTGCATTAGATTCTGTTATTAAAGTTCCATTTTTGGCGAATAAGAAAGCATAAAAATTAGTTGCAGCATCTGTAACACGTACAGACAGTGATGCAGTCAATTGAAAATTACGGCCTTTTCTTCCGGTATAGGTAAGACGATTGTCACCTCCACTAGCTGTAAACCTAAAAAGGTTTTGAGCAGCAAAAGCACCGTTTCCCTGTATTTCTGCAGCAGTACCATCAGATATAGACTGTGTAAATCCAGTAGTTAAACCACTCGTAGAATAAAAATTAGCTGATGCATTGCCATCTGTTTCAACAGGTATTCCTTCACAATTTACATCCCATTTTATGGAAAAGTTATATCCGGGAAATGTATTTGCAGCTGTATAACCATTTACTAAAGTCCCTGCCCCCACAAAACTCAAACCACTCAACAAACCCGAATTAACTATAGTAGGATTAGAACTTACATTTAATCCGGTCTCCCCGGCATCTGCCACAATACGTCCATTTGCCATTTGCAGGTTGTCAAATGCCCCTGTTAAGGTCATAAACGTGCCTTGATTAGTATCTGTCCAGAATGTGTTACTCATAAAAAACGATTCGATACCCGATACTGTAAAACCGGTAGTATTACCCACATACTGGGAAACATTAAAAAATACAAGGTTTAATCCGGTTAATGTTCCCAATGATGATGCCCCAGAAAATATGGTATTATTCACTACCAAAACACCACCCGTCATATTAAAAACCTGACGATTACCACCACTAATTGTAAGATTTCGAATACTACCTCCGCCACTACCATTAAATAGCGAACCTCCTGATGCATTTACTAGAATATCGCTTCCAGAATCTACTCCTTCTACATATGCACCATTTAAATTAATAGGGAAATTAATAGGTATGATTCCGTTGATCTCATATAGAAAATTGGTGTTTAGTAAATACTGAGTTCCTCCACCTGCTGCAAGTTCGTCAGACAAATCTGCAACACTTTTAACCAATTTGTAATTATCTCTTTTGACCGCACCGGCAAGCTCTACCCAAACGGTTCCGTCGTTATAATAATAACTATTTGTTTCAGTATTAAAAATCGTAAGACCCTTTACCGGCGAGGCTATAGAATTCATTTGTGCTGTAGTCATTCGAGGCAGCAGCACACCACGTGTCGATGAAGTAACATCAAGTATACTTGAAGCATCTGGAGATGTTATTCCTATACCTACCTGTGCAAAAACTATAGCAGGTAATATAAATAATAAGAAGCGTAGATTTTTAAGCATAAAATAGGGATTTCAAACATTAATTGCGTGTAAAATTACAGTCAAATACTGCCCAATTACTTATATTAACGATGATTAACTCCTTATCTATGGTAGATGGTATATTTATACAAGTTAAATAGTACAAATACTATAACCGTGTAAAAACTACACTATACTAAATAATTCTATATTACGTTCTATTAAAATTCATCAAATCAAAATACCCATGTTAAAAAAAATTTTTATTCTTTGTTCTGGAGCAGATCACGCTCTTTTAGAAACCTGCGCTCCCGGTGAGCAAAATAAATATGCAGGTATAGGTGCTACTGTTTTTTTTACGGCACTTATGGCTTTTGTAGCCTCTGCTTATGCATTATTTACTGTTTTTGATTCTATTCCCATAGCGGTAGGATTTGGATTTATTTGGGGACTATTAATTTTTAATCTTGACCGTTTTATCGTTTCTACAATTAAAAAGCGAGACAGCTTTATAGACGAATTTTTACAGGCATTACCCCGCCTTATTCTCGCGCTCATAATCGCAATAGTCATTTCAAAACCACTCGAATTAAAGATTTTTGAAAAAGAAATTGATCGGGTTCTTTTAGAACAAAAAAATGATTTAACCCTTGCTAATCAGGTTCAAATTGCAGATCAATTTACCCCTGCGCTAGCCTTATTAGATTCTGAAATTACCGAACTAAAAAATGCGATTACTACAAAAGAAGCCGAAGTAAATACTCTTTACAATACGTATATCGCAGAAGCGGAAGGAACCTCAGGAACAAACCGCCTGGGAAAAGGGCCGGTTTACAAAGAAAAAAGAGAGAAACACGATGCCGCTTTAGCTGAATTAGCAAAACTTAAAGAAACTAACGCTGCTAAAATTGCGGCACTAGAAATTGAAAAAGCAGACCTGGCCACTACCTACGAAACCCGCGTAGCCGAAACACAACCTATTATTGACAATTTTGACGGTCTAATGGCGCGTATTGAAGCTTTAGAAGAATTACCCTGGATTCCCTCTTTCTTTATCTTTCTACTCTTTCTGGCTATTGAAACGACTCCTATATTCGCTAAGTTAATCTCACCAAAAGGAGAATACGATTTAAAACTGGCAGATGCAGAGGGCGAACTCAAAGCCTGGGTGACTCAAAAAGCGAATCAACGTAAAAATTTAATTGACGCAGATAATGTGGTCAACGATAAAGTATATGGCGATCTGGCTCAAGAAGATGAACTCTACAATTACAAAAAGAAAATGGCCCGCGACCTGATGCAAAAACAACAGGATGCCTTTTATAAAAGACAGAGTAAGTTACTTTAGGTCTTCATAAAAACAGTGCTGATGCGATGGTGAAACACGTTCAGCTTGATTTTAAAACTTCTTTCTTAAATTACTGAAGGATGACGCCTTGGGATGAATGCAAATTCTCGATATAAATTTGAACCTGCTACCGCTGTTCAAATTCACTCGAAGTGACATCATTAATGGCTGTCAGTTCGAGTATTTCCACAATACCATAGCATTGTGGAAATGTATCGAGAACTAAAACTTACGGTCCGGATTGTATACATTTAAATCTAACCACGGTTTTTTACCATTGATGATTTCAGAAACCAGTAATCCCGTGGCGGGACCGAGGCTCCAGCCCATCATCGCATGACCGGTGGCGAGGGTAAGGTTCTCCCATTTTGAAGTTTTACCTATATACGGCAAACCATCTGGAGTTACCGGTCGTAAACCGCACTGCGCTTCAGCCTTTTCTTGTTTTGTAATAGAAATATTATTAAAATATCTAGGCACCGCTTCTGCTATGGCTTCAACACGGGCCTTATTGATGTTGTGATTAATTCCTGCGATTTCCATCGTACCGGCATAACGGGTAAAACCGTTCATTGGCGTTATGGCAACTTTGGCTTCACAAAGTATAGATGGTAATGTAATACCGGTTTCTGATGTAGAGTTAATGCGATAGCCTTTACCGGCCTGCATTAAAATATTTAAGTTTAGTTTTTTGTTTAAAGACCCCGCCCAGGCGCCTGTAGCGAGGATGACCTCATCTGCTGATATCGTTTTACCCGATTCTGTTTTGACTTGCGTTATCTTTTTACCGTTAAATTCAAAATCAATTACCTTTTCATTTTTTAAAAAAGTAACACCTTTGTTTAGAAGCAAAGTTTGTAGTTCTGCCATAAATTCTCCAGGTGTGGTATGTTGATCACACTCGTAGTAGGCGGCTCCTTTAATATTCAATTGTGCATTAGGCATTTTTTGCTGTACTTCTTCCGCAGACAGCATTTTTGCAGGCAAACCCTCTTGCGTTGCTAAACCAAGTATATGAGCTTCTTCATCTAGCATATGATCTGTTTGACACAGCATCAGCAAGCCTTTTTTTTCTAATTGAAACCCAAAATTTTCAGTCTCCCTTATATCTGAATATAAATCCCTAGACAATAAATTAATAGCCTTAATTGCAGGTATTGCCTTAGCTACATTAGCTTTTGAACAGGATTTATTAAATGCTACAGACCATTTTAAAAATTCAGAATTGAGTCGCGGCTTTATGTACAACGGACTTTTACTGCTAAACATCCATTTTAGGCCTTGCTTCATCGCTCCCGGTGCTGCAAGCGGCATAATATGACTCGGCGTGAGATATCCGGCATTTACATACGACGCTCCGCCATTCATTGCACTTTGATCAATAATAGTAACCTTGTGACCTGATTTCTGCAGATAGTATGCACATGACAATCCTATAATTCCGCCACCTATAACCACACAATCTTTACCCATATTAATTGATGTTATATTCCCAAAGAGGTTCTTTATTCAATAGATTTTTAATAAAATAATTCCAGCGTTTCTTCTGAAAATAAGTATTGTATTTACCCGTATAACCGTGACGCTGACTCGGTATAATAAGCAAGTCAAAGTCTTTATCTGCTTTAATTAATGCTTCTGCCAGTTTGTAGGTTCCTGAAGGGTTAACATTGTCATCAATACCTCCGTGAACGAGTAGTAATTTGCCTTTGAGATTAGGCGCCATAGTCACATTAGAAACCTGCTCATACCGCTCATCTATAGGGTATCCCATATACATCTCAGGCCACCAGGCTTTCTCCATCCTAAAATCGTGATCCCCACTACTGGCTACAGCTACCTTATAAAAATCAGGAAAAGCAAGCAAGGCATGGGCCGCATCGTAACCACCAGCAGAATGGCCAAAAATACCCACTCGGTCAACATCTACCCAGCTGTATTGCTTACCTAAAAACTGAATTGCGTTTACGTGGTCCCTCAGGTTATCACCCATATTTTGATATGACACATCCCTAAAAGCTTTTGATCTCCCGGCAGTTCCCAAACCGTCTATAACCACAACAATAAAACCAAGATTAGCCATTGCCTGATTGCTAAAAGCGGCATCAAAAGATCTCGGAAATCGCTGTGTATGCGGTCCTGTGTAAGTCGCATCTATAACCGGATATTTTATGGCTTCATCAAAATCTACCGGTTTCCATAACGCCCCGTAAATAGGTGTTTTACCATCTTTACCGGCTAGTGTAAAAACTTCAGGGGTTTGCCAGCCTTCTTTAATTACCGATTCAACATCTGCTCTGGTGAGTGTTTTAACTATTTTACCGTCTTTCTTAGCTCGTAAAACCGTATGTGTAGGTGTGGTTACTGTAGAAATCGCATCAATAAAATATTCTGAATCTTTAAAAAACTGAATATCATGATTACCGGTTTCGGGAGTTAGAAGTGTGATCTTTCCTGCTAAAGAAACTTTATACAGGTTCTGATGGTACGGGTTTTCTTTAGCGTCAACACCCGATGCTAAATAGTAAATTTCCTTCTTTTTTGCATTTACTGAAACAATCTCATTCACAACAAAGTCACCACTGGTAAGGGTTTTCAATTTTTCAGATTGTTTATTGAGCAAATACAATTGTTTCCAGCCGCTACGTTCAGACAACACCACCAGATCATCCCAACCTTCAATCTCGCGATATTCAAAATTGTCTATACTGGTTGCTACTGTTTCTTCATAAAACGGCGTTACGGTTTGTGCATCAAGATCTATTTGCTGTAAATACTGGTTTTTATAACCTCTACTGCGATAGGAAGCAATCATTTTATGGGGTTCCCCATCCTGCCACTTTAACCAGATCCCGTTTACATGAATTTTTGCAGGTAAATCTATTGCCAACTGCTTTTTTGCAGGCACGTCAAAAAATACAGGTTTATACATCACCATCGTCGTATCTCCCGGAGACCCTCGATAATAACTCAACAGTTTAGGCTTGTATAAGCTATCTATGCTATAGTCGAGCAAATACATTTTCTCTGCATTACGCGTATCTACAACCTGCGTAACAAGATATTTTGAATCTGGTGACCACTGCACATCAAAATGATCAGGTCGTTCTGTACCTTCTCCTTCTATAATATCAAACCAGCCGATGCTGCTCGCATAGTCATAACCTTGTTTTCCATCGGTTGTTAATGCAAACTCGTTTTGAGTCGCTGCTTCTCTTAGGTATAGGTTGTGCGCTTTAACATAGGCTATCCACCTGCCATCTGGCGAAGTAGATTCTTTAATCGTTTCCCGCTTTAACGACTTCTTTTTTTGTTTTTCTTCGGAACGTAAAACGCTAGAATTTGAATTCCAGCTAAAACTCTTATTACCATATTTAAAGCGTATTCCCGATTGGGTTTTCTCAATATTTTCAAGATTTAGCGCTGTTGCCTCAACCTTAATTTTTGTGTTTTTAGCTAATGCTTCAGCCAGTTGAATATGGTCAAATAATGGTTTTTTTTGAAGATTCTTATACGCGACCGTTTGGTATGTTTTTCCGATTGTATCGTATTCTACAAACCAAATACCTGAATGATCTTCAAATTCGTGAACATCAGTCTTGAGATTGAAAACCTTTTTATTCATTAGATTTCCGTAGGTATATTCAATGGCATTCTGATATTCTGCCAAGGTCATTTGCTGTTGAGCCAAAAGACCTGAACTAAATACAATACCCATAAAAAATAATAGACTGTAAACCCGAAAATATCTCATAGCTGTCTGTTTAATTTAGATCACTTGAAACCCGAATGCATACGGATCTTCTTCATCTATAGTCATCGTATTGTGCCCGTAAATACGTGCCCAACCTTTGATACTGGGTACTATTGCCGGAAAATTACCCAGGGTGGTTACTTCTTCTACACACCCTATAAATTTTGAGCCGATAATACTTTCGTGAATAAATTCGGTTTTGGGTTCTAAAAGACCACGCGCATGTAATTGGGCTACACGTGCCGAAGTACCTGTGCCGCAGGGAGAACGATCTATTGCTTTATCACCGTAAAATACTGCATTTCTACCCGATGAACTTGGGTCTATAGGGGTTCCCGTCCATAACATATGACTCACATCTCGTATGGTATCATTTTCAGGATGAATAAAATGATTGGGGTATTTTAAATTAATACGCTGCCGCAACTCCTGACTTAACTGAACAATTTTTGAAGCTGAGTAATGCTGTATTCCGCTAAAGTTTTTCTGGGGATCAACAATCGCATAGTAATTTCCGCCGTAGGCAACATCAAATTTAAGTTCGCCTAACTCAGGGCAAATTATGGTCAAATCTTTTGCTGCCAGGTAACTTTTTACATTAGTTAGTTTTACCCAATCTACTTTGTTACCCGTCTGCTGATACTCGATTTCTACCAGTCCTGCGGGAGCTTCCATTCGTATTCTTCCAGGGATTTTAGGCACAACCAGACCTTCTTCAATGGCGATCGTTATTGTCCCTATAGTACCGTGGCCACACATAGGTAAACACCCGCTGGTTTCTATAAACAGAATTGCAAAGTCATTTACAGGATCATGGGGCGGAAACAAAACACTCCCACTCATCATATCGTGACCGCGGGGTTCAAACATTAGACCTTTACGTATCCAGTCATATTCCTTTAGAAAATGCTGCCGCTTCTCGCTCATGGTTTTGCCTTCTAAAGCAGGACCACCGGTTTTAACCACACGCACAGGATTACCACAGGTATGTGCGTCTATACATTCAAACGTGTGTATGGCCATTCTTATTTGTTATTTCTTGTTTCTTGATTGAAGGAATTCGGGTAAATTTTTTAATGTGTATTTTAACCTTTTACGGCTTTAGCGATATACGCATCTACCTGCTCTTCGAGAATAGGAAGCGTTACCGTTCCCGAGCTTAAAATCACTTCGTGAAATGCCCTAATGTCAAAGTTCTCACCAAGTTCCTTTTTAGCACGTTCCCGTAATTCGCGTATTTTGAGTTCGCCTATTTTATAACTTAACGCCTGTCCCGGCCAGCCGATGTAACGATCTGTTTCTGTGTTGATCTCGTGAATTGAAAGCGCTGTATTTTGCGACATATAATCAATAACCTCTTGTCTTGACCACCCCATTGCATGTATTCCGGTGTCAACCACAAGGCGACATGCACGCCACATCTCATAAGTAAGCTGACCAAATTTCTCATACGGTGTTCTATAAATCCCCATCTCATCTGCCAGATATTCTGCATACAAACCCCAGCCTTCCCCATAAGCAGAGAGGTATAAATTTTTTCTAAACTGCGGAATGCTATCGCTCATTTCCTGATTAAGCGCTCCTTGTAAGTGGTGGCCCGGCACCGCCTCATGAGCCGTCAAAGAAGGCAATGTATATAAGGTTCTACTATCTAATTTATACGTGTTTACTAAATAATGTCCTGCCTGAGTTCCGTTTATAGAGCTACCGCTGTAACGCCCTCCAGTATATTTTGGTGCGATCGCATCAGGTACTTTTATTACACCATAAGGCTGGCGTGGAAGCTTCTTAAAATATGCGGGCAACTCGTTATCAATGCGTTTTGCGATGTCACGCGCGTGCATTAAAAGCGCATCGCCTGTCGTTACAAAAAATTGCTTATCGGTACGCAAAAACTGAAGGAATTCTGCAAACGACCCTTTAAATTCAACTTCTTTAATGATCTCTTCCATTTGCCCTTTTATGCGCGCCACCTCTGCGAGACCAAGTTCGTGAATGGACGCTGCAGTATATTCTTTAGAAGTGGTGTAGAAGTTAATTCGATTTTGATAAAAAGCTGAACCTTCAGGCTGAGCAGAAACGCCGATAGTTTCACGACTATTGGGCAAATATTCAGTTTCAAAAAAGAATTTAATTTTCTTGAAACTCGGCACAACATCATCTGTAATAATCTGCTTTGCAGCAGTTAGCAAAGAGTCTTTTCGCTTTTGCGAAATGTTATCTGGTAATTCTAAAAATGGAGAATAAAAGTAGCTGTCTAACGGGTTTTCTACAATATGGGTCTCGTAGGATGCTTCATAACCTTTAAAAATTATTCGAGGCTGAACGATGCCCTGCGCAAGACCTTTACGCATTAATTTAAACTGACTTTCTGTAAAATACGGAATGGCTTTTAAACGCTCTAAATACCCTATTGCCTGCTCATAACCGCGAATGGGGCGTACCTGATAATTAAGATCTAGGTGAAAACCCTGATCCGCCTGCAAGGGATTGAGATGCATTTTATACGTGTATTCATCTACCTGATCTTGCAAAATAAAGCGCAGTAATTTATACGAAATCGTCTCACTCGTGTTTAAATCTGCAACAGCAACTTTATCAAGTTTAGCTAGCAAACTCGTTGCAAAATCTCCGCGCTCTTTGGGCAACTCTACGTCATATCGTCCTAAAGGAAAATCTTGCCGGTCGTAATCACGATGCTGCTCATACGTGTTGATAATGCTATCTAGTGATACCGCGTTTTGAGACATCGCAGAAGCGGAAACAAAAAGAATCCAAAATAATATACTATAGTTTTTCATAAGCTGAATTCCTTTAAATCTAGTTTCGGTTTAAATGCTGTACTCTACCTTAACGTTTTTATAATTTGTTTTTTAGTTCTACTTCCTGTTTACGAGTTGCTGTACGTTCCATTTACCTTACGGAAAATCCCTAATGGATTTTTATCCTGTAAAGCAGCAGGCAACAATTCTTGTGGCCAATCCTGATAGGAAACCGGCCGCACCCAACGGTAAATTGCATCATTACCCACAGAGGTAAATTTAGAATCTGAAGAAGCCGGAAACGGACCACCGTGATGCATTGCAGGACACACCTCAACACCCGTAGGAACTCCGTTAAATAGCATTCTTCCTACTCGAGAGCGCAGTGCATCTACCACGTCATTGTACTTAGCAACTTCTGTAGTTTCGCCAATTAATGATCCTGTTAATTGCCCTTCTAATTGATTTAAAACTTCTACTAATTGCGCCTGTGAATCGCAGGTAACCAGCATAGAAAATGGTCCAAAAACCTCATTATGTAATTCTGTGTTTTCTAGAAAAGCGTCTCCGCTAACCTTTACTAAAGTAGGCTTAGCGTCATTTGCTCCTTCTGTAGCCAGTTTTACGGCAAGTACTTCAGTTGAAGAAGCATCAAGCATCTTTTGTTTTCCGGTTTCATAAGCCGAAAGAATATTAGGATGCAACATGCAACTTGCTGCCTGCTCATCTAAATAGGAAGCCAGGTGCTTACCAAAAGTATCTAACTCGGCGCTAGCAACACCCAATATGAGTCCGGGGTTTGTACAAAACTGCCCTGCTCCCATATTAATACTTGCGGCATATTTTTGAGCCCAGAATTCTCCATTTTTCTTTAAAGCTTCCGGGAGCATTACTACAGGATTAATACTTCCCATCTCTGCATAAACCGGAATAGGCTCTTCCCTATTTGCTGCAATTTCACACAAGGCTTTACCTGCTTTTATACTTCCTGTAAAACCAACACCTTTAATTGCTGGGTGTTTTACTAATTGCTCACCTACCGCAATTCCTTTGCTATTTAGATTTGAGAATACACCTTCGGGCATTCCTGCTTTTTGCGCTGCTTTAATAATCGCTAAAGAAACCAGTTCTCCGGTAGCTGCGTGCATAGGATGACTTTTTACTATTACCGGGCAACCTGATGCCAGCGCACTTGCCGTATCACCACCGGCAGTAGAAAACGCAAACGGGAAATTACTGGCGCCAAATACCGCTACGGGACCTATAGCAATCTGCATTTTACGCAAATCTGGTTTAGGAGCAGGGCTACGATTAGGCTCTGCAAGATCTAATGTTGCCTGTACCCAATCACCTTGTTCAAGAAGCGCAGCAAAAGCATTTAATTGACCTATAGTACGACCACGTTCTCCCTGCGCTCTACCTTCAGGAAGACCAGATTCTGTAGTATAGGTATCTATAAGCTCCTGACCTAATGCCTCAATCTCTACTCCTATTTGACGTAAAAACAAAGCACGTTCAGCATCGGTTTTCTGTTTGTATATAGCAAAAGCTTCAGTTGCAAGTGTTGCAGCATCGTCAACTTCAGACGCTGTAGCTTCAGTAAACGTCCACTCATTTTCTGTATTTAGTTTTGGGTTTATGGTCGTGTAGGTTACATTGCCTTCCGCAGAAATTTTACTTCCTATATAATTCTTACCTGTTATCATTTGTTCAATTTCGTTTAACTCTATTTTTTGATTTATTAAGTTATTCTCAATAATCAATATAATCAAGTTCTTTATAATACCTGTAAAGCAGATACCTCTTGTTTATGGCAAAAGCACCGTAATTGCGGTGCTTAATTTTTCTCGTTAAATTGAGTGAAATAGATGTTCTGCAATGCCTCGGGTCTTGGTAATTACTGATAGCCGTATAACTAATTATACCACACTTCAAATCTACTTAATCACCAATTTAAATTTTACAATTGTTACACAGAAGCGCCTACACTCAAGTTTTTATATTCTGGCAATGTTGGACGACTCGCCAAACCCTCATTTATAATTTTAAGTACTTCTTCACGACGTGCTCCAGATAAAGGAAGACGTGGTGCGCGTACATGCTCAGAACCTATATTTGTATGTACTTCTGCAAGTTTAATATTTTGAACCAACTGCGCATCTATATCTAATTCTAAAAGCGGTAAAAACCATCTGTAGATTTCTAAAGCTTCTGCGATACGACCTGCTTTTTGCAACTCATAAATAGCAACCGTCTCTGCCGGAAATGCACAAACCAAACCCGCAACCCAGCCATCTGCGCCAATTAACAAACTCTCAAGAGCCAATGTGTCTACACCCGTCATAATTTTTAAACGATCACCAAAACGATTTTTAATACGCGTAACATTTGAAATATCACGGGTAGACTCTTTTACCGCTACAATATTTGCTTCTTGCAACAACTCTTCAAACATATCTAGCGTTACTTCAATCTTATAATCTACAGGATTGTTATAAACCATTATCGGCAAGCTGGTACTTTGCGCTACGGCTCTAAAATAAGCTACGGTTTCTGCATTGTTTGCTTTATAGCGCATAGGAGGTAACATCATTAGACCATTTGCACCATCCTTCTCTGCCTGTGCAGCTGCTGCAATAGCTCCTTTGGTAGTTTGCTCAGCAATGTTCATCATTACCGGCACACTGCCTGCTACAATCTCTACGGTTTTGCGCGTTAGCGTACTTTTCTCTTCATCTGTTAAGGTACTTGCTTCACCTAGCGTCCCTCCTAAAACGATACCATGTACCCCAGCATCAAGCTGTGCTTTTATATTAACCTCAAATAAATTAAGATCTAATTTATCGTCTGTTGTAAACTTTGTAGTTACTGCTGGCATTACGCCCTCCCATTTGATTTGCATAGTTTCTGGTATTTTTTACTAAGACAAATGTAACTGGCTTTGCACCATTTCATTTTGTAGGTTTTAGCAATAACTTTGCATATATTGACATAATTGCTCATTTTTAACCGAATAATATGTCAACTATTACGAATTGAAAGTTTTACCTTTTAAAATACCGAAGTCTGGCAATAACGCGCTCATCTTGCAGGAAGATCTTGAACCCCTGTTTTATGATCAGCTACATCAACACCCCGAAATACAAATGAGCTATATCGTTTCGGGTAGCGGAACCCTACTTGTAGGTGATACCATATCTCGTTTTAACTCAGGTGATGTCTTAGTTTTTGGCGGAAACTTACCTCACGTATTTAGAAGCGATGCACATGAAGATCAACTCTCGCATATGCTTACCGTATTTTTTGACCGGGAAAGTTTTGGGACTACTTTTTTTGATACTGAAGAATTAAAGGATTTTGATTATTTCTTTAGAAAAGCAGCTTCCGGTTTTAGAGTGCTAGACACAAACAAGCAATTTTTAAAAGAGTTTTTGATTTTAAAAGACAGACCTAATCTAGAGCGATTTATGAGTTTTATACGTTTGCTTTATCATCTAAATAAAGCAAAAAAAGAGCTGCTTTCTAATTTTACTAAAAACTCAAAATATACAGACACAGAAGGGCAGCGTATGAGTACTGTTTTTGATTATTGCTTAACTAACTTTAAGGAGCGAGTAACTCTCACCGAAATTGCCGAGATTGCTGCAATGAGTCCGACCGCTTTTTGCCGTTTTTTTAAAGAACGAACTAACAAAACTTTCAATCAGTTTTTGCTTGAATTGCGTATAGAACACGCCTGTCAAATGTTACGTACTAATGAAGATCAAGAGGCTATTGCAACTATAGCTTACAGCTGCGGATTTAATTCGGTTTCTAATTTTAATCGGTATTTTAAAAGGCAAAAAGGTATAAGCCCGCGTGAATATAAGAATCAAATTGCATAAGTATCTTTATAAAAGCCTAACCCATTTACATTTTACAGAATTAGATATCTTTTACATTTTAAAAAAAGCAGTTAACTAAAAGTTAGTTGCTATACTAGCAGATAAAAAGTAATATACATTATCAGAAACTAATAAATATTAGTATATATACAAGACCGATGTTTTTAATGCAACTTTTTTATTGATATTTAGTCCTTTGAAAAAGCTTTATATGAATATCAAAAACCCTCTCTGCAGTATTAAATTGTTTTTGATCTTAGGTTCATTGAGCCTTAACAGCACGCTACTGAGCGCTCAGAAAGAAGCTGAATCTAAGAACCTCAAAGCTTCATTTAATCAGCAAAAAGATAGCGTCGTTTATAACGATCTGGGGTTTTTTAAAAAATATAAAAATTCAATAAGTTTCTACAACAATAAATTAGAGATGAGTTTTAGCGCAAGTCACGTTGTGCAGGGTCTTGCAAACTCAAACACACTACCAGATATTCAGTTACAAGCTGAAGCTGAATTCGTTTACAAGTTAAAGCCCAGATTTGATATCTATGCCATAGGGAAATACCTGAGTAGTCCTATTAATAATCAAGGTACGAGTCAAACCTATATGAATCCGCTTTTTGAGCAAAGCGAATTAGGTTTAGGTATAAAAACAGAAATTAACGATATCAAATTAGACATGGGGCCTAAATTAATTTTAGATGCTCAAAATTTGAATATGGGTAATTCATTGAGATTTAGCACAAAGCTTTTAAAAAAATTCTAACTACCTACAAACTACTTAGTAAACCACCATCTATAGGAATTTGTGTTCCGGTAATGTATGCTGCTTGTTCTGAAGCAAGAAAAGAAACCAAATATCCATATTCTTCTGGTTTGCCGATGCGACGTACCGGCACTTTTGCTTCCATTTTCTTTAAGACCTCATCTTCAGAAATATTCTGCTCCTGAGCTTTTTTAGCATTTAAGGACGTGATCCGTTCGGTATCAAAATAGCCGGTGAGAATACTATTAACTGTGATTTGATCTTTACCTACTTCGGTAGCCAGGCTTTTTGCCCAGGTGACAACTGCTGCGCGAATAGAGTTTGACAAGACTAAATACGATAAGGGTTCTTTCACCGAAACCGAAGCCACATTAATTATACGTCCCCATTTATTTTTCCGCATAGCCTCCAGCGCCAATTCTGTTGTGAGCACTACCGTTTTAAATAACAAATCAAAAGCCTGCTGATAATCTGAAACTTCCTTTTCTAAAGCGGTTCCGGCAGCCGGACCTTGCGTATTATTGACAAGAATGTCGACAGTATTGCTTTTGAAAAATTCAGAAATCAATTTTTTATACGATTCAAAATCTGTAAAATCTACAACCAGAATCTGATGCTGCTGTCCCTGATCTGTTGACAGTTCTTCCCGCACTGCTTCTAGTTTTTCTTGAGATCGAGACATTAGTGTTACACTCGCTCCGCTCGCCGCCAACTGCATCGCAATGGCTTTACCAATCCCAGATGTGCTTCCGCCTACTAAAGCTTTTTTACCGTTTAATACTATTTCCATTTTTATTGATATTACAATTCTAATGTCTCAAATCTTACTTCTACCTATACTCTTCGCGCGTAGGGCTAAAAACATCCAGAAGTTTACAGGCTGTTAATGCTTTACCACTGTGTTTTAAGTGAGGAGCAATCACAACGATATCTCCGGGATGATACACTTTAGTTTCCCCGTCAAGTGTAAATTCAAATTCGCCTTCAATCACGTGCATAATTTGCTCATTCATATGACTGTGCTCTGGCACTTCTGCGCCTTGTGTTACTTCCCAAAAAGCCAAAGAAGTATTTTGTGTATGTACCAGTTTACCCTTATAACCGGGCATTATTTCTTTAGGTGTAATTTCAGATAGTTTGTAATGCATAACTATTGCGTTTATATTTTATTGATGTTAGTCTCTTCTTTATCTCTGCTCTTGAATCTATCGTAAAACCTTCTATCTCAATTCTAGTTTCCCCAGATCCTGTTCCATAGACTGCTTAAAACTTGTTTCATAGCTTCAGGATCGCGTTGTGCTTCTTCAATAGTAAGATCATCAAATTCATTAGGTATAAGTTGATAGCTGAATACAAAACTTAAATTTTCAGCATTTAAATCATATGTACCAAAGCGCAAATCATTAAAATACAAGTCGCCCTCTTTGTCTTCAATAGCATACCAACCTTCGGCAATAGTACTGAGTCTCTTAACCGTTTCTGAATTTTTCAAATCTCCTAACAGCTCCCGGTTCTTAGCAATGCGTTTAAAAGTTATGGGTTTAGAGTCAAAAAATGAATAATCGGCTAAAAGATAATACGCACCTACGTCAATATTTGCGTACCACAAAATGGTATTAAATGCTGCCGGTCGTGTATCGAGTTCTGTATATTCTAAATTCTTATCTGCTAATGCCTGCTCAAATTTCTTAAAGCTTACCCATTTTAAAATTAGAGTAAGTATCATATAGGCCGAGCTCACTAAGAGTCCCAGGCGATTAAATTTTCTGCGCTTCGCGGAAGTTTTTGGCAAACGCATCGCTAGAATTAAAAAGATTAAAAAGGGTACCGTGTACAGCGGATCGATAACAAAAATATTCTGATACGCCAGTCGTAAATCAAAAGGCCAGAAGAGTTGCGTTCCCCAGGTGGTATGCGCGTCGAGTAACGGATGTGTTACCAGGCCCCAGAAAAAGAGCCAGGACCAGTCTTTCCAACTTGCTTCAGCTTTTTTATGGATTTTGGAAACCAGCCACCCCAGCACTGGAGCCATCGCTATACTAAAAACAATAGAATGACTGATACCGCGATGAATTTCTATAGCCGTTAACGGATCTAAAAATTTACCTACAAGAGTATCTAAATCGGGAATTGTGCCGGCAATAGCGCCGTAAAGCATTGCTTTATTGCCTACTTTCTTACCTAAGACAGCTTCACCCACTGCAGCTCCCAGAACAATTTGAGTCAATGAATCCATCTAACTGTCTATTATATTCATTTTCCGAAGTAGAAAAGAAGCGTTCATATTTTGACAAATCCCTTTTTTAAACGTGTAGTCAAAATAAAGTTCGTCGTCTTTAATCTGCGCATCAAAGTAATAGTTTTTTACTTGCTCAAGATCATTTGCAGCTTCGCAAAGACTTAAATCGTGAGTAGCAATAATTCCTGTGCTGTGTGACGCCACAAGTTTTTCAATAAATTTTCTAGAACCTATCGCTTTATCGGTGCTGTTTGTTCCTTTTAGAATTTCGTCCAGGATGATGAAGTAGGTATCTGTCTTAATCGCATTTACAATAAATTGAAGACGCTTTAATTCTGAAAAGAAATACGACTCATCGTCTGTAAGTGAGTCGCTGGTACGCATACTGGTAATTAACTTTATAGGCGTGTATACCGCTTCTTTTGCACATATAGGCAAGCCTACATTACTCATTACAATGCTTAGGGATACGGTGCGCAAAAAGGTACTTTTACCCGCCATATTAGCTCCTGTAATTATAAAAAATTGCTCGTTATTAATATGAAAATCGTTTGTAACCGCTTTTCTGGGATCTAAGAGCGGATGTGCTAAATGAGTTGCATTTAAGGTATGTGTCGCGTCTGTTATTTTAGCAAATGTATATTGCGGGTGGTTGTAACTAAAGTTTGCCAGACTATTTTGAGAATCAAAAAAAGCAATCACATCAAACCACTCGTTTACTTCACCGGCATTAGCTGCAATCCATTTTTCTATTTTATAAACCTGTCTTAAGTCTGATAGAAAAAAAGCATTAACAAATGTTCCCACCAGTAGATTAGAACGCTGATCTAAAGTACCCAGCATTTTTGAAAATTGCTTAATTACCGCTGAAGCACTTGTTTGTTGAGACTTAATTTTTGCCCCCTCTTGTTTTAATAAGGTCGAATCAAACTCCTGCTCTTCCAGTAAAAGCATCAATTTATAATACTGTTCAAACGTAGACTGAGCTTTACCAGATTTATCCCAAAGACCGTTCACCTTTTTCACATAAATACCGGTAATCCCAAGACCTGCAAAAAACCACCATATCAAAATACTTTCAGGGATCAAGTCTAAATACATTAACACAAAGAGGAGTACCGAAACTGCAGCAAATGCATTTGGCAACCAGCTCATAATCTTAGGCGCAAAAGCCTCGTAGCTTTTTAGCCAGTTAATTATAGAATCTGCAGATGTTGTAGTTTTAACTAATGCAGCCGTAGCCTGATAATTTTGTCGCCACTTAATATGTGCTGCGAGTTCTTGTATAGCTTTCTGTTTTTGCGGAATATTCTCAATAGAATTTGCTGTAAAAAGTTCTACAAGTTTCTGCTCTCCGCTTTTGAGACTACTTCTGTTTATATACTGAAAAAAAGATCCTCTCCCAAAGAGATCTATATCAAGACTAAAAGGATGTAACGGATTCTTATAGTGTTCCCCGTCTGGCAAATCGTGAAAATCACGATTTAAAACCTGCAGTTCGGTTTCATTAAGTTGAATGAGTTGCTGTAGAAAATCGCGTTTATATTGAAGATTTGAATGTCTAGAAACTAAAATTAAAAATAGAATAACCACGACCACTATCACGGCTATTACAATTTGCATATTTGACCAAAAAAAATAAACAGCACACACACCGGCTAAAAACAGAACAAGTCGAATCATACTGCTTTTCAACAAGTTTGATTTAACTGTACCGAGTTGGGCGGTGTAACTTTCTAAAAGAGCGGTATAAGAATCACTGGGGTTTTGCATAAAAGAATAATAGCTACCTTAAATTTTACAGGCAGAAGATAGTTCGAGTAATTTATGAGTAACTTTAAAGACTATAAAAAATCAAAAAAGTGTCTGTGTAAAGCTAATTATTAAGAATCATTCACGAGTTTTTAATTCGTCTTTTAGCTTTTTACTAAGACCTTTTACTATTAGATCATAGCTGCTGTCTATAAATTGTGTAAGATGTTTTGGGGTGAGTTCCCCATTTAGTACCACGGTATTCCAGTGGGTTTTGTTCATATGAAAACCCGGAAGAATGCTTTGAGGATAATCTGCCCGCAGTTGCACTGCTTCTTCAGGATTACATTTCAAATTTATACGCGGCTCGCCTTGCTCCCAACTACTAAGACTACTTAAAGCAAACATCTTACCCATCACTTTAAAAACCAATGTATTCTGGTCAAACGGAAACTCTTCTGTAGTACCCGGCTTTTTAATACAGTATTCACGATAGTTTTCGATATTCATAGTATCTAACTTCTCTTGAGGAGAAAGGAACTTTGTAATTAATATTAAAACGGATAATACATAATATAATCTTCCATCAGGTAGCCGTTCCCGATATCAAAATCTCCAGAATAAGCATTTTTAAATCCGTAATGCTCGTAGAATTTAACGGCCTTATTATCTCTATTTACATTTAACAAGACACCGGTATCGCCTGCCTTTTTAGCTTCCGCGAAAGCGAAATCCATTAAATAGCGACCTGCTCCCGTTCCCTGTGTTCTAGGTAACACATAGATTTTATCAACCTTGGTTAGACCTCCTTCAGAATTTAATTTCTTATCCTTATAATGCAGACTGAATGCCAGATAACCCACAGGTAACTCCTCTTTATACATCAGAAAAAAACGACTCCCTTCTTGTTCCTGTTTTTTTAGTGATGTGATGCTGTACATCATATTCATCATATACGCAATCTGTTCTGATGAAAGAATGTCTTTATAGGTAGTGGGCCAAACTTCGTCTACCAACCCTTTTAAAACCGGCCAATCTGCCTCAGAAACCGGCTTGATGCTAAATTGTTTTTGCCCCTGCATGTTCTGTGATTTTTCGAGTTTCTACTGCTGCTGTTTCTAAAGCTTTATAATCGAGTTTCCAGCCTATGGTTTGTACCAAGTTTTCCATTAAAGCTACGGTACTTAAGGCTTGTTTTGAAGCTTCGGCAAATAAACCGCTTTGCGGCACTTTATCTACAATATGCTGTTTTGCTTCTCTATTAATTTCGGTTAGATCTGTAGAAGTAAATGGGTTTGCCCAGCCTTCTTTTTTGTCGTAGTATTTAAAATCAGTTTCAATACTTAATAATTCTGGTTGCGGGAAGTCTGTTAGAATAATCGTTCTATTATTAACATCTGGGTGCATTTTAATTTTTGTCAAATCAAAACCTATATACGCCTTAGCGTCTATAAGAACCAATGCTTTTTTGCTTCCAAGGAATAGATTTATCCATTTATCCTTTACATTCTGGTAATGATAAATCTCAGAGAAATCACCTTCTACAGTTATAAACTTACAGACGTTGCGTATTTTTTCCATCAAAACTACAGACTGCTGCTGTGCGTTTTGCTGACGCTTGGTTTTATTAAATCGCATAAAAACGAAATAGGCGATTACACTACCCAGGGCTAAACCAATAAATAAATATTCCATAAAGACAAATATAAAGTTACTTGCCAATTGTGCCCAATAGAAACAAGCATTTACTCAATTAGCTTAAAGCATACAAAACCGGCTTACTAGGTGTTGCGTCATTCTCAAATGAGGCTATTTGAAGATTAAGCAGGTACCTGCCGTCTGTAACGGTATGAGGTACAAAGATCATTTCTGTTATTGTAGCATCCATACGTATTTTGCCATCTAAATCCCAAAAGGCTTTGTGGGATGCCAAAACACCCTCATCTTTCTCGCGATCTACACTAGGTAAATCAAGAAGTAAATGTTTTATACCGCATTCTCTAAAAAACCCAACGGCCTCATCTAAGAGGTACGGCCAGTTTGTGTTTGACCATTTTCTGCTTTTTTTGCTAGACGTATTAGGCAGGGTGCGTATCACTAAAGCTTCTGGTCTATTGGTTCCCAAAGCTTTTTGCACCTGCTTTTTTGTAAACACATAATCTTCATTAAAAGCTTCAGGAACCAGCGTAATAACCTCAGCAACAAACATAAATCTTTGAAGGCTTTGATTTATACTATGTACCTTTTCGGTGATATGACCTACACACTCTGTGTGTGTGCCGTGCGCATGAGGATTAAATGAAATAGTATTAAAGTTAACCACCGCTCCCTGTGCAACCGCAGCAACCCATTTCCCTTCTTTTACGGGTTCTATTTTAGGTGCGTTTAAATACCACGCAACAGGGTTTGCTTCGCCATTAACTAACGGAATACTAAGATCTATAGGTTTAGAAAAATCTACAGTATATTCTTTTTTATCTATTTCTATTTTAGCTAACATACTTTTTGTTCTGACAGATTACTAACGTTATAGGTCCTAATTTTAGCAAAATGTTACACTATTATCCTATTAAAGATTGATTAAAAACAAATCACTTGCCAGCCCGTCACTTAAAAACTTTCCTTTTTTAGTGACTACAATTTGCTCTTCATCTCTAAATAAAAGATGCGCTTCAATGTGCTTTTGTGCTTGCTGAAGGGCATATTCTTTAAATTTTAAACCGAAAGACTCTTCGATTTTTTGAAGTGAAATTCCCCAGATTGTACGCAAACCAGTCATCACATATTCGTTATATTTATCTGTTATCGAGAGTATTTCCCGTTCTATGGCTAAATTACCGGCCTTGATTTCTTTAATGTACTTTGGGTTATTATTAATATTCCAACTGCGCACCTCACCATTGTAACTATGTGCCGAAGGGCCAACTCCCAGATAGGATTTCCCGGTCCAATATGCGGTGTTGTTTTGAGAAAAATATCCCGGTTTGCCAAAATTTGAAAACTCGTAATTCTCAAAACCGGCCTGATTCATACATTCTACTAAAATCTCAAAATGCGCCTGAGCAACCGCATCATCTGCCGGTTTGACAATTCCCTTTTCTATAAATTTCTGAAGCGCTGTATGTGGCTCTACCGTAAGTGCATAACTCGATATATGGGGAATTTCTAATGCGATTGCTTTATTTAAATTTTCTTGCCAGCGGGCATTACTCATATCTGGCATCCCGTAAATAAGATCTATAGAAATATTGTCAAAGTATTGTTTTGCCAGTTTAAGTGATTGTACAGCTTCAACCGCATTATGTGCACGATTCATTAATTTTAAATCTTCTTCAAAAAAAGATTGAACGCCAATGCTTAGTCGGTTTATTTGTGATTGTGAAAGTATTTTTAGCTTGTCTTCGGTTAAATCATCTGGATTAGCTTCCAAGGTAATTTCGGCGTTTTCTGCTACATTAAAATGCAAATGAATTGTATTAAAAATCTGATCGAGCTCTTTAGCATCTAATAAACTAGGTGTTCCCCCGCCAAAATAAATGGTTTTTAGAACACCTGGTATCTCCTCTTTTCTCAAAATAATCTCATCGCATAGTGCATCAATAAGCTCTTGCTTTTTACTCAACGAAGTAGAAAAATGAAAATCACAATAGTGGCAGGCTTGCTTACAAAATGGGATATGAATGTATAATCCCAGTTCTTCTACCGCTATAAGTTTCGTTTTATTTATATCTGAAGAATTTTTGGTTTTCATAGCGATTATTTAAACTCACTTTAGAGGTTTGCGAGCTACTACCCGTTTCTCATTCTGTTTTACAAAAGCATCCCAACCGGTGTAACTCTTGCCAGTTTCGACACGACCCGAATTAAAATGATGACAAACCGCCGCAGCAAGACCATCTGTACTGTCTAAATTTTTAGGAAGAGTTTTAAGCCCCAGCAGGCTTTGAAGCATTTTAGCAACCTGCTCTTTACTGGCATTACCATTACCGGTAATTGCCATTTTTATTTTTTTAGGAAGGTATTCTGTTACCGGTATTTGACGCGATAAGCCCGCAGCCATTGCCACTCCCTGAGCACGCCCCAGCTTAAGCATAGATTGCACATTTTTTCCAAAAAACGGAGCTTCCAGTGCCATCTCATCGGGGTGGTAGGTGTCTATTAACTCTATGGTACGTTCAAAAATAAGCTTCAGTTTTACATAAGGATCATCATACTTTTTAAGCATCAACTCATTGAGCTGCATAAACTCCATTTTTTTATTTACAACGCGTATGAGACCAAATCCCATAATGGTAGTTCCCGGGTCAATTCCTAAAATGATTTTTTCTGATTTCAAACTTAATTTTTTACATCTTTGAAGCTTTCACAAAGCTAAACATAATAAGCGTGATCCTTCTAGAAGCTATCTTAATCCTATACGTATTTCTAATTGCGCTTTTAGTTGTAGGTTTTATTAAACTTCCTTCACATAATATACCTCAAGATAAAATAACAACTACCGGCTTTTCAATTCTAATTCCGTTTAGAAACGAGGCCGAAAATCTAGAACGCTTACTCAAATCATTAGCTGCTTTACAATATCCTAAAGCTCGATTTGAAATTTTGTTAATAAATGACGCCTCAACTGATAATTCTGTTGAGATCATTGAAACCTTTCTTTTGACTCACAAATTGCCTTTAAAAATCTTAGATAACGAGCGGTTTTCAGGATCACCAAAAAAGGATGCACTTACTAAAGGCATCGCACACGCAGCTTTTGATTGGATTGTAACTACCGATGCAGATTGCGAAGTGCCCGTTTTATGGCTCTCGCTATTTAATGGGTTAGCTGTAAAAAAGGACATTCAATTTATAGCCGCACCGGTTTCATTCTTCCCCAAAAAAGGAATTCTAAATGCATTTCAACAGTTAGATTTTTTGAGTTTACAGGGCACTACGATTGGGAGTTTTGGTTTAAACCAAGCTTTTATGTGTAACGGTGCAAATCTGGCTTTTTCTAAAACCGAATTTCTAAAGTTAAACGGTTACGAGAAGACAAATCACATTGCTAGTGGCGATGATTTATTTTTAATGCAGAAGTTTAGTAAAGCAAATTCTAAGGGTGTCGTGTACTTAAAAACTAAAGAAGCTCTGGTTCTCACAACCACTCAAAAAACACTGAATGACCTTCTACATCAGCGCAAACGCTGGGCTGCAAAAGCATCTGCATATACCAGTAATTTTGCAATTGCTACCTCGTTTCTTGTATTTTTTGGAAACCTTTCTGTTTTAGCGGGATTCTTCTTTCTAGAGCAAATAGGATTTTTAATACTCCTAAAATTTACACTAGATTTTACGCTCATCTATCTAAGCGCAATACTTTTCGATCAAAAAAAAGTACTCAAAAATTATATATGGGTTATGCTCGTTTACCCGTTTTTTACCGTCTATGTAGCAGTTGCCAGTCAGTTCGGGAGATTTGAATGGAAAGGAAGGTTTTTTAAAAAGTAACTAATCTACTTTGACTAACACCGGCATTTTAAAAGCGGTTTTTACAGGAATGCTTCTTTTATTAGCAGGTGTAATTTTGGGAAGCGAATCTAAGCTGTCTTTTAACCATAGTTCTAATTCTGGCAATTGTAGTGCTATGGTATCTGGTATCTCAACACGTTCAATTTTTAAATCTCCCC
Source organism: Leeuwenhoekiella sp. NPDC079379 (assembly GCF_044542075.1). Taxonomy (NCBI): domain Bacteria; kingdom Pseudomonadati; phylum Bacteroidota; class Flavobacteriia; order Flavobacteriales; family Flavobacteriaceae; genus Leeuwenhoekiella; species Leeuwenhoekiella sp. NPDC079379. The sequence goes on from NZ_JBITTU010000001.1 coordinate 185,076, forward strand.
GCTCGCTTATACTTAAATACAGCCAGATAGTATCATTCAATTCGGTCTCAACAATAATTGTTTTATTAGACAATTGGCGTTGAAAATTGAGTGCTAATTCTGCTTTAAAGCATTGATATCTTGAATCCTGATCCTTAAGTGAATCGCAAACGGCAAATGAGGGATATTCTTCAACCTCATTCATTTTAATCGTTTTAAGTTCTTCCTGCACTAAAACATCTGAAGATACTTTTTGAGTCTCCAGATCTTTACAGCTTGTTATTAAAAAAGCCAGCGCTAAAAGAAGTCTTAATTTTATCATTTTCTATTGAGTGTGAAAATACAATTTTAGACCGAAATAGCTAAAGGACACTAATTTAGTTTAAAAACGATAACCCACACTAAACTCTACGCCTTCGGCTTTTGCTCCGTGTGCCTTTACAGTTACCGAAGCAAATGTATCTTCTGTGAAATAACGCTTTAATCCCAAGCGGTTATACAGTCTGTTTTCAAACTCGTATGGGTAATAAATATAATAGCCCAAATGCGATACAAATGCTATTTTATTGAAGCGCAACTCGTGACCTACAAAAAGACCCACACGTTTCCAATCTTCATCTCCCGTCACACCTAGCTCAGGAAAAGAAGCCGCCTGAAGTTTTATAAGCTCTTTAAAAAAATACGCAAAAAATACATCTGTCCCGGCTACTAATGTACTCTTATGATTAATACGCTTGTCTGCAAATGCAGAAACTACAAAAAATGGAAATCTACCCTGACCTACAATATCACTTTCATTTACTCCACCTCTCAAAACCAAGTTGTAATGTATAGGCTCGGTATATTTTGTGCGCTCTCCCTCTGGTATGTAGTCTGGGAAATTCTCGTAATCTAGATTGTAGTTTGTACCTACATTGAAGGCAAATGTATTTGTACTGTTATTAGGCGCGCGCAGGTTTGCATTGCTGTAATGAACTACTGTGAACCCTGCATTTACTCCAAAGCCTTTGTAAATATTCTGTTTATTGTATTGAAGCGCTATATACGTTGAACTCAACAATTTTGTACCGTATGCGTTATTTTGATAATTTGTTTCTGCATCGTAGGGTTTACCGGCTAAAGCAACACCCTGCCCTATTCTAAAATAGGCATTACGGTTAAGGAAATAGAAGTTAAAATGACCATACAAACTTACATTCTCACTTAGAAACTCATTATCTAAATCCTGATATATCATTGAGAAACCATAGTCGGGGTAATTGTAACGGCGCTCCCATTCTTCAAAACCATAGGTTTTGTGATTGTAACTTAAGATAAGGCCTGTAGGGTGCCCGGTAATAAGATGATTTATATCTGGGTTATGCTCTAAAATTGTCCCGTAGAAATAAGAAGCATCAAGTGTAATAGGCTTTTTTTTACCCGTAAAATCTAAGTCCTGAGCGTAAAAACTAAGACTAAAAAAACAAAAGCATCCCAGTAAAAAATAGTTCATAAAGTGGAGTTATTCTTCAAAAATAAGACGGCCTGTATATAACTGTTCTACCTCAACAACAGGCGGTCTGTTTGCTGAAATCACATCTCCTGTGCCAAAAATAGTTCCTTTAATACTCGCCTGCGGGTTAACGATCATTTTATTAGCTGAAGTTTGAGAAATAACAACATTTTGGGTGATCAAATCTCTAGACTCAAGTCTGGGTCCCTCATTAGCAAAATTTACATTTAAACTCTGAGCACTTCCGCTTAGATAAAAAACACTTTTACCATTAGCGCGTATAGCTATATTTGTAGATTCTAGCTCTAAATAAAAATTACCGCTCTTACGAGCAGGACCGCCTTCAGCATCAAAAGAAGTATCACTTAGCAACGTTAATGAAGGAAAATCAAGCACTCCTTCACCTATGATATCTTGCCCTGATGCGTTGCGTATTTCGGTAAGATTAGGTGTAGTAACGTATACTATAAAGTTCTCATAATCTCTAACTAGATTACATCGCTTGTTATTTTTGAGCCTAAGCAGGTTACCGTCAATTATTTCTATTTGGGCATCGCTAAGCATATTTTCTCCTGTTTTGAGCACTACTTTTTGTACCGGCCCCTGTTTTAAATAAACAATAACGTCTGACTCACTGCGCAACCTTGTAAAAGGAGGAAGCTCATAAGACACCTCTACAACATCACCCTGAGACTCAAAACAATCACCAATATTGTCTGAACCGCAAGAAACAAGCACCAAAATAAAGAGCCCACAGAAAAATCTCATATCTAAAACTTTTAAGATAAAATATTTTTTAAATTTTATCGTGCGGCAAATTACGCTAAATGCAGTAGGTAGCCTAAATTTTATCAAATCTAGAAGTACGTAAAAAATTAAATCTGCCTAAATAAATAATCTCTTTATAATTTAAACCGATAAAAAAATTACAATTTTGATACTCTTAAAACACGATTTTGAAAAAGTCATTTTATCTCGTCCTTCTCTTTCTTTTTGTCGTATTGAATATAGGTCAGGGCAGCTGGGGACTTTCAGAGAGTAGCGAAGCGCGTTATGCAGAAATAGGCCGTGAAATGGCTCTAAGCAATGATTTTTTAAATCCGTCTTTGCTGGGTATAGGTCATTATCACAAGCCACCAGTAACGTATGCAATAACTGCTCTGGGTTATAAAATATTTGGGTACACAGAATATGGAGCACGTTTCTTTCTAAGCTTAGCCCTAATTTTTCAGTTGTTGCTGATTTATAAAATTGTACTTATTTGGTTCAAAAATGAGAAAACTGCAATAGCATCCTCGCTAATTTATTTCAGCTTTCCTATTGTACTCATTGCAACCCGCAATTTAACCACAGACGCCTATTTAACGACATTTATCATTTTTAGCGTTTACTTATGGCTTCAGTTTAAAATAAAAAATAAACCATACTATCTCTATTTTTTCTATGCAATTTTAGGAATCGCTTTTCTAACCAAAGGGCCCGTATCATTCTTGCCAGTTGCCCTTTTTATCTTTTGTTATAAAATCGTAAACGGGGAAAAACCGAAGTTTTCAATTCATACCCTACCGGGTCTTATTTTACTGCTTCTGGTTTCTGGATCCTGGTTTCTTTCTATAGTTATAAACAAACCAGAATTATGGGATTATTTTATACAAGAGCAAATCATAGATCGTAGCGTAAATGCAGAAACTTTTCATAGGTCAAAACCTTTTTGGTTTTATGCACTTATTGCTCCTGCTCTGGCATTACCCTGGATAGTACCAATAGCGATAACTATATACAAGAAAAGAAAAATCCTCAAAGTTGACAAACCTTCACAAGTCGCAGGTTTTACAGCACTTTTGATATTAATCATATTTTCTTTGTTTTCTTCAAAGTTACTTTTGTACATACTTCCTTTTTATCCATTTCTAGCTATGTACTTTGGTAGTATATTTATTAATCATTCCCGTATTAATAAAATAGAGTATTACTATGTATTCATAATATCCCTTTCAATTCTACTTATAGCTGTCATAGCTTTCCCATTTATTCCTCAATTAGATTTTAATTGGTTTTCTTCAATAAGCTTATTGTTGGGTATTGTAGCATTTGGATATTTTATGATCTATAGATTTAAAGCAGATCCTACTACACAATCTCTATATTTAATCACAGGAACGCTATGTTTTCTCATACTTATTTATACCGCTTTTAGCAGTCAAAACAGCTCTATTATTAACGCTCTTAAACCTGAATATACCTTTATAGAACAACAGCGCACCACTTCAGATTATAAAGTGCTGGTTTATGATAACCTCTTGTCTTCGGCACCTTTTTATCTAGGAGATCACGTGATTACAATTTATGACACTAATTTTGAGTCTAAACGAGATACCCGGTTTGAGGATACAGATAGTTGGAAAGAAAGCTATTTACCCATTCGTGATTCTGGGCAAGTACAACGGTTTAAAAACCTGATGCAAGATTCTAATACAGTCTTGCTTATTAAGAATAAAAAGAAGCTTCCAGACAGTTTATCTTACCTTTTAAAAGGATTTAAGTCTGAAAAATTTAAGAAGTACACAGTCTATTATTAAGGCCGTATCCCTATACCAAACTCTACCGCCTCAGCTTTTGCAAAATGAGATTTCAAGGTTATTGAACCAAATATTTTTGGTGTGAAGTACCTTTTGAGTCCGTTTCTTAAATAAACTCTTCCCTCAAAATCATAATCATAATAGGCATAATACCCTATCTGACTTACAAAAGCGTTTTTATTAAAATGCAGTTCGTGACCTGCAAAAACGCCTACACGCTTCCAATCTTCATCTCCACTCACGTTAAAACGCTTAAAAGCTATGCTTTCAAACTCTATCTGGTCTTTTAAAAACGGACTCAAAAATAAATCTGCTCCTAACTGAAAACTGCTCTTATGCGTTACGCGCTTATCTAAAAATGTAGAAACTACTAAAAATGGCTGCTGCCCCAGACCTATATAATCACTTTCATTAATACCAGATCTAAGAACTAAATTCCATTTTATAGGTTCAGAATAACGGGTTTTTACTTTAGGTATATAACCCGGAAAAGCATCCTCGTCAGACAATTGGTAATTAAGACCTAGATTAAATGTAAAAGAATTTGTACTGGCATTAGGCGATTTGACATTTGCATTAGAATAGTGAATTAATGAAATCCCTGTCTGTAAACCTATTTTATCAATAATATTAGGTTGCTTGTAATTAAGCATGATATACGTTGAACTCAGTAAAGTAGAGCCGTATGCATTATTCCTAAAGTTTTTATCTATATCAAAAGGCTTTGTAGTTACGGCAACCCCCTGACCTATACGCAACATTAATTTTCTGTTAAGTGCATAAAAATTAAAATGACCGTAAAGACCATAATTCTCTCCTAAAAACTCGTTTTTTTGATCTTGTGCGATAAATGAAAATCCGTAATCAGGATAATTGTAACGTGCTTCCCAATCATTAAAGCCATAAGTTCTGCGATTATAACTTAGAATAACTCCGGTAGGATGTCCTGTTATTAAATGTGCTAGATCTTTATTATGCTGTAGGATGGTTCCGTAAAAAAAATTTGCATCTAAACTATATGGTTTTTGCTCTACCTCCTGGCTAAATGCTGAAAAAGAACAAACAAGTAAAAACAGTAACTTATATTTCATTAAAAAAAGAATGTCGGCAAAAGTATGCAATTATTTAAGATCTCACGTCACTTAAAAAAGTGCAGAAGCAATCGCATGCACATTATCACTTTTACCCATAGAATAGTAATGCAATACAGGAGCACCACCTTCCATAAGCTCTTTAGATTGTTGTATAGCCCAGTCTATTCCTACTTGTCTAACCTCTGTATTTGATTTACAATCATCTACGGCATCAATTAGATCCTGCGGGAGATCTATTTTAAAAACTTGCGGCAACAACTGTAAATGACGTTTTACAGCAATAGGCTTAATCCCCGGAATGATAGGTATATCAATACCTTCGGCACGCACTAAATCAACAAACTCAAAGTATTTTTTATTATCAAAAAACATCTGAGTCACCACATAATCTGCCCCGGCTTCTACTTTTTGAATAAGCCTTTTTAGGTCTGTTTTTAAAGAAGGTGCTTCTAGATGCTTTTCAGGATAACCGGCAACACCTATACAAAAGTCAGAACAGCCAGAAGTTTCAACTACATTATTAAGATATCTGCCTTTATTCATTTTTGCTATCTGCTCTACAAGACCTAACGCATACTCGTGACCCCCATTTGTAGGTTCAAAATATTGTTGCTCTTTCATGGCATCACCACGCAAAGCCATTACATTATGTATATCTAGAAAATGACAATCTACCAGCAAATATTCAGTTTCTTCCTTAGTAAAACCACCACATAATACGTGTGGTACCGTATCTACGTTGTACTTGTGCTTTATAGATGCACAAATACCCAGAGTACCCGGTCGCATACGTGTTACCTTTTTATCTAAAAGCCCGTCTTTTTCTATATAAATAAACTCCTCGCGTGATGTAGTCACATCAATAAAGGGCGGCTTAAACTCCATCAACGGGTCTATGTTATCATACAATTCCTGAATACTTTTACCCTTTCTGGGTGGTATCAATTCAAAAGAAAATAAAGTCTTCCCGTTAGCTGCTTTTATGTGGTCTGTAATTTTCATAATGTCCCTTGTTTTCTCGTATGAAAACTTTATTCGGGTATTTTTAATTGAACAATTCTATTTATTTTTTGGGCGCTACCCTACGGGTCGGGCTTTCGCTCGTCGCTGTTTTCGCTATCGCTTCAACGAGCTTCAGCAAGAGCTCAATCCCTAGCGCACTTTAATCGTCAGAGATATTAGGATTTAACCATTTTTCTGCCATTCTTACTTCAATATTTTTACGCGCTGCAAAATCTTTAACCTGATCCATTTTGATTTTCCCTAAGCCAAAATAGCGTGCTTCGGGGTTAGCAAAGTAATAACCACTTACTGATGCTGCAGGCCACATAGCTAAACTTTCGGTTAGTTCAACCCCTATATTTTTATGTACATTAAGAACATCCCAAATCGTTAACTTTTCTAAATGATCTGGACAAGCAGGATATCCGGGAGCCGGGCGTATTCCTTTGTATTCCTCTTTAATCAATTCTATATTACTCAAGGCTTCATCACTTGCATAACCCCAGTATGTTGTGCGTATTTCTTTGTGTAAATATTCAGCAAAAGCTTCAGCAAAACGATCTGCCAGTGCTTTTACCATAATACTGTTGTAATCATCGTGTTCTGCCTCATACTTTTCAGCCAGTTCCTGAGTACCAAAACCTGCCGTAACGCAAAAACAGCCTATATAATCCTGTTTTCCAGTTTCTTTAGGCGCTATAAAATCTGAAAGTGCAATATTGGGCTTACCAGATGCTTTTTTACTTTGTTGGCGTAAGGTTCTAAATACAGAATTCCTTTTTTCTTCTCCAGTTCCCGAAATGACAATCTCAATATCATCATCATCAACAGTATTGGCTTCAAAAAGACCAAAAACCGCCTTTGCAGTGAGTAATTTTTCATCTAAAATGCGCTTTAAAATTACTTTTGCATCGGCAAATAATTCTCGTGCCTGCTCGCCCACAACTTCATCATCTAAAATATCGGGATATTTACCGTGTAGATCCCAACTTCTAAAAAATGGTGACCAGTCTATAAAATCTACAAGCTTGTTTAAATCGAATTCTTCAATTACCTGAATTCCTAATTCTGCGGGCTTAAAAGCTTCAAAAGAATCCCAGTCTAACTTCCAGTTGTTAGCTCTAGCTTGTTCTAAGGTTAAGAAATCACGCTTCTTACCACGGGTTAAAAACCGATCTCTAAACAAGGCATAATCTTCTTTAATACCTGCTTTATACTTCAATCTAGATTCAGGATTCAGCAAATCTCCAACTACAGTCACTGCTCTTGAGGCATCGTTGACATGTACAACTGCTTCAGGATATTCGGGATCTATTTTAACCGCAGTATGTGCTTTACTTGTTGTAGCACCCCCAATCAATAAGGGCACTGTAAAATTTTGACGCTTCATCTCTTTTGCGAGAAATACCATCTCATCTAGCGATGGTGTAATTAATCCACTAAGGCCTATAATATCTACGTTGCGCTCTTTTGCTGTAGCGATAATTCTTTCTGGCGGTACCATTACCCCCATATCTATAATCTCGTAGTTATTACACGCTAAAACAACGCTTACAATATTTTTACCAATATCATGCACATCACCCTTCACGGTAGCCATTAGAACCAAACCTGCCCCCCTTTCCCCCTTAGGGGGAGTTTTGGTAGTTATCTTCTGCAAAATGCTTTCTAAAACCGCTTCTGTGTTTTCTAAAACTTCCTTGTTTGAAAAACGAATTACTTTAAAACCCTGTTCTTCGAGCCATTCTGTGCGAACGTGATCATTTTCTTTATTTTGAGGAAGTTGATGAATCAAACCATCTATTTCAATTATCAACCGCTCTTTAAGACAGACGAAATCTGCAATGTATCTACCGATTATGTGCTGCCTTCTAAATTTGTAACCTTGAAGTTTTTTATTACTCAAATGTTCCCATAGCACCTTCTCGGCATCAGTAGGGTTATTATAGCGCATTCCTTGAGCGTACTCTTTTAGCAAACTATATAATAATGGATCTGCCGTTCGCCAGTATTGCTCCCCCATAGGGGGCTGGGGGGCTGAGTTTTTCAGCTTTTCTTCTTCGATATAAGGCAATAGGTAAGCCACTGCTTTTTTCATCACGCGGGCTGATTTAACAACCTGAGGTAAAAACATTTTTCCGCTTCCAAAAAGATCTCCCACAACGTTCATACCCGTCATTAAGTGACCTTCAATAACGTGTAATGGTTTCTCTGAAGCTAAGCGTGCTTCTTCAATATCTTCAAGAATATAGGCGTCAATACCTTTAACAAGCGCTCTTGTGATTCGGTTTTGAAGTGGTTCTTCCCTCCACGAGAGATCAACAACCTTTTCTTTTGAAGTTCCTTTTACGCTTTCTGCAAGATCTAGAAGTCGTTCTGTAGCATCGTCTCTTCGGTTTAAAATAACATCCTCTACATGCTCTAGAAGTTCTTTTGGGATATCATCATAAACCTCAAGCATACTAGGATTTACAATACCTATATTCATACCCGCTTTTATTGCGTGGTATAAAAATACAGAGTGCATTGCTTCACGTACCGTGTCATTGCCTCTAAAACTAAACGATACATTACTCACTCCACCACTCACGCTGGCGAATGGAAGATTTGCCTTTACCCATCGCGTCGCTTCTATAAAATCTATGGCATTGAGTTTATGCTCATCCATACCGGTGGCAACCGGGAAAATATTTAAATCAAAAATGATATCTTCTGGCGGAAACTTAACCTGATCTACCAGAATGTCATAGCTACGTTTTGTAATTTCTAATCTGCGCTCATAATTATCTGCCTGGCCTACTTCGTCAAATGCCATTACCACAACTGCAGCACCATAACGTTTTATTTTTTTTGCGTGTGCTATAAACTCTGCTTCCCCTTCTTTTAAACTTATGGAGTTTACAACACATTTACCCTGTACCACTTGTAAACCCGCTTCAATAATATCCCATTTTGAGCTGTCTATCATTATAGGTACGCGTGAGATATCTGGCTCTGCAGCAATTAGATTTAAAAAAGTTACCATTGCTTTTTTTCCATCTATTAGACCATCGTCCATATTGATGTCTATAATCTGGGCACCATTATCTACCTGGTCTCTTGCAATTGTAAGGGCTTCATCAAATTTTTCTTCATTAATAAGCCTTAAAAACCTGCGGGACCCCGCTACATTTGTGCGTTCTCCTACATTTACAAAATTACTTTCGGGCGTAATTATTAAAGGTTCGAGTCCACTTAATTTTAAGGGCCTAAATGCTATTTTAGTCGTATCAGCTGCTTCTAATCCGTTATTCATAAATACTATATTATAAAGCTGATTGTGCCTTTTTAAAAGCCGGTAATGGTCTTGGCTTATACTTTTTTACAAGTTCTGCAATTGCGCGTATGTGCTCTGGTGTTGTACCACAACAACCCCCTACTATATTAATAAGTTGTTTGTCTAAATAGGATTTAATTTGAGAAGCCATTTCCTGCGCTGTCTCATCATATTCACCAAATGCGTTAGGCAATCCTGCATTAGGATATGCAGACACGGCAAAATCAGATTTGCTAGAGATAACCTCTAAATAAGGTGTTAATTGCTCTGCTCCTAAAGCACAATTAAACCCCACCGATAGTAATGGCATATGCCCTATTGAAATTAGAAAAGCTTCTGCGGTCTGTCCAGAAAGTGTACGACCTGATGCATCTGTTATCGTACCACTTACCATAACCGGAATATCTATACTGCGCTCTTCTTTTAGTTCTTCAATAGCAAATAAGGCTGCTTTAGCGTTAAGTGTATCAAATATGGTTTCTACTAGAAGTATATCTACACCCCCATCTATAAGCGCCTCGGCTTGCTGTCTATATGCTATACGCAACTCATTAAATGAAATTGCTCTAAAACCGGGATCATTTACATCTGGCGACATACTCGCAGTCTTATTAGTAGGTCCCATAGCTCCTGCAACAAAGCGGGGTTTGTGTGGTTCTTTTGCAGTAAATTCTTCTGCAACCTTTTTAGCAATTTTAGCAGACTCGTAGTTTAAATCATATACAAGCGCCTCCATACCGTAATCTGCCATGGCAATGGTAGTACCGCTAAAAGTATTTGTTTCTACAATATCTGCTCCTGCTTCAAAATATTGAGCATGTACATCTGCAATTGCCTGTGGCTGGGTAAGACTCAATAGATCATTATTTCCCTGTACGGGGCTTGGCCAATCTTTAAAACGCTCTCCACGAAAATCTTCTTCAGTGAATTTATAGCGCTGAAGCATTGTTCCCATAGCGCCATCAAGAACTAAGATGCGTTCTTGTAAAACTTTATATAAACTATTCTGACTCATAAATCTCTTAAACTACATTTACAAACATTATATAACGCTTTCTAATTTAGAAAGGTCTAACAATTATAGTATCAAGAAAATAAAAAAGGAAAGCCAGAATGACTTGTTTTTTTGTTATCTATCCCTTACTAAATAAGAGTAGAACGTAGCACCTTCTCCAGAGGAGGGTTGCTAAGGCTTCAATGGGTCTAATCCCTCTGCCTTTCTTGATAACTTAATAAATAATGAACTTGGTTACAAAGATTGTAAAACAACTTGAGAATACACAAATTTTGAAGGAATAATATTAATTAATTATCAAAATGAAACAACTTTTAAACACGCTTAAATGAATCAATTATCCGCTTAAAAGTCTTAAAAAAGACACTCAAAAAGTCAAAACTCTGATTTACAATGTTGTATAAATTAATTTTTAAACTAAGTTTGTATACCCAAACTTGTTACCTTAACAAAACCAAATTTAAACCTATGATTAGCAACACTACACAATCACATCCTCGTTTTAAAGTTGTTTCTTATGAAGAAGCTTCTGATGAAGTTAAAGTCATCTATGATGACACTAAGAAAACACTTCAAATTCCTTTCGTACTAAACTGGTTTAAATGCCAGGGATCAAACCCTATTCTTTTAAAGGGTAATTGGGCTAAATTAAAATCTACGCTTATGCAGGGTGATATTCCTAATGTTTTAAAACAGCTCATTATATACAACGTTTCAAAAGAGCGTAACTGTGAATACTGTGCACAAGCTCACGGAATTTTTGCCGATAGTATGAGTGCTATGATAAGTGAGAATGAAAACTTTAGAGTTACAAATGACCTTGAAAGTCCTTTGATTCCTGAGAGTTACCGTACTGCTATTAAAATAGTAACTAAAGCAGCACTCAACCACGATATGATTATAGATTCTGATTTTCAAAAACTTCGCGAGGCAGGCTTTGATGACGCAGAAATACAGGAACTTATGGCTCAGGCAGATCTAGTAAATATGCTAAATACCTTAGCTGATGTAGCGGGAATCAAAATTGATAATGAGCTTATGGAAGCTCAAGCATAAAATTAAATAATTGAATCTAGCCGCCGCAAAGTACCGTATTACCTATGAGGCATTTTCTAAATTTTCTGGTGGTTTAAGTAAGGTTGAAAACCTTGAAAGCCTAAGCAATGTTGTTAGTAAACATTTAAAGTATCTTTTCAATTTTAAGATTTTTAGAATTCTTTTAATTGACAAGAGCAATGTTAACGGCTACACCTTTGCTAAGGGTCAAACCTGGACCTCAAAAAATAATGAAGACGTTTTAAACTATGAAAAAAAATTACTTAAGGATCAAATTCCATTTTCAAAAACTCTTAAGCAAGCTGAATTACCAAAATATCTAGATCATATTACACTTAATAATGGACAACTCTGGGGCTGGTACTTACCTTACTCAGACTATGAAGTTTGTGTGTCATTAGTCTCTGATGATAATGCTCAATTTAGCTATAGTGATGTAGAAATCTTGCATCTTTTAGTAGATACACTTACTTCAAAATATAGACAGATTTGTCTAAATCAAGAAATTAACCTTAAAAACCAACGATTAGAAGATGCAGTAGCACAGATTGCACTTAAGAATCAAGAAATAGAAAAAATTAATAGTAACCAGCAAAGTATAATAGATTCTCGTACCCGAGAGCTTCGTATTAAAAATAAAAAAATTCTTGAGCTTTTAAGATTGAATGCCCACGAGCTCAGAGAGCCTTTATGTCGCATTTTGGGCTTGCTAGAAATATCTGACTATTATACAGATACCGAATTACGCAATGAAATTTTACCTAAACTAGCAGAATCTTCTCATGAACTAGATTCTATTTTCAAAAGTGTCGTAATTAAGAGTGAGGAAGAAATAAAAAAATATTCCTATAATTATAATGATCAACTATGAGTAACCGCTTAAAAATAATGCTCGTAGATGATCAAAAAATGGCTAATTTCATTAATAAAAAACTAATTGCAGTTACAGAACTGGCAACAGAAGTTATTGATTACACATTACCCGAAATAGCTTTAGCTGAAGTAGAATTTCAAAAGCCAGATGTCATTTTTCTTGATCTTAATATGCCCGTCGTTAATGGCTGGAAATTTCTTGATAGTTTAACCGAAGCAAAAAATCTTACCAAGGTTGTAATTCTAACCTCGAGCACAAGTGAAATAGACAGAGAGAAGGCTCAGAACTATACTCAGGTAATTGACTTTCTAATAAAGCCATTGACCAAAGATATAATGCTGAGCCTTAAATCTAAATTGTATTTAACTTCTTAGTCAATAGCCTGTACAACAGCTTTCTCTGCTTCTTTACGCGTGCCATCAAAACCATCTATACCACTTACAGTAGTATATTTCATAACATAGCGCTTACCTGGATTTATGATTTGATAAGCAGCCTGACACATCATGGTAGCCTCGTGAAAACCACAAAGTATCAACTTTAATTTGCCAGGGTATGTATTAACATCACCTATAGCAAAAACACCAGGTATATTAGTCTGGTAGTCTAATGCATTATTTACTTTAATCGCATTTTTCTCTATCTCTAACCCCCAATCCCCTATAGGTCCTAATTTTGGAGAAAGACCGAATAATGGTATAAAAGCATCTGCCTCAAGAGTTACTTCACCTTCTGGAGTTTCTACAACTACACGGTCAAGTTTATCAACACCTGCAAGACCTACAACTTCACCCGGAGTGATTAGATTAATTTTACCTATTAATTTTAATTCTCTTACTTTCTCAACAGAATCTAAGGCTCCCCTAAACTCATTACGACGGTGTATAAGAGTTACTTCTTTAGCGATATCTGCCAAATAAATACTCCAGTCTAATGCAGAATCGCCACCACCGGCGATAACTACTTTTTTATCACGATATACTTCAGGGTCTTTTATCATATAAGCAACTCCCTTATCTTCAAACTCGTGAATATTAGGTATAAGCGGCTTACGCGGTTCAAAACTACCCAAACCACCTGCAATTGCAACCACCTTAGTATGGTGTTGTGTGCCCTTGTTTGTAGTCACAATAAAGCTACCGTCTTCTTGCTTATCTATAGTTTCTGCACGCTCACCTAATGTGAACCCGGGTTGAAACTGTTTTCCCTGCTCGATTAAATTATCAATTAATTTACCTGCCATCACTTCAGGAAAACCTGGAATGTCATAAATAGGTTTTTTAGGATAAATTTCTGACAATTGCCCGCCAGGTTGCGCAAGTGCATCAATTATATGGCACTTAAGCTTTAATAAACCGGCTTCAAAAACGGTAAATAATCCTGTAGGTCCTGCTCCAATTATAAGTATATCTGTCTTTATCATCTTCTTAATTCTTTGAGCTCTTAAAGCTCATCATTCAACTTTATCTTTAATTTTTGGATATCAATCCTTTTGTAAATTCATTAAGCGTTTCTACCTTTTCTTCAAAATCGCCTTTAATGGTTTTTCTATATTCGTTGATATTTTTAACCATATCGTCAATATTCTCAGGTATAACATCCTCAAAAAACTGTCTAAGACGTTTTGCTGTGGTAGGTGACTTTCCGTTAGTCGAGATTGCAATTTTTACATTACCTTTTGTTACAATACCACCCATATAAAAGTCACAAAGCTCTGGTACATCTGCAATATTACAGAGTAGAAAACGCTTTCTTGCAGCTCTATAAATTCGTTTATTTACAGCTGGGCTGTCTGTTGTAGCAATAACAACGTGACGCTTTTTAAGCATAGAACGCGTAAATCTCTTTTTAGTGATTTTTACATTAAACGTACTTGCTAAAGCTAAGGTTTCAGGTCTGAAAAAAGGAGAGACCATCTCAACTACAGCATCTGGACTTGATTTTGTGAGAAACGTTAATTTTTCTAATGCTACATTGCCTCCACCTACAATGAGTATTTGCAAGTTACGTACTTTTAGAAAAACCGGGTAAAGGTTATTATTCTCTTGAGGATCAATTATCATACGCTGTATATTCTAACTGCAAATTTAGCAATTGTGCACGATGTCTTACCACTTCGCCTATCACAATAATTGATGGGTTAGTAAGTTTTAACTCTTGCACTACAGATTCTATGGTGTCAATAGTGCCCACACCTATACGTTCTTCTGCAGTTGTCCCATTTTGAATAATCGCAACAGGAGTTTCATTTTTTCCGCTTTTGCGAAATAAATTTGTAATCTCTCCTAGCTTACTCATTCCCATAAGGATTACAACTGTAGCAGAGGATTGTGCTGCAAGTTTTACATCTTCAGAAAGTTTATGATCTTTAGTTGTACCTGTAATAACCCAAAAACTTTCAGAACTTCCTCGTTTAGTTAAAGGTATATTTTGATATGCCGGTACCGCAAGAGACGAAGATATACCCGGTACCATTGCTACCTCAATTCCGGCAGCTGCAGCGATTTCCATCTCTTCTGCACCTCGTCCAAAAATAAAGGGATCGCCACCCTTTAAGCGTACCACGTGGCCGTGACTTCTTGCCCGTGAAATAATTAAATCATTAATCTGATCCTGCTGGTATGCGTAACATCCTTTGCGTTTCCCAACAAATATAAGTTCGGCATTTTGGGCATATTCAAGAAGTGATGGGTTTACAAGCGCATCGTATAGAACAACATCTGCGCTTTGCAAGGCTTTCACCCCTTTCAACGTAAATAATGCAACATCTCCAGGCCCGGCTCCTACTACGGTAAGTTTTGGATTGTTAATTGGCATGAGCTAGTTGATTTTTTCGGTAAACATCTGCTCTGCTAAAGAATGCATTTGCATCAGAAAGATACGATTCAGCAAAGTCTTTAGTTGGCTCGTTATTCTGTATTTGATAAACTAATTCTGCAAAGGTTTTATCTATGGAAAGTGTAGCGTCTTCCTTAAATGTCTCATCAAACTCAGCAATTATATTTGCCTGTGTATTTGTCTTTACATTTTCTGAAAGTAAAATCGCTTTAGCTCCATTAACCAGACTTGCATACGTATGATATACGCTATCTGCCCAGCGTTTTTCTTCAAAAGATTCTATCGCACTTCCCAGCTTATCTTTAGCTTCTAAAAGTAGTGTTTGTACTAGATCAATTACTACACCAGCACACTCACCTACTCCAACTTCCTGAATATATTTTTCATCATTACCCCAGTCTATAAAGTCTGATGCAACCAGGTTGTCTGTATCTGAAAACGGTTTTAAGAAATCATAAAAATAACGCTGCCCTTTCTCATCATAATAACTTAGAAAATCTAAATCACCAGCATTCTCCTTATAATCATCAAGAATTGCACGTAGCGCCTGAGGTCCTCGTTTACTAGGAATTTTTATGACTTTATCTGCAAAACGACCCTGACCATCACCAAGTACACCACCACCTAATAAAACCTGAAGTGCCGGAGCCACCAATTTATCTGGAGTACGCACAGACATCCCCTGAAAACCAATGTGCGCCATATTATGTTGCCCACAGGCATTCATACAACCACTAATCTTAATCGTGATTTCTTTATTGTTTAAATATTCAGGATATTCTGCAATAAGAACATCTTCTAATTTATCTGCAATACCGGTACTACTTGCAATCCCTAAATTACAAGTGTCTGTACCGGGACATGCAGTAATGTCTGCCGTAGTTTCATATCCCGGACGAGCAAAACCAAGATTGGCTAGTTGTGAGTAGAAAAAAGGAATTGCCCCTTCCGGTATATTTCTTAATAAGATATTTTGACGCAGGGTGAATCGCAACTCATCGCCTGCATATTTTTTAATTAATCCTGCTAAAGCACGTGCCTTTTCAGTAGAAAAATCACCTAATTTAACTTTGATCCCTATAGCTACTAATCCGTTTTGTTTTTGCTTAAACACATTGGTAGCTTTCCAGGCTTCATAAGCTTTAAGGTCTTCAATTGTTACCTGTGGTGCTTCCGTTAAAGGAGCTGTAATTTCTTTTTCAAATTCTGCAGTATCAATCTCAAAAGTTTTATAAGCAAGTGCTTTCTGCTCTTCTTCCACTAAGGCCATAAAACCATCTACTCCCAGATCTTTTATAAGGAATTTCATACGTGCCTTAAGACGACGTGCACGCTCACCGTGACGGTCAAAAACACGTAACACACCTTCAATTAAAGGGATTAGTTGGTTCACCGGTAAAAACTCATGTAAGGTATCTGCGTGACGCGGTTGTGATCCTAAACCACCACCCAACATCACTTTAAAACCACGTGCACCATCTTTAATCTTGGGTATAAAACCTAAATCATGAATAAATGCCAAAGCAGAATCATCGTCTGTAGAAGAAAACGACATTTTAAATTTTCTGCCCATTTCCTGAGAAATAGGATTCCGCAGAAAATACTGAAAAGTCGCGTGAGCATAAGGTGTTGTATCAAATGCTTCATCTGGGTTTATCCCTGCATCAGGACTTGCAGTTACATTACGTACGGTATTACCACAAGCTTCACGAAGCGTAACATCACTTTTCTCAAGTTCTGCCCACAATTCTGGAGTACGATCTAAACTCACATAGTGAATCTGAATATCCTGGCGTGTGGTTATATGTAGTTTTCCTCTAGAATACTCATCAGAAACATCAGAAATACGCAAAAGCTGATCACTAGTAACTTTACCATAGGGTAATTTTATACGAATCATCTGCACTCCTTCCTGACGCTGACCGTAAACACCTCTTGCAAGTCTAAGACTTCTAAAACGCTCTTCATCTATCTTTCCATCTTTAAAAAGCTTGATTTTACGCTCAAGTTCTATGATGTCTTTTTCTACAACCGGGTTTTCTATTTCTGTTCTGAAGCTTTGCATAGCTTTTGTATTATATTTTTATAATTCATTTTAATCCTATGGGTGAAATAGGATTTTAGCAAAAAAGGATGCTTAAAATTATCATCCTTAAATCTGCGATTGTTAACCTATAAAACCAACTCCAGCAGTTGTGTTGCTCTGTGTATCAATTAAGATAAAAGAACCCCCTGCTTTATTATCGGCGTAATTGTCAAAAAATAAATTCTTACTCAATTTAAAGTTAACCTTACCTATCTCGTTTAGCGTGAGTTGATTTTTAGAAGTATCTTCTCCAGAATAATCAGTAGCAATAATACTTTCTATACTATCTATCTTGGCTAGAATTCGGTTCGAGTTATGCTGTATCTCATATTTTGCACCGGGAACTAATGCTTTCCCATCCATCCAACAAACTGCTGCTTTTAATGTCTTAGAAGATTGTGGCACCTCATCAGACTTCACTAAAACATCACCTCGGGTCACATTAATATCATCTTCTAACGTAATAGAAACCGAACTTCCTGCAATAGCCTCATCATACTGCTCATTAAAAAATTCTATAGTTTTAATTTTAGAAGATGTTAATGAAGGTAAAACCGTTACAGCATCTCCTACTTTGAGACTGCTTCCATAAATTTTACCGGCATAACCGCGGTAATCGTGAAATTCATCTTTCTTAGGTCGTATTACCGTTTGTACAGGAAAACGAGCAGCTGTTAATTCGTCTTGCTCTGGCTGTAGTTCTTCAAGATAATCTAGAACACTCACCCCATCATACCAGGACATAACATTTGTTTTCTTTGCAACATTATCCCCTTTTAACGCACTTATAGGAATAAAAGTTATCTGCTGATCGTCATAACTGCTTTGAGCATTAAGCTTCTCAAAATCTGCTTTAATATTCTCAAAAACCTGCTGATCATAATCAACTAGATCCATTTTATTTACAGCAACAATCACATGTTTTACACGCAGCAAATTATTGATAAAAAAATGGCGGTACGTTTGTTCGATCACGCCTTTACGAGCATCTATTAATATGATTGAAGCCTGCGCCTGTGAAGCACCGGTAACCATATTACGCGTATATTCTACGTGACCCGGTGTGTCTGCAATGATGTAACTTTTCTTTTTTGTAGAAAAATAAATGTGAGCCACGTCAATGGTAATTCCTTGTTCACGTTCTGCTACTAAACCATCTGTAGCTAACGAAAAATCAAGATAATCGTATCCTTTTTTCTTACTGTTGCGCTCAATGGCCTCAAGTTTATCGTCTGTTAGCGACTTTGTATCGTAAAGCAAGCGCCCTATCAAGGTACTTTTACCATCATCTACACTACCTGCTGTTGCTATTTTTAGAACTTCCATTTTTATATTTCCCGTCCCTCTTTATGAGAAAGAGTTTTGTGGGTATTTTTAATTCGTATTCGTTTTCTTTAAGCTTATTGAATATTCTCTTGTCTAATAAGACTAAAAATACCCTTGTTGCTTGCGCTTTTCCATTGCTGCTTCAGAGCGCTTATCATCTATACGTGCTCCTCGTTCTGAAATAGTAGAAACTTTAATTTCACTTACAATGCGTTCTATTGTGTCTGCTTCAGATTCTACAGCTGCCGTACACGTCATATCGCCTACCGTTCTAAAACGTACAATACGCTCTAAAACTTCTTCATCTTCCTCACGATATACATATTTTGACGCACTCCAGATTAGCCCGTCACGCACAAATGTTTTACGCTTATGGGAAAAATATATAGATGGAATTTCAATTTGCTCCTGCTCTATATAACTCCATACATCAAGTTCAGTCCAGTTTGAAATAGGAAAAACACGTACGTTTTGACCGATTTCAATCTTTCCGTTTAAAAGATCGAATAACTCTGGACGCTGATTTTTCTCATCCCATTGTCCAAAATCATCTCGTACCGAAAAAATTCGTTCTTTAGCTCGTGCTTTTTCTTCGTCACGACGTGCGCCACCTATACAAGCATCAAACTTAAATTCTTCAATTGCATCTAAAAGTGTCGTGGTCTGAAGCATATTTCGGCTTGAATATTTACCGGTTTCTTCAGTTACTTTACCTGCATCAATCGCATCCTGTACGTTGCGCACAATCAAATTCAACCCTAATTCTTCTACTAGTCGATCTCTAAATTCTATAGTTTCAGGGAAGTTATGACCGGTATCAACGTGCAAAAGTGGAAACGGAATTTTACCTGGATAAAATGCTTTTTGCGCTAAACGCACTAAGGTAATACTGTCCTTTCCTCCTGAAAATAACAATACCGGATTTTCAAACTGAGCAACTACTTCTCTAAAGATGTAAATAGCTTCGCTTTCTAATGCATTTGTTTTTAAAATCTTACTCATTGTATGCTTGTTTTAGGCGTGTAAGCCACACTCCCGATTCTCCAAAACTTTTGTTGGATCAAAATATTTATGTTCGTTTGGCAGGTTATGTTCTGTCAAAAAAGTATCTAATTCTTCGTCGCTATAGTAATAAAACGGACTCACTTTTAATACACCATCTGCTCCCAGGCTCAATATATCTAAGTTGTCACGATGTGCCGTTTGCCCCTTTCTAAGATTTGTAAACCACACATCTGGTTTATGATTTGCCATGGCTCTTTTAAATGGCTCAAGCTTTACCTGCTCTGTAAACACCTTATGTAATGGATCGTCTATTTGCGGAATACCCATTACAACATCTCGATGTGAAGTTGTTTGTTTTGGGACATATAAGTCAACGTTTAACTCGAGAAGCTTAATAACCTCTTCAGCGTGTCTATAGGTATTAGGTGTATTATAACCCGTATCACACCACACTACCGGAATATCTTTTTGAGCCTTACTGGCCGCATATAATATTGCAGCTTCATAGGGTCTAAAATTAGTTGTAACCACAGGATTGTTTGCATTCTCAACAGCCCAATCTGCGATTTCTAAAGGTGATTTAGCTCTCAAATCAGCATTTAATTGCTGTAATTCTTCAGTTGAATAACTCATTATTTTCCCCAGTTTATAGTGTTCCAAAGACGCTCGTGAAAAAAGTATAATACCATTTTAGTGACTAGCTCAATAGCTCCTATTGAAAAAGCTAATGCTAGCGTACCTGTAACAAACCAGGAAATTAATATAGTATCAATAGTACCTACTAATCTCCAGCTAATAGATTTAACAACGCTTCGCAATGGTTTCTCTGAAGTGGCATCCTTTTTAAACGTAGCCTTCTGTGGCTTGTCTGTGCGGGTTTCGCTATATACGTGATCTAAAATCATATCTCAACTACTAAATTCTGTATTTTACTTTAATCCTATCGATTTAGTAGGATTATAAGGCAAAAGTATACCTCGTGTACTTTGTGACCAAACATTTTAGATATTTTTTTGAAACTTTTAAGTGATTTTCAGCATTTAAGCTATAAAACAAGAATTCTGCAACTATTCCTTTATTAGATCTGCTAATGTGTTATTATTGAGCACAGCTAGATTGCTGTCTCGCAACTGCACCATTAAACTGTGTACCGAACATGCGGTCTCATCAGGGCAATCATCACATTTTTCGTAGAAATTTAAACTAACACAAGGCACCATAGAAACGGGACCTTCAAGAATACGCATCACCTCAACCATTTTAATGTCTGCCGGTTGTCTGCGTAGATAATAGCCACCACCTTTTCCTTTCTTGCTTCCCAAAAAACCGGCTTTACGCAAGGTAAGCATAATGCTTTCTAGAAATTTTTGAGAGATATTTTCACTCTTAGCTATGGCTCCTATCTGCACAGGATCTTCACCTTTATGCTTTGCCACAAAGGCTAGCGCCTTTAAACCGTACTTTGTTTTTTTTGATAACACAGCCTAAAAGTATGCAAAAAGTTATTATTCTATGCCTTTAAAGCTTGATCCAGATCTGCAATAATATCTTCTACGTGCTCAAGACCTACTGAACAACGTACTAAACCATCTGTAATACCTACTTCAAGACGGTCTTCTTCAGCCAGTTTACTGTGGGTTGTAGAAGCGGGGTGTGTAACAATTGTGCGGGTATCTCCCAGATTTGCTGAAAGCGAACACATTTTAATCGCATTTAAAAAATTACGACCGGCATCAATGCCTCCCTTTACTTCAAAGGCAACAATATTGCCTCCTAAACGCATTTGTTTCTTAGCTACTTCGTACTGAGGGTGTGATTTCAAAAAAGGATATTTCACCATATTCACTTTATTGTGACCTTCTAAAAATTCAGCGACTTTAAGTGCGTTTTCGCAATGACGATCTGCACGCACGTGAAGTGTTTCTAAACTTTTTGAAAGAACCCAGGCATTAAATGGTGACAATGCCGGCCCGGTATTACGGGCAAATAAATAAATCTCACGTACTAAATCTGAACGACCTACAGTCACGCCGCCTAAAACACGACCCTGACCATCAATCATTTTTGTCGCAGAATGAATTACCAAATCTGCTCCAAATTTAATTGGCTGTTGTAAATACGGTGTTGCAAAGCAATTATCAACTACAAAAATAAGATTATGCTTTTTTGCTAAGTCCCCTAAATACTGAAGATCCAATACATCACAACCGGGATTTGTAGGAGATTCTACGTAAAGAATTTTAGTTTCAGGCTTGATGAGACGTTCTGCTTTATCTACTTCATCTACTCTAAAATAGGAGGTTTCAATATTCCACTTTGGGAGGTATTTTGTAAAGAGTGTATGTGTTGATCCAAAAACTGAGCGTGCCGAAACAATATGATCACCACTATCTAAAAGTGCTGCAAATGTAGAAAACACCGCTGCCATACCTGTTGCAAAAGCATAACCAGATTCGGCTCCCTCCAGCTTGCAAATTTTATCTACAAACTCACTGGTGTTTGGGTTTGTAAAACGGCTGTAAATATTACGTTCTTTCTCTTCGGTAAACGAAGCGCGCATATCTTCTGCATCCTCAAAAACAAAACTCGAAGTCAGGTATAAAGGCACAGAATGCTCTAAGAATTCACTTCGGTTTAATTGGGTGCGTATCGCTTCAGTTTCAAAATGCTTGCTCATTACTTTATTAGATGTTAGATAATAGACATTAGATTTGAGATACTCGTTTTGATGATCTAATCAGATGTCTAAAATCCTGTTTCGTTTTTTCTTGTGGTCTTTAAAAGGTTAGAACGTTTAATCGCAATATCGTTAATCGCCTCTTATACTTCATTTTTAGACCCTTTCTTTTCTATTTTCTGTATTCTTTTATCTAAAATCTTAAGTCTTAGATATTAAATCTACTCGACTTCTTTTCCGTTTAAAAACACCTTATAAGCAATATCAACACCCGCTTGCAAAGTAATCGACACCGAACAGTATTTCTCAAAACTTAATTTTGCGGCGCGCAAGGCTTTTTCCGGCGGAATGTCTCCTTCTAAATACACGTGTACACGCATCGCTTCAAAAGGTTTGGCACCTCCTACTTCTTTGCGATCACCTTCTACTTCCACGTGATATGAATCTACCTCTAGCTTTTGCTTTTTTAAGATTGAAATGATATCAATAGCACTACAGCCACCTACACCCATAAGGAGTAATTCCATAGGACTACTACCCTGAACCACATCTCCGGTTTTATTATCTATCATCACCGAATTGCCTGAAGCTCCTTTTGCTTCAAACAGGTAATCGGTGTTTTTACGTTCAAGTGTAACTTTCATTTTGTATTATTTAATTATTTCGTTCTGCGAGTTTTAAAATATCTCCAAAAACTCCTCTTGCTGTAACAGCAGCACCGGCACCTGCTCCCTGAATCACTAATGGGTTCTCCCCATACGATTCTGTATAAATCTCAAATATACTGTCGCTTCCTTTGACCTGGCCTAAAGCTGAATTTTTAGAAACTGTTACCAGCTTAACTTTAAGTGTCCCGCCATCTTCTTGAGATAAATCTCCGTAAAGGTCGCCAACATAACGTAAAACCTCACCCTCTTTTAACGCTTTTTTACGCGCTTCAAATACAGAATCGAGTTCTTTTAAACGACTTAAAAAATCTGAAGCCGCTCCATCACGCAAATTATCAGGAATAAGATTTTCGATCTGCACATCACTAAACTCCTTATGTAAGTCGAGTTCGCGCGCTAAAATTAACAGTTTACGTCCTACATCATTTCCGCCCAGATCTTCCCGTGGGTCTGGCTCTGTAAACCCTTTATCAATGGCGTCCCCGAGCACATCAGAAAAGCTTCGGTCTTCTACAGAAAAAGTGTTGAATAAATAACTAAGCGATCCACTAAACACTCCCTTTATACGCGTAATATTATCACCTGAAAGATGTAATAATCGTATGGTATCAATAAGTGGTAAACCTGCACCTACATTAGTCTCATACAAGTAGCGCTTTTGATTTTCATCTAAAACCCTGCGTAATTTTTGATAGAAATCAAACCCCACAGTATTTGCAATTTTATTTGAAGAAACCAGATCAAAACCGTTTTTAGCCAGATCGATATAGTTTTCAATAAATTGCGCACTTGCAGTATTATCTATTGCAATCAAATTAGCCAGATGATTTGCTTTCGCGAAAGCGATAACCTCTTTTACACCACCATCTATTGCTTGTGCTTCAAAATGTGATTTCCAGTTTTCTGTTGCCCCGTTTTTATCTAACAATACCTTCTTAGAATTAGCTACAGCAAAAATATTAAGTGAAATACCCTTACGATCTTGAATTGTTGCCGCAGAAGCAAGAATTTGATTAATCAAAGTACCTCCTACTAGCCCCTGGCCAAAAATAGCAACATTTATTTTTTTAGCGATGCCAAAAATTTCACCGTGAACTACATTAATAGCCTTATTCAATTGAGGTTTGCGCACGACAACACTTACATTTTTACCGGTTACCGTATTATTAAAAAGTAATGGAACGATGCCATTTTTTATGAGTTCGCTATAGGGTTTATGAAAGGTGCTTAAATCCTGCCCTATTATCGAGATCACAGCAACCTCATCAATAACTTCAATGCGGTTTACATCCTGATTTTGAAAATCTGCCTCAAACTCAAAACGCAGTGCAGAGATTGCCTGCTGAGCTTGCTTTGTTTCTACAACTAATCCTATACCGCGTTCTGAAGAGCCTTGCGCAATAATACTCACGCTCACACCACTATTTCCCAAAGCTCTAAAAATACGGGCATCTACACCCACTTTACCTAAAAGACCACGGCCTTCTAGATTAATTAAAGCCATCTCACTCAATACCGAAAGGGACTTAATACCTTCCTGCTCTGTTTGTGCAGTGATTAAAGTACCGGTGTCTTCTGCATTAAACGTATTTAAAATACGTAAAGGAATATTCTTCTCAATCAACGGGATGATCGTCTTGGCGTGCAACACCGAAGTTCCAAAATTTGCGAGTTCGTTTGCTTCACTATACGTTAAACGCTCAATTTTCTGAGCATCAGGCACCATATCAGGATTTGCGGTAAAAATACCATCTACGTGGGTGTAGTTTTGCAACTCGCCTGCATCAAGGTAGTTTGCTAGTAAAGAAGCCGTGTAATTACTCCCGTTTCTACCTAAGGTGGTCGTTTGATTATCTTCATTACTGGCGATAAAACCGGTAACTACATTTACAGTATCGCCATTATACTTGGCAAAATGCTTTACCACCTGTTCTTTTGAACGGGTATCATTAGGCTGTGCATTGCCAAAAGTCCCATTGGTTTTTATAAGTTTACGGGTATCTGCAAAGTGCGCTTTAACACCTTGTTTTTGTAAAAGATGCGTTACTGTTTTTACTGAAATTAATTCTCCAAAGGACAAGACCTCATCTTTCACTTTTCGGCTGTAATCTCCCAGTAAAGCTACTCCTTCAAAAAGACGTTTTAATTCTGAAAATTCTTCAGTCAAATCAACATCAAAATTATGTTGTTGATAGGTTTTAAAAGCATCAAATCTATGTTGGATATCTAAGCCCGAAGCAGCTCCCTCAAGTAGCGCTTCTAACTCATCTGTTGCACCACCTCGTGCAGAAAGAACCACTGCTATGCGCTCGTGATTATTTACTTTAGATTGAATAATATCAAGAACAGTATCTAATCCTTTCCCATTTGCTAATGATTTTCCGCCAAATTTTAAAATTTTCAGCTTTGCGGTATCTGCTCTAAATACAGGATATAACAATTGCTCAAGCTGTTCAAATTCGATTAAAAAGGCATCGTGACCGTGTACCGAATTAATCTCGCCATAGGTTACATTGTTCTTATGTTGCGCCAGCTGCTTATACGTTTCTCTGTTTTCTGCAGGTGTAAAAAATAGATCAGAATCTACTCCTATGATGTGAATATTTGCCTCTACCTTACTTAAAATCTCATTAAAACCTTCGCGACCACGAGTTACATCTATAGTTTTTAGAAGCTGATTCATTAACCGGTATGCTGCTACCTGAAAGCGGTCTTTTAACTTGTGTCCGTGATGGTCTAACCAGCTTTCTACATTAAAGATTTTAAGATCTTCATTTGTGCTGCGCTGAAATTTATTCTTAAATGACTCTGGTGTTCTATAGCACAACATCGCGTGCATACGCGCATCGTGAACTGGCTGTGAAGAGTTTTTTAATATTTGTTCCTGAATCTGGCAGTTAGCAATAAGCCAATCTGTAGACTTCCAGTCTGATGCAACGGGGATTAGATGCTTAGTAATATCTGGCTGAAGTGCAATCATCTCCCAGGCAATACCGCCTCCCAGTGAGCCTCCTACAATAGCAAAAAGTTCCTTAATCTTCAGTAATTTAAGACCTTCTAAAAAGGAACGCGCCACATCCTGAGCCACAAAATCTTTATAGTTCTCGATCAAGAATCCGTCATAACCATTCCCCGGAATATTAAACGAAAGAATGCTATACGTATTTGTATCTATACACTTATTCTCTCCTATAATTTCATTCCACCAGCCGTCTTCACCACTCACGTGCGAGTTACCGGTAAGTGCATGGTTAACTAAAATTAACGGCGCTGTCCCCAGTTTTTGACCAAATGTCTCATAACTTAATGGCAGATCTAATTGATAACCTGACTGCGTTATGAAATTTAGTATTTCAAGTTTGTGTACCATTTAGGGTAAATTGTAGTATTAATCGCCTATCTCCAGACAGGCGATTTGTAATTTTATGTAGTAACTGCTTATTTAATTTGTGCGAATGCCGCTTTTAGATCAGCTTTTAAATCTTCAACATCTTCAAGACCTACAGAAAGACGTATTAAATCTTTAGTAACTCCCGTTGCTTCCTGAGCCGCATCTGGCAGTTGCTGATGCGTAGTACTTGCCGGGTGTATAATTAATGATTTAGTATCTCCTATATTTGCCAGCAGTGAAAAAATTTCCGTTTTATCTGCAACTGTTTTCGCTCCTTCAAAACCACTTTTTAAACCAAAAGTCACGATCCCACTTTGACCGTGAGGCAGGTATTTTTTTGCTAAAGTATTGTATTTACTACTCGCTAAACCAGGATAGTTAACCCAGGTTACCTCAGGTTGTGCTTCTAACCAGGTTGCTAATTCCAATGCATTTTCACTATGTTGTTTGATGCGGACTTTTAAAGTCTCTAATCCCTGAATAATTTGAAAGGCATTAAACGGACTCAAAGCAGCACCGTGATCTCGTAACCCTTCAATACGCGTTTTTGCAATAAAAGCTGCTGGTCCTAAAACATCGTGATATACTAACCCGTGATAACCTGCAGAAGGCTCTGTAAACTCGGGGAATTTTCCGCTAGACCAGTCAAAAGTACCTGCATCGATAATAACCCCACCTAAAGAAGTTCCGTTACCATTAATGTATTTAGTCAAAGAATGAATTACAATATTTGCCCCGTATGCAATAGGATTTAAAAGTGCAGGTGAAGCGACGGTATTATCTACTATTAAAGGTATTTTATGCTCTTTAGCAGTAGCAGAAATTCCTTCTAGATCTAAAACATCAAGCTTAGGATTTCCTAAAGATTCTACAAAAATAGCACGTGTGTTATCTTGTATAGCAGAATCAAAGTTTGAAACCTCATCAGGATTAACAAATGTGGTTGTTATACCAAATCTGGGGAGCGTAACACTCAATAAATTATAAGTTCCTCCATAGAGACTGCTCGAGGCTACAATATGATCTCCTTGCTTTAAGAGTGTGAGCAACGCTGTGTTAATCGCAGCAGTTCCAGAGGCTGTCACGACAGCTGCAATACCACCTTCTAATGCAGCAAGACGTTGCTCTAAAACATCATTTGTAGGATTATTTAAACGTGTATAAATAAAACCAGGTTGCGATAGATTAAATAATCCTGCGGCATGATCAGAATCATTAAAAACGTAACTGCTGGTCTGGTAAATAGGCACAGCTCGTGTACCACCATTTGTAGTAGTGTCATGACCGGCGTGTAAAGCTTGTGTTGAAAATTTTTGAGTACTCATTTTTCTCATTTTTAGTTAAAAAATTAAACCAAAAGTCAAATAGTGCCGCCCTGGCATCAATTACAAGAAAAATGTTATGAAGAAAAAACTATTTATGAACAAATAGTTTGTTAGGTTATCTATCATCAGTAATTAAACTGTTGTAGAATTTAGCACCTTCATCCCGTAGGAAGGGTTGCTAAGGCTTCATTGGGTCTATCCCTCCGCCTTTCTTGATAACATTTCAGTAAGTGTTTGAACTTTGTGAGTGTAAAGATTGCAAAACCTTTTACAGATATGCAAGTAAAGGACGTTTAATTTTACAAAATGAAAAGTTTTCATAAGATTTTGATTCCCGTTTTTTAATACCTTCTAAATTTATACATTTGCCACCCAAAAGAGGAAAGATTTGACTGATTGCAACCTCTTATACTGAATGATTTTTCGGTGTAAAAAATGCTAAAGGCAGTAACCACTACCATTAAGAAGCATTTGTCAAATCTTTTTTCAGCTTAAAGAATAATCCTCTGTGGAAACACCAGAGGTATAAATTGATAACTAATTTTAAATTTTGGTTAATTCTTAAATTTGAAACCCACTAGGGAAAAAATTGCTTGAATGGCTTACTTATTTACCTCAGAAAGCGTGTCTGAAGGACACCCGGATAAAATCGCTGATCAAATTAGCGATACATTATTAGACAATTTTCTAGCCTTTGACCCCGAGTCAAAAGTAGCTTGTGAAACACTTGTGACTACCGGCCAGGTTGTACTTGCCGGAGAAGTAAAAAGCGATACGTATATAGACGTTCAAAATATTGCAAGAGGCGTTATCAATGATATTGGCTACACTAAAGGTGCTTACCAGTTTAGCGGAGATAGTTGTGGCGTAATCTCTTTAATACACGAGCAATCTAAAGATATAAATCAAGGTGTAGACCGAGCTTCTAAAGAAGAGCAAGGCGCGGGAGATCAAGGGATGATGTTTGGGTATGCGACTAAAGAAACGGCTAATTATATGCCTCTCGCTTTAGACATCTCACACCGCATAATGATTGAGTTGGCAAAACTACGCCGCGAAGAAAAAGACATCACCTATTTACGACCAGATGCTAAAGCACAGGTGACTATTGAGTATTCTGATGACAACATACCTCAAAAAATCGTTGCTATTGTAGTTTCTACACAGCACGACGAATTTGATGAAGATGAAAAAATGCTTGCTAAGATTAAAAATGATATGATTTCTATTTTAATCCCACGCGTAAAGGCAGGTCTTACAGAAGATATTGCTAAACTATTTAATGACGAGATCACCTACCATATTAACCCAACAGGGAAGTTTGTTATAGGTGGTCCTCACGGAGATTCTGGTCTTACAGGGCGTAAAATCATCGTAGATACCTATGGCGGTAAAGGTGCTCACGGTGGTGGTGCATTTTCTGGTAAAGATCCCAGTAAAGTAGACCGTTCTGCGGCTTATGCTGCACGACACATTGCTAAAAATTTAGTGGCTGCAGGTGTAGCTGATGAGGTTTTAGTACAGGTATCTTATGCTATTGGTGTTGTAGAGCCCACTTCTATATTTGTAGACACTTACGGAACTAAGAATGTAGCTATGAGCAACGGTGAGATAGCCACAAAAGTACGTGAGCTATTTGATATGCGCCCTGCGGCAATTGAAGATCGTTTAAAATTACGCAATCCTATTTATAGAGAAACTGCGGCTTATGGTCATATGGGGAAAGATCCGCAGGTTATGACAAAGGTTTTTGAAAGCCCATATAGCGGTAGAGTTACTAAAGAAGTTGAACTCTTTACCTGGGAAAAGCTTGATTATGTAGATCAAGTAAAAGAAGCTTTTGGCTTGTAAACTTAAATACATCACAAACTATATCTAATGCCATTCAGTCTGAATGGCATTTTTTAATTTTAGATTTAAAAACAATGGCACTCTTACTTATACGCAACGATAAAAATTATACGCCGTGGATTGATGCTTTAAAAAAAGCCGATTCTTCAATCAACGTAGTAACTCCCGAGACGGTAGAAAATCGTGATGAGGTTATAATGGCTGTTACATGGAAAGCTCCACAAGGAAGTTTTGCAAATTACCCTAATCTAAAAGCGATAGGCTCTATGGGTGCTGGTGTAGATCATTTATTTGAAGATAAATCATTACCCGGCGATGTGACTCTTACTCGCGTAGTAGACGACAAGCTCGCCAGTGATATGCAAGAATTTGTAAGTGCTCTATGCCTTAATCACATTAGAAATCTAAAAGTTTATTCGGCATTACAAGATCAATCAAATTGGAAACCTACTCCATATCGCAGAGCAAAAGAAGTTTGTGTAGGGGTTTTAGGACTAGGAACATTAGGCCAGGCTGTGGGAACTATGCTAACTAATGTAGGCTTTAAAGTCACCGGCTGGTCACACTCAAAGAAGGAAATTGAAAATATAACTAGCTATTCTCAAAACGAACTTGATGCGTTTTTAGCTGAAGCTGAAATTCTTGTCTGCCTACTCCCTTTAACTGAAAAAACTGAAGGAATTTTAAATACTGAGTTATTTTCTAAACTTCCTAAAGGTGCGTATTTAATAAATGTTGCTCGAGGAGGACACCTTGTTGAAACTGATTTGATTGAAGCCCTAAACAATGGACAATTGAGCGGTGCAGCATTAGATGTTTTCAATACAGAGCCTTTGCCAGAAGATCACCCGTTCTGGAATAATAAGGATATTATAATCACACCACATATTGCAAGTATGAGCAATGCGGCTTCGGTTTCTGCACAAATTGCCGAAAATTATAAACGATTGCAAGACGGAAATGAATTGATGAATACAGTATCTAATGAAAGAGGATATTAATACTCATTCAATTGCTGAAAACCATTGAAGACGGGTTTGAAAGTTACCCGAAACATCTTTAGATTTTAATTTTTCAGATACTAGTGCTAATTCAGAATCATCAGGTTTACACAAACAGGATTTTAAGAAATAGAATACCACTTGATTACGCGGATCTATGCTACTTTCAGGGTATTCTTTTGCTAGAATACGAGTCACTTTTGATGTTTTTCCTCGGTATACATCAATCATTAAATCGTAAAGTGCAATACGCTCTTCAAATAGGTTGTATGTGCTCATTGTATTAACAAGTAGATCTTCAGATTTATTTAAATATTTTTTAGCAACCTGAAGAAAATTAAGACGAACTTCTTTTTCTGAAATATTTAGTGAAAAATCCATATAACGCTCTGCAAGTTTAAACGCAGTATTGTACTGCTGTTTTTGGTAATATTGAATTGCAGATGTATTGGTAAAAGCAATATTGATTTGATACTTTTTCAATTCCCGAATTAAATCAAAGGCATTTAAATATCCTTTATGATGGTAAATGACCGCTCCGTTACCATCCATAATATAAAAATCGGGTATGGCATTCACTTGATAAGATCGAGCTAAATTCTTTTGGCGATCAAAATCAATCTTAACCGGAATAAAAGCTTCCATCAAACTTTGCACCTCAGGATCACTCCATGAATCTTTATCCATTTTTAAACAAGGTCCGCACCACGAAGCCCAGAAGTCTACTAGTATTAATTTATTTTGACCTAAGGCTAGCTTCTGAGCGTCTTCTAATGAATGGAGCCAGTTTGTTGCAAATGAATTTGAAGTTGTAAATAAAATAATTACCACAAGTAATTTTTTAATCATACTAAGATCTATTTTGAGAATTACTATTAGCAATTATAATAGTTTATTTAGAGTTACCAGAATTTTAAACTAACTATCTTAACCTCATTCGTTTTAACTTCCATTCGTTAAAACACCCCTAATTATTTGTAAAGTAAGGTTAAATAAGACATTTTCGGGCTTTAACCCTTATATCTTTATTCAAAATTAAAAGATTATGGATCAAGCAAAGTATGACGAAATGGAAAAAATGCTTCACAAACTGGAAGATATTAAAAACAGCCAGGAAAGCATTATCGATAAAATAAATCATGTAATTACAGACCTTTTTCAGCATCCAGATAAGGAACTTGAAAAAGCAATGGAAGCTGCACATCAAAAAGCATCAGATAATGTCGACAAAATTTCAGAGGCCATTGAAGCCTATGAGATGAAATTCAATAAAGCTCAGTTATAACTGAGCCTTAACTATCAAATACAAAAACCGTAAAGTTCTACAGAACCTTACGGGTTTTTTTCATCCTTTATAACGCTAATTAATTGGGATTATAAATTGTATTTAACAGAGAGCATAACGATACGCGGCTGTACAAAGTATTCAGTTGTGGTACTAAAGGTCTCATTAAAACTGTCATTGTTTAATGAGTCTACATTAAGCAAATTAGTACCGTCTAAACGGAACTCCCACTTACTTTCTGGCTTTTGATAGCGCAATCCAGCTTCGATAAACGAATATTCGTTCTGTGTAGTATCGTCTTTATCATAATAATTATAATAACTCCAATCTGCGGTAAATGTAAAGCCGTTTAAAAATTTTACATCCACATTTGCAAATGGCCGATCTGTATAGAAAATACGCTCTAAACCACCGTTTTCGTAGTTGTTTATACTTCGGTTATATCCTATTTCAAAATTTGGAGCATTCTTAAAGTTAGTCTCTACACTCCCTTGATAATTTTGGGTAAAATTTTGAGATAATGTAGGCTGCGCATTTACAATATTATTAAGCTCGCTATATGAAACGCTTCCGCTCAAATTTGCTTTCCATTTTCTAAACGTCTTTTGAAATCTACCGTTAGCACTTAATACCTCATCAACAAAATTACTATTGATAGGAGATGAAGCCTGATTGATCTGGTTTATTGCTGTTTGACTTTTTATGGCATCTATACGTTTTGTATAGCTCAACCCACCATTAATATTAGTGAAGTTGAACATATTGAAGTTGAAATAATTCAATCGCGCCGTATGAAAAATTGCATTTTCAATCTCTCTGTTACCTCTAAACATCCGGTTATAATTATTGAATACATAGCCTTCAGCAAAATTATTTACATCTGTATAATCTGCAGTCATCTGGTAATCCAGACGTAAACTTTCACTTTGCTTAAACTGTGCTATTGCATACAAATCTGGAAGTAATTTGAACTCGCTCTCACTGGTTTCAGTTCCTAATTGTTCTGAAGCGACTGTGTAATTATGCAAGGTTAATCCCGGAGTAAATGTAAATATGCCAGTTTTAAATTTGTAATGCGCTCCTACAAATACATCACTAAATTTATAGGTAACATCGTTATTAAGACTATCTCCTACAAAATTGTTTAAACTCCCATTATCTAAAATTTGAAATATATTAGAGTTAAAATTTTGTCTGCTCAACGTGGTACCAAGAGTTAAATTAAGGTTGCTCTTATCATTTATCACGTAGTAATAATCAATCTTACTATCTATTTTATTGGTCTCAATCATTTTATCCTGATTGATATCAAAATTAGATTGATTAATAGTATCTAACGGAAGGATTTGTGTAAACGGCTGCTGTTGTAACGTCGCATTGTAAAAAGGATCCTCATTCTGATATAAATGCTGAATAAAACCGGCAAAGATATTCTTATCGTCTAACGTGTAATATGCGTTTAAATTCTGGTTAATGCTAAACGGGTTATTATCTTTTTGCTCATCTATGTCATTTGAGGTTGTAGTGCCTGAATCTGTAAAAACAGATAACGCATCTGTTATTTCACTTTGATTTGATTTTTTAGCTAACACATCATAATCTAATTGTAGTTTATCATTAGGTTTATAGATCGAACTAAATTTTACCATCCCTAATTGATTACGCTGCTCGCTAGACTCTGTATTTACTTCTGTGGCTTCTGTAGCAATATAATTACGCAAAGAGCGCTGAATAAAATCTGTAGCGTTATCACTAAATAAAGCAAAGCCACTTATATCCCAAGCGTCTGATGCTTCATAACTAAAGTTTGCAGCACCAAAGTTTGTAGAGATTTCACTTGCTCTATTATTTTGGGTAGTTAAAAAGCTTAACCCGCTATCTGCAATATTAAATGAGGTACCGCCACGCTGATTAAAATTTCTAAATCCTCCTGTAAAATTTAAGTAATCTCTAAAAGTAAAAGGCACATCACCGGTATTATTTGTATTTCCAATCACATTAATACTTCCTTTAGGACTGTAGTAAAACAGCTTTGTACTCCCCAAGTAACGCGTTTTTTCGCCATCTCCTAAACCACCTTGAATCTCTCCAAACCAAAAGTTCTTTTTACCTTCTTTTAATTTTAAGTTTATTGCTACATTATCTTGATCATTCCCTAAACCCCTCATTTGATCAATCTCATTGAAGTTCTTTAAAACCTCCACTTTCTTCAATGCATCTGCAGGAATATTTTTTACAGCTAATTTTGAACTTCCGTCAAAAAAATCTTTACCTTCTATCATTACCTTAGATACTGTTTGACCTTCTACTTGTATTTCTCCATCATCACTAACCGTAACCCCAGGTAATTTTTTAAGAATATCTCCTAGTTTCTGTTCGGTGCCATTAGTAAAGCTATCTGTGTTATAGACTATGGTATCTCCTCGAACTACAACGGGCATCTCGTACACAATTTCCACATCGTCCAGTTGGTTCTCTGCAGGTAAAAGCACAAAATCTAGTGTAATATCATCAGCATCTTTCTCGATGTTGAGTTCGCGTGTAGTGGGTGCAAGTCCTAAAAAACTAGCAACCAGGGAATAATTATATCCTGATGGTAAATTAAATTGAAATTTACCCGCTGTATTGGATATAGCATACGACTCCATTTCTCCTGTGTCGCTGTGTGTAGCTATTACGTTAGCCAATTCTAAGGGTGTTCCTGCATCGTCTTTAACTGTTCCTGAAATGCGTACGCTTTGAGCAGTTGTAGATAGACTTATTAAAAAAATTAGGCTGAAAATATATTTCATTGCTTGTACTTGTTAGTTGGTTTTTTGGTTGTTTAAAGCAAATTATTATCCTCTACCACCGGGACCATTACGTCTCCCGTTTCCAAAACGCTCTGCCATTTCCTTAGTTTTCTCTGCGACTATCTTTTCATATTCTAACCTTGAAACTTTATCTCCCTTTTTAGGAACATCAATTTCGATACCCTCTTTAGGGTTAATTACGATTTTATTACAAAGAATTACGGTGCGGCCCGCTGTAACTTCTAGTACGAGACCGGGAAGACCCCAGAATTCATCAGGACCTTGACTTACCGGTATTTGAGGTGTATACCAGACTGTAATTAATTCTTCGGTAGGCTTTGAAGATTCTTCTTTATTCTCATCACCGCCACGTCTGGGGCGCATTGCTTCCCAAGGATTTTCATCTATTTTTCGTATCGCAGTGGCTTTAAATGCTGCATATTGCCCTATCATTTTACTCTCTTTCTCAAGTTTCCAATCTAATTTTGACAGCGTATCTTTTACAAGAAATTTTTTACCCATCAAATCATTCTCGCGAGCATAGACATTGTCTGCTACATTTTTATAAACGCCCCCTTGTGAGAAACCACCACCAAAACGCATACCGCCACCACCCGCACCCGGGGTTTCTAATTTTTCTACCTCTTCATAGATAGACTCGTCTTTTGTAAAAGTCAGGGTAAAGGTTTTTTCTAATCTACTTTTAATACGTTCTGCAAACTGCTTTTTTTGTTGTTCACTAATTTCACGACCTCCAAAACCTTCCATATCAAAAGAAGTTTTGGATTGATAGGTAGCTATACCTCCATCAAATGTCTGTGCGCTAAGTGCAGTAGTTAAAATACTAAAGATAAAAGCGAGAACTAAAGATTGAATTTTCATAAGTCATATGGTTTATCGCTCTTTGACATTTTAAATTCTGAAAGGTTTAAAGTGATTAGTAAAAATCATCCTCCTATTTTGATAGTAAAACTTTTACCATCTCCCTTATTGCTGCTATTACGCTCTAACCATTCTTCCATCTTTTCTTTTTCGATGGCTTTAAGGCTGGCTTCGTCTACGATTTTTCCACCTACGGGAGCTTTTATTTCAATTTTCTTTTCAGGATTAAGTACAATCTGGGTACATAAAATGCTTTGTTTACCATCTTGAACTTCTAAAATCAAGCCTGGTAAACCCCAGTTCATATCTGGCCCATGACTTACGGGAATTTGAGGCGTGTACCAGACAGTAATGGTTTTGGCAAACGAAGTATCAACTGTTTTCATAGAGTCTGAAGCAAAGGTTTGAGTGTTTACCATTTCAGTGCGCGTGGCTTTAAAGCAGGTATAATCACCTATTGATTTGCGCTCTCTTTCCAGTTTCCAGTCTGGCTTAGCAAGTGAATCCTGAACCAGAAATATTTTACCCAGCACATCTTCCTGCCGCTGGTAATTTTGAGTTGCAGTATTTGAGTACAAAACAGTTTGACTTTGATTTACTTTTATTTGTAATCCGCTAGTATTTCCTATGTTTGGAGTTGCCAGCTTCTCATCTTCTTTGTATAAGGATTCGTTTTGATTGAAGGTGAGCGTGTACGTTTTTTCAAATTGTTTTTTGAGCTGCTCTGCGATTTGCTTTTGCATCGCATCATTCATATTTTTCCCGCTCATTTTAAGATCTACCTGACGTCTACTTTTATACGTTGCCACGCCTTGAAAATTCTGAGCCTGTACTGCTTCCGCGAATGCGAGAAAAAAAGCCATAATTGAAACTATTTTAATTATCATGTCTGTTTGATATTTGATTGATTCTGAAACAAAGATGGGCAACTGTATAAACTAAAACCGTTAACCAGTGTTAACGTCTGTTAACCGAAAAACCTGCTGTCATATTTTCGATCTATTTTTGAACTATGCAAAACCGAAAGTATTCTTATCTAATTTATTTTATTGCTGCCGTAATGGGCATTACACTGGCTATACAGATATATTGGAACTATAAAAACTATCAGTACAGTAGGCAGCAACTCATTAATGAAGTGCAGACAAGCTTAGATAATGCAGTAGATACCTATTACACGATTTTGGCTAAAGAAAATACCATAGGATTACGCTTTGATAATCAAAATGCAGACAACCCTGTTTTAGAACAAACGATAGATAGTTTGATGCGCAAAATTGACAATAGCAGTAAAGGATTTAGGGGTATAGATTCTATTGATGCTGGGAAAATTAATAACATCACGGTTTTGAAAGCATCTACAAATGATAGTTTTTTTAAATCACCTGAGACTCAAAATATAATTCTTAATAAAAAATTCCGGGATTCTGGACTTCAAATTAAAAGACTCAAAACCGACACCTCGAAAATAAAAAAACGCACACCTTCAGAATGGTCGGCTTTTACCTCAAAAATTATCGTATCAATAAAAGAAGATACTATTCAACCCAAAAAAATGGATAGTCTTATAAGACTTGAATTATTAAGAAAACAACTTGATATACCGTATGGTGTTTTATTTATTGCTAAAGACAGCACCGCTCAAAGTGTAAACTCGTATTACATAAATAAATCAAATCTCAACACATCTTCAAATTCAAAACTTTTACCTGACGATAGTAGTTTGCATATCTATTTTTCTAATATTTCATGGATAATTTTAAAGCGGAATCTTTTAGGCATAATGCTTTCTACACTTTTAGTGAATTTGGTTCTTGTATGTTTAATTTTTTTGCTCAACATAATTAATCGTCAAAAACAACTGGCAGAAGTCAAAAACGACCTCATAAGCAATATCACTCACGAGTTTAAAACGCCTATCGCTACCATAAGTGTCGCTCTGGAAGGCATCAAAAATTTTAATACTGAAAACGATCCGGTTAAAACCGCTAGTTATATCAATACTTCGGCTAACCAGCTTAATAAACTCTCAATGATGGTTGAAAAATTACTGGAAACCGCGACTCTTGACAGCAATGATCTTTCGATTAATAAGGAAGAAATAAATCTTAACGATTTATTGCAAAGCCTTATACATAAACATCAGACTTTAGCCACAGGAAAGAAATTTAGTTTCAGCCAGATTGATAAAGATGTAATTTTAGTTGGCGATCCTTTTCATCTCGAGAATGCTTTTAATAACCTGCTGGATAATGCGGTCAAATATGGAGGCGAAAGCATTGATGTAGAGCTGGAAAATCTATCCTCTAAAATCGTAATACAAATTGCAGATTCTGGTAAAACCTTAAGTAAAGGCAATACAAAGCAAATTTTTGAAAAGTTTTACCGGGTTCCTACAGGTAATACACACAATGTAAAAGGGTTTGGAATAGGACTGTATTATACTAAGAAAATTATTGAAAAACACGGTGGAATTATAAGTGTTGTTACTCTACCACAAACTACGTTTAAAATCGAACTTCCCCATGACTAAAAAAACCTACATCCTCCTCGCTGAAGACGAAGCGGCATTAGGACAAATCGTAAAAGAAAGTTTAGAAACTCGCGACTTTATAGTGGACTTAGCAGAAGATGGAGAGAAAGCGCTAAAGCTATTCCGTGAGAATACTTATGAAGCCCTGGTTCTTGATGTGATGATGCCTAAAAAAGATGGCTTTACTTTAGCAAAAGAGATTCGAATAGAAGATGATACTATTCCTATTATTTTTCTAACGGCAAAATCGCAAACCAGTGATGTAGTAGAAGGTTTTAGTATAGGCGGTAACGATTACCTTAAAAAGCCATTTAGTATGGAAGAGCTAATTATACGTATTCACAATTTGCTACAACGTAAAACGCTTCAAATTAACACCGATTTACTGGAACTAGGCAGCTACCTGTTTAACTTCCCAAAACAAACGCTACAGTATGAGGACGACGAACTCGTTTTACTCACACACCGCGAGGCGCATTTACTTTTTCATCTGGTTAAAAATAAAAACCAGGTGCTTGACCGCAGTCTAATACTTAACAAACTTTGGAACTCTGATGATTTCTTTGCCGCTCGTAGTATGGATGTTTTTATCTCTAAACTGCGCAAAAAACTAGCTAAGGACGAAAGCATTCAAATTATTAATGTAAGAGGGTTCGGGTATAAATTGACATGCTAACCGGCAAACTTTTCAATTGATTCATTTTAAATATGTTTGCTTCTTTTTCGTATTTTTCAACAATGCGTATAATTGCCCTTTTATTAATTTTCTTACCACGGCTTACACTCGCTCAGGACCTAGCAGACTTCTATGCAATTCCTCTTAAAATAAGCATTCCACTGGAAGCTGATCAATTTATTGGGGTTGATGCCTATAAGAACTTGTATTACACTAAAGACAAAACATTATTTAAACAAAGTACTGATAAAACGATTCAATTTAGTGATTTGTTATTGGGCGATATAAGCGAAGTTGATTTAACTAATCCGCTGCGTATTACACTATTTTATGCCGAATCAAATACAGCTGTAATTCTCGATAACACGCTTAATGAGATTACCCGAATAAAATTTAATGAACTTGAGAATTTTAGAAATGTGAGTCACGCTCGTACTGCTAGTGACCGCAGATTATGGATTTTTAATACAGATTTACAGCGCCTTGAATTATATGATTATCAAAACAATACATTTAATAGCGATTTTAACCCACAGCCGTACAACGCTTTAATGCTCGCCAGTAATTTTAATACCTGCTGGGTTCTAACAGACGATTTACTTTACGAGTACAATCAATACGGAAGTTTACTCAATAAACACACTGCGAATGGAGTAGGCCAAATTCAGTATTCAAACGATCTATTAATAGGTAAATATGATGGAAAACTTTCAGTTAAAGCAAAATCAAACAATACGTGGATTCCTATTAAAAACCTTCCGGAAGATAGCATTGCATTTTATTTGAATGCAGGAATCCTGTATCTTTACCGTTCTGATCTAATCTCAACCTACAAACTAAATCTACCTAAATAACAACAACATGCACGTAGCCATCGCAGGCAATATAGGCGCCGGAAAAACAACCCTCACACGACTTCTCGCAAAGCATTTTAACTGGCAAGCTCAGTTTGAAGATGTAGTTGACAACCCGTATCTCGATGATTTTTACAATTCTATGGAGCGCTGGTCTTTTAATTTACAGATATACTTTTTAAACAGCCGCTTTAGACAACTCTTAGAAATACGAGACAGCAATACAGACATTATACAGGATCGTACGATATATGAAGATGCTTTCATATTTGCACCTAACCTGCATGCAATGGGTTTATTGACAAATAGGGATTTTAATAACTATCGATCCTTGTTTGACCTTATGGAAAGTGTTGTCGATCCGCCAGATCTATTAATTTATTTACGCAGTAGCATACCTAATCTAGTAGCTCAAATACATAAGCGTGGTCGAGATTACGAGAATTCTATATCAATTGACTATTTAAGTAGATTGAATGAGCGCTACGAGGCATGGATTCACGATTATAAAAAAGGAAATCTTTTAATCATAGACGTTGACGACATTAACTTTGTTGATAATCCTGAAGATTTAGGAGACATTATAAATAGAATAGATGCAGAATTAAACGGTTTATTTTAAACCTAAAACATCAGAATCTTTGAACTATCTAAATGGCTTTCTAGTTATAGCAATACTTATCTTAAGTTGTGATAAACCTGATACCATTGAATTTATAGCACAACCAAAAGCTCCCATTCTGGGAGCAGACTTGTCGTATGTAAATGAGATTGAAGATTCTGACGCTTATTTTACATCGGCAGGAGATACCATAGACCCGTATGCTTATTTTGCAGAAAAAGGCGCTAATATTATACGTCTACGGTTATGGCATAATCCAGAACACTCACCCTATTCTAATTTTGAAGATGTAAAAAGGTCTATTAAACGTGCTCACAAAGCCGGCGTAGCTGTGTTGCTTGATTTTCACTATTCAGACTTTTGGGTTGATCCTCAAAAGCAAGAACGCCCTAAAGCCTGGGATACTATACTAGACGACCTTACAATGGCTGATAGCGTTTACAACTACACCTTTAAAACGCTGACGAAATTAGCAGATGAGAATCTGGCCCCACAATGGGTTCAGGTAGGAAATGAAACCAATATTGAAATTCTTCAACCCCTGGACACGGTAAATACAGCTAGCATTAATTGGACACGGAATGCTTTATTACTCAACAGCGGCATCAAAGCCGTCAGAGATTTTTCTGATACATTTATTCAACCTGTAAAAATTGTTCTACACATAGCACAGCCCGAAAATGCACTCTATTGGTTTAAAGATGCTGAAGAAAATGGTGTAAATGATTTTGATATAATCGGATTGTCGTATTATTCTAAATGGTCAACATACCCGCTAAATAAACTTTCTATAGCTATAGATTCCTTAAGAACCACCTATAAAAAAGAGTTAGTTATTGTTGAGACGGCGTACCCGCACACATTAAATAATATTGATAAAGCCGGTAATATCTTAGGCGAAGATGCTTTGATTGAAGGCTACCCCGCAACACCAGAAGGTCAGAAAAACTATATGATAAAGCTTACTCGTGAAGTTTTAAAAGTAGGAGGTCTTGGTGTGATTTACTGGGAACCCGCCTGGATCAGCTCAACCTCAAAAACGCTTTGGGGTACAGGATCACACTGGGATAATGCCACATTTTTTGATAGTTCAAATTCAAACGAGGCCTTACCTGCATTTGAATTTTATGATATAAAAAATTATAAGGATTTAAATTATTAAATCTAATTCACGCGCATGCTCTTCTGCCGTACTACTATCTTTTACTAAAAGTGCAGGTGTAACCTCAAATTTTTCTAATAAGCCTCGTACTCTAAAGGCACGTTTTTCGTGATTTACACTTCGTAAATAAATAGCTTTTATGCGTTCTGGATATTCTTCAGCGATCTCAATGTAAATATCTGCATCGTGCTCACCGCTATCACCTATTAGAACAAATTGAAGATCTGGGTAAGTCTTTAAAATATTTCTAATCTCGTGTTGCTTGTGTGGCTTTTCAGGCTTAGGTGTTCTGTCAAAAGGAGTTCGTAAATCCCGAAGCAAAATAGCTCCTTTAGGAAAATTATTTTGTTTAATGAAAGCCTCAAGATAGTGATATAAATTCCATGGACTGTTACTCACATAAAACATAGGATTAGATGCATTGCCAGATTTACCTAAATGTAATTTTTTGTAAAAATCTGCTGCACCGTTGAAAGGGGAACGCTTACCTACACCTCTAAAAATGGTGTTTAAAATTACTCTCCATTTTAATAAAGAAGTTACACCGGTTTTAAGCATGGTATCGTCAATATCACTAATGACACCATACTCTACCTTTTCTGATGGTATGAGCATCTGAGCAGCAAATCTGTTATCATTATTAACCAGACGCTTTTGATTTTCATCATCATAACTTAACTCTAATTGTAACCAGCCCTCATCATTTGTTAAACTTTTTAAATCAGCTATTTTTTCATCTATTTTAAAATAGCCTTCATTATCTGTCACAGCATAAAGGACTCTATCATCTGGAAGCTTAATTTTTAATCTCGCTTTTGATAACTCGTCACTTCTAAACTGTTTATAGGCGTTCTTAAACGCATTTACAAAACCTGTTCTCTCAAGATTAACACCCTCATCTTCAAGAGCTCTACCTAATAAATAGATATGTTCGTTTGTTCCATAGCTTTGATACCCATGTATCTGTAATGGATCTTTTTTATGCAAGTGCAATCTTTGTAAAACATCTTTCAACATAACTTTAAATTATAAAATCCCGGCTGACTAGCCGGGATTTTAATGGTAAAGTTGTCTTAAGGATTCGTTATAATTTAATGCTCAATTTGTTGAGCCTATTGTATTTTTGAAACTCTAGATCCTGATTTCTTATTGTAGACAGCTAATTGTTCTTGTACCTCTGCCTCACTACCTTGAATATGTTTTTTGGTGAATTTTGCTTTTCCATTAACCGTTGAAGTTTCTGTAATAACAGCGCTTACTAAATCGCTACCCTCATTTTCTACCTTGACTTCAATCTGTATGTTGTTTGTGTTTGCTATTGCATCTTCAGAGTGATTGCCTAAAATAGGAGCAATTACCAAACCTACTAAACAGGTCAATTTTATTAAAATATTCATAGAAGGGCCAGATGTATCCTTAAAGGGATCACCTACTGTATCACCCGTGACTGCTGCTTTATGTGCATCACTACCTTTATAAGACATTTTGCCATCTATCTCTACTCCTGCTTCAAAAGACTTCTTTGCATTATCCCAGGCACCACCCGCATTGTTTTGAAAAATAGCCCACATTACACCAGATACACATACACCTGCCATATAACCTCCTAATGGTTCAGCTCCAAAAATTAATCCCATTAAAACAGGAGTAATTATAGTAATTAAACCGGGAAGAATCATTTCACGTAGCGCCGCTTTGGTAGAAATCTCGAC
Organism: Leeuwenhoekiella sp. NPDC079379; assembly: GCF_044542075.1. Classification (NCBI taxonomy): domain Bacteria; kingdom Pseudomonadati; phylum Bacteroidota; class Flavobacteriia; order Flavobacteriales; family Flavobacteriaceae; genus Leeuwenhoekiella; species Leeuwenhoekiella sp. NPDC079379. The sequence continues at coordinate 228,169 of NZ_JBITTU010000001.1, forward strand.
GCATTTGCCATATTCTGGCTTTCCTGTACCCTCTAGAATACCTGGTATTTCTCTAAACTGACGTCGTACTTCCTGTACCATTTCCATCGCTGCTTTACCTACAGATTGCATCGCTAGAGCTGAAAATACAACAGGAATCATTCCGCCTACAAAAAGTGCAGCAAGAACATCTGCCTTAAATATATTTATTCCATCAATTCCTGTAAAAGTTACGTATGCTGCAAATAACGCAAGTGCTGTAAGTGCTGCAGAGGCTATAGCAAAACCTTTACCTACCGCTGCTGTTGTATTACCTACAGAGTCTAAAATATCGGTACGTTCGCGCACGTGATCTTCAAGATTACTCATTTCTGCCACACCACCTGCATTGTCTGCTATAGGACCAAATGCATCTATTGCCAGCTGCATTGCTGTAGTCGCCATCATTGCAGAAGCAGCTAGAGCGACCCCATAAAAGCCCGCTAACTCGTAAGAACCATAAATAGCAGCAGCAAAAAGTAATACTGAAAGAAATGTAGATTTCATACCTACCGCCAGACCAGCAATGATGTTAGTCGCTGCACCAGTCGAAGAATTTTTGACAATATTCATAACAGGTCCTTTGCCTAAACTGGTATAATGTGCTGTTACTACAGAAATTAATGCGCCTACAGCCAGACCTATACACGCCGACCAAAAAACATTTAAAGACGGAATATCTTTATAGCCCTCACCAAAAAAGTGCATAGACATAGTTTGAGGAAGCATCCAGTCTATAAGAAAATAACTTGCTACAAGGGTTAAAAGAATTGCGACCCAATTACCCATATCTAAGGCCCGTTGAACCTGCGTTTCTTTAGCTTCATTATTTTTAATACTTACCAAGAATGTACCTAATATTGACGCTAAAATACCAACTCCCGCAATTACAATAGGAAGCAAAATAGGCCCCATATTATTAAAAGCATCAACAAATTGAGTTCCCTGTGACATATCCTGCACGAGATAATTTCCTAGTACCATAGCCGCCAGAACAGTTGCTACATAGCTACCAAAAAGATCTGCTCCCATACCTGCAACATCTCCTACATTATCACCTACATTATCTGCAATTGTCGCCGGGTTACGTGGGTCATCTTCTGGAATACCGGCCTCAACTTTACCTACAAGATCTGCTCCTACATCTGCAGCCTTTGTATAAATACCACCACCTACACGCGCAAACAGCGCGATAGATTCTGCTCCTAATGAAAACCCGGCTAAGGTTTCAAGAACCACTGTCATCTCCTTATAAAAATTACCCCCTTCAGTGAGAAAGCTTCCCATTAAGAATAAGAAAATTAAACTCAATCCCAGTACTGCTAATCCCGCAACACCAAGCCCCATAACCGTACCACCACCAAAACTTACTTTCAACGCCTGTGGTAAACTTGTTTTTGCAGCTTCTGCAGTACGCGCATTGGCATCAGTAGCGATACGCATTCCTATGTTTCCGGCAAGTGCCGAAAAAAATGCTCCCATTATAAATGCAGGTACAATCATCCAACTTGTGGTGTCTACTATATACGATATACCGAATAGTAATGCCGAGGCAATAACAACAAATATGAGCAGCAGTCTATATTCTGCAGCTAAAAATGCAAGAGCTCCCTCCTTAATACTTTTAGAGATGCTTTGCATTTTCTCACTACCTGCAGGTTGTTTTTTAACCCAGGCCATTTTAATAAACATAAAAAGCAGTCCTAAAATTGCCAATGCAATTGGCACGTAGATAATGTTTGATTCCATAAATAAGCTTTTGATTTATAAATAATGTAATGCTAATGTAGCAAAATTGAGATTAATATAAATAATTTCATTATTTACCGAGAATATACAATAAAAAAAGACCGCTTATTAGCGGTCTTTCAAATTACTTAGGATATCGTTGCGATATTAGTCTATGCTCACTTCTTCTTTAGGAACATCACTATCTGCAAAGCGTTGAATACATTGTACTATAATTTCTTTAGCTTCGTTTACATCACCAAAACCGCCTACATCAACTTTTTTCTTTTCTAAGTCTTTGTAAACCTGAAAGAAGTGTTCGATTTCTTTAATAAGATGAGGATTTAATTCACTTAGATCTGTAGTACTGCTTGCAATAGGATCACTTACAGGAACACAAATAATTTTCTCATCAGGACCTTTTTCATCGGTCATATGGAAAACACCAATTGGCTTCACTTCCATAACACAACCAGGAAAAGTAGGCTCTGTTACTAACACTAAAACATCTAAAGGATCTCCGTCTAAGGCTAAAGTTTCAGGAATGAAACCATAATCTGCAGGGTACATCATAGATGAAAAAATCATACGATCGTAACGTATTTTTTTCAACTTAAAATCATACTCATACTTATTACGACTACCCTTAGGGATTTCGATAAGAACGTCAAATGTTGAAATTTGCTCTTTTGTCATGCTATTATATATTTTTTCTATTGTTTTATTACCTGAAATAGGCTGCAAAAATAGACCAAATAAGAAGTTAGGACAAACAATTCTTATAAAAGTAGCACCAGAAGTCGTTGAAGATAGATTTTTTGCCCAAAACTAAAATGCTCTAAATCATATCATTTGTGTGTAATTTAGAATGAGAACTCTAATGCACCGGTAACTCCAAACTTTCGAGCATCAGGAACGTCAAGATAATTTCCTCTAAAGTTAAAATCTATACGTAGAATTTTTAGAATGTTTCCTATACCAAAACTGTATTCATAATACGGCTTGCTGTCTGGCGCTATGTACTGAATATTGGATGCGTTTATACGTTGATTCTCGTCTGAAATTTGACCCCAGGCCCCTCTAAAACCTATAATCTCGCGAAGGTTTAATTTTTTTAGAAATGGTACCTTACCAAAAATACGCCCTCCAAAATTATGCTCTAAATGTAGCGTAGCATACGTATCTGTGACAAACTCGTAATAATTTAACTGTGGAAACGTACCGTAAATAGAAAATAAATTCTGGTTTCCAGGTATAATACTAAGCAGACTCAATGGCACCTCCCCAAAAGTGGTCCCTGCTTCAATTGTAGAACTAAAAGTTCCTAAACCTCCCATACGCCAAGGCTGTCTGTAAGAAAACTGAAGCTTTTCATAATCGAAATCACTATCAAAAAGACCTTCAACTCCTTTAGTATATCCTAAAAACAAGGTAGGAAACCATTCATTACTTGTAGTACGCTCTACCCCATATCCTGCAGTACGTTTACCGGGTTCAAAAATAGCACTTACCACAAACTCTGTTTGCTTAACATCAGATTCAATAGCAGTTTGGGAGAAATCTGTATAGTAGTCAAGATTAAACGTAGGAGACGCAGACTCTAAGGTCCTATAAGAGATGTCAGATCTAATAATTAAATTCTTTAAAAACTCTGCTTCAATTGCAAAATTAGCTAGTTTAATACTGGTTAATTGATCATTATTACCCACAGTTACCAGTGATGAAGAAGCCAGGTTTCTACCTAAAACATCTGTAGAAGTTGTAAGACTTGCTGCAATTTGCTCCACATCTTGTCTATACCCTCCTGAAACAATTAATCGTGCTTTACTGTCTAATAATACCTTACCCGAAATACCGAATTTAAATTTATCATCTTTAAAACCATAAGCTCCAAAACCTTCTAAACGCCAAGGATCATTCTGATCAAAATAGGTACGTGCTCCTAAACGCAGTCGCAACCCTTCTACATCGTTAAAACCAAATGCCGAAAACACGGGTCCTATATCTAAATTTGCCTGGTCCCATTCATAATAACCACTTACTAAAACAGCACCGGCATCATACAAACGCTGAAATTTAGGCACTTTTTTTAGTGAGTCTAACATAACATAAACCCCTTTCTCGTCTTTACTTAGTGGCTCCAGACGCTTTTCTTCCCAGAATTCATCGGTTTTTGTATATACATCTTCATCGTATTTAGTAACCCGCTCTTCGTAGATTTTCTCTTCTAATTTTTTATCAAAAACGTAATTGTCGTAGAGTGTTGTACGCTTTCCATAGATGCCGCGGCTTCCTTCCTTTTTCCGAATTGAAAAATCTGAAAGAAAATAATCGCGTGTAATTAAAAATACCGAGTCATTAAGTACATCATACTCCTGCTCTATATAAATCTCCTTAACCCAGTTAATATTGGCACTTTTATTAACCTGAAGGTTGATTTCTTTAATAGCCCACGTCGTATCATTTACCCAAAAATCTCCTTTAAATGTAAGCTCGTTAGAACGTCTTGGATAGTATATGATATTATAACACCATTTATCTTTAATAAATGTACTGTCTGCAAGTACATAATTATAGGTGTCAATACCGGTAGTTGATAAGGGGCTTACAAAACTTTTATCAAAGAATTTTAAATAATTATCATATATATTAAACTCATTATAAAGCTCCTGAATAAATGCGATTAGCGTTTGATTTGTACTAAAACCACTATTGCGATTACCTTCTAACTCCTCTTTTTCTTTACCCAACTCGTTATCACCAAAAACCTTACTACTACGCTCATTAATGAATATAGGTAGATATGTTTTTCCGGTTATTCTTGAAGTATCCATCTGGTCAAAAATAAACTCCATCTTATTAAAGATTTTACTGTTTATTAAAGCACTGTCAATGGTATTTAAGTCAAATTCTACTTTTTCATATTTATCATATTGGTACTGCTTAACATTGCTGAGTCCGTTAGATCGTTTATTCTCCCAGATTTTTCTTAAAATATCTATTGCCGGGTTGTTCTTTTTAGATTGTTTCCCAGTGTAAATTACCACCTCATTTAAACTTTCGGTTTCTTCACCAAGCGTAATTTCTAAATCATAATTTACTTTTTTAGGCAATGCTATTTCTTTAGATTGAAAACCAACAAAAGAGACTTTTAAAGCAGTGTATGTCGCGTCTGATTGTATGTAAAATCTACCATCTTCATTTGTAATGGTACCTTCTGAAGAACCTGCAAAAATAACATTTGCAAAAGGGATAGGATTACCCGCATCGTCATAAACCATACCACCTGCTTTAGTTTGACTATGAGTCAACACAGGAATAAGGGCTAGAATTAGTAAGAAAAAAATTCTCTTCATAAATACATTAAGTAGGTCTCTTTGGGGAGCGTCTAACGCTGTTTATATAGCGTTAATTAGTAATACATATACGGTAACTCTTCCGCACAAGTTCTGTTTGTCGTAAAACAGAAACTTTATTAACAAAAAAAGCTTCATTAATCGTAGATTAATGAAGCTTCAAAGATAGTTGTAACTATTTACCTGTAAAGTACTTTTTTAACAGCTTTAACAACATCATTGCTGTTAGGAATCCATTCTTTTAAAAGTCCCGGAGAGTAAGGTGCAGGAGTGTCTGCAGTATTTATTTTTACAATAGGAGCATCTAAATAATCAAATGCCTGCTCCTGTACTTGATAGGTAATTTCTGTAGAAACATTTCCAAAAGGCCAAGCCTCTTCAAGAATCACTAATCTATTTGTTTTTTTCACAGATTCTAGAACCGCATTTATATCTAATGGTCTTACTGTACGTAAATCTATAATCTCACAAGAAATACTTTCTTTTTCTAATTCGTCTGCAGCTGTATAAGCTTCTTTAATAATTTTACCAAAAGAAACAATGGTAACATCTGTACCTGCTCTCTTAATGTCGGCTACACCTATTGGGATTAAGTAATCACCCTCTGGCACTTCACCTTTATCACCATACATCTGCTCGCTTTCCATAAAAATAACTGGATCATCGTCACGTATAGCAGCTTTTAAAAGACCTTTTGCGTCTGCAGGGTTAGAAGGTACAATTACCTTTAAACCAGGAGTATTTGCAAACCAGCTCTCAAATGCTTGTGAGTGTGTTGCTCCTAATTGACCCGCTGAAGCTGTAGGACCTCTAAAAACAATAGGGCAGTTAAATTGACCACCAGACATCTGGCGTATTTTTGCTGCGTTGTTTATAATCTGGTCAATACCTACTAATGAAAAATTAAACGTCATATATTCTACAATAGGACGATTCCCGTTCATCGCACTACCTATGGCAATTCCTGCAAAACCAAGCTCAGAAATTGGAGTGTCAATAACACGTTCTGGACCAAACTCGTCTAGCATACCTTTTGAAGCTTTATAAGCCCCATTGTATTCTGCTACTTCTTCACCCATAAGGTAAATTGTGTCGTCCCGACGCATTTCTTCACTCATAGCCTCACAAATGGCTTCCCTAAATTGTATTGTTTTCATATATTAAAGTGGATGTAGTAATACAGTTAAATCAAGTAAAAATCCCCAAATTTGTAGGGGTAGCAAAAATAGCAATTAAATCAACCTAAAAGAATTGGATTTAACTAAAATTTGTTATGCGCGCATAGTAAATTTCAAATATTAATGCTTAATTTCGTAGCGCAAACGAAATAGTTACTCTTAAAAGAAAATTATATATGAAAATATTAGTGTGCATCAGCCACGTACCTGATACGACTTCAAAAATCAACTTTACTGAAAACGACACAAAATTTGACACTAACGGTGTTCAATTTGTTATTAATCCTAATGACGAGTTTGGCTTAACACGAGCTATGTGGTTTAAAGAAAAGCAAAATGCAACTGTAGATATTGTAAATGTAGGTGGTGCAGAAACAGAGCCTACATTACGTAAGGCGCTTGCTATAGGTGCAGATTCTGCCATACGTATTAACACAGAAGCTCTTGATGGCTTTCAGGTAGCAAAAGAATTGAGTGTAATTGCTAAAGAAGGTAATTACGATTTAATAATCGCAGGTCGTGAATCTATAGATTACAATGGTGGTATGGTTCCGGGAATGCTTGCGAGCTTAATTGGGGCAAGTTTTATTAATACATGTATAAGTCTTGAGGTTGATGGAGATTCTGCGACAGCAATACGAGAAATAGATGGTGGTAAAGAAACAGTTACTGCAAAGTTACCATTAGTAATAGGTGGTCAAAAAGGACTTGTTGAAGAAAGTGATCTACGCATTCCTAATATGCGAGGTATAATGATGGCTCGTAAAAAACCATTAGATGTTAAAGAACCACAGGGCGCTTCAACTGAAACTAAAGCGGTTTCGTTTGAGAAACCAGCTCCTAAAGGTGCTGTAAAATTAATTTCTCCAGACAATTTAGATGAGCTTATAGATTTACTTCACAATGAAGCTAAAGCCATTTAATAGTATTCAAAGAATTAAAAACCATTTTTCCGCTTGCGGAAACTTAAAATTTTAAAGAAATATGTCAGTTTTAGTATATACAGAATCAGAAGAAGGAAAATTTAAGAAAACCTCTTACGAGGTTGTAAGTTATGCAAGAGGCATAGCAGATATGATGAATACAACGGTGACTGCGCTGGCTATCAATGCAGAGAATACCTCTGAGCTAGGACTTTATGGTGCTGATAAAGTCTTACATATAAAGAATGATAAATTAAATTCATTTACTGCCAATGCATATGCAAGTGCAATAACTCAGGCAGTATCTCAAGAAGGTGCAAAAGTTATTGTTGTTAGCAGCAGTGCAAATGCTAAATATCTTGCGCCAATTCTGGCGATAGATCTTAATGCCGGGTATGCCTCTAATGTGGTTGCATTACCAGAGAGCCAATCACCATTTACGGTAAAGCGTACCGCTTTTACAAATAAAGCTTTTAACCATACCGAAATTACTACCGAAATCAAAATCGTAGGTCTTTCAAAAAATAGCTACGGTTTAAAAGAGTCTCAAAAAGAAGCTGCAGAAGAATCTTTTAATCCACAACTTGACGATTCTCAATTTAATGTTGAAGTAAAGTCTGTAGATAAGGCAAAAGACAAAGTAACTATTGCAGACGCAGAAGTTGTTGTAAGTGGTGGTCGCGGATTGAAAGGACCAGAAAACTGGGGAATGATTGAAGAAATGGCAGATATTTTAGGTGCTGCAACTGCATGCTCTAAACCAGTATCTGATATGGGTTGGAGGCCACACGGTGAGCACGTAGGGCAAACCGGTAAACCTGTAGCCTCTAATTTATATATTGCCATTGGTATATCTGGAGCGATACAACACCTTGCAGGAATTAATTCTTCTAAGGTAAAAGTTGTTATCAATTCTGACCCAGAAGCTCCGTTTTTTAAGGCCGCAGACTACGGGATTGTAGGCGATGCTTTTGACATTGTACCACGTCTTAATGAAAAATTAAAAGAGTTTAAAGCTAATAACTCTTAATTTAGTATTTTCGGCTACTCAAAGGGCTGTTTAAATTTGGATACTTGTCCTCTTTTAAACAGCCTTTTTATATTTTTGCAACTTATGAGTTTAGTGCGTTTGAATATTAAGGGAATATCGTATAGCCAGACACAGAATGGCGCATACGCTTTAATTCTAAGTGAAGTTGACGGTGACCGTAAACTACCCATAGTTATAGGTGCTTTTGAAGCACAATCAATTGCAATCGCACTTGAGAAAGAAATTATGCCGCCAAGGCCACTTACCCACGATTTATTTAAAAACTTCGCAGATCGTTTTGAAATAAATGTAAAGCAGGTAATTATACATAAATTAGTAGATGGTGTCTTTTATAGCAGTATTATCTGTGAGCGCGATACTATAGAAGAAATAATAGATGCCAGAACGAGTGATGCTATATCTTTAGCATTGCGCTTTAACGCACCCATATTTACCTATAAAAATATACTTGATAAAGCAGGTATATTCCTCAAGGGTTCAGAATCAGATCAGGAAGGGTATGATAATGATATCCTGGTAGATCAACTTGTTGTAGAAGATGAATCTATAGAAAGTAATGATTATAAAAAAATGTCGCTTAGCGATCTTAATGCAGCTCTTGATGAAGCGGTAGCTTCAGAAGATTATGAAGCTGCAGCTAAAATACGTGACGAGATTTCTAAACGCAATTAACTATAGATGCGAAAATTACTTTCTTACCTTATCCTTTCTTTTATTACAATTTCAGGCGCAATCGCGCAGACGGTAGAAGAAATATTACCAGTAGCAGAAGCAAAAAAACTAATTCCTAATGCAGGATTTTCATTTGATAGTCTTTGGCGCGGAGTTTTGGGTATGTTTTGCCTCTTACTTATTTCCTATCTTCTAAGTGCAAACCGGAAAGCTATAAACTGGAAAACTATAGGAGTAGGTTTAACAGCCCAACTTCTATTGGCCTACGGAGTACTTAAGATTACTTTTGTTCAAAATCTCTTTGAGTTTGTAGGGAAAATTTTTGTGAAAATTCTAGAGTTTACCGCTGCTGGTAGTGAATTTCTGTTAGGAGGCATGATGGACACCGCAAGCTATGGCTTCATTTTCATTTTTCAGGTGCTACCCACAATCATTTTCTTCTCGGCGCTTACCTCTGTTTTATTTTATTTAGGGATCATTCAAATTGTTGTAAAAGGAATGGCATGGGTTCTTACCAAACTCATGAATATTTCGGGTGCCGAAAGTTTATCTGTTGCCGGAAACATATTTTTAGGACAAACTGAAGCTCCTTTAATGATCAAAGCGTACTTAGAGCGCATGACGCGTTCTGAAATTTTATTGGTTATGATAGGCGGTATGGCCACAGTAGCCGGAGGAGTTTTAGCTGCTTACATAGGATTTTTAGGTGGCGATGACCCTGCTGCTCGTCTCGAGTTTGCCCGTCATTTACTAGCTGCATCTGTTATGGCTGCGCCAGGTGCAATTGTAGTTTCAAAACTATTATATCCCCAACAACAAGAAATTGATGCAAGAGTAGAAGTTTCTTCAGATAAAATAGGTTCTAATATCTTAGATGCTATCGCCACAGGAACAACTGAAGGTTTAAAGCTTGCAGCCAATGTAGGCGCTATGCTACTCGTATTTGTTGCGTTTATAGCAATGATAAACTACGGCTTTAATAAAATAGGAGAATTTACCACACTTAACAGCTTTTTAGCCGCTAACACACCCTATGAAAGCTTTTCTATTGAAGCAATTCTAGGAACTGTTTTTGCTCCTTTAATGTGGCTTATAGGTGTGGCAAAAGAAGATGTAATGCTTATGGGACAGCTGTTGGGCATTAAGCTTGCTGCAAGTGAGTTTGTAGGCTACATACAACTCGCAGATTTAAAAAACCCAGTAAACGATATTAGTTTTACCTATCAAAAATCTGTAATTATGGCAACGTATATGCTTTGCGGTTTTGCAAACTTTGCTTCTATAGGAATACAGATAGGAGGTATAGGATCACTGGCACCGGGACAACGTAAAACACTCTCAGAATTTGGACTTAAAGCTGTTATAGGCGGTACTATAGCATCATTATTATCTGCTACACTGGCAGGTATGCTTATAGGATAATTAGAAGGTAAGAGCCCACTCTCTTGCAGCTTCGTAGGTTTCAAAGTAGGCGAAAGAACCCTCAAACAAACTCTGTTCTTTTATCAGAATTTTTCTACGTTCTTCTGCATCTGGAGATACTATCGCAAGACCTTCAACTTTTGAAAGGTTTAGTATTTTAAGAATTTCAGGATCAAGATTTGTTTCTAAACCGCGTTGAGAGACAATTACAAATTTTTGACCACCATAATATGCTGCCATATCTTTTAACAAAAGTTGTGCCTGTTCTACTAGCACTTCTTTTAAATCACTATTGAATTCAATACAAACATACGTATCAAAGTATGTGGCTTTAGCAAAAGAGTACTGCCTTATATTATCAATAATCATATATGTGAATAATTAATTCGTCACAAAAATACTTATTTAAAGTTAATAAGTATTTAGAAAATTTTAACTTATTAACATTTTTCTCGCATCGGGTTCTTTTATTTTTGAACCGAAAAAAACATTCCAATGAAACAGTATCACGAATTAGCAAAACATATTTTAGAAAATGGAATTCAGAAAGGCGATCGTACTGGTACTGGTACCTTAAGCGTTTTTGGATATCAAATGCGTTTTGATTTGAGTGAGGGTTTTCCCATGGTTACTACAAAAAAATTACACCTTAAATCAATTATATATGAATTGCTTTGGTTTTTAAAAGGAGAAACTAATATCGCTTACCTTCAAGAAAACGGTGTTCGTATATGGAATGAATGGGCAGATGACAATGGAGATTTAGGCCCTGTTTATGGTCACCAATGGCGCAACTGGGCAAGTGAAGAAATAGACCAAATCAAAGAGGTTATTGAAACCCTCAAAACAAACCCAAATAGCAGACGTATGCTTGTAAGCGCCTGGAATCCCAGTGTATTACCAGACACTTCAAAGTCATTTGCCGAAAATGTAGCAAATGGTAAAGCAGCGCTTCCGCCTTGTCATGCTTTCTTTCAGTTTTATGTTGCTCCTGCAGATCTTAATAGCGAAGACAAAAGACCTAGACTTTCCTGCCAACTTTATCAGCGTAGCGCAGATGTTTTTTTAGGGGTTCCATTTAATATAGCTTCTTACGCTCTGTTCACAATGATGATTGCACAAGTTTGTGATTATGCTCCCGGAGATTTTGTACACACTTTTGGCGATGCTCATATTTATAATAATCATATCGAGCAATTAAACTTGCAATTGAGCCGAGAAATACGCACCTTACCGACAATGAAAATCAATCCTGAAGTCAAAAATATATTTGACTTCAAATTTGAAGATTTTACATTAGAGAATTATAATCCGCATCCTCACATTAAAGGAGCGGTAGCTATTTAACCCCAACTTTAATTTATGAGAACTCTATTTTTAATTGCATTTTTAACAGTTAGCAGTTTAAGCTTTGCTCAGGAAGGCGTGACTGTATCTGGCAACGCAATATCTATAACCGAAATTCCTCCAATTTGGCCCGGCTGTATAGGTAATGCAGCTGAAACAAAAGCCTGCTTTAAAAAAGAATTAGTTAAACACGTAGTAAGTAATTTTAGATTTCCGGAAGGTTATAAAAAGGGCACTGTAAAAGAAAAAGTGGTCGTTGATTTTGTAATTAATGAGGAGGGTAAACCTCAAATTCTAGGTGTAAAAGGAGGAACTAAAGTGTTACAGGAAGAAGCTAAGCGCAATATCCTGGCAATACCACAAATGACACCAGGAAAAGCAGGTGGAAGCCCAAGAGCCATTAAATATACCATGCCTTTTACTTTTTAACGCCCTGTTAACGCACGTGTAAAAAAGGTCAAGGCAATAATTGTGTAACTTTGGGAATAACCTAAAGTTATATACTATTTCTATGATTACCAGTTCTATCTCGCTATTAGATTTTTTACTTGAAACACGGGAGCATACAGAAACTATTTGTAAGCCTTTGCAAATTGAAGATTATGTAGTTCAACCTATAGAAGATGTTTCCCCACCTAAATGGCATTTAGGACATACTACATGGTTCTTTGAAGATTTTATACTCAAAAAACATAAAACAGATTATCAAGTTTACGATGATCATTTTGCATTTGTATTTAATAGTTATTACGAAAGTATGGGAGCCAGAGTCGTGCGTACAGATCGCGGCAATCTCTCAAGACCTACTGTAGATCAAGTCTATTCTTACCGAAAGCACGTAACCAATGCCCTTAAAGAACTACTCGAAGAAAACCCTTCTGAAGAAGTCGAAAGTCTCATTGAGATAGGTATTCATCACGAAAAACAACATCAGGAATTATTACTCACAGATATAAAGTACATTTTAGGTAACAACCCACTACTACCCACATATTCAAGTGATTTTAGAGAATTTCAACTTAACCCTAAACCTGCAGAATGGCTATCTATTGACGAAGGCATTTATACCATAGGTCATACCGGATCAGATTTTTGTTATGATAATGAGTTAGGATTACACAAAGTCTACCTCAATTCTTTTGAGATAAGCAGTCGTTTAGTAACTAATGCAGAATACTTGCAGTTTATTGAAGATTCTGGTTATGAACAAACCTTATTATGGCATAGCGAAGGATGGTCTTGGGTTACTGAGAATAATATTATAGCACCCCTATACTGGCATAAACAAAATGATGGTTGGGAATATTATGGGTTAAACGGATTACAAAAACTAAATCTCGAAGCCCCTGTTACGCATATATCCTATTACGAAGCTTTTGCCTATGCTCAATGGAAGGGAATGCGTTTACCTACAGAATTTGAATGGGAAGTAGCACAATCACAATTTAATTGGGGTGAACGCTGGGAGTGGACAGAAAGTGCTTACTTACCTTACCCCAATTATACTAAAGCTCCAGGAGCACTTGGGGAATATAATGGTAAGTTTATGGTTAGTCAAAAAACTCTTCGTGGGGGCTCTGTAGCAACATCCAAAAATCATACAAGACCCACCTATCGCAATTTTTTTCACCCCCAACTTAGGTGGCAGTTTACTGGCTTACGCCTTGCACGCTAATATTTTATAAATGAAGACAAATCAAGAAACAAAGTTTGAAAATACTTTTGAAGAAGAGGTATATGAAGGGCTAACGGCATTCCCTAAATACTTATCATCAAAATGGTTTTATGATAAAAAAGGAGATAAATTATTTCAAAAAATAATGGCGCTTCCTGAGTATTATTTAACCGAATGTGAACGAGCTATAATCGAAGAAAACAAAGCAGATATAGCACAACTCTTCTCAGACAAGACTGGCTTTGATCTTGTTGAGTTAGGTGCAGGTGATGGCAAGAAAACTAAAATACTACTGCAAGAATTGGTGAATTCTAAACTAAATTTTACCTACAGACCTATAGACATAAGTCAGAATGTACTTGATGAATTAGAAGAAGACGTTCTTAAAAGATGGCCTAAGCTAGATATTAAAACAGAACAAGGAACTTATTTTAATATTCTAAATAAACTGAGCGAGCAGCAAAAAGACCGCAAAATGGTAATTGTTGTTTTAGGCTCAAATATTGGTAATCTTTCTCATCAATATGCCGTGGAGTTTTTGACAACTATACGTAAATCAATGCAACCCGATGATCTTTTATTTATGGGATTTGATCAAAAAAAGAATCCCGAAGTTATTCTTAAAGCCTATAATGATTCTCAAGGGGTAACAGAAAGTTTCAATAAAAATCTGCTTAGTCGTATTAATCAAGAAATGGATGCAAATTTTGAGATTGATAACTTTAAACATTGGCCTGTTTACGATCCGGAAAGCGGCACTACAAAAAGTTTCTTAGTAAGCACAAAAGACCAAACAATTACAATTCAAAAATTAAATCTAGACATTCATTTTTCTGCCTGGGAAAGTATTCACACCGAAATTTCTCAAAAATATGATGATGATATTGTTAATTGGCTAGCACAAGAAGCTGGCTTATATATTGAAAAACAATATACAGATCATCAAAATTATTTTACAGATTATATTTTCAGAATTAAGAAATAGCCCTCTATATTCTATAGAAGAGCACTAAAAAGTAAAAAGATGAAAGCAATTTGGAAAGATGCAGTTGTTGCAGAAAGCAATGAGACCATTCTAGTTGAGGGAAATCATTATTTTCCACTGAAGGATGTAAAACCTGAGTTTTTATCTAAAACCGAAACTCAGACAACCTGTCCTTGGAAAGGTAAAGCCCACTATTATTCAATTACAGTAGATGGCGACACGCTAAAAGATGCTGGCTGGTATTATCCAGAGCCTAAAGAGAAGGCAAAGCACATTGCTAATTACGTTGCCTTTTGGAAAGGCGTTAGTGTCAGCGAGTAGCTAACACTAACACCTACTTAATTTATTTATAATGCCAGAATACTATTGTCTGCACCCGCAAAATCATTCCATTTTGTACCGTCTGCATCAGGCTCTGTCATCCAATTTTGATCTACTGCATATTTAAACTCATAAGAAGCATCAACAGGTATATTTAAAGAACCTTTAAAAGATCCGTTTTTTAATTTTTTTAGTTCGGCTCTCTCCCAGTTATTGAAATCTCCCGCTACAGCAACCGCATCAGCTTCAACATTCTCAACCACAAATGTTACTTTACACTCTGGTTTTGACTTTAAGAATTGTTTTGTAATTGGCATAACTATTAGTTTTAAGTTTTTCCAAATTTATAAATGAAAATCGATAGATAACAAGAAATCAGATTTTTAGCGTTATTTTTCCGAATAATAAATTTTATTAAAGTATTGAGAATTAAATATTTAATACGAAAACGTTATACCAAATTAATTCATTACTATTTTAAGTGTTTCGCTAAGAAAATTATCTCCATTAAATGCTAAATTAACTTTGAAAGCTTTAATAAATCGTCTTGAGAATTAAAATAATGGAAACTTACGCGTATTCCTTCTCCACGTTGAGAACATATAATCTGATTATTATTTAATTTTTCAAATAATTTTTGATCTCCCCTTATATTAAAAATTGATGAATGCTGCTTCCGCTTTAATACAACAGAATCTAGCAAACCTTTTTCAGCAAATTGCTCAAAAGCTTTTGTTTTTAATATATCTATTTGAGTCGTTATCTGATGCTGTCCTACCCGCTTAATAAGACCGATAGCAGCCTGTAAACTCCCTTGTGCCAAAGTGTCTAAATGACCCGGTTCTAATTTTCCTATAAATGTATTTTGCGCCTCTTTATATTTACCTCTAATACTATTAAAGCCAGTTGTTTTTAATTCAATTTGCAAAGCAGTTTCTTGCTTAATTAGAAAGAAGCCATTGCCGTAACCGGCATTTAACCATTTATACGCGCTTGCTCCTAATATATCTATGCCACTATTCTCAAAATCAAAACTCTCAATCCCACAATATTGCGTACCATCTGCGATTATAAGAAGCTTAGGAAATTTAGATTTTAAGGCTTTCAAAAACTCTAAATCTATACGGATACCACTGATATATTGTACTAAACTTAGACACAAAACATCAGGATGCTCTTTCTCGATAGCCTGTTGTATATTGTCTTCTAGATGTTCATTAATTGAAGCATAACACACATTAAAATTGCGCGATAAAACAGGCCAGTTTATAGATGGGTAATCTTCTTCTAGAAGTAGAATTTTATGAGTGGCAGGTATACCTTCAAGTACAGCATTAAATCCTATTGAAAAATTAGGAACTAAAGCAACATAAGAAGCGTTACAGTTAAAAAAAGCACCTACATCTTTGCGCACTTTATCTAAAAAACTATCCTGGTCATTTTTAAGCAAACTCCCCATTACCAGATAATCAAGATCGTGATTTTGTCTAAAATCAAGCAAGGTTTCAGAGAGTAAACCAGAGCCGGCAGTATTTAAATGCGTATAATTTGCCGTGACCGGGAATTCTTTTTTTAAGTTTTTCATAAGTGAGAACTGCGATTAAATCTTGTAAATTTGAACAACAAACAATTTACCTCATCTTATGTTCTCAAAAAAGCAGGAAACCACAAAAATAGATCGTGACCAACGTGAACTCATAGAGTATGCACAATTACGTATCAAAGAAAAGAAAAATCTTTTTAGACATTTTGTGATATTTCTTGCAGGTGCCGTATTGCTTATTATTCTGAATTTAATTTTAGATTTTGGTGCAGATTTTAGACCATTTGACGTAGACTGGTTTGTATGGGCTACGTTGATATGGTTCTTTCTTTTTTTAATTCATTTTCTAAATGTTTTTCTTTTTAGAACGTTTATGAATAAAAAATGGGAGAATGAACAACTTGATAAACTAGTTGCTAAACAAAAAGATAAAATTGCAAAGCTTCTAACTCAGGTAGAAAAAGAGTATCCTGTGATTGAGAACGATGCTAAAATAATACGCCCTAATACCCCATTAAATCCCTAATTGATATGATTACAATGATTGCGGCTGCCGCAGAAAATAATGCTTTGGGTAAAGACAATGCAATGATCTGGCATTTGCCAGATGATTTTAAACGATTTAAAAAACTTACTTCTCACCATACTATTATTATGGGAAGAAAAACCTTTGAGTCGCTTGACGGACCTTTACCGAATCGTAAGCATATTGTGATCACGCGTCAAAAAAATTACAATCCTGGTGACCATATTATTGTAGTGCAAAGTATTGAAGAAGCTCTAACCTATATTGATACAGATCAAAATGCATTTATTATAGGAGGCGGCGAGATTTATAAATTAGGATTAGATTATGCAACCCATATAGAACTTACGCGGGTACACGGAACTTTTGAAGCTGAGGCATTTTTCCCAGAACTAGATCCTGAAAAGTGGGAACTTCTAGAAAGTATCTTTCACGATACAGATGAGCGTCACAACTACTCATTTACGTATTTAACTTATGCTAAACGATAATTTTAAAGAACATCTTCAAAATGCTCTTTCTGTTGAGACAATACAAATCACCTCGCTAACGGGTGGCGACATCAATGACGTCTATAAACTTTCGTGTTCAGATTGTAACTATGTAATAAAAGTTAATGACGTTTCAGCCTATCCTAATATGTTTAAGCTTGAAGCACAAGGTCTAGAATTTATAAGAACTTCAGAAAGTTTCCCGGTACCTGATGTGCTTACATACGATAATTTTGAAAATCTCTCATACCTTATTTTAGAATATCTGGAGACGGGACCTAAGAATTCCGACTTCAATAATGTTTTTGGTTCTCAACTTGCTGCATTGCACAAAAGTAGTTCTCATAAGTTTGGTTTTGAGAACGATAATTACATAGGTAGTTTAAAGCAGTTCAACACATCAGAATCTACTGCTTACGATTTCTATATTAATCAACGATTAGAACCTCAATTTAAATTAGCAGTAGACAACGGGTACAGCTTTAATTCTATTGATTTATTTTATAAAGAAATAAGTCAATTAATTCCTTTAGAAAAACCGGCATTAATTCACGGCGATCTCTGGTCTGGCAATTACCTCATAAATTCTAATGGAGGTCCATCTCTTATAGATCCCGCAGTTAGTTTTGCTCCCCGGGAGATGGATATTGCTTTAATGCATCTTTTTGGGGGATTCGATCCACACCTATTTGATACTTACAACAGTCAGTTTCCTTTAAAAACAGGATGGAAAAAACGTTTACAACTTTGGCAATTATACTATATATTAGTTCACGTAAATCTCTTTGGAGGGTCTTATTACACTTCCGCAAAAGCAATTCTCAAGGCCTATATATAGATTTAACAAACTTTATATTTTGACCAAATATTATTGGCAAATTCTTACCAATTCACAGGTGCTTAATCAAGTAACTTTATTAAAAACTAACGTTATGAGTACACAGAATTTATCAAATACAGAAGCAATTAAAAAATTAAAAGATTTAGCTACATCAATAGATTTTGCAATGATGGCGACTGACTTATCTAACAAGCCAGTAGATGCCATACCCATGTCAACTAAAAAAGTTGATGAAGCAGGAAATATCTGGTTTTTAAGTGGAGCAGACAGCGATCACAATGCAAATATTAGTAAGGATGCAGATGTACAATTATTATATGCAAAACCCAGCGACATGAAATTTCTTAGTGTTTTTGGGACCGCCACAATAACAAAAGACAAAGCTATTTTAGAAGAACTCTATTCTACAACAGATGACTCCTGGTTTGACGGTATAAATGATCCTAACCTAACTGCTATTAAATTTACACCTGCTCAAGCTCAATATTGGGATACTAAAAGCAACAAATTTGTATCTCTATTAAAAATGGGTTACGCTGCTGTTACAGGAGATAAGGTAGATGTTGGAGAAACAGGATCTCTTAATCTTTAATTATGTCTAAAAAATCTAAAGGAGTCTTATAAGTAAGACTCCTTTTCAATTTTCTAAGTTTTTTGTGTTAATTAATATCAACATCTTTTGGTGGCGTTTAGGTACTCCTACTATTTCATCTATATTCTTAATAAAATATATACTAATACTATAAGATAAGATGCTCTCTTTATATTCATCAAAGAAATTACGTTTTAAAACTTTACCATCTACGATTAATATATAATTCTCAGTATCGGGTTGTTTTAAGAAGTATTCTAATTGCAGTTTAGCTTCTTTCACTTCCCTAAATTTATCCTTGTCATTATAAGTATCTGGGTAACTTCCACCCGGTTCTACTGTAATCCCTTTAAAATCCTGAGCTTCTAAAGTATTAACTGAAAGCACCAGGAAAACCGAAAGTAGAAACCATATCCTCATAAGTATCTTTTTTACTAAAGTAATCATTTCTGATAAAGCGAGTTACAGTTAAAGAAGAATCGCTCATTTAAAGTTATCGTTCTTATATGGCATTTCTTATTTTTGCTATTCAATTTTTAGAAAAACACAATTATGAAAGCATATATATTTCCCGGCCAGGGAGCTCAATTTACAGGAATGGGGAAAGATGTTTATGACAACTCAGAACTTGCGCGTTCTCTATTTCTAAAGGCAAATGAAATCTTAGGATTTGATATTACTAAAATTATGTTTGAAGGCTCTGCCGAAGAACTAAAAGAAACTAAAGTAACACAGCCTGCAATTTTTATTCATTCTGTGGCTTTATTTAAAGCTTTAGGAGAGTCAGCAGTTCCTCAAATGGTAGCGGGTCACTCTTTAGGAGAAATCTCTGCTTTAGTCGCTAATGATGTTCTTAGTTTTGAAGATGGGCTAAGTCTGGTTTCTCAAAGAGCTCAAGCTATGCAAAAGGCTTGTGACAATATACCATCTACTATGGCTGCTATTTTAGGACTTGAAGATGAACTTGTTGAATCTGTGTGTGCAGATGTTGACGGCGTAGTAGTTGCTGCGAATTATAACTGTCCCGGTCAATTAATAATTTCTGGAGAGCTTAAGGCAGTTGAAGAAGCCTGTGACCGTCTTAAAGAACGTGGCGCAAAACGCGCATTATTATTACCGGTAGGTGGTGCTTTTCATTCTCCTCTAATGGAGCCTGCTCGTGAAGAACTTGCAAAAGCAATTGAGAATACAACCTTTAATACTCCATCCTGCCCTATTTATCAAAACGTGAGTACGACAGCGGTAATAGATCCTGTTGAGATTAAGAAAAATTTACTGTTTCAACTTACTGCTCCCGTAAAATGGACACAAAGTGTACAAAACATGCTTGCCGATGGGGCTTCTGAATTTATAGAAGTAGGCCCAGGAAAAGTTTTACAGGGCCTGGTTAAGAAAGTAGATCGTCAAGCGGTTACCAGCAGTGCTGTGCTATAAATTCTTAATTACTACAAATAAAAAAAGCCCCTAAAAGGGGCTTTTTCTTATCTTAAGAAGATATTACATGTCGTCGTTTCCTTCAACTTCGTCTTCTACTTCTTGAGCACCGTCTTCGATAGCATCACCTGTATCTTCAGCAGCCTCTTCTATAGCGTCACCAGCGTCATCCATAGCATCACCCATGTCATCAGCAGCGTTTTCCATTGCATCTTCAGTTTTTTCTTCAGTAGTTTCGCGACAAGCAGAAACAGAAACCATTAGTAAAAGTGCGAAAGCACTAAAAATTAATTTTTTCATAATTGGTAATATTTTAATTAGCGTTAATTGCTCGCAAAAGTATATAAATTAACATCACAATTTCATAAAATTTATTAAATTTTTTATCGAATTATAATTTTGATAAAAATATCGTAACGTTTACAACAATTTGATTAACAGAGGCACAGGAAAATCTCAACTTTTTAAAGCCTACCATTATTCCGATTTTTCTATAATACAAGTGCTTTTAGTGTAAATTTTATAACCAGTGCAACTTTAAAAGGGCATTTTTATAGACTACGCATCATCATCCATTACATCATCATTTCCTTGTATCTCATCATTTAATTCATCTGCACCTTCTTTGATAGCTTCACCAGCATTTTCTGCACCGTTTTCTATATCCTCGCCTATAGACTCAAGAGCATCTTCTGTTTTTTCTTGAGTGGTTTCTCTACATGAGTAAATTGAAAAAACAAATACTACCATCATTACTTTTAGAAAAATACGTTTCATACTTTATATGTTTTTAGTTAGATTTTAAAAATAGTCAAAAGTTCTTATAACGGATTTTTCTCATTCAAGTATTTCCAATAGCGTTTAGGAACGTGCTGCGTATGTAATTTCAGATTAATACGGCTTCTAATGGTTGTACTTGTAAAATAATTTTGCCATAATAAATCATATTGATTTTCCTCCTCGTGCATCGCTTCTTTAAACTCTTCTTTAGATTTAAAATCAAAAGAAACAAATTCAATTTTATTCAAGTCGTAAAACAAACCAAAATCACGTTTAGAATCAAAAATTAAAAATTGCTGGTCTGCATATCTGTTTTTAAAATGTCTGGCAATTAAAGGAAGTACATTAAAATCTGGACTTATTATTGATGCATATAAATCATCTGCCGTTCTTTTAAAACGCACAAACGCTTCCATTCTATGTTTTTCTCTACCTACCTTTTTAGTAAGTTGTGCCAACATCAAAACTGCAGGATGCCCAAAATCATTCTCATTCTTAGTTTTTAAAACATACTGAATTGCAGCAAGAATATACCGTTCTCTACCCTCCTGCTCACTTAAAAATGACCAGTATACTAATTGCTGAAAGCTTTTAAACTGCCGGAGTCCTTCCCAAACACGAGAAGCTTTAGTTTCATCTGTATAAATTTCTACCGTTTCAGAAAAAAAATCAGGCTCAAAATGTGTCGTATCTACGATTATAACCTCACTTAATCGCTCTTCATACACCTGAAATATTGCTGTAAGCATCCCCTCAAAACTACCATCATAAACAAGTTTATGCTTTTGCATCTAATTAAATAACGCTAATTGTTGATTGTAAAATTTTTGATACTTACTTTTTGAGGTTTGCAAAATCATACTTTTAATACGCTCGGGCTCCAGATCTTTACTTTCAAAATTTGAAGAATTACATACCATAAAATACTTAGCTCTGCTCATCGCAATGCCTATTGCTTTTAAGTTTTCCCAGTTAAGCCTTCTAAATTTTCGGGCATTTATAATTTTATGTACAGACTTCATCCCAAGACCAGGAACTCTGGCTAGCATTTGTTTATCTGCAGTATTGACATCTACAGGAAACATATGCATATTTCGTAAAGCCCAACTCAATTTAGGATCTATATCTATATCTAGATTAGGGTGATTTTGATTGAGTAATTCACGTACATCAAAACCATAAAAACGCAATAGCCAGTCAGTTTGATACAATCGGTTTTCGCGTAACATAGGCACTTCAGTTCCTAGAGCTGGCAATCGAGTATCTTCAAGCACCGGCACATATCCTGAATAGTAGACACGCTTCATATTATAGGTGCTGTAATAATGCACTGCAGAGTACATAATATCTTTGTCACTCTCCCCCGTTGCTCCTACAATCATCTGAGTACTTTGCCCGGCAGGTGCATAAACCGGAGTGCTTTTAATTATTTTCTTTTCAGCTTTATATTGAATGATTTCATTTTTCACCTTTTCCATAGGTTTAATAAAATCTTTATGATCTTTTTCAGGAGCTAATAATTTTAGACCAGAAACCGTGGGTATTTCTATATTTATAGATAACCTATCTGCGTATAAACCCGCCTCGCGCATAAGCTCGTCACTACATCCGGGAATAGATTTTAGATGTATATATCCATTAAAATTTTCTTCAAGGCGTAACTTTTTAGCTACGGAAATCAAACGCTCCATTGTATAATCAGGATTGTGAAATATACCACTACTTAAAAACAAACCTTCAATATAGTTACGCCTGTAAAAATTAATAGTAAGATCTACTACTTCTTGAATTTTGAAAGCTGCTCGCTTTATATCGTTACTCTTACGACTTACACAATATGCACAATCGTAAATGCAGTGATTAGTTAATAAAATTTTCAGCAAAGAAACGCAGCGACCATCTTCTGTATAACTGTGGCATATACCCATACCAGAACTATCCCCTAAACCCTTATTTGTATTTAAACGCTTACTCCCACTACTAGAGCAGGATACATCATACTTAGCCGCATCAGCAAGTATGTTTAATTTTTCTTTTATTCTCTCAAAATTCATAGCGTGGAATTTCTACGAATTTAAAGAATATTTCCTATTTAAAGGATTTTTTCCTATTTTTAATTAGGATTTTTTCCGAATTATAGTACATTTACGATATGGGAATCAATGATGTAACAGGCGATGTTCGCCGATTTAAACAAATACGAGAAGAGCAAAATCTTACACAGACTGAGTTTGCTGAAGCATTAGGGGTTAAAAATTCTACTGCAGATATAGAGCGAGGCCGCACAAAACTTTCAGGACAAATTGTTACTGAACTTTTAAGGCTCTATAATATTAATCCGTTGTGGCTTTTTGGGTATAGCAATCAAAAATTATTGCACGCCGGTAAAGGTGATGTAAGTCCTAAAATAGTTACCGTAGATGCGAGTGATAATGAAAATCTCGTTATGGTTAATCAAAAAGCTGCCGCAGGTTACCCGCATAATGTGCAGGATGTAGACTGGTATCAGCAATTGCCTGCATTTGATCTTCCATTACCGCAATATCGTAATGCGACCTACCGTGGATTTCAAATTGAGGGAGATAGTATGATGCCCAATTTTATGCCTGAAGATTGGGTGTTAGGAAAAGCTACCGTAAATATGGGTGAGGCGACAAACAATAAGGTTTATGTGGTGGTTCTACCTGATGCTGTAGTGGTTAAAAAACTACAAAAGCTACCAGACCCTTCTAAAGTTTTGTTGATTTCATTAAATCAAGAATACCTTCCCTTTGAAGTACAGGTAAGTGATATTCAAGAATTATGGCAGGTAAACAGTAAGCTAACCTTTCACCTTGATGCCCCGTCAGAAAGTAACTTATTAAGAGAATTGCAACAGGGAATGCTTGATTTAAAAAATCAAATGCGCACTTTAAAATAAAAAACCCACAAGCAAAGCTTATGGGTTTAAATAAATTATGGGTTACTCCTACTAATTATCAACTTTGATTTTAGTATCTCCGTCTGCATCTTCTTTAATTTTTACTTCTTTAGAATCAGACTCCATTTTAATTTTGTAATTACCGTCATCGTCTGTTTTCTCATCGATAACAGCACCTTCTTCCTTCATTTCTTCAACAAGTTTTTCTTTTTCGGTTTTCTCGCGACAAGAAGTAAAAGAAAGTGTTGCTACTAAAAGGATTGCTAGTAAGCTTATATTTTTCATAATGCTAATATTAATTAGTTATCGTCACCAATTGTTTCTATTTTTTTGTCAATTTCTTTATTGACTTCGTTATCTACTTTCTTTGCAGTACGCTCTAAAATACCCTCGTTGTCTGGAGTTTCAGTTTGTACCTGAACTTCTTTTACAACAACAGTCTCTTTATCTTCAGTCTCTCTACAAGAAATTGTATTGAAAGCTATAAGGCCTAATGCAAAAATTCCAATTACTTTTTTCATAATATATTCATTTGGTTGAACGAACAAATCTAACTACTTTATAGATAGACCATTTATAAATGATTCCCAATATCTCTAAATATTCAGTTAAATGTTAATTATTTAATAGTCAACAAACTTGCCACTGCTATCTTTGAGCTAAAAAAATGAGTTTCTACAAACTTTACACATTTCTTAGAGAATTACAGCAAAATAATTCTAAAGAATGGATGGATGAGAATCGTAATTACTATTTTGATGTTCGTGATTTTTATATAGACTGGCTTAATAAAATGGATATTAAACTAGCTGCCATAGATCCTAACTACACACCTACAACAGGCAAACAAGCTATAAATCGCATTAATAATAATTTACTATATCATCCCAACAAACCTACTTATAAAGATCATTTTGGAGCAGGGCTAGATCAAGAAACGAAACAAGGTGATTTTTACATTCATCTGGGAACCACTGAGAGCTTTATCGCGGGTGGCTTTTACAAACCAAAATCTTCAATACTCAAAAGTATACGACAAGCTATAGATTATAATGGAGACGAATTACTTGATATTCTTAATAAACCAAGTTTCAAAAGTCTTTTTGGAACGCTAATAGATGATGGCGATAGCCTTAAAACAGCACCCAAAGGGTTTAGTCAAGATCACAAATACATTGATTTACTACGTCGAAAGACCTTTGCTGTACAACACGATCTCACTCAAAAGCTAGTAACGGGTGATGAATTTGAAGAACGTGTAATCACAGTTTATAAAGAAATGCTTCCCTTTAGAGCTTATTTAAATGAGGCCGTAAGTGTCTGATTTAAATAAGCCATTATAGCAGTTGTCGCCCCAGTATTGCTTGAAACATAGTGACCATTAATCATTCCTGTCTGTAACCTAAATTGATCATTATCTAAAAATCTATTTAATAAATTAGCAGTCTCACTATCATCTTTTACCGTATATAAACCCGCTAGTCGTCTTAGTTCTATAGCTTCAGGAAATTTATCAATATGAGTTCCGGTTAAAATAGGAATCCCAAAGGTTGCCGGTTCAAGAATGTTATGCATCCCGGTAAACCCTGCTGCACCACCCACATAAGCTATAGATGCGTATGCATAGGCTTTACTTAGCAGACCTATCGTATCTAAAATAAGAACGTGTGCATCTTTAAATCTTTGGGTATCTTTTTGAGAATATCTTACAACCGGAACCTCAATCGCTGCAATGAGCTTTTCTATTTTTTCTGAATTGATTTTGTGAGGAGCAATAACAATTTTCAGATTTGGATTACTATTTACAAAGTTTAAAAGCAACGCCTCATCTTCTTGCCAAGTGCTTCCACAAACAAGAAGCAATTCATTTTGCTTAAACTCTTCAATAAATGATAGAGAGTTATCGTACGACAATTGTCGGCTTACTCTATCAAATCGAGTATCGCCACTTACAATAGCATTTGTAATATCTAGTTGTTTCAGTAGTTCTAGAGAGGCTGTATTTTGTAAAAAGAAATAATTGAATGCGCTTAAAGAGTTAACCATCCATTTTCCGTAGAATTTAAAGAAAGGTTGTTTTGATCTAAAAATTCCCGAAATCAAAATGCTATGCGTATTTGTAATGCGAAGTTCATTTAGAAAATTAGGCCAAAACTCATACTTTACAAAGATTGCTAGTTTTGGTTTTACAATGCTTAGAAAGCGCTTTGCATTAACTTTTGTATCTAATGGCAAGTACGTTACAACATCTGCTAAAGGTGTATTATATTTCACATCATAACCTGAAGGAGAAAAAAAGGTAAGTAGAATCTTGAAGTTTGGGTATTTCGGTCTAATCTCTTCAAGAACGGGAACTGCCTGCTCATACTCTCCTAATGAGGCTGCATGAAGCCAGATAAAATTATCTTCTGAAGATATAGTAGCTTTTAATTTAGAAAAAACATTTTCCCGAACGCTTCTAAATTCTTTCAGCTTAGGGATAAATAAACCCAAGACCGGTAGAATACCATTAAAAAGCGAGATTATAAAAGAATACAAGTATTGCATAAGTGTGTAAAAATAGCGTTTTAAGCTAAAAAAAGAGATTGGTTAGCGGATTGAGATTTTGTATTTTCGTAGAACAAAAAAATTACTGGATTAGCTTTTTAATTCTTGTTATTAATACTGAATTATTACTTACATCACTAGCTTGAACATCCTCCTGTTATTATATGGAGTTCAACAATAAGAATTCAATAGAAAATAGTTCAGCTGAATAATTACCTATGAAAAAAATTCAAATGGTTGACCTCAAAGGTCAATACGAATCTATAAAAGAGCAGGTTAACCACTCTATTCAGGAAGTTATAGATACCACAGCATTTATTAATGGTCCCGAGGTTCATTCATTTCAAAAGGAGATGGAAGAATATCTTAACGTTAAACACGTCATCCCGTGCGCAAACGGTACAGATGCCCTGCAAATTGCAATGATGGGATTGGGATTAAAACCCGGAGACGAAGTTATTACGGCAGATTTTACCTTTGCTGCCACGGTAGAAGTAATAGCTTTATTGCAGCTAACTCCAGTACTGGTAGACGTGACCCCACACGGATTTAATATAGATATTGAGGCTATAAAACGAGCAATAACACCTAAAACTAAGGCTATCGTACCTGTTCACCTCTTTGGTCAGGTTGCAGATATGGATGCCATTATGCAAATAGCAGAAGAGCATGATTTATTTGTTATTGAAGATAACGCTCAGGCAATAGGAGCTAATTACACTCGCAGAGACGGTACTCGCGTTAAAACAGGCACCATAGGTCACGTGGGAAGTACTTCTTTTTTTCCTTCTAAAAATTTAGGAGGTTATGGTGATGGCGGTGCAATTTTTACTAATGATGATGCCCTGGCTCATACAATACGCGGTATTGTAAATCACGGCATGTATGAACGCTATCACCACGATGTGGTGGGTGTAAATTCTCGCTTAGATTCAATACAGGCAGCAGTTTTACGCGCAAAATTACCTTTGCTTGATTCTTACAACGATAAGCGTAGAGCATCTGCGAGAAAATATTCTGAAAAGCTGGCAAATCACGATAAAATTACCGTTCCTATGATTTGTGATACTTGTGATTGTCACGTCTTTCACCAGTATACCTTGCGCTTAAAAGATACAGATCGTGATGCTCTGGTTAAACACTTGAATGCAAACGACATTCCTTGTGGAGTGTACTACCCTATTCCTTTGCATAAACAAAAAGCATATGTTGATGAGCGTTACAATGAAGCAGACTTTACAGTAACTAACAAACTTGTAAAAGAAGTGATCTCATTACCTATGCATACAGAATTAGAAGATGATCAGATAGATTTTATTACTAAAACAATATTAGATTTTCTGAATTAGTAATTCAAAAAAAGAACTATAAAAAAAATCCCTAATAAGTATATTATCAGGGATTTTTTTATGGTTTAATAGTTGGCTGGAAAAGTTTTTAAACCCAAGTAATTTTATCTTCAATACGTGTACGCACACCTTCTGGATTAGGGCCATTAAAAACACCCAGGTAGAAAAAGCCTAGACATTTCTCACCTTCATTAAGCTTCAGTTCGGCGCCTAGTTCAGTTATATAACCTGGAGAACTCCAATAACCACCTAAACCTTGCTCACCTGCCACAAGCCACATATTTTGAACAGCCATGCCTACAGCCGCAATTTCTTCCCATTCTGGAATTCTAGCTTTAGGATCTCTTTGCATGCATATGGCTATAACCGCACCACTTTGCATTACTTTTTCAATACTTTTATTTAATTTGAATTCTGAAAATTTATCTTCTGGAGTAGTCTTAGTATATCCTGTTTTAAGAATATCAGCAAGAAGCTCTAAAGAATCATCTTTAAATATTTTGAATCTCCACGGTTCTGTTTTTGCATGAGTAGGAGCCCAGTTTGCCGCTTCTAATAAAGTCATTATTTTATCTTCACTTATAGTTTCGGCCTCAAACTGATTAGGAAATATTGATCTGCGATTTTTTATTTTATCAAGTATCATATAGGTATTTTAAGCAAATATAAAGGCTTATTACCAAATGTGCTTTTAAGCTCTTAAAGGATTGATGAAAATACATTCTAAACCTCTGTAAATTTCAAATCTTTAAAATTCTAGTATAATTTAGTAACAACTTGAAAAACAGTAAAAACCCCCATTCTCCTAAAGTTTTGAAGTAGTATATTTGTCTGATATTAATTTATATATATTTGCCTTCTCCTAAAGCCCCCCTTTAATCTTAAATAAACTCAATGAATATGCGAGTTAATATGAAACAGTGGGTTACACTGATGCTATTTTTCATTATACCTTTTTATTTTTTTGGACAAAATAAAGAGTTAAGTAAAGCAGATAAGAAATTTGAGAGCTATGCATTTATTGATGCTCAAAAAATATACTTAAGATTAGCTGGGGAAGGTTATGAATCTGCAGAACTTTTTCAAAAGCTTGGTGATTCTTATTACTTCAACGCTAAATATGAGGAAAGCTCTAAATGGTTTGAAAAACTTTTTAATAAATATCCAGAGACTATAACTCCAGAGTATTTATTTAGATATGCACAGTCATTAAAAGCACTTCAGCAATACGATAAATCTGATAAAATGATGGAAGAATTTCGTCGTTTAAAAGGAGGAGATTCTCGTGCTGAACTTTTTAATAAAGAACCTGATTACTTAGAAGAAATAAGCTACAGTGATAGTGAGTATGAAGTAGAAAATCTGAGAAGAACAAACTCCAGATATTCTGACTTTGGCCCTATGATTTACGAAAACAAGCTTATCTTCTCCTCATCTAGAGATACAGGAACCGGAAAAAAATACATACACACTTGGAATAATGAGCCTTTCTTAGATTTCTATCAAGCCCCTATAGATATTGAAACAGGTGATCTTGGCAAAGTAGAAAAATTTGCTGAAAATATAAATACACGCTTTCATGAGTCTTCACCATCATTTACGGCAGATGGAAATACCATGTATTTTACCCGAAACAATTTTAGTCAAGGAGTAAAACGTACCGATAAAAATGGAACCATCCGACTTAAAATTTTTAAATCTGTAAAACGAGGTGGCTCCTGGGGAGCTCCTAAAGAATTACCCTTCAATGATGATAATTACTCGGTTTCTCACCCTTCTTTGAGTCCTGACAATAAGAAACTTTACTTTGCATCAGATATGCCGGGTAGCGAAGGCCTATCTGATATTTGGGTAGTTGATATTTTAGGAAACGATGAATATAGTGAACCTAAAAATTTAGGTCCTATCATAAACACAGAAGGGCGTGAAAACTTTCCATATATAAGTAAAAAAGGAAACCTTTACTTTTCATCAGATGGTCGCCCGGGATTAGGTGGTCTTGATATTTATGTAGTAGCTACAAAGAAGAATGGAGATGTCGCCTATGTAATCAATTTAGGGAAACCTGTAAATAGTCCTCAAGATGATTTTGGTTTTGTTGTTGATGAGTTTAACAATACCGGCTACTTCTCTACCAACCGCTATTTTGGGATGGGCAGTGATGATATATTCAAATTTACAAGAACACCTGTTCCTCCGCCGGTTTGTGAAATTATAGTTACTGGCACCGTAAAAGATAAACAAACATTGTTACCAATACCTACTGCTACCGTGAGTGTCGTAGATCTTGACGGGAAGGTTATTGAAACTACTAAAGTTGATGCACAAGGCAATTACACATTAAATCCGCTATGTGATCAGGAAATACTTATACGCGCCGAAGAACCAGATTACTACTCAGCAGAACAACTTATAGTAACTCCCAAAGCTAACGGAGAATCTATGGTGGTTGATCTATTGTTAGAACCTCGTATTACTAAAATTAATCAAGGTGATGATTTAGCAAAATTACTAAAGTTAAATCCTATTTATTTTGACTTCGATCGCTTTAATATTCGCCCTGATGCTGCTATAGAATTAGTAAAAGTACTTGCGGTTATGGAAACAAACCCAAATCTTATTGTAGAGGTACGTTCACACACAGACAGTCGTGGTAAAGACGCATACAACTTAAGCTTATCTGATAAACGCGCTCGATCAACCGCAGAATATATAATTAGTCGCGGTATAGATGCTAGCAGGATTACAGGAAAAGGTTTTGGTGAAACAGAACTTATGAACGACTGCGGAAATGGGTCTGACTGCTCAGAAGAAGAACATCAACTTAATAGACGCTCAGAATTTATAGTTATAAGTTTCTAATTGAGTTTTAAACTTATATTTGAGCATAAAAAAAAGCACTAGGTGGTGCTTTTTTTTTATGCTCAAAATCTACAAATTAACTTAGTTATTACCTGTTTTTGTAGTATCTGATGCTTTTTTCTTCTTACCAAATAAACCCCCAAGTACATCCTTTACTACAGTGGTTGTATTTGGCTTAGTTGCTTCTTTAGGTTTAGATTTAGCTGTAGTATCCTTAGACGTTTTACTACCCCCTAACAAGCCACCTAAAACATCCTTTATTTTATCTTCACCTTGCTGCTGTAATTTTCCTTTTTGCGTAGCAACAATCTGTTGAGTTAAATTAGTTACTGCTTGCTGCATATTAACATTCACCTGAGGACTCGTAAAACTCCCCGACAAATTAACAGGTAGATCTACAGTATATTTATCTAGGTCTGTGTTACTCAAACTTGACAATGTACTCCCTAGTTTTGCTCCTAAAAAGGTACCCGGCACTTTTAGGTTTAAAACATAATTTATTGTGTTCTCCAGACTATGCGTACCGCTTATACCTACATTAATCCCTATAACATTAAAATCAAAAGGCTTTACGGTAACTAAACCGTCATTAAAACTCAATTGCGTTTTTAAGTTGCTTAAGTCTATATTCTGAAGATTTATAAAATCTAGTTTTCCATCTAAGGCATTAAGAAGTTTCATTTTTTCAGGGTCTACCTTTACAGTGAGCAATTGCGCTAATGCATCACCTGCTAGCGAAGATAAAACTGGTGTTAAATCATCTGAAAGATTTCCTTTAAGACTTATGGTTGTATTTAATGCTCCCTGCAATGCTTTTGCAATAGGCGCAAACTGCTGAAGCATTTCTAAACCTTCAAAAGATTTGCTAATATCAACACCTTTAAGATCTAAATTCATCCCAAAAGTAGGAGTTATCCCTTTTGTACTCACATTACCCTGAAGCGCTATAGCTCCTCCAAAAATATCTGATTGTATATTATTTAAACTTGCCGTCTCCTCTTTAATCGCAACGTTACCCCTAACATTAGAAAGCGTGATATTATCATAAATAACCTTCCCTGCAGAAAAATCTATTGCAGCATCTAAAAATGACGGGATCTTGATTGCGGCTTCTTTTGTAGCAGTTACGGTTTTTGATTTTGACTCAGTAGGAGTTGCCGGTGTTGTCTCTACCACACTAAAATCACTAAGATTTATCATATTTGAGTTAACAGTAAAACGACCCTTTAAATTTTGTTTAGAAAGTAAAAAAGGAATTAGATTTTCTATACTCCCTTTTGCAGCCAAGTCTGTTTTACCGGTTTGCGCAGTTAAATTTTCAAGGGTTATCGTTCCCGGATTAAATTTAACATTAGCAACTGCAATGGTTAATGGATTGGGTAATTCTGGAGAAATGTATTTAAAATCTTTCAAATTAGCTGTACCACTACTCTTGATGTTTTGATATTGTTCTTTATCTACACTTTCCATATCAAAATTAGCAGTCATATCTACAGTCAACATTCCATTTAAATCCTGATCTAATTCTAAAGGATAAGCCTTTTCTAGGTTAGCTAAATTTAATTTCCCTTTTAATGCGAGATCTACAAGTGGGTTTGTAGTAAGTCTATCTATTCTTCCTTTGGCATTAAAAACATCCTGATCTATTCTCAAATTTAAATTACCCAGACGCAAATAGGTATCCTCTACAACACCTGTTTCATTCACTATTTGCATATCTATAACAATATCTTCTACTGTTTTAGGCAAGTCAGGGTATTTAAAAGAAGCATTATTTGATTTAACCTCTATATCAAGCTTCGGAATATGCGTCTCATCAACAATCCCATTTATTTTACCATTAACCACAAAATCACCGGTAGTTGTTACCCCATCTAAATTCTTAGCATAAACTTCAGGTATCACCGCGAGAAAGTTTTTAAAATCGCTAGATGGTGTTTCAAATGCGAGATCTAGTTCATTATTACTCTCGTTAATTTTCACAAATCCAGAAAATACTAGAGGAAGCTGATTTAATAAAAGTTGGTTTTCTTTAAATGTATAGCGTTGCTCTGGCAGGTTCATCTCTATAAGTGCATCTAGCTTAATTTTATTTGAGTTTAAATAATTTACTCCATCAAATTCAAATGACGCTAAAGCTTCAGTCTTTGTATCTAAATTAGAAACTGCTGCTGAAAAATCACCGGTACCTTCGTGGTTAACATCGGTAAGCTTTAAATATGTTTTTGTGCTTTCGTCTAGATAATTTATTCGTGAATTATTAAGTTCATAATGCTGTATGTCAAACTTAAAACTCCCCGTATTATCTGCTATCGTATCTGCTTCTGGGGTTGTACTCTCTTTTGCGATATCATAATTTGCATTGCCTAAACTATCTACTTTTATGTTTACAAAAGCTTGATTTAGTTTAATCGCGTCTACCGCGATAGGGTTACCAGACGATGTTTTAAAAAGCTGCATCACGCCCATATCGAGCTGTAATAACTCACCACTTGCAAGCGTATCGCCCTCAAACGGAGCTTTATTAACTATACTAAAATTCTTTACCTGTACCGCTGCATCTGGGAAACTCGAGAATAAGGTAAGATCAAATTCTTCCCAGGCGACCGTAGCATTTAAATTTTCATTTATTGAACGCTTCAATAAATCTTCAAGCTGACTTTTAAATAAAAAGGGAGCTGCGATGAGCCCTATTATTAAAACTACCAGTATAACTCCTATTATTTTAAATATCTTTTTCATACTCTTTAAATTTTTTCTTCTTTTTGAAATAGTTCAATTTCAGAACCTAGCTCCTGATTAGGAGCGAGATTAAACCGTTTTCTAAATATATAAACGCCTAAATACATAAAAGGTGTATCACAAACCGCAATAAGAACCTTAAATAAAAATCCACTAATCAACAATGCTGTAAAACGCTCCCACTCTATTTTACCAAAACTACACAACAATAAAAGCACAGTAACGGTGTCTAAGAACTGGCTAAAAAAAGTAGAAAAGTTATTTCTAAGCCACAAATGCTTCCCTTTAGTTAGACGTTTCCAAAAATGATAAAGTTGAATATCTATATACTGTGCAAAGAGGTAAGCCAGCATAGATGCTAAAACTGCAACTGCTGTAGCTCCAAAAACGGTATCAAACAAGACATCATTTACAGGAGACCAGGAGGTTGCCGGAACTGATGCAGAAGTGTATACAATTAGCAATGAAAATAAAGATGCAAAAATACCTGCGGTAACTACTTGATTTGCTTTTTTCTTACCATACATCTCACTCAACAAATCTGTTATTAAAAATGTAATGGGATAAGGGAGAATACCAACGGAAATTTCAAAGCGATAAAGACCAAAAAAATCCCAGTAAAAAAACTTTTGAAAAATAAGATTAGACACCACCAGAGAACAAATAAACAAAGCTCCCAGAATAAAATAAATACGGTAGGCAGCCAGTGCATCTCTTTGGCTTATTGAGGCTTGCGTCAAACTCTATAATTTATTAGGTTCTAGTCGTCAAAATTAGAAGAATGTACACTGCTTTTACTTAAATTGCTCATAAATTATTTAACATTTTATCCTCATTAAAGCACTACAAAACATACTCTTATCTTTAGGAAGCAATCAGGGAAACTCTTTTGAAAATCTTCAAAATGCGGTAGATCAGATATTCTTAGAACTAGGAAACGTAAAGCAAATTTCACCAGTTTATAAAACCAAAGCTTGGGGTTTTGAAGGTGCTGACTTTCTAAATTGTGTAGTTCTTATTCAAACCCGTTTAGAAAGCTCTGAAGTAATAGCGTTAGTTTTAGATGTTGAAAAAGATTTAGGTCGTAAACGTTCTGGTCAAGAAGGGTATGCAGATCGTCCTATAGATATTGATATTTTGTTTTATGGTGATGCTATTTTAAATACTAAAAAATTAGAAGTCCCTCATCCTAGATTGCATCTGCGCAATTTTGTTTTATACCCGCTTAATGATATTGCCACAACTTTTGAGCATCCTGTCTTAAAAAAGGAAATACGTGAATTATTAAAGTATACTACAGATCCAGAAATTCCAGAAAAATTAAAAGAACAACTCATAAATCCTAACGGCATATACAATTTAAACACTCAAAATTACATTGCAATTGAAGGTAATATAGGAGCTGGTAAAACAACATTGGCAACTATGATTTCTGAAGATTTTAATGCAAAACTTATTCTAGAGCGCTTTAAAGACAATCCCTTTCTTCCTAAGTTTTATGAAGATCAGGCACGCTATGCTTTTCCTCTTGAAATGTCCTTTTTGGCAGATCGTTATCAACAATTGCTTGATGATATAGGTCAGTACGATTTGTTTAAAAATTTTATGATAGGCGACTATGACTGTTTTAAGTCTCTTATTTTTGCAAAAATCACTCTTACTGAAGAAGAATACAATCTGTATAAGAAATTACACGGTATAATGTATCGTGAAATTGCACGACCAGACTTATATATTTACCTATACCAAAACCCGGAACGTTTACTGGAAAACATAAAAAAACGTGGCAGATCTTATGAGCAAGATATATCAGAAAATTATTTGCTAAAAATAAATAAGGGTTATTTAAGTATGATCAAGAATAGCAACCCCGGGAAGGTTAAAATAATTGACATATCGGAGCTCGATTTTGTAAAAAACCGAGCCGATTATTTGTCAATTCTCAAGCAGATAAATCAGATTTAAATTCTAAATTAAAGATAAAAGAAACTTAGTAGTGCAACCATAAAAGCAAGTCCAATTACAATTCCTACCAGTATTCCTAGCTTTTTACCATCTTTAGCACCTTTAGAATACGATGCGTAATCAAAATTATTAACGTTCATTATGTTGGGTTCTTTGTTAAGTGGGTAACGCAAAACTCATACATAAAATTGCAATCGAAGGTCCTATTAGGAAAGCTTTAGTAAAATTATATAATTTTTAACAATTCAATATATTATTTAAAACAATATATCTAGATATTTTTAAGCTTAGTAAATATATCCCAAAGAACTATACCTGCACTCACGGCTATATTAAATGAATGTTTAGTTCCTATTTGAGGAATCTCAAGCACAATATCTGAAGCATTTATAACCTTTTGCTGTACTCCTTTGACTTCATTTCCAAAAATCACAGCGATTTTAGCATTAGGCTTAGGGGTAAAATCATCAAGCATAACAGCTTGCTCTGCCTGTTCTATTGAAGCTATTTTATAACCGAAACTTTTTAATTGCTCAACTGCATCTAACGTATCTTCAAAATAATTCCACGTTACACTTTCTGTAGCTCCTAAAGCCGTTTTAGTAATTTCCTTGTTGGGTGGTTGTGCACAAATACCGCACAAATAAATGGCCTCAACAAGAAAAGCATCTGCTGTTCTAAAAACCGATCCTATATTATTAAGACTTCTTATATTGTCTAGCACCACTATAATAGGTGTTTTTTTTGCATTTAGAAACTCATCTACAGACTTACGGTCGAGTTCGTTATTCTTCAATTTTCTATTCATACTGTAAAAGTACGTATTCGATAAAATAAGGATTAAAATTTTGACCGCTAAATTAGGAGGACACCAACCTAAAATGTTGAAAAAAAGAAATAACTCTAGAGGTAGTTGGGAGAACTTCCATATGATATTCTTTAAATTTATCTCCGCTAATACTAAAAACAGCAACCACCTTTATGGCTAAGAAAAAAGAGAAGACTGTTACCCCTTTAATGAAGCAATATAATGGGATAAAAACTAAGTATCCTGATGCGTTGCTACTTTTTAGAGTGGGTGATTTTTACGAGACTTTTGGAGAAGATGCCGTAAAGGCCGCAGGAATTTTAGGTATTATTTTAACCAATAGAAATAACGGTGGTGAGCGTACAGAACTTGCCGGTTTTCCTCATCATTCTTTAAACACCTATTTACCCAAACTGGTTAAAGCGGGTTGCCGGGTGGCGATTTGTGATCAACTAGAAGACCCTAAAACTACAAAGACAATCGTTAAACGCGGAGTGACCGAACTCGTAACTCCGGGTGTAGCTTTAAATGATGAAGTATTACAGTCTAAAAGCAATAATTTTTTAGGTGCGGTACATTTCGGAAAACGCTTACTTGGTCTTTCTTTTCTTGACGTTTCTACAGGTGAATTTTTAACTACACAAGGAGACAGAGCATACGTTGATAAGCTGCTTCAAAATTTTAACCCGAGCGAACTACTTATTAGCAAAAGCAACAAGAAAGAATTTAAAGATAGTTTTGGTGCAGATTTTCACGTATTCTATCAGGAAGACTGGGTCTTTCAAATAGATTTTGCCCGAGAAAGTTTAAACAAACATTTTAATACAAAATCTTTAAAAGGTTTTGGTATTGAAGATATAGATGAAGGTATAATCGCCGCAGGTGCAGCACTACATTATTTAAGTGAGACTCAGCATCATAAACTTCAACACATTGCACGTATAGGTCGTATAGCCGAAGACGCTTATGTCTGGATGGATCGTTTTACCATACGCAACCTAGAGTTATATCAGGGTACTTCTAATAAATCTATCACACTTTTAGATGTTATTGATAAAACCATATCGCCTATGGGCGGAAGACTTTTAAAGCGATGGTTAGCATTACCGTTAAAATCTATAGCACCCATTCAAGAGCGCCACGAGGTTGTAGAATATATTTTAAACAATAATGAGTTTTACGATAAATTATCGCAGCATATAAAAAAAATAGGAGATGTTGAGCGACTTATTTCTAAGGTAGCTACGGGTAAAGTAACACCTAGAGAAATTATTCAGCTTAAAAATTCTTTAGAAGCAATGGTGCCCATAAAAGCACTGGCACAGAATACAGAAAATCAAGCACTTCAGATTTTAGCAGAAAAAATAAATAATCTAGAGCATTTAAGATCTAAGATTAAAGAGACGGTTACTGAAGATGCTCCGGTAAATGTGATTAAAGGAAATACTATTGCTACCGGGTTTCATGAAGAACTTGACGAGCTAAGAGGATTAGCGACCTCAGGAAAAGAATATCTTGACAAGATGCTTGCCCGCGAGACCGAACGCACAGGTATTACTTCTCTTAAAATAGCCTCAAACAATGTTTTTGGCTACTATATTGAAGTACGCAATACCCATAAAGACAAGGTACCACCAGAGTGGATACGTAAACAAACGCTGGTAAACGCAGAACGCTATATCACTGAAGAATTAAAAAAATATGAGGCTAAAATATTAGGTGCCGAAGAGCGCATTTTAGGAATTGAGCAACAACTCTTTAACCAGCTTGTGACATGGATCACCCAATTTATTGACCCTGTACAAACTAATGCAAATACCATTGCCCAGTTAGATTGCCTAAGATCATTTACATGTTTAGCTAAAGAAAACAACTACTCAAGACCTGTGATTGATGAGTCTTTTGAACTTGAGATTACAGAAGGCCGTCATCCCGTAATTGAAAAGCAACTTCCGTTGGGCGAAGTTTATATTGCTAATGACACTTATTTAGATCGAGATACTCAGCAAATGATTATGATCACCGGGCCCAATATGTCTGGTAAATCTGCTATTCTTAGACAAACTGCATTAATTGTTTTATTAGCACAAATAGGAAGTTTTGTACCTGCAAAGGCTGCACGTATAGGTCTTATAGATCGTATTTTTACGCGCGTAGGTGCCAGTGACAACATCTCTATGGGCGAATCTACCTTTATGGTCGAGATGAACGAGACTGCAAGCATCCTTAACAATATATCTGACCGAAGTTTAGTTTTACTCGATGAGATAGGCCGCGGGACCAGTACCTACGATGGTATTTCAATCGCATGGGCAATTAGTGAATATTTGCATGAGCACCCCGCCCGACCTAAAACATTATTTGCAACGCATTATCATGAGTTAAATGATATGGGCGATACCTTTTTACGCATAAAAAACTTCAATGTATCAGTTAAAGAATTAAAAGACACGGTTTTATTTCTACGGAAATTAATCCCAGGAGGTAGCGCGCATAGTTTCGGAATACATGTCGCTAAAATGGCCGGAATACCGCAACAAGTTTTGCACAGAGCGAACAAAATGCTCCAAAAATTAGAAAATTCTAGCCGAAAAGAAGATCAGCAGAAAGTTTTAAAAGAAAATGATGGGGATGAGATGCAGCTTAGCTTTTTTAATCTTGACGATCCACTTTTAGAAGAAATAAAAGAGGAAATACTTCATATTGACATAGATACACTAACGCCTGTTGAAGCTTTAATGAAATTAAATGAGATAAAAAGAATGCTAATTCGAAGTAAAAAAAATAAGGTTTCATAAAGATTTAATTTTTTTTCAGAATTTGCTTTGCAGATTGAAGAAATCTTGTAAATTTGCATCCGCATTAAGCGACATAGTTTAATGAATTGCGAAAGTAGCTCAGGGGTAGAGCATCACCTTGCCAAGGTGGGGGTCGCGGGTTCAAATCCCGTCTTTCGCTCTAGATTGTCATCGTTTTTGAACGATGTTTAATTGAAAGCCCACGCTCGGGTGGTGGAATTGGTAGACACGTTGGACTTAAAATCCAATGAACATTAGTTCGTACGGGTTCAAGTCCCGTCCCGAGTACAAAAGCCTCCTCAACAGGAGGCTTTTTTTATTGGTAATTCATTAACAAAAAATCAATACAATTTTGGTTATTTTTGCAGCCTAGAATTAAAAACTCCCCTACATAATAGCTCTATTTTTTCGTATATTAGAAAATTGACATCATTATGCTCTTTAAATTTTTTAAAAGATCAAAATCTAACGATAACGGTCTTCAACATAATATTTTGTTTGCGCCAAATTACCTTGTAAAAACAAAGGCTCACAAAAATAGGACTGAGTACACGATGGGCGGGCACTCCATAATTAATATTGAGCACGAAGACGGCAAAAACATAGGTTTGTATTTTGATGTTACCCGAACTCAGAATGCAAATAAATTAAGTATTACAGATGATGAATCTTTACATCTGGGATTTCAAAATATTGCAAATACTAATTATCTCACATTAGGCACAAGAAAAAACTTAGCTCAATCTAAAGCTGGT
The DNA here is from genome assembly GCF_044542075.1 of Leeuwenhoekiella sp. NPDC079379. Lineage (NCBI taxonomy): Bacteria > Pseudomonadati > Bacteroidota > Flavobacteriia > Flavobacteriales > Flavobacteriaceae > Leeuwenhoekiella > Leeuwenhoekiella sp. NPDC079379. The sequence continues at coordinate 267,798 of NZ_JBITTU010000001.1, forward strand.
GATAAACTCACTCTCAAATTTAAAGATGGTAATTCTATAACTCTACCCTTAGAATCTTGTTCGGGTATAGCAAAAGAAAAGAAAGGCTATGCTTGTAATCTTCGAACTAAAATTTCAGATGACGTATTACTCCTTTTCACTACTAAACTTGTAGAATCTTACTTATTTGAATTTCAAAATTCAGAAAAACCTGTAAATAAATCTTTCGAAGCAGATTCAAGACGAAAATTTAGAGAAGCAGCCCAATCGTTCTTATTTGTTCTTCAGAAGCACTATTAATAGGCTGTGAAATTCTATAAATTTTGCTGTGTAGATTTTGTAATGATTCTGTAAATTATGCATCAAAAACTATACGATGCTAAAAAAACTGATTTTATTACCTCTCCTATGTATTTTACTTTACAGTTGTAAGTCTCAAAAGCTCCCCAGCAAAGCTTCCGCAGAGATTGAGACTAAAGACAAAAAAGATTCTAAACTTAAACCTTATGACAAGGTTATCACTAAAGGCGCATTAAGTGATCCTGGCCTTTTCACTACGCATACTGTTGATGAAAAACTTTATTTTGAAATACCAGACAGCTTATTAGGCAAAGACATGCTTTTAGTTAGTCGTATTGCAAAAGTACCTTCTGGTTTTGGGGGTGGTTATGTTAATGCAGGGTCTAAGGTAAATGAGCAGGTGGTACGCTGGTCTAAACGTGGCAACTATATTGACTTAAAGGTAATTAGTTTTGAAAATCAAAGCGATGAGAACAGCCCGATCTCAAAGTCTGTAGAAGCAAATAATTTCTTCCCTATTCTTTTTAGTACTGCAATAGCCTCAAAAAGTAAAGATTCAACTAATATAATTATTGAAGTAACAGATTTATTTACAAAAGACATAGATGCCATAAATGGAGTTTCTTCAAGACTGCGCAAAGAGTATAAGATTAAAAAGCTAGACGGAAGCAGATCATATATCGAGTCTGCTGCTGCTTTTCCTAAAAATGTTGAAATAAAACATGTAATGACTTATGACGCAGAAGAGCCGCCAGAGCGCGATCAAGCCGGCACTCTCACGTTACTGATGAATCAATCTATGGTTCTTCTTCCAGACGACAAAATGCAGCCGCGACTTGCAGATGATCGTGTAGGCTGGTTTACATCTAAGAAATACAATTACGATTCTGAACAGTTAAAAGCAGATGATTATAAAATTATTCGTCGCTGGAAATTAGTACCTAAAGATATCGAAGCTTACAAAAGAGGTGAACTGGTAGAACCCGTAAAACCCATCATATATTATTTAGATCCCGCTACTCCTTTAAAATGGCGACCTTATTTTAAACAAGGTATTGAAGACTGGAACAAAGCCTTTGAAGTTGCCGGTTTCAAAAATGCAATTATCGCTAAAGACCCCCCTTCAAAAGAAGAAGACCCCGAATTTAGCCCAGAAGATGTACGCTATTCTGTAATTCGCTACGTGGCAAGCACAACTCGTAACGCCGTAGGACCTTCTGTATCTGACCCTAGAACGGGTGAGATTATAGAGAGCGATGTAATCTGGTATCACAACCATCTACGCTCTTACCGTAATCGCTTTATGATTGAAGCAGGAGCTCAAAACCCGGCAGCACGCACTCTAGAAACTCCCGAAGCAGAAATAGGAGAAATGATGCGCATGGTGATTGCTCACGAAGTAGGGCACGCTTTAGGCTTACCTCATAATATGAAAGCAAGTTCTGCGTATCCTACAGATTCGCTACGGGTAGCATCTTTTACCCAGAAATATGGCCTCACCCCTTCTATTATGGATTATGCGCGTGTAAACTATGTAGCGCAGCCCGGAGATGATGGTGTACGCTATATACGCATGATGGGCCCGTACGATTTATATGCAATTAACTGGGGATACAGATACCTGCCAGAGGCAAACAGCGCTCTAGAAGAGAAACCTACTTTAGATAAATGGATTCTTGAAAAAGCAGGAAACCCGTGGTATGAATTTGGAAGCGCTAACGGTACAGACCCGCACTCCCAGACTGAAAGCTTGGGAGATGATAACATTAAAGCAAGTAGCTATGGTTTAGCAAATTTAAAAAAGGTTGTCCCTAATTTAATAGACTGGACTACAAAAGAAGGCTATGGATACGATGATTTAAACGAAGTGTACGGAGAATTAGCACGCTTATGGAGAGGCTATATTAATCACGTGGTGACAAACGTAGGCGGTGTTTATGAGACTATAAAAACCTCTAATCAAGAAGGTGTAGTATATCAACCCGTTTCTAAAGAAATTCAAAAAGAGGCGGTAAACTTTTTAAATGATAAAGCATTCACAACACCAGACTGGTTATTAAATAAGGATATTTTAGATCGCATTGAAGCAGAAGGAGCCATTGATCAGATTAAAAGCATACAAATTTATGCACTCAGCAATTTACTTTCTAGTAAGCGTCTGGGCAGAATGATTGAAGTTGAGCAGAAAAACGGCATAACTGCATATTCGGTGGTTACTTTAATGAACGACTTGAGAAAAGGTATTTTTAAGGAATTGTATCAAGGGAAAGAAACTGATGCCTACCGCAGAAATATACAGCGTAAATATGTAGAAATTGCTACCTCTTACTTAAACGAACTTGACAACGATAACCAAGAGGTTCTAATATCAGATGTGATACCACTTATGCGCGGAGAACTTACGCAGCTACGCTCAGATTTAAATTCACGTAAAAACAACTCCAGAGATACGTTGACCAGGTATCATTATGCAGATTTAATTGCGCGTATAGATGCCAGTTTTAGGGTAGATTAACCAAGCTACCTATTTTATACATCTAACGCTTCTCCTAAATAGGAGGAGCGTTATTTTTTTAACAGAAAACTTCTTAAACACTGTGTTAATTTGACTTAAAAGCGGTTAAAAGCTGTTAATTCTAAAAATCGAGTATTTTTTAGCTATACATTGAAATGTGTTTTAGGATTTTCTCAGACACACTAACATAAAAAAAATACTATGAGTTATACAGATGAAATGGGCAAAAAGCTCAACGAATTATTAGAGAAAAATTATGATGCTGAAGCGGGGTATAAAAACGCTGCTGAGAAAGTTCAGAATTCAGCATTGAAGAATTATTTACTAAGTCGCGCACAAGACCGCTATGATTTTGGACATGAACTAAAATCTGAATTAAGTAGCCTTGGTCAGGAGCCAGATAAAGGAACGAGTCTTGCAGGAGACGCACACCGCTTATGGATGGATTTAAAAACAGCACTTACATCAGATAAGGATGAAGCTGTTTTGGAAGAAGCTATTAGAGGAGAAAAGACTGCACTAGAAGAATATAATGAGATTATAAAAAATGGTGAGTTACCATTATCTACTACAAACATTATTGCAAAACAACGCGATAGTGTTCAAAATGCCCTCGTAGAAGCAAAAACTCTTGAAACCTTAGCATAGGTTTTTAATAAGTTATAGATCTGTTTAAGTACTAGATTTAAATAGTGTTAAATACTTGATTATTAAGTTAAACACTCTTAATAAATTTGTTTTAGGCTACTCTAATTTTTAACTTATACCAGACGTCAACGAGACACGTTCAACTATACAAAAAAACGTTTCGATAATTTAAAGATGTAAGAAGATGAAGTTCACAGAAAAAATTTCGAATAAATTAAATGAATTATTAACCAAAAATTATGATGCTGAAGCAGGTTACAAGTTAGCTTCAGACCATACCGAAAATGGCACTTTAAAAGACTATTTCAATCGCAAAGCAAAAGAGCGCTATGACTTTGGTCATCATATAAAAAATGAGATTAAGGCATATGGCGAGACTCCTGATAAAGGTACAAGCCTAGCTGGGGATGCGCACCGAGCATGGATGAATATAAAATCTACGGTAACTAGTAATAGTGAAGAAGCACTTTTAAAAGAGACCATACGCGGTGAAAACAATGCCATTGAAGAATATAAAACTATTCTAAATGAACCGCATTTGCCACCTACAACAGAAGCAATACTAAAAAATCAATTGAGTACAATAGAAAGCACTCTAAAAGAGGTAAAAGCTTTTGAAATAATGGCATAAAACCTGTTTATTTGAATTAGCCAAATACAATAAATAAACATTATAACACCCATCAATAGTGAACTATTGATGGGTGTTGTTTTTTTAAGTTATACACGTTAATAACTCCTCAAAAGTTAACTTTTTAAAGCCTCTCTTTTTCTTTAATTTTAAACCTTTACGCATTTAGATTTTCGGTCTTAAGACACAAGGCTTTGTAAAATTTAACTAGTTTTTTTCTCAAACTTTTATAAAAACTAGAGCTATTAAAAGATTCAATTCTCGATTATCGAGTTACCCAATGAGAACCAGATGTACCTAATATTTGATACTGAAACAACCGGCTTACCCAAAAACTGGAACGCTCCCATAACAGATTCTGACAACTGGCCCAGAGCCATACAAATCGCGTGGCAACTTCATGACGACATGGGTAACTGCCTTGAGCACGAAGATTATCTAATACGACCAGATGGTTTTGATATTCCTTTTGATGCAGAGCGTATTCACGGTATTTCTACAGAATTGGCTCAACGAGATGGTTTACCATTAGGCGAAGTTCTAGGGAAATTTAAAGCCACTTTAGATAAAACTAAATTTGTTGTAGGTCAAAATGTAGGTTTTGATTTAAACATTATGGGTGCAGAATTTCATCGTCTTGATGTTACAAATCAATTACAAGAACTCCCGGTTTTAGACACCTGTACCGAAAGAACAGCACAACTATGTCAAATTCCCGGAGGTCGTGGCGGAAAATTTAAACTCCCTACTCTTACCGAATTACATCAATATTTATTTAACAAGCCATTTTCTGAAGCACATAATGCCACCGCCGATGTAGAAGCAACCACACGTTGCTTTTTTGAACTGGTACGCCGTCGCATTTTTACTCAGGAAGAATTAGATGTACCGGCAGGATATTTTGAAAACTTTTCAGAAGCTAATCCGCAGCCGATTCAATTTATTGGACTTAAGCATATAAATCTCAAAAAAGCTTCCGAAGAAATTCGCAAGACGCTACAAAAGGTAGATCAGGCAGATATTTCCAGAGAAGAAATCAAGGAAAATAAGGCCCAACTTGCCAAGGTAGATTTTGTGCATTTGCACAACCACTCGCAGTTTTCAATCCTTCAATCTACTTCAAGTGTACACGATCTGGTTGCTGCTGCAAAAAAACATCAGATGCCTGCAGTCGCCATCAGCGATATGGGGAATATGATGGGTGCCTTCCATTTTGTGAAGGCGTTAACTGCACACAACAAAGGTGCACTTGCCAAAAATGAAGAGTTGATCGCTGCAGGAGAAGAACCTACAGAAACCATTATCAAACCTATTGTTGGGATCGAACTCAACGTATGTCAGGATCATAAAAATAAAAGTCAGAAAGACAACGGTTATCAGATTGTGTTTATCGCCAAGAATAAAAAGGGCTATCACAACCTCGCAAAAATGGCTTCCCTTGCTTATACAGACGGATTTTACTACGTTCCGCGTATAGACCGGGAGATTGTAGAGCGCTACAAAGAAGACCTTATCGTACTTACCGGAAATTTATATGGCGAAGTACCCAGTAAAGTGCTCAATGTAGGTGAAAAGCAAGCTGAAGAAGCCTTACTCTGGTGGAAAGAAACCTTTGGTGAAGATCTCTATATCGAGATTATGCGTCACGGGCAGGAAGATGAAGACCGCGTTAATCAGACTTTGGTTGAGTTTTCTAAAACTCACGATGTAAAACTAGTCGCTACAAACAACACCTTCTACATTGAGAAAGAAGATGCTTCTGCTCACGATATTTTATTGTGTGTAAAAGATGGTGAGAAAGTTGCCACACCTAAAGGTCGTGGTCGCGGGTATCGTTTTGGACTCGATAATGAAGAATACTACTTCAAGACTGCGGAAGAAATGAAAGCTCTGTTTACAGATCTTCCGGAAGCGATAAGTAACGTGAGTGAGGTGGTAGATAAGATTGAAGCTTTTGTATTAGCGCGCGATGTTTTATTACCTGCATTTACAATCCCCGAAGAATTTATATTTGAAGAAGACAAACTAGATGGCGGCAAGCGTGGTGAAAACAAATACCTGAAGCACATCACATTTGAGGGAGCTAAAAAGCGCTATCCAGATCTGACACCGGAAATTGAAGAGCGACTCAATTTTGAGTTGAGCGTTATTGAAAATACGGGATATCCGGGTTATTTCCTTATTGTAGAAGATTTTATTCGTGAAGCCCGAAACATGGATGTCTCTGTGGGTCCCGGTCGGGGTTCTGCTGCCGGTTCTGCTGTGGCCTACTGTCTGGGAATTACAAACATTGACCCTATTAAATACGATCTGCTTTTTGAGCGCTTCTTAAATCCTGATCGTGTAAGTATGCCTGATATTGATATCGATTTTGATGATGAGGGCCGAAGCCGGGTTATGGATTATGTGATTAATAAATACGGTGCAAATCAGGTGGCGCAGATTATTACCTACGGTACTATGGCTGCAAAGTCATCTATTAGAGATACTGCACGAGTGCTAGACCTTCCGTTAGGTGATGCAGACCGTATTGCAAAGTTAATTCCAAACATGTCTAAGCTTGCCAAGATTTTTGGACAAAGCGAGGCTGATTTAAAGAAAAAATTTAGATCTGATGATCTTATAAAAGTAAACGAACTCTTAAACCTTGCCGAAGGAGATGATCTCGAAGGTCAGACCTTACGAAGAGCCCGTCAGCTCGAAGGTTCGGTGCGTAATACCGGCATTCACGCCTGTGGAGTGATTATTACTCCAGATGACATTACTAATTTTGTACCTGTTTCTACAGCAAAAGATTCAGATTTATACGTTACCCAGTTTGACAACTCGGTAGTTGAAGAAGCCGGGCTTCTAAAAATGGACTTCCTGGGTCTTAAGACCCTTACGCTGATTAAGGATACCGTTAAACTTGTAAAACACAAACACGGCATTGATCTCGATCCAGATAATTTTCCGCTAGATGATGCAAAAACCTATGAACTCTTTCAGCGTGGTGATACGGTAGGAATTTTTCAGTATGAATCACCGGGAATGCAAAAACACATGCAGGCCTTAAAACCTACCGTTTTTGAAGATCTCATTGCCATGAACGCCTTGTACCGTCCTGGGCCAATGGAATATATCCCGAGTTTTATTGCGCGTAAGCACGGTAACGAAGAAATACAATACGATTTGCCTGCAATGCAGGAATACCTTGAAGAAACGTACGGGATAACCGTATATCAAGAGCAAGTGATGCTTTTGTCGCAGAGCCTGGCAGGCTTTAGTAAGGGTGATGCCGATGTCTTGCGTAAAGCGATGGGTAAAAAAATCTTATCGGTACTTGATAAGATGAAACCACAGTTTCTTGAAGGTGGTGAGAAAAACGGACACCCGCGAGAGGTTTTAAATAAAATCTGGAAAGACTGGGAAGCTTTTGCTGCCTACGCTTTTAACAAGTCGCACTCTACTTGCTATGCGTGGATTGCTTACCAGACTGCTTATTGCAAGGCCCACTATCCTGCCGAATATATGGCTGCGGTACTGTCTAACAATATGAACGACATTAAGCAGGTAACCTTCTTTATGGAAGAGTGTAAACGTATGGGACTTGAAGTATTAGGGCCAGACGTGAATGAATCGTTTAGAAAGTTTACTGTAAACGACCGTGGCGCTGTGCGTTTTGGTATGGGAGCTGTAAAAGGCGTTGGGGCTAACGCAGTACAAACCATTGTTGACAATCGTAAAGACGGGCCGTATCGTTCTGTTTTTGACCTTGCAAAACGTATAGATTTGCGGGCTGCTAACAAAAAAGCTTTTGAAAGTCTGGCACTTGCCGGCGGGATGGATAGTTTTACCAGTACCCACCGTGCACAGTATTTTAAAGATGAAGGTGACGGAATTACCTTTCTTGAAAAAGCAGTAAAATACGGAGCTAAATTTCAGGAAAATGAGAATTCGTCACAGGTAAGTTTGTTTGGCGATGCCAGTGAAGTACAAATTCCGGAGCCGGTTGTGCCTCCCTGTGAAGAATGGGGAACGATGGAAAAACTGCGTCGCGAGAAAGAAGTAGTAGGTATTTACATAAGCGGGCACCCGCTAGACGATTTTCAGTTAGAAATGGAAAATTACTGCAACGGTAAAATTAGAGACTTCAATAACCTTGATAACCACCTCAACCGCGAAATCACCATTGGAGGAGTAATTAGCGACGTGCAGCACCGGGTTTCTAAAAACGGAAAAGGCTGGGCGATGTTTACGGTAGAAGATTTTGAAGAGTCGTTTGAGTTTAGGATGTTTGGCGAAGAGTATTTAAAGTTTAGGCATTTTTTAATACCCAACTCATTTGTGCATATGCGTGTTTTTGTACGTGAAGGATGGACAAACCGCGATACCGGTAAAAAAGGAGATCCCAGAATGCAGTTTAATAATTTTATGCAGCTGCAGGATGTGATGGAAACCTTTAGCAAAAAACTTACCATTAACCTCGATTTAAAAGAAGTACAAAGCGGCCGTATTGATGAGCTGCGCGAAACTTTATTTAACCATCGTGGTGATCATAACCTGCATTTTTATGTCTTTGAATCTGATGAAAAAATAGCATTACATATGCCTAGCAGAAAGAAAAAAGTAAACATAAGTAGCGCGTTGTTAAATGAATTGAAGGCACAGCGATTTAGTTTTAAACTTAATTAACAGGCTTTTGCATAATTAGCCTTGCTGTTTGGGCGTTCCCTAACGGTCGCGCTATACACTGCAATCTCCTTGTTGCAAAGGGCAACAAGGAGGATTTACGCTGCTATCCCTAACGCTTTCTCTAATGATGAACTCGTTTTAGCATAACACTAGCAACATAAGCTCCACTGAATTAAACGTGAAGTAAAAACTAAATTTAGTGTGGGGAGATGGCACAGGTAGAATAAGAAACATTGAATAACTTAAATTCGTAAAATGCTGAACTATTATTATTGCGATTCAATCTCTGACTTTCTCAAAAAACCAATTGAGAATATAATTGGGGAGATATCTGTTAATAGTAGAACAGGTCATATAAATACAGAACTATTTGCTTGGGAAGGTCAGATTCAAATATTGAAAAATACTTTACTTGGAAAAATTGGAACTATATACTTTGAATTTTCTATACCTCGTATGGGCAAACGAGTTGACTGTCTCTTAATTATAGAAAATATAGTATTTGTTATTGAATTCAAAGTAGGTGAGAAACAATTTTTAAAACACAATATCGAGCAAGTTTGGGATTATGCTTTAGATCTTAAAAATTTCCACGAACCAAGCCATAAAATGATCTTAATTCCCATTTTAGTTGCAACTAAAGCAGGGAATTCTCCATTTGAAATAATTGCAACGAGTCACGGTGATAATCTTATCAATCCAATAAAAACTAATGCAATAAATTTAAAGTTAAGTCTTGAAAATTCGCTTGACTTCTTTAAAAATGGAAGTCTTATAAATTCCGAAAAATTCATTTCTGGAAGTTATTCTCCTACTCCAACAATTATTGAGGCTGCGGTTTCAATGTATAACAATCACAATGTAGAAGAAATCACAAGAAGCGATGCTGATGCCACCAATCTAAAAGTTACAACCAAATATATTTCCGAAACAATTGATCTTGCCAAGTCTCAAAACAAAAAAATAATCTGTTTTGTAACTGGTGTTCCCGGTGCAGGCAAAACACTTGTTGGGCTAAAAGTCGCCGCTGAACATTTAGATAAGAAAAAAGGAAATTCTAGTGTTTTCTTATCTGGCAACAAACCACTTGTCGATATTCTTCAAGAAGCTCTTACAAGAGATAAAGTTCTTCAGGAAAAAATAAAAGGAAAAAAAATAACAAAAAAGACTGCCAAATAAAGTGTTAAGACGTTCATACAAATTATTCATCATTATAGAGATGAATACTTGAGAGATTCAAAAGCTCCTTATGATCATGTTGCAATTTTTGACGAGGCACAAAGAGCTTGGACGCGCGAACAAACTGTCAAGTTTATGCGAGAAAAGAAAAACCAACCAAACTTTCAATATTCTGAACCCGAATTTTTAATTTCTTGTTTGAATAGGCACAAAGATTGGGCTGTGGTTATTTGCCTAGTTGGTGGTGGTCAAGAAATAAATACTGGAGAAGCTGGCATTACAGAATGGATTGAAGCTATCGAAAATGAATTTCCAGATTGGGAAACTCGAATTTCTCCAAATTTGTATGCAAAGGAATACAATGTCATTGAAGCTATCAAAAAACTAAAACAAAAGAGCACTGTAATTTTTAATGAAGATTTACACCTCTCTGTTTCTATGCGATCCTTTCGAGCTGAATATGTTTCAAAGTTAGTTAAAGAGCTTCTTGATGTTGACGAGAATGCTATAGAAACCTTAAAATTGTTAAACGGGAAATATCCAATTGTGATAACTCGAAACATTGAAACTGCTAAAAATTGGCTTAAAGAAAAAGCGAGAGGATCTGAACGTTATGGAATTGTAGTTTCTTCTCAAGCATATAGACTAAAACCCTTAGCAATGGACGTCAGGTCTCCCATAAATCACGTGAATTGGTTTTTAAACGGAAGAGATGATATCAGATCTTCTTATTTCCTAGAAGATGTTGCCACGGAATTTCAAGTTCAAGGTTTAGAGCTAGATTGGGCTTGTGTTACTTGGGATGGAGACTTAAGATACTCTGAAGAGGGATGGCAGCCCTATTCCTTTAAGGGAAATAAATGGCAAAATATACACAAAGAGGATCGAAAAAGATATCTTCTAAATGCATATCGCGTACTGTTAACTCGTGCTAGGCAAGGAATGGTTATTGTAATTCCTGAGGGAAGTATAGAAGATCATACTCGGAATCCAAAATTCTATAATCCTACTTTTGAATACTTGAGAACTATTGGATTTAAAGTGATTTGACGATAATGGTTTCTTAACTTTTTTAATATAGAATCCATTTAGTATCACACACGCAACATATGCGACTTGAAACGAGTTGAGGGTTACGAAACTATCGTAAACTGCGTAAGGGATAGCAGTATTAAACCCACAGCAAGGCACTAGCGCGGACTTGCAACGTATAGCCCGACCCGAAGGGTTACGCCCAGATCTTAAAATCTCTCTTTACAACACCGTATTATTAGCCCTTTCAGCACAACAAACATATTTTTTACGACCCTAAACTTAATTCAGAGTGACGAAACTATCTTGAAACCCGCGTAAGGGATAGCAGTGAAAAGCCCACAGCGAGGAACGAGTGCGGACTTGCAACGTATAGCCTGACCCGAGGGGTTACGCTCAATAAATTATAAAAAAACTACTTATAAATTCATTTTAGCCTTTCCAATTATTAGAAATTTTAAATTATAAGAAGACACAATAATTACGCAGTAAATAATAAGATTTAAAAAACTTCTAAGTAATTAAGCTAAAACACTAAATTACTAATCAATATAACTGATAAAATCATAGTCAAATCTAATTCGCTGATTGTAAGCTTTAGATAAATAATTGACTAATTTTACATTAATAACCTAAATAAAGAAACAAAATGGCACTAGAAATAACTGACGCAACATTTGACGAAGCTGTACTACAATCTGATAAACCAGTACTTGTAGACTTTTGGGCAGCTTGGTGTGGTCCTTGTAGAATGGTAGGCCCCGTTATTGAAGAAATAAGCAAAGAATATGAAGGCAAAGCCGTAGTAGGTAAAGTTGACGTTGATGCTAACCAAGAATTTGCAGCAAAATATGGCGTGCGTAACATACCTACTGTTTTAATGTTTAAAAACGGAGAGGTCGTAGGTCGCCAGGTAGGTGTTGCCCCTAAAGCTACTTATACTGAAGCTTTAGAAGGTTTACTAAGCGAAGCATAAGAAGACATTTTTAAAATAAAATTCAAAGGTTTGGCTTAGCGTCAGACCTTTTTATTTTTGTCTCAAACTTGTAAACTAATGCTTGTGATACTTCGGTGATTTTACAAGCTATTCTTAAACTTATTGTTTATACTTGTTAAGGAGATTAAAAAAATTGTTCCGAAATTTATATGCTGTTTTAATATAGCGGCATCTGAAATAAAAATTATACAATGGAAAATAAAAAAGGTAAACCACAAGATCTTATTGATGCTAAATTGCTGGAAGAACGTAAAGTTTTTCTTTGGGGACAGGTAGATGACAAGAGTGCAAAGCACGTTGTAGACCGTCTTATGTACTTAGATGCAATAAGCGATAAAGAAATACAATTATATATTAACAGCCCAGGTGGTTATGTGACTGCAGGTTTTTCTATTTACGATACGATTAAATCTATAAAAAGCCCGGTTTCTACAATATGTACCGGTCTTGCTGCCAGTATGGGAAGCATATTACTTTCAGTAGGTGAGAAAGGTCGTCGTTTTATACAACCTCACGCCCGTGTTATGATACATCAACCTAGTGGTGGTGCTCGTGGACAGGCTAGTGATATTGAGATTACTGCTCAGGAAATTCTAAAAACTAAAGAATTGAGCGCAAAAATTCTTGCAGATAACTGCGGTCAGGATTTTGAAAAAGTAATGAAAGATTTTAACCGTGACCACTGGATGGGTGCAGACGAGTCTGTATCATACGGAATCGTTGACGGTGTAATCTAAAAATTTTTAAGTAAGCAGTCTCAATACGCGATCCCAGCTAAAGATTTCATTTTTTAGCTAATCGCTAATTGAGACTGTTTTTTTTATAACTTATCATGGATCTTCAAGCACACCTTAATGCTATTGCCGGTTTTAATAATCTGGAGCTCCTAGCCGGTCAGGTTGTTGAGGGGTTTATTAGCGGTATGCATAAGAGTCCGTTTCACGGCTTTTCTGCAGAGTTTGCAGAGCACAAGGTCTATAATGCCGGCGAAAGTACGAAGCACATTGACTGGAAGCTCTACGCCCGCACAGACAAGCTTTATACAAAACGTTATGAGGAAGAAACAAATCTACGCTGCCATCTTATCTTAGACAACAGCAGTAGCATGCACTACCCTGCATTAACTTCTTCAGATTTAAACAAGCCTAATAAGATTGCCTTTTCGGTATTAGCTGCTGCTGCAATTATGCAGTTAATGAAAAAACAGCGAGATGCGGTAGGTTTAAGTATTTATGCTGAAAATTTTGAGTATTACGCCCCCGAAAAGGGAAGTGAACGTCATCATCATATGTTGCTAGATCAGTTAAATCAAACACTTATAAAGCCAGACAGTGCGGTAAAAACAGATACTTACGCTAATCTTCACTTCATAGCCGAAAAACTGAAGCGCAGATCGCTTGTGTTTTTATTTAGTGATTTTTTTCAAAATGAAATTGAGCAGGAAAAAACCTTTGAAGCGTTACAGCATTTAAAATATAATAAGCACGAGGTGGTACTTTTTCATACGTATGATAGCGCTACAGAATTAAATTTTAATTTTGACAGTACGCCTAAGCGTTTTGAAGATGTGGAAACCGGAAAGCATATTGATGTCTTTTCAGACAACTTAAAAGAAGACTATAAAAAACTGGTAAATGCTTATTTTGAGGCTCTTAAATTACGCTGCGCACAGTATCGCATAAAATATGTGAAGGCAGATATACAAAGAGGCTTTGCTCCTATACTGAGCACATTTCTGGTAGAACGTAAACAGTTTTTATAGTATTTGAAAAAAGTTTCATTTTTTGTTTGCACACTTAAAAAATGGGTGTATATTTGCACCCGCAAGAAAGGAAATGATCACCGCTTCTAATCTTCAAAAGTTCTTAAAATATTTGGTCTGGTAGTTCAGTTGGTTAGAATACATGCCTGTCACGCATGGGGTCGCGGGTTCGAGTCCCGTCCAGACCGCTAAAAGCTCTTCGAAAGAAGGGCTTTTTTTGTTTATAGGAATCCCGTAATGCTAAGGAAGAATAAGCCTTAACAGATTTCTCTTCTATATTTTAATCACCTTCTTCAATTAACACGTGCGGCATTTTGCACACATACCTCAACTTTAGCCTTTTTACAATTTATTATATCTAACAATCTCTAGAAAAGAGAAAACCTGGATTCGCTTCTAAGAACAATACCAGCTTTAAAAATCTTATAAAGAGGGAACAAATTTTAGCAGATTTTTGGCTTTCAACTCACTTGAAAAATCGGAAATTCATTAAAACCAAAATCAATCTAAGCGAATTAAAACAACCAAGTTATGCTACCTAAAAAAATACTGATGATCCTCACTTCTCACGCAGAGTTGTTAAATACTAAGAGTAAAACAGGGTTATGGATAGGAGAATTTACAGATCCTTATTATGAATTTATTGATGCCGGGTATGAGGTCACATTAGCAAGTCCTAAAGGAGGTCATCCCCCTATTGATGAAATGAGTCAACTAACTGAAAATATTACGCAATCAAATAAGCGCTTTAAAAATGATTCTGTTGCTCAAATTGCTTTAAATACTACGTTAAAATTAGAAAGTGTCACTGAAGCTGATTTTGATGCTGTCTTTTACCCCGGTGGCCACGGCCCTATGTTTGATTTAGCTTCAAATGAATTAAGCGCTCAATTAATTTTAGATTTTATAGCAAGCGGAAAACCTGTAGCTTCAGTTTGCCACGGTCCGGCAGCACTCTTAAAAGCTGCAGAAATAAATCCTTCGTTACTAGAAAACAAAAAGATAACTGGCTTTTCAAATACTGAAGAAAAATTAGCATTGCGCTCAAATAATATACCTTATAAATTAGAAGATCGTCTAAAAGAGCTTGGAGCAAAATATAAGAATGCAGCCGTTCCATTTATATCGCACGTAGAAATTGACGGTTTATTAATTACAGGGCAAAATCCTTTATCTGCAGGACCTACTGCAAAGGCTTTACTTAACTTTTGGGGTTCGATATAACCCATATATATATCACAATATTTACAACGGGCATTCAAAATTGAATGCCCGTTTTTATTTGGATAATTTTTTAATATTCATTTACTCTTCAAGATTACTCAATGCTAAATTCATATCTATTCCCGCTTTGAGAACACCCTTAAAGAGGTCTCCCTTTTCTGAAAATCTATTGATTACCGTCTTTATATTAAATTCTTTAATAGATAAACCTGCTTTTACTTCTACCCACTTCAGAGGAGTAGATACAGTAGCTCCCTCCTTTGGCCGCACGCAATAAGGGGATGCAAGGGTTTGCCCTTTTCTGTTTTGTAAATAATCAAGATAAATTTTATCTCCCCGGGTTTTTAATGAACGATCTAGACTGGTGATTTCCGGAAGCATCTCGTTAACGTAAAGACATAGTAGCTTAATAAAGTTACGTACTTCTTCATACGTATATTTTCCACCCATTGGTATATATACATGCAATCCTGTTGATCCTGAAGTTTTACAATATCCGGGGATATCTGCAGACTTCAAAACTTCTTTAACAGCTTGAGCGGTCTCGATAACATCATCAAATGAATTATTTTTTGAAGGGTCAAGATCAATAATACCATAATCTGGATAGTCAAGAGTAGATATTCTAGAATTCCACGGATTGATTTCTATACATCCTAAATTTGCCATGTATATGAGTGCAGCCTCATTTTGACATAGTAAATAGTTTATTTCTTTGTCTACAGATTTTGAATAGATAGCCTTGCTATCTACCCATTCTGGTAAATATTCATTATCCTTTTGATAAAAGCTAGATTCATTAATTCCGTTAGGATGTCTATGAAGGTTTTGTGGCCTGTCAACTAAATAGGGAAGTATATAATTTGAAACCTTTATATAATAATCAATCAAGTCGTATTTTAAAAGTCCTGCTTCTGGCCAATAAACTTTGTTAATATTAGAAATAGGAACCTTCATAGAATCTATATCTAACACAGAATCTGATTCTGTAGTAGTATTCGTTTTTAAACTCTTTGAAGCCCTAGGTTGCGATACCTCATCAACCTTCTTGTCAAAACGTAAACCTTTAAATACAGGATGTCTTAATAAACCAGTTTGTGTTTTCTCCATATACTTTACTTCACAAACTAAATATGGTTTCATCCAGTGTGCTTCTCTTCCCTTTAAAGAAATCTTTTGATTGAAAGGTGTCGAAGAAATTTCATGGATTTTAAATTTTGATAGCAATTCTTTCTTTTGGGCATTAGAGAAACCACTTCCACAGTTACCTGCATAGATTAAATTTTCTTCTATATAATGCCCTAGAATTAGCGAGCCAAAGTGATCACTTTTATTAATTGGGCTGGTATAACCACAAATAAGAAATTCGTCGCTTTCTATATTTTTTATTTTTAGCCACTGTTCAAACCGAAGCCCGGGATAATAATTACTGTCTTTTTTCTTTGCTATTACACCTTCTAGACCACTTTCTATAGCCTGGTTGTAAAACATAGTGCCCATGCCTTCTATATGGTCACAATACACACAATGCTCCAACCCTTCTAATAGCTCTGGCAGAAAACTTTTACGGTCTATTAATGGAAGTTGCTGCATATCATATCCATTGAGATATACAATATCAAAAACATAATACCTTAGAACTCCTTTTGTTTTACCTCGCTCGTAATTCTGTAACTTTTGAAAGTTAGGAAGGCCATCTTCCTCCAGTATTACTAACTCACCGTCAAGAATTACATTTTGAGGGAGAGATTGTAGCTCTTCTTTAATAAGACTGAACTTTTCATTATAAGATTGCCCATTTCTGGATTGAAGAATAACATCACCTTCATTTACATACGATAGTAAGCGGTAACCATCCCACTTGATTTCATAAATCCAATCGGGGTTATTAAAAATTTCTTTGGTAGAAGTCGCCAACATAGGTTTAACCTGTTGGTCGATTTTAATTTCACCTGTTGGGAGAATTGCTTGTTTTTGAGGTAAAGCAAAATCAGGTAGATCTATAGTGTAATTTAATTCGGTTGCATACTCATCCTGTTTTTTTATGAGTAGCCATTGATTATTATTTTTAGGGTCATTAATTCTGACTAAAGCGAAATCACCTTTTATTTTTGTGCCAAAAAAGGTAAGTTTTAAATCTCCCTTTTTAAGTAACTGGTTTGATGTAGATGGGCCGGTATTATTAAATTCAAAATAACCCTTATCCCATATTTTCATTTTTCCTGCGCCATAATTACCTTTAGGTATTACTCCTTCAAAATTTAGGTAGTTCACAGGATGATCTTCAGTTTGAATAGCGAGTCGCTTAACTTTTACATTTAAAGAAGGACCTTTAGGTATAGCCCAGCTTTTAAGTACACCATCTAATTCTAACCTCAGATCAAAATGCAAACGTGAGGCTTTATGAATCTGAATAACAAAACGATTTAGGTTTTCCTCATTAAGAGTACCTGAAGGTTCTGGTGTACTCTCAAAATTTCGTTTATCGTTATACTTTTTGAGACTCATAAAATTAAGACGCCTTTTTCTTCTTACGAGCTTCCAGGCTTGCTTTTAATTGAGCCATAAGATCTTTAGCTTCTGTAGGCTTAACATTTACTTCTTCTACTTTAGTTGTTTTACCTTTTGCTTTGCTATTAATGATTTTCATAAGTTGATCATTATAGACATCTTTATATTTAGATAAATCAAATTCTTCAGAATAGTTTTCAATCAAAGAAACTGCCATATCTACCTCTTTCTTGGTGACTTTTGTTTTAGGTAATTTGAGTTCTGAAGGGTCTCTAATCTCATCATTAAATCGAATTACGTGTAAAACCAAAGCGTCTTTGTAATGACCTATAAGACTAAGGTGCTCCTTCTGTCGCATAACAAATGTCCCCACACCTAACTTATTAGTACGTTTTAGAGCATCTCTAAGCAGGTTATAAGATTTGCTACCTTCCTTTTGAGGCTCTAAGAAATAGGGTTTCTTGAATAAGACATCTGCAACATCGTCTTCTGAAACAAATTCTTCGATATCTATGGTATTACTCTTTTTAAGATTAGCCTTTTCAAAATCTTCCTTTTCTAAAATGACATATTTATCATCTTTCTTAAAACCTTTTACGATATCACCCCAAACTACTTCTTCACCGGTTTTCTCATTAACACGCTTATATCGTATTCTTTGATTATCGTGTTTGTCGAGCATATCTAGATCAAGCTTTCTATCTTCTGAACCTGAAAATAGTTTTACAGGTATAGATACCAGACCAAAGCTTAATGTACCATTCCAAATAGATCTCATAATTTTTATTTTAAAATTACTTATTAAACAAGTGTATTAGAGATAGTTTCAAATTACTTTAACACGGAAACAATAAAGTAATCTGAAGAATTATAAATATTGAATTTATCCTATAAAAAAAGGCAACTACTTCTGTAATTGCCCCTTTAGCTAATTGTTGAGAGAGTTAAGCACCTACGACTTCACCTCCATTAACGTGA
The DNA here is from genome assembly GCF_044542075.1 of Leeuwenhoekiella sp. NPDC079379. Classification (NCBI taxonomy): domain Bacteria; kingdom Pseudomonadati; phylum Bacteroidota; class Flavobacteriia; order Flavobacteriales; family Flavobacteriaceae; genus Leeuwenhoekiella; species Leeuwenhoekiella sp. NPDC079379. Next base: position 286,228 of record NZ_JBITTU010000001.1, read on the forward strand.
ATTACCTGACCTGTAATATAACTGCTATCTTCTGAAGCAAGAAATACATAAGCTGGTGCCACCTCGCTGGGTTGACCTGCTCTTCCTAATGGTACATCCTGACCAAAATCTGATACGTCATCAAATGTTGCCGGTATTAATGGTGTCCAGATAGGCCCTGGTGCAACACCATTAACACGTATATTTTTAGACGCCCACATTTTACTTAATGAGCGCGTAAAAGTGGTTATAGCACCCTTTGTACTACTGTAATCTAACAAATGTGAGGAGCCTCTATATGCAGTTACAGAAGTAGAATTAATTATAGAATCGCCACTCTTAAATTGACTTTCTAAAGCTTTTACAAAATAAAAATAGGGATAAATATTAGTTTCAAAAGTTTCTTTTACTTCAGAAATTGTGAGGTTCGCCACACTATCTTTAGGAAACTGAACTGCTGCATTATTAACTAAAATATTAACCTGTTTAAAATGCTTTAAAATATCGTTAGTACACTGATTGCAAAAAGACTCATCTCTAATATCTCCCTCAAAAAGTAAACACTCTTGCCCTTCTTTCTCTACAAGTTCTTTTGTAAACGCGGCATCATTACTTTCAGATTTATAAATTATAGCTACTGAAGCTCCTTCTTTTGCAAAATGTACAGCAACACTTCTACCTATACCACTATCACCGCCAGTAATTAAAGCAACTTTATTTTTAAGTTTATCAGAGCCCTTGTATCCTTCTCTAATTATTTCGGGCTGGGGATTCATCTGACTTTCACTACCTGGTAATTCTTGATTTTGCTCGGGAAATTTCTTTGGCTTATTCATTTCTTTATAATTTTAGTTAGGTTAATTGGTTATTGCCAGCGAGTTAAAATCTATAGATTTTAACTCGCAAATAAACTTATTATGCTTCTCGATAAAGTCATAAAGGACATTTTTGACAAGTTGATTTTTACTTTGTGAATATTCAGCTTTGCAAGATTCTTGAATAGCAATTTCTATTTGATGACAGTTTTTAATAATATCAGAAAACCCAATTTCAGGCATCATCTCTTTAAAATTATCTGGAATAGGTAAAAGTTCGTCTGATAGATTCCCTTTAATTCTGGAATCATCTATTACCTCTTCAATAGATTTTACAAAATCAGCTTTACAGGTATATAGATTTTTAAATAATTTTCTAAGAAAAATATTCTTAGAATTTATCGCTAGATTTTGATACGTATCAAAATACTTTGATGAAATAAATTTTATCCCATAAAGCCGAGAAAGCTCGTTCTGAGTAGAATTTTGACTAGTCATAATAAGGAGATTTTAATTTAATTCCTCATTAGGTAGAAAACCAGCTATTATTGGGTTTGAATAATCGGGATGTATATAATTTACTTTTACCTTATACGTTCCTACAGAACCATCTTTAGAAAAATCCCCATCTTTTATATTAAACCCACCCTCATCTGTATACGATAAACTTAATATAGGAGCTGTTTTTATAATATCTAATTCCTGATTTTCCTTAAAAGAAAATGGGTGACGTTTTTGAAGATCTTCTAACGTCTTTAAAAAATGATTTTCATTGGAGAAGTTCATAATGCGCATATTTTCGTTAGTAATTTTTTAAAATTAAAAACTTAAAATCGCATTTCTACATACGAAAATATAATTATTAAAAATTTAATATAGTTATTTAAACTTTTCTTAATGAAAAATTACCGTTTTTGAACAAAATGTATACTAATTCAGATCTAACTTCTTCTATTACGCTTACGTCTCCACCATACATAAAATAGTATAACAACTATTGGAAGAATAATGAAAACAATTAAATCAAATGGACTCGAGAAATCTATAGGATTGTTATCATCTGGATTTTGAGTACCGTGTGGCAATTGAATGAAGAGTAGGTTGAGCATACTGTTAATTTAGTTTGATTATTTTTTAAATATTTTTAAAAATAATATAAATCAATTGAGTTCAAATGTTCATTAACATTTTCAAAATTTAGAATTCAGAGATTTACTCATAACTATCATAATTAGAAGTTTTGCAAACTTTACCTTTAAAATAGCACGATTATGAAACTAAACAAAATGCAACCGCACGTAACGTGAATTTAAAACGTCAATAAATTATACTAGTGGTTTTCTTTTATGAGAACGTTAGATTTATTACAGTTAAGCTAACAGATTTCTATATACCCGTTGTTTAGAGAATATCTATTTTTAGCATCAACATAAATCTTTAATTTTGATTAAAAAATTAGCAACCCTCTTTTTCCTGTGTATCTCGTTTATCGCAGTTGCTCAGCAAAACGAAATCACGTTAGTATCGTGGAATATCCGAGATTTTGGCAAAACAAAAAACAATGAAGAACTTAATGCGATAGCCGAAATTTTAAGAGACGCAGATATTGTTCCTTTACAAGAAGTGGTTGCAGGCTATGGCGGCGCACAGGCGGTCGCAAAACTCGCAGATATTTTGAACCGAAAAGGTGCTAAGTGGGATTATGTTATTAGCGATCCTACACATAGTCCTAAATATGTAACAGAACGTTATGCGTATCTCTGGAAAACCGCTCAAATCAAAATAAAAAATAGAGGTAACTTAATTAAACAAATAGATGAAGCCGTAGATCGTGAACCCTTTCTCATTGATTTCTACTACAATCGAACACCTTTTACAGTGATTAACTTTCACTCAAGGCCCTTTGATCAAAACCCAGAGCGCGAGATTAAAGCGATATCAAATTACATTCTAGATAAACTTACCGGAACCGTATTTTTAGCCGGTGACTTCAATATGAATGAGCAGGAAGATGTTTTTAATCCTTTAAAGAAAAGTGGATTTATAGCGGCTCTTAAAAATCAAAAAACAACACTCAAAAATCTGTGTAAAGCTTCAGGATATCTTAACTACCCTATTGATAATATTTTCTATTCAGACAATATTCAAGGTGTCAAAACCGGTGTTTTAGATTTTGTGAAATCGTGTGCTAACTTAGAGAAGGCACGTAATCTTTCAGATCATTTGCCGGTATTTATTCAATTTAAATTTAAAAACCAGTAGTTTTTTCAGACTTAGAAAATCTGTTTTACAGATTTAGATAATTCCTTTTCTAATAAGTTTAGCCACTAATTCGGTAGTATTTTTAACGCTAAACTCTACAAAAAGTCTGCTCACCCTTTTATCTATAGAACTTTCAGAATTAGGCTTGAGATTTTGTTGCATCAACTGCTCTCTAATTTCACGTTTACTATAACCTTCTGCTAGGCTTTTTAAAACAATTAAATCGAGTTCTTCGAGCTGAAAAAAATTAGAATCTGTATTTAAATTTATTTGTGGGGATGTGTACTTTTTATTTTCATTTACATCCTGCACAGCCATCACGAGTTCGTTTAAGCTTTGTCTACCCTTGCACACATATCCATCAATAGTTAATTGATCAAAAAGCGCCTGTACTTTAGACGGATTATCTTCCATAGAATTGACAATAATCTTAATGTCAGGTTGTATTTTACGTACAGCAGCGATAAGTTCTTCCCCAGAATTAAGCTTTTGTTTAAGATGACTTTCTTTAAAAGATAAATCTGTCACAAGAAGCTCAAATGGGTCATTTTCGGTTAATGCAACGCTAATCCTATTGTAAGCTTTATCACAATATAATTCTTCAAACAAATACGGCACCCCCAGTTTTTCTTTTAAAGTATCAACGATACTTTTATTATCACCTTGAAAATCTTCGGCAATTAGAACTTTTTTGAACATAATACAGAACTTTTATTTTAGTATATAGATCAAGGCTTCAAAGCCTTTTCCTGTTTCTGTGTCAAAACTAATAGTTCCTCTAATGGTTTTTATACGCTTTTCTGTATTACGCAGTGCATTTTTTAAAATTAATGCTTCTTTTGAGGCTCCTACTCCATGATCTTTATAATCAATCCTAGAAAATTTGATGTTTCAGAAAATTTTACCGTTGCTAATTTTGCCTCGCTGTATTTTTTCTGTAGATACTTTTCGGTTTGCTAAAGAACTGGTTTTATCCTGTGCCTCATTAAAATAAAAATATACACTATCTTGAATAGTCTGCTACAAATAATCGCGCTTGTTATCTTTTCCACAAGAGTGTAAAAATCCACAGAAAATAGGAGTAATGCTTTTTTCAATAGTAGAGTTTAAAGCTAAACTATTAACCTGCATCATCATCTTCTGGTCTTGGATATGTAACTTTCCCATCATCTCCAATCATTTTCATTCACTATCTAATAAAAACCATCTAACAAAAAGCCATTTAGATAATTATATATTTACTTAAATTAATGTAATCTCAATATTTACATACCACAATGCAACGCCTCCTACTTCTACTTATATTTTGCATACCGGCTTTAATACTAAGTCAGGAACTGCCCCCTATTTTAAATTATTCTACAGAAGATTATGGTGCAGATAATCAAAACTGGATGATTTCACAAAGTCAGGACGGTTTTATTTATGCTGCAAATAATGGTGGATTACTAGAATTTGACGGCGAGCGATGGTCAAAATACGATTCTCCTAACAGCACTATAATGCGTTCTGTAAATGTGATACACGCTAAGGTATATACGGGTTGTTTTGCTGAATTCGGGTATTGGGAAAAAACTAATCTAGGTACACTCTTCTATACCTCACTTGCATCAAAGCTTAATAACCCTATGCTAGAAGATGAGCAGGTATGGAATATTTTAGAGTATAATGAATGGGTTGTTTTTCAATCAAACAGAGCTCTTTATTTTTATAAAGAAGCAGATCAAACAATAAAAAAAATACCGAGTGAAAATCTTATATATAAAGTATTTATCGTTAATAAATCTATTTATTATCACGTTGCTAATGAAGGAATCTACACAATTGTAGGCGGCGAACCATCACTACTTATTCCTGATACGCAATTCAATTCTGATCGCATTATAAATATTTCTTCTCAAAATAATCAGCTACTCTTGATCTCTAGAAATTCTGGTTTTTTTCACTTTAAAGATAATAAATTAACGCGCTGGGTTACTCCGGGGGAGTCTGCATTAGATACTATTAACATCTTTTCTGCACTGCAGCTACGTGATGGTAGTTTTGTTTTAGGTACCATCTCTAATGGTCTCTTATACTTTGACAAAACCGGTCATTTTTTATATAAAATCACGCAAAAAAGTGGCTTGGGTAATAATACCGTACTTTCTCTATTTGAAGATGAAGACTCAAATTTATGGGCGGGTCTTGATAATGGTATAAATAGTATTAATATAAACTCTCCCGTACGATCATACTCAGATTTTGAAGGTATATTAGGTACAGTTTACACCTCAATTGTCTTTAAAGAAACCCTGTATTTAGGTACGAACCAAGGTGTTTTTTACAAAGACTTAAATTCAAAAGCTACTCAATTTACGTTTCTACCCGGCACCGCCGGCCAGGTATTAAGCTTTTATAATTATAAGAATGAAGATTTACTATGTGGGCATCATCTGGGAACTTTTACCTTAAATAATAAGAAAGCCACGCGTATTGCTAATGAATTAGGAAGTTGGGATTTTAAGCCTATAGCAGACCGTCAAAACATATTATTACAAGGAAATTACAATGGTCTTTATTTGCTGAAAAAGGAGGCACAAGGTTGGAAACTTATATCTAAAATAAAAGGCTTTAATAATTCATCACGATATTTTGAATTTGTAAATAAGCAACATTTACTGGTAAGTCACGAATACAAAGGAGTTTTTAATCTCAAACTGAATGATTCATTAACAGCTGTCACAGAACAAAAATTTATAGATAATGTACCTGTAGGAAAGAATTCGGCATTAACATCGTACCAAAATTCAATTCTTTACGCAACCGAAGAGGGTGTTTACACGTTTTCACCACAAACTGAAGCTTTTAAAAAAGATTCATTACTCTCTTCTATCTATAACGATTATGGCTATATCTCAGGTAAACTTATAAGTGATAAAAAAGACCGCTTATGGTTATTTTCTAAAGAAAACATTAGTCTTGTCTCAACAGACAATCTCACTAACCTACCCAGAATTACACAGTACCCCATTCCTTCTTTTTTGAGAAAGGGTGTTCTGGGTTATGAGAATATTAATATGATTGCTCAGGATGTATATCTATTAGGCGTTTCTGGCGGATATCTAACCATTGATATTTCAAAAGCAGAACAAACCCGTTCCAATAAACTGTTTATAAATAGCATACAATCATCAGACTTAGAAGGTCATACACAACGTCTATCATCACAAAAACCCGGAGTACTTAATTTTAGACACGGCATGCTCACCTTTAAATACGCCGTGCCGCAATACAAGAAATTCATTGATGTAAACTATCAATATCAACTTAAGGGATTTCAATCTAAGTGGAGTGAATGGACGCATAATAGCGTAGTAAGTTTTGAAAATTTACCCTTTGGTGATTATGAATTTCTAGTACGTGCAAAAATTGGTAATGAATTATCTGTAAATACCGCCTCTTATACGTTTTCGGTAGAGCGTCCCTGGTTATTATCTGGGTATATGCTTGCAGTTTATGTATTGATTCTAATTGTAATTCTCGTAATTACTCACAGAACCTACCGCAGATATTACAGTAAAAAATTAGAGCGTGAGCAACTCGAGAATCAACAAAAAATTATGCAAATCCAAAATGAAAAACTCAATCAGGATATTGATAATAAAAACAGAGAACTCGCAATCTCTACGATGAGTATTATTAAAAAGAATGAGGTACTTAGCAAAATTAAAAAAGAACTACTTAAAGATAAAGATACCGCAGATCCTAAAGGCGCAATTGATTTGATTGACAGTCATCTCAACAACAATAAGGATTGGAAATTCTTTAAGCAAGCATTTAATAATGCAGATAAAGACTTTCTAGATAAAATTAAGAAAGCACACCCAGATCTTACTCCCAATGATTTGCGCTTTTGTGCCTATTTGCGCTTAAACCTTACCTCAAAAGAAATTGCTCCACTACTCAACATATCTACTAAAAGTGTTGAAACAAAACGCTACAGATTACGTAAAAGACTTGATCTTGATCACGATGATAGCCTAGTTAATTATATATTAAAATTTTAATACCCCTACATCAAGAAATATCACCTAGACAATACCACTACAAAGTCTTTAAATACTTAAATATTAAGTACGTAACCTAAATTTAACCTTAGCCCAGAAACCTGCATTATACGTGCTCTAATTCTTAGTTATTATTCAATTAAACAGATGTTTTTTACGATGTTCGTTTTTTATCGTGGTGTTTTTTGAAGAATACACAATCACTTCATATTAGATTTGTTTAAACCCAAAACAATTTCATCAGTTGTAAAAAAATTAGGCATTTACAACATAGAACGAAAAACGAAACACTATGAGAAATTTTACTCGCAATCAAAAAGTGAAGTGGTTGTTTTCCTTAATGCTATTTACTTCTTTAACCTTGCTCGCGCAAAATCAAAGAACAGTTACAGGGACAGTAACAGATGCTTCAACTAATATGCCGTTACCGGGGGCGAATGTAATTTTACAGGGCACGTCTTCTGGAACCACTACAGACTTTGATGGTAATTTTAGTCTTTCTGTAAATGTAGAAGCAACAACATTAGTAATTACGTATCTAGGATTTAAACCACAGAATGTCGCTATCACAAATGCTACAATTAATATTTCACTTCAACCAGATGATAACGCGCTAGACGAGGTTATTGTTGTAGGGTATGGTACACAAAAGAAAAGTGATCTTGTGAGTGCAGTTGCACAAACAGATTTAAGCAAGGCCACACAAACCCCTACTTCAGACGTAAATGAGATGCTACGCGGTAGAATTGCCGGACTCGAAGTAAATGTAGGAGGAGGCTCTCTAAGGCCAGGTGGTACTTCAGAAATTATTTTTAGAGGACGCGGTTCTATAGAAGGTAACGTAAGTGGTATTTATGTAGTTGATGGCGTTGTTAGAAATGGCGGTATAGAAGACATTAATGCAGATGATATAGAATCAATAGAGTTTCTAAAAGATGCTTCAGCACAGGCGATTTATGGTTCAAGAGCGGTAAATGGGGTGGTTTTAATTACTACTAAACGAGGTAAGACTAATAAAGTTTCAGTATCCTATCACGGGTATACTACTGTACGCAAACTAGAGCGCAATTTTGATGTGTATAATGGTCAGGAATTTGCACAGCTACGTAGAGAAGCAAGACGCACAAATAATGCATCGGGAGAATATCTTGATGATGAAACCATATTTTCAGAAATCGAATTACAATCTATAAACAACAATGAGTTTGTAAACTGGGAAGATGAATTGTTAAGAAATGGTACAGTAAATAGCCAGTTTATAGGCATTAATGGGGGTACAGAGTTTACTAAAATCTACGGTAGTTTTAACTACTTGAAGGAAGAAGGGATTATACCCACATCGAGTTATACACGTAAAAATTTACGCCTAAATGTAGATCAGAAAATAAATGAGAAGGTTTCAGTACGCTTTGATTTAAACCTACTCAATGATGATACAGAACGCTCTGCAAATGTAAATGTTATTACAATCTCACCCTTAGGTAGAGCTTATGATGAAACTGGCGAAATTGTACGTTTTCCTAGCGGTGAAGAAGGTACAGCTACTAGCCCACTATGGAATTTAAGAGAGTCTGACGACGATGAGAAAGGAAATGATTTTGTTGTCAATGTGATTCCATCCTGGCAAATCACACCAGAATTGAGATATCAATTAACAACTTCTTTAACCCGAAGAAATACAGAGCGTGACAGTTATTTATCTTCACTACATTCTAGTGGTGAGACAGATCGCGGGATTGCGCGAATTCAAAATGAACTTAGGGAGGCTTATTTTGTCGAAAATATCTTGACATACGATAAAGAGATTAACGAGAATAACAATTTTAACCTAACCCTTGTACAGGCGGCAGACGAGAATAAATACACCCAAACCCGCACAACGGGAAGAGGTTTTACAAATGAAAGCCTTGGCTATGATGGTATACAAAATGCAATAGGTAATGTGACTGTTGAGCGTGATAAATCTACTATTAGAACAGCTTCTTTTATGGGTAGAGCGCGTTATAATTTATTTGATAAATACCTCTTCACAGCTACTTACCGCGCAGACGGTTCTTCGGTAAATGCTAATGGGTATAAATGGACGTATAACCCGGCAGGTGCCTTTGCCTGGAAACTGCATCAGGAGGAGTTTCTACAAGACGTGACAGCTATACAAGAACTAAAATTACGGGTTAGTTACGGTGCTTTAGCAAATGCATTAAGCCGCCCATACACTTCTCTTTTTACAGCAGATGGACAACCGTATATTTTTGACGGCACAACATTCTCTGGTTATTCTCCATCAGTGGTATTACCTAATACAAACCTTGACTTTGAAACCATTAGCACGCTTAACTTTGGTTTAGACTTTTCCTTATTCAATAGATTTCTATACGGAAGCGCAAACTACTACGAAGCAACAACTAAGAATTTATTATTACGCAGAGGAGTTCCTTCTATTACAGGATACCAGTTCACCTACTTTAATGCCGGCGAACTGTCGAACAGTGGTTTAGAATTAAGCTTAACAGCAAATCTTATAAACACCGAAGACTTTAAGTGGTCTGTTTCAACAAACTGGTCAAACAATAAAAACGAAATAAAAGAACTATATACAGATGGTAACGGCGAAAATATTCTTCAAGATGACTCTTATGGCTATTATGTAGGGCAATCTACAAATGTTATCAGACAGTATGCCTTTGATGGTATATTTCAAGAAGGTGACGATTTTGAAAATGCACCACAGGCAAATCCTGAATCTGCCAACCCACAAGCAAATCTAGCTCCGGGAGATATTCGTATTAAAGACACTAACGGGGTAGATGAAAACGGAAATATTACCGGGCAACCAGATGGTAAAATTACTCCAGAAGATCGCGTATTTACAGATAGCAATCCAGATTGGTTTGGCTCTCTTTCTACAACGGTATCCTATAAAGGCTTTGACTTATTATTAGACTTTTATGCAGTAGAAGGAGCTACAAAGGTAAATCCGTTTTTATCTGATTTTAATAATGGCGGTACACTATCTAGTAAATTAAACGGGGTTAAAGTAGATTACTACACTCCTGAAAACCCTTCAACATCCTATCCGCGTCCTAATTTTGATGCCGCTCCGCAGTATCTTAATTCGCTGGCTGTAAAAGATGCTTCTTACATACGTTTAAGAACACTTAGTCTGGGGTATACCTTGCCAGATGCAATTGTATCTAAATTAGATATCGAGATGATTAAACTCTACTTTACAGCTACAAACGTATTTACAAATACAGATTATATAGGATACAGCCCTGAGGTAAATATTAGAAATACATTTTCTAATGCAGATACAGGCTACCCTGATGCACGCAGTTTTACATTTGGCTTAAAAGCTCAATTTTAAAAATAAGAACTATGACTACTAAAGATTTTTACAACAGAACTAAATTTTGTTTGTTGCTTATAATGACTCTGGGTTTTGCAGTTTCCTGTGAAGAGTTCTTAGAAGAACAACCAAGTACTATAATTGACTCTAATTACATTTACACAACTGAAGAAGGATTAAAATCTGGAGTTGTTAGCTTGTATAAAATTAATCGAGACCGTTATGATAATAGTATAGAAGATTATATGGGTGGTGTTTTAATACCTTCTCGTAGTGATCTTGCCTTTAACAGATCTGGTTATTTAGGGCTTATAGGTAGATATGAGCGTGCTGTTTCTCCTGTAGATTTAGGAGCTAACTTTGCTTCTTCGCTATTTTGGAAGCACTATTATAACTTGGCTAATAAGGCGACAGATATTATTAATGCAGCAGAGGTTATAGAAGGTGTTGATGATGAGGTACGCAATAAGATTATAGCAGAAGCTAAATTTTTTAGAGCAGAGGCTTATTTCTATTTATACCGCATGTACAATAATATTTATGTAACGACCGAATCTACAACTGTTGACAATGCTTTTAATGTAATTGATGCAAAGTCTACAGATGAGGAAGTATTTGCTCTTCTAAACAGTGATTTAAGTTTTGCTATAGATAACCTGGAATGGACAGATACTTTTGGGCGCGTAACAAAAGGAACTGCTAAACACGTAAAAGCAAAAGTTGCAATGTGGCAGGGTGATTGGACCGAAGCTAAAAACCAAGCTGTAAGTCTTATTGAAGAAGGGCCACACAGCCTTGTAGAAAACACTGCAGATGTATTTGCAGGTGACCGCAATCACGATGAAGCACTATTTGTGGTTCAGTCTCAAAATGATGTTTTAGGTGGCGGAGACAATACGATGATAAACGCAAATTTCGTAACCCAGTATTTTCAGATTCCCGGCATTGAAGCTAATGTAGAACAGGGCGGTAGAGGCTTTTCACGTATCTTGCCTAACCTATATCTTTTAGGCTTGCTTGATGAAGATCCTAACGATACCCGTAATGACGACACCTATTTTAGATTGGAGTATTTCTATACTTCGGGAGATAATATTGGAGAGAAAATAGACATATACAGCCCTATTACAGACACATACCCAGAAGGAAATGATTATGCGCGCTATTACCAGAGATTACATCCTTCGTGTTTAAAATATGCTCAGGAGGATGACGATTCTGAGTCCTATTTACAACGCAGTAATATTTTAGTTTATCGTCTTGCAGAGACCTATTTAATAGCTGCAGAAGCAATTTTGCGCTCTACTGGAGATCCTTTACCATATATAAACGCCGTTAGAAACAGAGCAAAAGCAGCAGATCTAACCGTTGTTGACGAGCAAGCAATTTTAGATGAGCGAGCTCGTGAATTGGCTTTTGAAGGGCAACGCTTTTTTACACTCAAGAGAATGGGACAAAATGTTATAAATCGCCAGATGCGCACCTATGCAGGTGATGGTAAATATTTTCCGGCAAACTTTAATGGCTCAAAAGATCCACGTATCAACTGGATGGATCATTTTATAAACTTCCCCATTGCCCAGATAGATTTAGACTTATTAGGTCCTAATTACCCTCAAAACGAAGGCTATAATTAAATTAAAGAACAAAAATCAAGGCTTGTATACCCAGGTTTACAAGCCTATTAAAATTAAGATATGCATAAATTTCTCTTTTATGTGATAAGTTTTATTGCAATGAGCTGCCAGCAACAAAATAATGCAACAGTACCTGTTTTTGCTGAAAATAAAGCGATTGCACATCGTGGCGCCTGGAAAACCCAAAACCTGCCCGAAAATTCTATTGCAGCACTTAAATACGCAATAGCACTCAACTGTACAGGATCTGAATTTGATGTACGTATGACTGCAGACAGCATCCTAATCGTCACACACGATAATACCTATGCAGGGCTCAATATTGAAGAAAACACCTATTCAGAATTAGCAAAGCAGAAACTTAAGAATGGGGAATCATTACCCCTTTTAAAAGACTTTATCAAAGCCGGAATGACTCAAAACGATTCTACCGCTTTAATCTGTGAAATCAAACCATCTTCAATAGCCGGTAAAAATGAATTACTCGCTCATAAAGTTGTCGAACTCGTAGCAGAACTCAATGCCGAAGATTACATAGGTTACTACATCAGCTTTAGTTATGACATTCTAAAAGCAATAAAAAAACTGAAACCGGAAGCTAAAGTACAGTACCTCGATGGTTCAAAATCACCAGAAGCATTAGCCGAAGATGGTATTGAGGGTATGGATTATTACATAGATGTATTTAGAAAAAAACCAGAATGGATTGCTACCGCGAAAGCAAAAAATATACGCCTCAATGCCTGGACGGTAAATGAGGCTGAAGATATTGAATGGCTCATAAATAATGATTTTGATTATATCACTACAAATGAGCCAGAGCTTGTTTTAGAACTTGATAATTAGAGTAAACACGCATTACTATGAAAAAATTACTATCCCTAAAAGCCGATTTTTTTAAATGCGTGTTTTCACTATTTTTAATTCATTTAGTTTCTATATTCTTAACTAGTTGTGCAACTAAATCTTCTTTAAAAAGTGTTCAAAAGCAAACCTTGGCAGTTGCACATCGGGGAGCTTGGAAGGCCAAGGAGCTGCCCGGCAATTCTATTGCAGCATTTCGAGAAGCAGTACACCTTAGATGTGCGGGTTCTGAGTTTGACGTGAATATGACTTCAGACGATTCTTTAGTTATTACCCACGGACCCAATTACCACAAAATGCCTATTGAAAAAACGCGTTATAAAGATCTCATTAAAGTGAAGTTGCCTAACGGCGAAAAATTACCCACACTCTACGAGTTTATAAATGCAGGAATGCGCGCTAACAATACGACTCGCTTTTTCTGTGAGATTAAATCTTCTTCTCAAAGTCAGGAACGTGGTTTATACATCGCAGACAAAGTATATAAAACCTTTACAGACCTCAAGGCGCAACGCATGGTGACTTTTATAAGCTTTGATTATGAAATCTTAAAATCACTCTTAAAACGTGATTCTCTGGTAGACACGCAATACCTCAATAATAATAAAACCCTTGAAGATCTAGAACGTGATGGTATTAAAGGAGCTAATTATCGTTTTCCGTATTGGCAAAAAAACCCTGAATTTATAGCTATTGCTAAAGAGAAAAGTATTCAGACAAACTCAGGAACGGTAAACGACACTTTAGTTATAGACTGGCTTCTATCACAGGACTTTGATTATATTTCGTCTGATGAACCCGCTGAGGTGATAAGAAGAGCTCAAGAATACCTGTATAAGAAGAAATAAAACTAAAATCCCATCAGCTGATGGGATTTAGTTATTAATATTTTAATCCTCTTTAGCAATCTCTCCTAAAGCATTCAGCATTTTAAAAAATAGTTGATTATTTTCAAAAACACCTCTGAAATTTTGAGCTTGCGGCCCATAAGAAAAAACAGGAACCATAATTCCCGTGTGATCTGTAGTTAAAAAATCTGCTTGTACTGCAACTTGTTCTAAGTCACCACCCACAATGCCCAGACCTGACGTCTCGTGATCTGCAGTGATTATAACCAGTGTATTTTTAGAAGAATCTGCAAACTTTAGAACTTCGGCAATTGCAGTATCAAAGTCAAGCATCTCCTGTATAATACCACTAGCTGAATTAGTATGCCCGTTACTGTCTATTTGTGCAGCTTCAATCATAAGGAAGAAAGGCTTTTTGTCACGCTCTAAAACACTAAGTGCTCTTTGAACACTTTGTCTTAATAAATCACCTCTGCCGTTAGCCATAGAAGGCACTTTATTTTCACCTATAAAAACAGCTGCTTTTTCCCTTAAATCGGTTAAATGGTCAATTGTTTTTAGGCGGTAAGAAGTGGAAATAGACGTTTCTTTAGACTTTCCTCCGGCAATAAAAAACTGAAGTGCAGCCGTTTCTAAATCCTTCAGAATTCCTTTAGAATCATCGCGCTCCTTGCGATGTGCATAAAATGAAGCCGGTGTGGCGCCATCAATTACATCTGTAGATATTAATGCCGTATTATATCCTCTTTCACCTAAAATTTCTGTGATATTTGTTACCGCTTTATCTGAAGCATCAACCCCTATCGCCCGGTTGTGTGTCTTAAATCCGGTTGCTATAGCCGTTGCTCCCGCTGCAGAATCTGTAATTAAATCATCTGAAGATGCCGTTTTTAAAAAGCCTATATCATTTAATTGTGTCAAAGTCAATTCACCCTGGTTAGCAATTTGTGCCGCAGTAATTTGCGCCAGACCATTACCATCGCCTATCATCAAAACTACATTCGTGGGTTTGCTCTGGTAATCAAAATCAAATGCCGGAGTATATACTTCAACCTGCTGCGCATTAACGTAAGTGTTTTTATCTAGCGTATTTAAATAAGAAACCGCTGGCACAGGGTGATCTGTATTTATAAAATCTACCCCCATTTTTGCTAAAGAAGACCAGGCTGTTTTAGTATCTGGACTTCCCCAAAATCTCAAGGGTTTATTGAGTGTATGTGCTTTGCCTATTAATTCTGAAAGTGCTGCCAACTCCTGTTCTACAGGTCTTCCTAAACCATTCCATACTGAATAGTTCTTAAAATTTACACTCAGCATCGCTACTTTATCTAGGTTTATCGTGTCTAAATTATCTAAACGCTGGTGATCAAACTGAATAAAATCAGGATATTTAGCATAGTCAGTTGCAGGAGGCCGGTTTCCGGAAACCACAATAGTTAGCCTATTAGATGCTGTTAATTGGGGATATATACGCAATTTATGTATCAAATTCTGAAGTGTAGATTCTGCTTCCGTTTTAATGTCAATTAAGAGCGTAAGCTCACGTAATTTTGACTTTTGAACCAGCTGAAAAATAGGCTCTATATACAAACTTTGCAGAGTATTTTCAGGATTTAATTCGTCTGCTGTATGCGCTACTAAAAGGGTTCCTTTTTCTAAAAAAACATCAGCTTCAATAGATGCAGCCCCGGCGATATAAGATTCCCAAAACGGAAATTCATGAACATAATCATTGTGAGCATGCACAGAATATCCCGACTGACGCTGAGCATTACAGCCCGTTAGACCGAACCAAAAAATTACAACAATAAAAAACTTCATAGGTTCTATTACTTGGTGTTTATCGCATCAAGAATTTTGTGATAAATCGCATTATTTTGATAAATACCTCTAAATTTTTCAGAGCCTTTACCTTTTGCAAATACAGGAATTAGCTCCCCGCTGTGTTGGTCTGTAATAAAATAAACCGCTACTTTTTGAGGTACTTCGGTCTTTTCTCCCGTCTCCTCATTAACATCATAATATTTACCTATGCTCGCACCACCAGTCTCGTGATCTGCAGTGACAACTAATAAGGTATTAGGGTGTGTAGCCACATAGTCTAAAACCGCACCTATAGTTTTATCAAAATCTGCCACTTCCTGAATCATCATTTCCGCATTTTTATCGTGACCACCCCAATCTATGTAGGAGCCTTCTATCATCAAGAAAAAAGGTTTATTGTTAGTATCAAAATAATCGAGCGCAGTTAAACTTGCTTCTTTCAAAAAATCTCCTCTTCCCTGTATTTTAGACGGAAGGCCCTCATCTTCGATAATAAAAGCATTGCGTTTTGAAACTACCGGTTTGCTTAAACTCAAGGTATCTAAGTTGTAATTGCGTGCTAATAACGTATTAAACAGGGCTTGTTTATCACTACGCTGACTAAAGAATTTACGTCCACCACCTGCAAGAAAATCAATATCTGAAGTCACTAATTGTTCTGCAATTTCTTCGTGCAGATCCCGATCTTTTACGTGGGCATAAAATGAAGCTGGTGTCGCATGGGTAATTGATGTAAGCGAGATCAAACCCGTTTGATACCCTTTATCTTTTAAATGCTCAAGTATTGTTTCTTGCGGAATAGTATCTTTTGAAACGCCTATTGCCCTCTTATAAGTCTTTTCACCTGTGGAAAAAGCAGTGGCTCCTGCCGCAGAATCTGTAATTAAATGACTTACCGAATACGAGCGGTGTAATCCTATATCTTCAAAACGCTCAAAATTTGAAGCTTCTGCTCCAAAATAAAATGCACTTGACACCTGCGGAATTCCCATCCCGTCACCTATCATTAAAATAACACTTAAAGGTGTGTCGTCTAGTTGAGTGACTACTGCAGATTTTGAAGCACAACTGTGTAGTGCAATCACTCCCAAACCTAAAAGGCCTATTCTTAAACTATTTCTCATATTTTAATTTAAATAACTAACGGTAAGAGTTAGCTCTTACCGTTAGATTATAATTCTATTTTAAACTTAATACCCTCGGTTTTGATCTAAATATCCGGGTGTGTTTGAAGCGCCATCAATTGCCGTTTGCGGTATAGGAAACAAGCGATGATTTACA
Source organism: Leeuwenhoekiella sp. NPDC079379 (assembly GCF_044542075.1). Taxonomy (NCBI): domain Bacteria; kingdom Pseudomonadati; phylum Bacteroidota; class Flavobacteriia; order Flavobacteriales; family Flavobacteriaceae; genus Leeuwenhoekiella; species Leeuwenhoekiella sp. NPDC079379. The sequence continues at coordinate 303,136 of NZ_JBITTU010000001.1, forward strand.
TCAGTATCTGTTTTTGACGTCCAACTATCTTCATATTTCCCGAAGCGTATTTGATCTGTACGACGTGTCATTTCCCAATAAAACTCAAACCCTCGTTCTCTAAATAAGGTCTCTAAACTAATCGAACTTAAAGCCGGTGGAGTTTGCGATGGACGTGCAGTTCTTGAGGCTCTTACAGTATTTACATCTGCCAGGGCTGCTGCATTATTGTTTAACCTTAAATATGCTTCAGCACGCATTAAATATACTTCAGCAAGACGTAAAAGTACCAGATCAACATCACTGTAATCATTTCCATTAGGAGAAGTCTTGCTAAACTGCCACTTAGAAAAACGATATCCACCTGCATAACTGTTCTGATTCTGAATGCTAATGTCTAGTGTATGATTTACATAATAGGTGATATCTTCCAGATCTGAACCGTTCTCACGTGCCTCAGCTAAAGGATAAATACGGAATTTCGTTTGCCCAGAGCCATTTGTGCCGGTCAGAAAGTTACCCGATCTAAATTTCTCTTTACGCGGAGCCCACATCGTACCCCGTATGATGCCGCGGTCAATCTCAAAATCTGCTCCGGCTAAAAAGTAATGATCCTTATCTGTTTTAAGTCCTAAAGTATCTTTACTATATGGTGTAAGACCAGATATATCTTCCAGATTTTCTGGTACCATTGCATTTTTCTGGTAAAAACGAGCATCTGCTTCTGCAGGATCTACGCTGCCATAGGCATCTAACCAGGTTTGATAAAAATCTGGAGTTGCCGCAGGACCGTCTGTACCATCCATACTTAAGTATTTATCTCCTGGCCTCGGGAATAACGATCCAGACATAGACCAATATGCCCAGCGGTTATGATCGCTGTCTAAAACACCGCGTAAATCAAGGGCAAAAATCAGCTCAGGATTGGTATGGTTTTCATCATTAAAAAGATCAAAATATTCTGGTGAAAGAGAAAAACCACCCCCATTAATAATATTACCGGTGTACGTTACTACTTTATTCATATCTGCTTCATTAAAAGCAGGTGTACCATAAGGATCTCTGTAAACGGCTGCATTTAAATACAACTTTGCTAAAAAGCCATAAACCGCATCACGTGTCATACGCCCGGGACCTTTATCTGTATTGATTGTATCTACTACCGCTAAAAATTCTGCTTCGATGTATGCAACGGCATCTGCCCCACGTATGATTTCTGAGGTTTGTGAAGTACCCTCTTTCATAAAAGCAATTCCCCAACTGTCTAAAAACAGCATATTTTCATAAGCACGTAATGCCCGCATTTCGGCTAGGGCCTGTACTGCATCTGCATCTCCACTTTCCGCCAGAGGCGTTAAAACATCTATTGCTGCAACCGTTCTAAATAAGGCCGTTGTAAGGTAACCCCAAGAATCACTTACTAAGCTATTGCTTGAAGACATTAAATGCCTGTGCGCTGTGGTATAGGTGTCATTATCTGCCCATTGTGTACCACCTAACCCGGTACGCGGAGGTAAAATAGCCTCATCTGATGCTATTTCCTGCAACCCAAAATAACGCGTATGTCTAAAGGTTTGTGGTAAAATACCATAGGCAGCAGCCAGCGATCCTGATATAGGTTCTACTAAACCGTCTGTACCATTAAGGGATTCATCTAAAATTTCTTCTTCCAGATCTGTACAATTACAGAATATCAAGGCGCTTAGCCCAACCAGGAGTGTAACTATTCTATGTCTCATTTTATAGTGTTTTAAAATTAAAAGGATACGTTAAGACCAAAAACAAAAGTTTGTGGCTTTGGGTAGGTGAAATAATCAATACCATAAGATTTAGAATCACCAGAGCTTCCTGTATTTAGCTCAGGATCAAAACCAGTATACTCTGTAATAACAAATAAATTTTGACCCGTAACCGAAAGATTAATTCCGTTGATCCACTTACCCATTCCTATAACCTGAGGGTCTAAATTGTAAGCCAGCGTTGCGTTGTTTAGGCGTAAAAAGCTACCATCTTCAAGGTATCGTGTTGAAACCGTATTTGAGTTATTAATATCTTCTCCCGGAAACTCTATTGCCTGATCTGTTGTATTCAACGAATTTGCGATTTGCGTGATATTAAATAAATTCATACGGGTATGGTTGTAGATTTTATTACCACTTACCCCATTAAAATTGAATCCTAAATCAAAGTTCTTGTATTTAAATTTTAAGTAAAAAGCATAGATTATATCAGGTACAGCACTTCCTGCCGAAATACGGTCAGAGTCGTCTATTTGACCATCTCCATTTACATCTGTAAAGCTGCTAAAACCATCTTCGCCAATACCATTAAATTCACGTAAGAAAAAATTACCGATAGGCTTATTATTCATATACCCATTAATAGTTGCTCCGGTCTGGCCTCCTCCGCTTGCTGCTCCCGTAGTTACTATAGTAAAGGGTGAATCTGTAATTTCATTTTTAATGTAAGAGAAGTTTCCTCCTACGTTATACGAGAAGTCGCGGGTTCTGTCACTTTGATAATCTAAGGCAAACTCCAGACCGCTGTTTTTAATTTTCATCCCTGGTATATTTTGCCACTTATAACCTACCTCATCAATAGGATCTTGAGTAGAGAAATATAAAAGCACATCATTAGTCTCTTTCATGAAGTAATCTACAGAACCGCTTAATTTGTAATCAAGAAACCCAAAATCTAAACCTATGTTTGTCTGTGTCGTTTCTTCCCACTGTAAATCTGGGTTTGCGGTACGTGCAAATACTAAACCGTATGGGTAATCCTCACGACTGGTAACAGCATCGTCCAGCGGGTAAATGTCATCGTCTTCAAAACTCTCCCCATAGCTTAAACGGGTTTGCTTTGAAGGAATTTCTTGATTACCAGACTTACCCCAACTTGCACGCAGTTTTAAATTATTAAAGCCTGAAGTAGCCATAAATTCTTCCTTAAAAATATTCCACCCAAAAGCTAAAGAAGGAAAAGTTGCATAGCGGTTATTCTCACCAAACTTAGTAGAACCATCAGATCTAAGCGTTGCCGTTACCAGATATTTATCTGCGTAGGTGTAATTTACTCTCCCAAAAAAAGATTGCAATTCATTACTGGTCGCATTAGAATACTGGGTAGCATCTTCCCCGCGTGCTTCTCCTAACTGATATCTGGGTTCGATACCATTATCAGGGAAGTTTGAAAAGTAAAATCCTTTTGACTGAATAAAAAATTTCTGATACGAGTGTCCGGCTAATAAGCTTAGATTATGCTCTCCAAAATCTTTAGTGTAGTTCAGGGTATTTTCTACAAGGGTGTTTTTATTTGATGTGAAACTGGTACTTATAGATCCTAAGGCATAATCAGGATCTGCAGAGTATGGTATAAATTGTACATCACGATCTGTTTTAGAATAATCTACTCCCAGATTTAATTTATAGGTAAGACCGTCTATAATCTCGAGTGATGGCGCGATATTGGCGATCATTCTATTATTTTCTGAAAAATCACCGTAGATATTTTCAATAATTAACGGGTTTACTCCGGTACCAAAAACTGTAGGCTCACCGTTTGTGTAAGCCGGTGTCGTAGGATTTAACTGAAGCATACCGTTTATCATCGTAAACGTATTAGGGCGCTCATTTTCGGTACGTGTGGCGGTAAGATTAAAGTCTACCTTAAGACGGTCATCTAAACCCTTTTGAGAAACATTAGCCCGTGCGGAATAGCGCTTTAAATTACTGTTATTCAAAACCCCTTCCTGATCATTAACTCCTACAGATGCAAAGTAAGAAGTGTTGGGTGTACCACCACTCATTGAGAAGTTTACGTTATGTGTGATTGCAGTTCGGGTAAGCTCATCCTGCCAATCTGTATTACCACCATTATCACTTAAGCTACCTCCTATTTGAGGAACAATCTGTCTAAACTCATCTGCAGAAAAAACATCTATTTTATTTGCGATGCTGGCAATAGCGGTAGATGCAGTTAAATTCATTTGGGTTCTACCAGATTTCCCTTTTTTAGTAGTAATTACAACAACACCGTTTGCAGCACGCGAACCATAAATAGCTGCTGCAGATGCATCTTTTAATACGTTAACAGACTCAATATCCTGCGTATTTATAAAGTTTAATGGGTTTGTAGGCACTCCATTTGCAGAGTTATCGAGTACAAAACCATCTACTACATAAAGCGGAGATGTACCCGAACGTAAGGTACCCACACCACGTATGATAATATCCTGACCTGCACCGGGTTCACCACTGGTATTGGTCACGTTAAGACCAGATACCTTGCCCTGTAATAAGTTACCGGGGTTAGAAACGACTCCTTTGTTAAAATCATCTGCTACTACCGAACTTACAGAGCCGGTTAAGTCAGACTTTTTCTGAGTACCATAACCTACTACCAAAACCTCATCAAGCTCAGAAGTATTTGCCTCTAGTTGAACGCTATATTGAGATGCTGCACCTACAGTAATTTGACTGGTTTTAAAACCTACGTAAGAAACTTCAAGTACATCACCTGCACTGGCTTCAAGGCTAAATATCCCATCAAAATCTGTTGTAACTCCCTTAGAAGTTCCTTTTACCTGTACTGAAGCTCCCGGAAGTAAAACCCCACTATTATCTGTTACCGTACCTGTAATTGTTTTTTGAACGAGTACTGCAGCAGTACTATTTATAACATTTTCTGAGAAGGAATTGTCAAGAATTGATTCCGCTTGCGCTAGAGAAACACATACCAGCGAAGCGAACACAATGGTATTGCTTAATGTATTTTTAATTTTAAAATTCATAGTTAAAAGATTGGTTGGACAATGCTTAATATTTAAGTTGAACAGTTTAAAAACAATCGCATTCAAATGGAGATTTGTTACATAATTAGATCTTTTTAATTGACCCTTTTGAGACCGCTAAATAATTGATTTTTTTAGTAAAACGTTTTACTTAATTGTTATGCATTTATTAACAGTTTGAATAAACCTGCAAGAGCAAAACTTTGAAAACCACTATAAATATAATTATAAATTATTCACATATCCTACTAATTTTTAGACATATACTAAAAAATTAAACTGAGATATTCAGAATTCAATAATATTTAAAGAGAATATATTACTCTAGACTATTACAAAAAGATAGAATTTTTAACAAAATTAGACCGCTAAATTAATCTAGAGTTTACATATCACAGATTATAAAAAAAGCCTTTTAGCTGCAAATTCACGCACTAAAAGGCTTCTCTAAAATTATTAAATCTACACCTCAACCCGTATACTTTAGAAAATGATAAAGGTGGTGCACTTTTTTACGCGTTGACTTTACTACCGTCAAGCAGATTAATTGTACGATTGCCATAAGCAGCGTTTGAATCAGAATGTGTAGCTTGGATTATAGTAACTCCTTCCTGATTTAATTCTTTAAATAGCTGCATAATCTCATCACCTTGCTTTGAGTTGAGGTTACCTGTAGGCTCATCTGCAAGTATTAGTTTTGGCTTTGCAACCAGTGCTCGTGCAATACCTACTAATTGCTGCTGACCACCGCTTAACTGACTAGGGAATAAATCTTTTTTACCTACAATATTAAACCCGTCAAGCATATCTGCTACCAGTGCTTTCCGCTCGGTACCTTTGATATTTTTATATAGTAGAGGCGTTTCAATATTTTCATAAACCGTCAATTCATCAATAAGGTGATATGCTTGAAATACAAAACCAATATATTCTTTGTACAAATTAGCACGCTGTTTTTCTTTTAAAGCATGTACAGATTCATCTAGAAAATTATATTCCCCTTCCTGAAATTCATCAAGCATACCTATAACATTAAGCAATGTAGATTTACCGCTACCCGATGGTCCCATAATACTTAAGAATTCGCCTTCTTTTACTTCAAGACTTACATCATTGAGCAGAAATATGCGCCTTCCTCCTTGTTTTACCCATTTGTAAATATGATTGAGTTGTAAAAGCATGTTTTATTGGTATTTAAATTAAATTAACTGGTTTTACTGAATAACTTTCCGTTAGGTTTTAGAAATGTTTTTGATAAACAGATTATTCTGTTCTGAGTGATTTTACAGGATTTGAAAGTGCTGCTTTAATAGCTTGAAAGCTCACCGTTAGTAAGGTAATTGCCAGTGCTCCTGCACCTGCTGCAATAAAAATCCATACAGAAATTTCGGTATGATAGGTGAATTTTTGAACCCATTGCCGCATCAAATAATAGGAAACGGGAGCTGCTATGAGCAGAGCGATAAAGACTAATACTATAAAGTCTTTAGACAACAATAGCCATAAATTTGCCACTGATGCGCCCAGTACCTTGCGCACTCCTATTTCCTTAGTACGTTGCTCTGCTACAAAAGAGGCTAATCCAAATAAACCGAGACAACTTATTATAATTGCTAAAAATGTAAACACCTTTGCTAAGCTTGAGATACGATCTTCTTCTGCAAACTTTTTTGCATATTCCTGATCTATAAACTCATAACTAAACAAAGCATTGGGGAAATTTCTTTTAAATACTTTTTCGATAGTTGCAATATTATCGCGAATGCTTTTTTTAGGGTTTAATCTTAAATTCCAATAGCTTGCAGACTGCCGGTCATCAAACGCATAAATCGCTTGTTTCACAGGTTCATAAGGCGATTGCACTACTATATCTTGTATTATTCCTATAATTTGATATTTATAAGAATCATCTTCCCCACTCTGTCTCAAATATTTGCCTACAGGATCTTGTAATCCCATATATGCAACAGCTGTTTCATTGAGAAGTACCGCACTAGAGTCTGTGGGAAATTCACGAGAGAAATTACGCCCTGCAACCATCTTAATATTTAGTGTCTCAACAAACTCATAAGATATTCTGGTATGTGCAAGATCTTCCTGAAAGCCTTCAGGTTTTCCATCCCACTCATACCCGCTTTGATTAGACCATACATCTGTTGTGGGGCTACTTGATGTGGCCATTTCTAGCACAGCCCCAGATTCTTTAAACTGGTTACGCATCATATCACTCTTGCCTAAAAACTGATTGCTCATTACCGGAATTTGAATCAAATTTTCGGTGGTGTAGCCTATAGGTCTGTTTTTACTGAATTCAATCTGCGCCATTACAATAAGTGTCCCAATTATTAAAGCTGCCGAAACACTAAACTGGGTCACCACAAGTATTTTCCGCGGAAGCGTACCCAGTTTACCCACTTTAAAGGTTCCTTTCAAAACTTTTATGGGCTTAAAAGACGACAAATAAAGAGCCGGATAACTGCCTGAAATTAGAGCCGTAACAATTATAAATATCAAGGCCACACCCCAAAACATTAAGTTTCTCCAGGGAAATAAAATCGCTTTATCTGCAAGTGTATTAAAAGGTTTAAGGAAAAGTAGTGTAATTGTCAATGCCAAAATAAAAGCGAGAACAACCACTAGAAATGATTCGGTTAAAAATTGTTTTACCAGTTGATTTTTTGTAGATCCTATCGTTTTGCGTATTCCGACTTCAATGGCGCGTTTTTCGCTTCGGGCAGTCGCTAAGTTCATAAAATTTATACACGCCAGCAGCAACACAAATATTCCTATAATACTAAATAGCCATACATTTTCTATACGACCACCGGTTTGTACACCATTTTCAAAGTTAGAATACAAATGCCACTCACGCATAGGAAACAAAAACAGTTGCGGATTGAATGAAGCGATATCTGGATCGCTGTCTTTTTTAACCGAAGATATTGCAGCACTTACGTTTGCGACTTCTACAGCATCAGCAAGCTCAACAAATAATTGAAACGAATTATTACCCCATTGATCTGCCGAAGATTTTACCCAGTCTCGGTTTATATAATGTGACCAGGGCATTAAATACTCTGTGGTACTAAAATCATTACCTTCTGGAATGTCTTCATAAATTGCACTCACAATCATAGTGTCAATGCCGTTTACTTTAATAAGCTTACCCATCGCATCTGCGGCTCCAAAAATTTTATGAGCAGCGGTTTGTGAAAGCATTATGGCATTATTCTGTTTTAATGAAGCGGCATCTCCCTGTAGAATTTTTAAACCAATCATTTGCGTAAATTCAGGTTGTACCGAATATCCTTTTAGCGATAAAACAGTTTCTTCATAATTAAAAAATCGAGAGTCTAACCACGACGCCATACTAATGTGCTTAAATTGAGATTTAAAATCTTCCCTAAGTGCAAATTCTAATGGACGTGGTATTGCAGGACTGGTTTGGGTTACGCCGTTAAAGGTTTGTGACTGGTACACCTGCGCCAGTCTAGACTTGTTTTCAAAATGATTATTGTAATTGAGTTCATCTGCAACCCATAACCCAATCATCAGCGTTACAGCCATTCCCAGAGCAAGACCAAAAATATTTATTGCAGAGTAGCCCTTATGTTTTAGAAGATTTCTAAAGGCGATTTTAATATGATTTTTAAACATGATTGATTGATTTTGATTGATACTTTCTTAGTTTCTTCTTTACTCTGCTCTTAAACTTTTTACAGGGTTTTTACGTGCGGTTTTAAGTGTTCTAAAACCCATAATTAAAATAGCTAGCAGCAACATCCCCAGCCCACTTGATAGAAAAATCCACCAGCTCATATCTGTTTTATACGCATAATCCTGAAGCCAGTTGTGTAATCCCCACCACGCCACTGGAGCCGCAATGACATACGCTATAACAAGTAATTTTAAAAAGTCTGCACACAATAACATATTGAGTTGAACTAATGAAGCTCCCAACACCTTGCGGATGCCAATTTCTTTAGTGCGACGTTCTGTAGTATGAATAACTAACCCTAACAGTCCCAGACAACTTATAATTATAGAAAGTGCAGTTGCCCAATTCAATAAACTTGCAATACGTTGCTCCTGCTCATAAAAACTTGCAATTGTCTCATCTATAAAGGTCATCTTAAAGACTTCTCCAGGATACACTTCTTTATAAACCTGTTCCACTTGTTCAATTATTTGGGTCCAGGTGGTAGCATCACCGCCTAACACAATATGGATGTTTCTAAAATTTGTGCGCCGTTCTCTACTTGTATCTCCCGTAAGCATCAAGGGCAAAACTGCGGTTTTAAGAGAGCGTTGCTTAAAATCCTTCATCACACCTACGATTAGTTTTTCTTCACTATTAAATGCTATATACTCGCCTAAAATATTTTCAGGATTTTTAAAACCAAAAGCTTGCATTCCGGTTTCATTTATGACATATTCTTCAATGGTATCGTTTAAGGCTTTTCTACCGGCTAGAAGATCTATAGTATAAACATCTAAGTAATCTGTATCTGCATTTAAGATTTGTAATTCCTGTATTATTTCCTCTTGATCGCTTTTGTAAATCGCCATTCGGGTCGCCATATTTTGGGAAGCAGGCGGCATTCCTCCTAAACTAACCTTAGCGATTTGAGGTATTGCTTTGATTTTATTTTCTAAGACTATTCTTTTGTTCACAGTAGCGTCAGTCCACGGAGTTTGAAGATAGGCGACCGCATCTGTTCTAAAACCCAGGTCGCTGTGCATCATAAAATAGATTTGCTTGCTTACCAGTAGCGTAGCAATTACAAAAGCCTGTGCAATTGCAAATTGTGATACGGTAAGCATTTTACGCAACGATCCTTTGCCTTCTGGTTTTATACGTTCTCCCTTAAGCGTACGAGCTGGTTTAAATCTAGAAAGTACTAGTGCCGGGTAAAACCCAGATAAAAAGGTAATTGTTACTATAAGACCTAATACAAAACATATAAACCAGGGAGCTATCATTAAACTGGTGTCGATCTCCTTAGACACAAAATCTTTAAAGATATTTAAAGCAAAAACAGATAAAAGGATAGAGCACACAGCAGCAATTACCGTAAGTAGAAAGGTTTCTCCTAAAAACTGTATGATCACCTGCTTTTTTGAACTACCCAGCGTTTTACGTATTCCTATTTCTTTTGCTCGCTGGGTTGCTTGAGCAGTATTTAGATTTATAAAATTGATACTGCCCAGAAGAAGTAGAAAAACCGCTATAAGTATGAGGCTAAACAAAATTTTTTTATTGGCTTCCTGACGAGTATAATCATAAACACCATACTCCTGATCAAAATGCAAATCAGAGAGTTGTTGCAAATTAAAGGTACGAGTATTGCCATATTTAATCATATCTGCATCTACATGCTGCTCACTTAAAACTTGTAATTGTGCTTTTACTTGTTGTGATGTACTCTTTTCTGAAATTTTAATATAAAGCTGAGAAGCGTTGTTTGTCATTCCCCAGTTATCACCTACTATTTGATCATGGCTAGGTGTCTGCTTAGCAGTTTCAAGAGATACAAATTCATCGAAATAAAGATCTGAGCGCTTGTCAAAATCTTTAATTAAACCCGTAACGACAGCTTGAACTTCAGAATTGTACACAATTGTTTTCCCTAAAATAGATTCTAACGGTGTATTTGGAAAATATGCCAGAGCACGTTTTCTAGTAAGCACTACGGTATTGGGTTCTTCAAGTGCGGTCTCTTTTGAACCCGCAATCCATGTATATTGAAAAATGTCAAAATAGCTTGCTTCGGTAAGAATAATACGTTCAGGATCAATAAACTGCTGCTCAGTTAATGCTGCTTTTGATTCGGCAACATACCAGTTGTAAAAATATGCAGACTTCTCAATCCCTGTTAAATCTTCTTTTACAGCTAACCGCATAGGGGGTGCTACACCTCCATTTTTTATGTTTCCTTGCGGAACTTCAAAATCTGAAACCACGCGATAAATGCGATCTCTATCCTTATGAAATGTATCAAACGTAAAATCGTAATACACCATCACACCTATCACAAAAGAAGCACTGAGTCCTATTGCAAGACTTAAAATGTTTATGGCTGAAAAAAGCTTGTTTTTCCAGATATTCCTCCAGGCAATTTTGATATAGTTTCTGAACATGATTTTTTTAGTTTTTGCTTTACTCCGCTCTTAAACTGTTTACGGGGTTTGCCAATGCCGCTTTTATCGCCTGAAAACTTACAGTTACAAGAGCCACAAAAACAGCAGTCAACCCTGCAAGAACAAATACCCACCAGTTTATAGGTGTACGATACGTAAAATCCTGAAGCCAACTCTGCATAATCAAATATGCCAATGGCGAAGCCAGTAGAAATGCTATTCCTACAAGTTTTAGAAAGTCTTTAGATAGTAAGGTTGTGATACCGCTAACACTTGCTCCCAGCACTTTGCGAACCCCAATCTCTTTATTACGTTGCTCTGCAGTAAATGCAGCAAGGCCAAAAAGCCCCAGGCAAGCAATAAATATGGCCAGTATCGAGAAAATAGTAACCGTACTTGCAGTCTTTTCTTCAGAGGCATAAAGCTGGGCTATATGCCTATCTACAAATTGATAATCAAAGGCAGTATTGGGAAGATTCTCATTAAACGTAGTTTGTAAATCGCCAATTAAACCAGGAAGATCTTGCGAGGTGTAACGTACTAGAAGGGTTCGTACACTTTCAGGAGCCTGGTTAGCCTTATAATATACATAACCGCCAATATCTTCTTTAACGGAGTTGAAGTTGAAGTTAGAAACCACTCCGGTTATCAGAGCCCTACTGCCCATCTCAGTATTTATGATTTTACCTATAGCTTCATCAGCGTTTTTGTAGTTTAAATAATTAAGTACTTTTTCATTAATTAAGGTATAGATTGTAGAATCTCCTGCGGCAATAGTTTCCGGGAGTTCGCTACCGGCCAGTAAATTTAATTTCAGCGTTTTAATAATATTACCTTCAGTACGGCAACTGGCAATAGGCATTCCTGTTACATCGGTACTTAATTTACGCACTGAACGTCCACTCTCATTAACTCCCGGCATAGACTGTACAGAAGATAAACTTTCGGTGTATGATTTACGTTTTAGGTCTTGCATTAAGTTTTGAATCTGCTGTCTACTTTCTGCAGATTTTACCGAGATCGCAACAACACCTTTAGGATCATAGCCTAGATTTTTATTGCGTATAAATGCCATCTGCTGAAGGATTATCGTCACCGCAATTATTAAAATAATAGACGCAGCAAACTGAAATACGACTAATCCCTTCCGAACAAATTCTGAACCTAAATTTTTCTTTTTTGATTTACTTACTAATAGAAGTGGCGAGATACCAGACATAGATAGTGCCGGGTAACCGCCAGCAATTAGCGTAACTAAAAGCCATATAAAAAACAATCCTACTACAATAGGAGCGGTTAATAAATCTAAATAGCTGAGTTCATTGCCTGTAATACTGCTAAACGAAGGAAGTGCCAAAAATGAAATACCATAACCTAGTATAATAGATATAAGCACCAGAATAGCGGTTTCTACATAAAAAAGAGAAAGCATCTGACTTCTTCTTGCGCCCAGTACTTTATTTACACCAATGCTTTTTGCCCGCTTACGGGAGTTTGCAGTAGCCAGATTCATATAATTAATACAAGCGATTAAAAGAACAAGCAGAGATAAAAAAAGAAGGCTTCTTACATTGCTGATATTCCCCATTTTTGATGAATAACTATCGCGAATGGCAGCAGAATACAAGTGTATTTTTGTCAAGGGCTGAAAAAGAAACTTAGTAAAATACCTTCCTTCCTTTTCAACATATTTAGTGATTAATCTGCTTGCTTGCGTTTCAATTTGAGCAACGTTAACATCTGGCTGAAGTTGTACATAGGTTTCATAACTGGCATTACTCCAGTACACATTAGTTCCCATCCAGGAGTCCATAATATTATAGACCATATCGCAGTCTATCACACTATTTTTTGGTAAATCTAAATACACTCCAGAAACCTGCAGCGTATCGCGATTATTAACTGTTATTAGCTCTCCTAATGCAGATTTGCTTCCAAAGAAACGCTCTTTTGCAGACTTAGAAAGCACGATTGATTTGGGTTTTGCAAAAGCATCTTTAGCATTACCCGCTATAAATTGAAAATCAAACATGCTAAAAACCGTAGAATCGGCGAGGTATAATCCCGTCTCATTAAAGTTTTTATCTCCTATTTTTAGAGAAGCGGTAACCCCAAAATCATCCTTTATTAAGCGCGTCATTTTTTTAACCTGCGGAATATCATTAACGATGGCCGGTCCAACCGCATTGGGTAATTGTGCCCAGGTTTCAAAATCATATTCTTCAGAGGTTTCCATATTTACTCTGTAAATAGTTTCTGAATGCGTATACATTTTATCAAAACTGAGTTCCCTGCTGATGTAGGCAAACAGAATAATGCAAACGCACAAGCCTATTGCCAATCCTGCAATATTTAAAACCGTAAACAGTCTGTTTGCTTTTATATTCCGCCAGGCGATCTTGATATAATTTTTAAACATGTGATTGCTTTTTTGATTGATGCTTTTCTTAGTTCTTGACCTATTCTGTTCTTAAACTTTTTACCGGGTTTGCCAATGCTGCTTTAATGGCTTGAAAGCTTACCGTTAGTAATGCTATCCCTATCGCTGCTAAAGCGGCAAGTACAAATACCCATGCATTAATAGAAATACGGTATGCAAAACCCTGTAACCAGTTATGCATTACAAACCAGGCTAGTGGTATTGCGATTGCGATTGCTATTACAACCAGAACTATAAAATCTTTAGACAATAAGCCTACAATACCAGCTATGCTAGATCCCAGAACTTTACGCACGCCTATTTCTTTACGGCGTTGCTCTGCGGTGTATGCAGATAGGCCAAAAAGACCCAGACATGAGATTAATATCGCTAACAGTGCAAAAATTTGAGAAAGGTTTCCTACCAGTTGTTCACTTTTAAAGCGCGCATTAAAATCATCATCTACAAAACGGTACTCAAAAGGATACCCGGGATTGTAGGTTTTTAAAGTAGTTTCTACAGTACTCAGTATCTCTGAAGCTGTATATTTTGGATTGGTTTTTAAGTACAGATACTGGGCTTCTGGCGGATAGTTGTAAAACATGACCGGGTCACTCTTACCATACATGTCGCCATATAAGTAATCACTAGTAACGCCTATTACCGTATACAACTCGCCATAGCGATCTATCGTTTTACCTATTGCGCTGCCCGTTCCCATTAGTTTTGCAAACGACTCTGTAATAATGGTATGTGTGCTGTCGTGGGCTACAGCACTGCTAAAGCCACGACCTTCAACCAACTCAATTCCTGACGTGTTTAAATATCCATCATTGATGTATCGGTAAGAAACCAGCACATTTTCGGTATCAGCACCGCCCTGCCATTTGAGGCCAGATCCATTATTTCCGGCAGATAAAATATTAGAATTAGACAAGCCTGTACTGCTTATCATTCCCGATGCCTTTAAGCTTTCTTGTAGTGCTACACTATTTTTTATCAACATGCCATTTACGGGAATTTCTATGAGGTTTTCTTTATTTAATCCCAGGTCGCGGTTCTTAACATGTTGTACTTGTTGATACACCACTATGGTACTTATGATAAAGAGTATAGAAACCACAAACTGGGTAATCACAAGGCCTTTACGTATAAAACCGGCTCCTTTAGCCTGTATGCGATTTCCTTTAAGAACGTCTATGGGTTTAAAGGAAGAAAGATAAAATGCAGGATATAAACCGGCAACGAGTCCGCAGATAGCAGTTATCGCAAGAAGCGAAAAAATATGCGACGGAACGGTAATTCCTAATGTAAGTTGCTTATCTATAAGCGCATTAAAGCCGGGGAGTATTAATACCAACACAACTACGCTTAAGGCTGCCGCAAGAATTGCTGTTAGTAAAGCCTCGGTAATAAACTGAAAAATTAACTGCTGTTTTCCCGAACCCAAGGTTTTTCTTACGCCTACTTCATTGGCGCGTTTTTCACTGCGGGCGGTTGATAGATTCATAAAATTGATGCACGCAATAAGTAGAATTATTAGGGCTATAAAGCTGAATAACTGCACATATTCTATACGGCCACCTATTGCTTTTCCGTTTTTAAAATCAGAACGTAAATGCCAGTTTGCGGCGCTGTGCAAAATTGCCTGTGTGTCTTCATCGCCTGTTTTTGTTGGCAACACCCCTTTTACTTTGTCATTTACTACCATATAATCTGCACCGGGAGCCAGTCTTACAAAGGTTTCGGTAAAATTGCTGCCGTATTCCTGCGTCCACGGTTTATCCTGAGTAAAGTTTTCAAACGGCGTTAACCAGTCAAAACTATAGGTCGTATTTTGAGGAAGATTTTCAATAACACCGGTAATTGTAAAATTATCTTGCTGATCTATACGGACTGTTTTGCCTAAAATATTGTTGGGATTTTCAAAAAGGATTGCGGCTATTTTTTGAGTAATAACAATGCCTTCTTTTTCTTTAAAAGCAGTGGTAGCATTACCTTCAATAAATTTAAAATTAAAAATATCAAACAGGTCCGCGTCTGCAAATGCACCAGCACTATTTACTGAAGAAGCCCCCACACTAAAAAGAAAGTCTGCTCCTCGTAGGCGTGCTGCTTTTGTAATTTCAGGAATATCTGTTTTTAAAGCAGCAGCCAGTGGTCCCGGCGTGGCCTGAAAAAACGTGCGCCACTGTCCGTCGTACTTTTGATTTGTAGGCACACTATATACTTCTTGCTTATCTGCAACAACCGCATCAAAACTAAGCTCATCTTCTACCCAAAGCAGAATTAAACTGGCGCAGGTAATGCCTATTGCAAGCCCAAAAATATTGAGCGCGCTGTACCCTTTCTTTTTCCAAAGGTTTCTAAAGGCAATTTTGATATAATTTTTAAGCATAGCTGATTGATTTTTTGTTTGATGATTTTAAATTTTTTCCTTTTTGAAAAAATGTCTTGAGTACAACAAGAGCTATTCGGTTCTTAATGATTTTATAGGATTTGCCAGCGCCGCTTTTAGAGCTTGAAAGCTCACTGTTAAAAGTGTAATTCCTAACGAAGCACCTCCTGCGATTGCAAACACCCACCACTCAATACTAATTCTATAAGGAAAACTTTGAAGCCAATTTTGCATGAGGTAGTACGATACCGGGGAAGCAATTAGAAATGCAACACCTACAAGTTTCAGAAAATCTTTAGTCAACAGTTGAATTACACTTTGCACGCTGGCACCTAAAACCTTACGAATACCTATTTCCTTTTTCTTCTGTTCGGCTACATAAGAAACCAGCCCAAAAAGACCCAGACAGCTTATAATAATTGCCAAAGCAGTGAATACGCTAGCTATTTTACCCAATCGTTTTTCTTCAGCATATAACTTTTCAACTTCCTTATCTACAAAACTGAACACAAAAGGGGTATCTGCATTTACGCTTTTCCAACTGCGCTCCAGATTTGTAAGTAAGGTTTGATAATCTTGAGTTTCGGCTTTTACTAAGACCCATCCCGGAGCAATCTCGTTGTAAAGTAAAATAGGTTTGACTTCTTCTTTTAGAGAAGCAAAATTATAATCTGTAGTTACCCCTACGATCTCAAATTCTTCATTCTCCCCGTTATACGAATTGATAAGCTTAGCGCCTATAGCTTTATCTAAAGGGATTTCAAAAGCATCTATTGTTGCCTTATTTACTAAAATTTGATACTCATCTGTAGCTCTCAAATTACGCCCTGCCACTATTAATGTACTTACAGTCTGTAAATAATCTGGTGTGATCCCATTGTACATTACTAAGGTTCTGTCTGCTAGATTTCCTCCGGGAAGCGTCATCCCCATATCTCCCATAATGCGCTGAGAAGGGTAATAATTTGATCCTGCGACACGTTTTACCCCGTTTACATTTTTAAATGCGTTCTCAAGTGCTACGTATTTTTCTGAAGCATCTTGTGTCCCCAGACGTATGGAGATCAGGTTTTCTTTATCAAAACCCATATTCATTTTCTGCGAAAATTGTACTTGCTGTGTAATGATGATTACTACAGAAATTAAACCGATAGAAACTACAAACTGAAACACAACCAGCGCTTTGCGCAGATAACCGCTTCCCAAATTCAGATTTACCGATGACTTTAAAACCTTTACCGGGTTTACTGCAGAAAGTATAAGTGCGGGATAGATACCGGCAAGAATACCGGTTAAAATCCCTAATACGAGAAGTGCTACAAGAACCTTCCAGTCTAAGAGATTTAAATAGGTAACATTCCCTTGTGTTAGCGTGTTTACAAATGGTAGTGCGATTGCTGTAAGCGGTAAGCTCAACAGAGAGGCAAAGATAGAGAGCAAAACAGACTCCCCTAAAAATTGACGGATTAAGTCTCCTTTTTCAGCCCCTATGGTTTTGCGCACGCCTATTTCTTTTGCCCGTTTATTAGCGCGGGCTGTACTTAAGTTAATAAAATTAATACAGGCAACGAGTTGAATAAAAAGTGCCAGAACAAGCAATACTATAAGATAGCTGATGTCTGAAACAGACTCCAACTGATTTGTAATTCCTTTAGAATATAAATGGATATCGGCGATTTTTTGAAAGAATAGTTTCTTGGTAAAACCTACTTCAGCAAAATCTTTAGCACCATGTCTCTGTAAAAAATCAGGGATTTTTGCTTCTATTTGACTGGTGTTTGCACCTGGCTTTAACTTAAGGTAGCTATAGGTGAAGTTTTGAGTGGCAAAATTTTTAATCTCTAAAGTTCGTTTTCCAAAGCCTCCGGAATCCATCGTCAGGATGTAATTTGGATTCAGGTGCGATTTTCCGAAATCATCCTTAAAAACTCCTGTGATCGTAAGCGTCTGCTCTGTTTCTCCACTTCCTAAAATCAAGGTTTTGTTAAGTGCATATTTGTTTCCAGACAGCACAATAGAATTAGGTTGCGTAAGAGAACCCGCTGCTTTTCCTTCGATAAAAGGATAATTGAAGACTTTAAAAAATGTAGAATCGGCTAGATACCCCCCATTTTCATAGAAGGCTTCATTGGTTTCCAGATTTTTTAAAAGACCCGAGTCTTCCGGCCCAAAATAGACCACGCGACAGGCTTCGGTCACTTCCGGAAAATCTTCCTTCATCGTAAAAGCTATAGGAGGCGAAACCCCCGCAGAAAGCGCTCCATCATCATGTTCTGCAATGGAGGTATTTATACGGTAGATATAAGAAGAATCTGCAAATTGAGTATCGTAGCCAAACTGGGCGATAACGTAAATAAATATGCTTAGGCAACAAACAGTGCCCACCGTTAAACCCAAAAGATTAATTAGGGTTTGAAGCTTGTTCTTCTGTAAGCTTCTCCAGGCAATGTTCATATAATTTCTAAGCATAATTGAAGAATAGTGAGATTGATTAGATCTCGGTTAACTGTTGTTTTGATTCCGGTTTCCCGGTTGATTGATGATGAATCCCCTTAGTATTTAAACTTCGAGCTTGGCACTTTTAAATTCTGCCAGTACATTTTCTGTTACTTTTTGACCGTCTAGCATCCTTATGATGCGGTGACTGTATTTAGCATCGTGCTCACTGTGGGTTACCATTATAATTGTGGTTCCGGCTTCGTTGAGTTCGGTTAGCAAATCCATCACTTCATTACCGTTGCTGCTATCCAGATTTCCGGTAGGCTCATCTGCCAGAATTAATTTTGGGTTGTTTACCACGGCTCTGGCGACGGCTACCCGTTGCTGCTGCCCACCTGATAATTGCTGCGGAAAGTGTTTACGACGGTGCATAATTTGCATTTTCTCAAGCACTGCATCTACACGCTCTTTGCGTTCTGCTGCCTTTACACCCGTGTAAATCAACGGAAGTTCTACGTTTTCAAAAACCGTCAATTCATCGATAAGATTAAAGCTCTGAAACACAAAACCAATGTTGTGCTTACGCAAATCTGCACGTTTGCGCTCATTAAAACCAGCAACTTCAATACCGTTGAATAAAAAACTACCGCCATCAGGATCATCTAGTAAACCCAGAATATTTAATAAGGTAGATTTACCGCAACCTGATGGCCCCATTACGGCTACAAACTCACCTTCCTGAACATGAAATGAAAGTTTATTAAGCGCAATTGTACGCACCTCTTCGGTAGCATAGTATTTTTCTAAGTCTGTTATTTTTATCATTAGGATAGCATTTGAGTTAGTAGTTCTAGAATTAATGTGATCATATTTTTAATTTTTTAAAATAAGTTCCTGTACTTCACCATAATTATCATAACTGCTGGTGATTACGTTATCTCCCGGCTCTAAGCCGCTTAATACTTCGTAATATTCTGTGTTCTGACTGCCCAATGCGATGTTTACTTTATAGGCTGTATTACCATCGTCGCTTACTTTAAAAATCCAGTTGCCGCCGGTCTGCTGAAAGAATCCTCCTTTAGGAATCAACAACGCCTGTTTTTCCTGACTTAAAGCAACGCGTATTTGCAAGGTTTGACCGCGACGTATACCTTCAGGCACTTCTGCTTCAAACTCCATATCTACCTGAAACCTTCCGTTAGTCACTTGAGTGTACACCTTTTTTATAATTAGTGTATAGTTTTCGCCATTAAAATCAAAGCTTCCGGTTTGACCCGTATAAATTCTGGAGATATAATGCTCATCAATATCTACACGTACTTTAAAACCACTTAAAACATCTATTTGTCCCAGACGTTCTCCTTTATTTTTTGACTGGCCAATTTCGGCACCAAGAGATGTTAACTGCCCATCTACAGGAGCACGCACCACAAGGTCGGCTACTTTTCTACGCATCAATTCCAATGCATTTTCGGTACGTGCATAGCTACTCGCAACCTGACCTTTCTCTTGCTTTACCGCCATAGAATCTTGTTTAAGAATCTTCTTGCTCAACCGCATACGCTCTTTTTGATAGTTGTAATCGTTTTCAGCCTTAATAAGATCCTGTCTTGCAATTACATCTTTATCGTAAAGCTTTTTGTTTAAGTCATATAGCCGCTTTGCTTCTATAAGTCCGTTCTCAACATCTGTATATTGATTTACTTTATTAATGGTATTTTGACTTGCTTGATTTTGAGAAATCTGCATTTGTGTAAGTAGGTTATACACTTGAGTTTCTTGATTTACCAGACTCAACTCGAGGTCTGTGTTAGACAAGCGTAGAATAGGATCTCCTTTTTTCATAATCGTACCGTCTTCTACAAATTTTTCTTCTACACGCCCACCTTCTAAAGCATCAAGGTAGATGGTTGTAATAGGCATTACCACCCCGTTAACCGGTATGTTTTCCTGAAAAACACCTTGCGTTGCTGCTGCAATACTTAAGCGCTCTTTTTCTACGTTAAGTTTTGCACCACCGGTAGATGCAATTATGACAAAAATGATGATTGCAGCGAGCAGAATACCACCGCCAATCAGCAGTATTTTTGAAGTGGTAAACCGTTTCTTTTGTAAAGGAATGTCCATAAATAATTTTATTACATCTAATTACTTATCAATATTATGCCAAAAACATAAAAAACTGTTTTACAGTTGTTTATATATTTATATTGACTTAGATGTGTACGATTTTGATACACCTTATGTACGCTGCCGATACAGTTTTAAAACCTTAGAAAATAGTCTTTTAAACTGCTTTTACGCCCCTGCTAAAATTGTAATATTGTAACTATGCAATTACGAGATGCTAAAATACTGGTCCTTGACGATGATGAAGATGTGCTTACCGCACTACGTTTATTATTAAAACCTAAAGTCAAACAAGTTGTGGTTGAGAAAAACCCCAATGCGTTACAAAGTATTTTCGATACGCAGGATTTTGATGTGGTTATTCTGGATATGAATTATAATGGGCTCGTGAATACCGGTAATGAAGGTATTTTCTGGCTCAATAAAATAAAACTTTGGAAACCTGCTACAGATGTAATATTAATAACGGCCTATGGTGATATTGACCTTGCCATACGTTCTTTAAAAGAAGGAGCTTCAGATTTTCTGGTAAAACCCTGGAAAAATGAAAAGTTGTTGGAGTCTGTTGCCGAAATTTTAAGCAAAAAGAAAACCGCAAAAACGATCAAAGTAAAAGTTGATTCTGAAACCAAAATAGTAGGCGATAGTGAGCCTATGCAGGAGGTTTTTATAAAGTTAAAAAAAGTAGCACCTACAGATGCTAATATTCTAGTACTCGGTGAAAACGGTACCGGTAAAGACCTCATCGCACGTTCTATACACGAAAATTCTCTACGTAAAAACAAACCTTTTGTAAAAGTTGACATCGGTTCATTGACGTCTACCTTATTTGAAAGCGAACTTTTTGGCTATAAAAAAGGAGCGTTTACTGATGCCCGTGAAGATCGAAAAGGACGCTTTGAAGCGGCAGACGGCGGCACCTTATTTCTTGATGAAATAGGTAACATAAGCCTACGCCAACAAGCGCGGTTACTCACTGTTTTACAAAATAGACTGGTAACACCTTTAGGTTCTAATGAAGCCGTTCCTGTAGATATTCGGCTTATTTGCGCAACTAATCTGAGCCTTACCGATCTTGCAGATGAAAGCAAATTTAGAAAAGACCTTATCTACCGAATAAACACAGTAGATCTTACCATACCACCTCTTAGAGAACGTAGTGCAGATATTACTTTGCTGGCTAATCACTTTGTAGAAGTCTATGCTGAGAAATACCTGAAGCAGCCTTTTAAATTAGCCGCAGATTTTCTCAAAAAGTTGAAAGATCATTCTTTTCCGGGTAATGTGCGTGAACTTCAATACGCTTTAGAACGCGCAGTAATTATGGCAGAAGGCGATGTTTTGTACGCTGAAGATTTAGCATTCTCTCAACTCGAAAAACTTCCCGAAACAGATTTAAAATTAAAAACCACCAATCTAGATGCGGTGGAAAAAAATACCATTCTAAAGGTTATCGAAAAAAATAAAGGGAATATCTCTAAGTCTGCAAAAGAATTAGGGATAACCCGCACAGCCTTATACCGCAGACTCAATAAATATGACTTATAAGGGCTATTTCATTCAGTTATTTTTGCGCGTTATGCTGTTGCTTGCGGCGCTAATTAGCATCGCCTATGGCGTAGTAAAAAGTAATGCCTATGCTCTTTGGGGCGGGGCACTAGTTTCAATTATTATACTTTATAATTTATACCGCTTTCTTATACGCCGCTTTGAAGAAATGGACGACTTTTTTGAATCTGTTAAGTACCGTGATTTCTCACGTTGGTTTTCAGAAAAACACGGTCCGCAAGATATTAGAACCCTTCATAAAGGCTTTAACAACGTCAATAAATCCATAAAAGCAATCAATAATGAGCGACAGGCTCAGTTTGTGTATTTGCAGAAAATCTTAGAAATGGTAGATGTGGGTATTGTAGCGTATAATCTAGATAGCGGCGAAGTGCTCTGGGCAAACGAATCGCTCATTACTACACTAGACCTACCCTCTTTTAAAAACATCAGCTTTGTCGAAAAAAGAAGACCGCAGCTGTATGAAGAACTTTTTGATACGTATCGTACCGGTGTAACTTCAGTAGATTTAAGTTTGCGAAATGAGAATCTTAAAGTTTTAATCTCAGACACGGTTTTTCAGGTTGAAAAAGATGCTTTTAAACTTGTTGTACTTCAGAATATAGAAGATACGCTTAATCAAAACGAATCTGATTCCTGGAAAAAATTGTTAAGCGTGATGACGCACGAGATTATGAATAGTATCGCTCCTATTTCTTCTCTGGCTGAAACCTTGCAACACCACATACAAGCCAGCCAGGAAAACCCAGAAGAAAACCCTCTTGAATTAGACGACCTCAACGCCGGTATAAGCAGTATTCAAAAGCGTAGTGAAGGTCTAATGAAGTTTGCAAAAACCTATCGTAGCTTAAGTAAAGTCACTCAACTTAATCTGGAAACTATTAAAGTCGCCGACTTGTTTAAAAATATAAGCGACCTTATGAAACCTACTCTGGCAGATAAACACATCCTGCTTCAGTTTAAAACTGAAAATACTGAAATGAGTCTGGAGATAGACAGCTACCTTATTGAACAAGTGCTTATAAATCTTATTTTAAACGCCATAGATGCCTGTGCTTCTGCCGAAAATGCACGTATTAGCATTACAGCCTCTCAAAACACACAAGGGCGTGTTCTACTAAAAGTATTAGATAACGGATCTGGAATTCCTGAAGAAATTAAAGACAGTATATTTATTCCATTTTTCAGCACTAAAAAAACCGGGAGCGGTGTAGGTCTTAGTTTAAGTAAGCAAATAATGACACTTCACAAAGGTAAAATTCAGATTAAAAGTGAACCCGATACCGGTACCGAAATACGCTTACTTTTTTAGAAAAACCATTATATTTTTACCAGTTCTCGATGCGCTATTCCCCAGGCAGCAATGGTATCTGTAAGTTCTTTTAAAGAAGAACCATAGGGCGTAATTTTATAGTATACACTTATGGGTTTTGTATCTTCAACCACGCGTTCTACCAGCTTATTCATTTCTAAATCTTTAAGCTCCCTGCTTAACATTTTCCCCGAGATTCCTTTTACCTCGCGCAGTAATTCAGAATACCGCATACCTTGATAACATAAACAGGCTATTATTGAGACTTTCCATTTTCCGCTTAAAACGTCCATAGTATCGTGTATAGCACGTATTTTCTGACTGCAGGTGATGTTGTTTTCTAAATTCATTTGAATCTCTTTAATGGTTACTCTTATGTCACTATCACTTTAGTTCACAAAGTTACTTTATGTCACCAACCTTTACTAATTTTGCAGAAAATTTAAAGACAATAGAAATGAGTTTATTAGAAGATCTACAATGGCGCTATGCTGCTAAGAAAATGAACGGTGAGCAGATACCGCAGGAGAAATTAGATTATATACTAGAAGCGGCACGTCTTGCACCGTCTTCATCTGGTTTACAACCCTATAAAGTATTTGTAATCTCAAACAGAGAATTACTTGCTAAAATAAAAGAAGTAGCCTGGGGTCAAAGTCAGGTAATAGACTGCTCTCACTTGCTAGTTTTTGCTGCCTGGGATGGGTATTCTAATGAGCGTGTGACTGAAGTATTTAACTATACCATGGATGAGCGCGGACTGCCTCATTCTACTATGGATGATTACAAAGCAACTATAATGGGGCTTTACGAGCCATTAGGTAAAGAGTGGCAGGCAGACCACGCTTCTAAACAAAGTTATATTTCTTTTGCTATGGCTATCGCAGCAGCGGCAGAGCAAAAAGTAGATGCAACTCCTATTGAAGGATTTTTACCTCCTAAAGTAGATGAACTTTTAAACCTTGAAAATAGCGGATATAAGAGCACACTTCTTCTTACGCTAGGTTACCGCGATGCAGACAATGACTGGTTAGTTAATATGAAAAAAGTGCGTACACCTAAAGAAGATTTTATCACAGAAATAAAATAAAGTTATTTCTGTTTAGAAACTACAAATGCCCGCTAAAGCGGGCATTTTTTTTAAAGACGTACTAAACTCAACATCCAATAAAACCAAAAAAACCCGTAGCATACGGGTTTTTTTTAGTTGTTCTAAATGCTTACTATTAGAATACACCTATAAAGTGACTTCCTGTAGTATTTACCAATTCAGCTCCTTTTGTAACTGCGCCGGTTTCTGTATCAATAACATAGATGTTTCCATTTTTACCTACGGGAGCCTGAGTCACATAAATATCGTTACCATCTACTACAAATCCTTGATATTGAAATAAGTAAAAGTCAGGATCGTAAGGTATAGCATCAATTTTTTGTGCGGTTTTAGCTTCTAAATCTACTAATGCAAAAAATCCTTGAGCTCCTGCAACACCTTCTGCTGAACCTGCGTGACGATAAGCAACAATAGCTTTTCCGTTAGCTGCTGGTCTCCACGCTAATATGTATGCATCATTTATACCTAATGCATCATCAAAATTAAATACATACGAATCATCATACGTATTGTCTGCATTTATTTTTAGGATATGCGAACCTTGAGGATCGCCTTGATTTGCCTGGTAAACGCTTCCATTATAAAGAAAAGAGTTGATACTTCTGTATCCATTTGTATTACCTAATCCTACATTAGAAGTAATAACCGTAGGATTTAATAATGATGGATAATCTAACACGATCGTTTTAGATCCTAAAATCTCATAGTCAGACTCACTTTCTGCTGTATCAGGATTTACCTTACTTAAACGCGCTCCTATGTATAATTTATCTCCTGCAGCATTTAAAGTAGGCATATCTATTCTTGAGATATAATATCCTTCTGCTTCTTCCTCTGCAGTGAGTCTTAGGCTAGACTCTTCAAAATTCTTTATTAACGAGTTTTCTAAATCTAAAGTTACAACACCCATTGTTGCTTCGGTACGTACATAGAAGTCATCTGTAACTATATCTGGCGTATCATTGTCATCAATTATATTTTCAGTATCTACATATACCGCAGCTCCGGTCTGGTCTCCATCAAATAATTTAATCCATCGTGGTGCAGATCCTACATAAGGTTCGATACTAATATCAGAACCTACCTTTGTATAAACCTGACCCCCTTCTACTTTAAATTTTGAGTAGTTACCACCGGTATCCCCTGCATAACTAATATTAAAAATTGTGCTACCATCTTCAGAAGACTGTAAACGCGCCGTTCTGTTAGAAGGTACTGTAAACCCGTTGTTAAAAGCGTCTACAGAAAAGTTAGGATCTTTTGCCTGCTCACTCGTAATCGAGAAAATAGAAGTTCCGCCATTTCCATCTCCCGCGTCTGTACCCATTCGTGCAGCTGCAATGGTGATAAATCGTGATTCTGCTACAGGATCTGTACCGGGATCTGTATCTACGCTCGTATCGTCTGTACTGCAAGATGCCATAAGACCTGTAAGCAGTGCTCCTACTGCTATATATTTAATATTAAAAAAATTACGTTTCATAATAGTTACTTTAGTAATTAAAATTTATTGATTGTATAGTTTAGTTTTAAGTAGAAAGCTCTTCCTGGTTTTTGTACCGAAAGATTATCAAACACCGGCTTATCAAAAATATTCTTGACATCAAAACTCATTACAAGATTGTTTTTAGGAAAGCTGTAGCTCAACCCAAAATCCTGTTGTAATTGCTCAGGCACTTTAAAAAATTCGTCGCCCACAGTGTTTGATCCTTGGGGTACGAGATAGGAAAACTCATCTGTATAATACAGGGTGTAGAACAGATTTAAACGAGCATCTTTTTGTATGAAGTCTTTAAATGAATATCTAAGACTACCATTCATAGTAAGAAAAGGCGTATTGGGAACATCTACTTCAGCTCCGCGATTTTCTATTTTTAGATCAAATTTTGAAACATTAAAATTGAATCCGAAGTTTCTATCATAGTTATAGTTTAATTGCGCATCAAACCCTTTAGAAGTTCCGCTTCCCTGATTTACGTAGACGATTAGTTCATCGTCTATGTTTGATGAGTTTTCAATAGGAAGTCCTATTCTGTCTTTTATATTTCGGGAAAATAAATTTGTAGAAACCGTAAACTGATGCTTCTTAATAGTAAACGAACCAAATCTAAAACCAAGGTTGTAGTTGTTACTTTGCTCAGGATTTATACTAGAGTTAGCAACTACATTATCTCCATCATTTCCAAAAATTTCGGTCTCATTAGGTAAGCGTATGGCTTTCTCTGCAGAAGTAAGTAAGGTGAGCTCAGGCAAAATTGCATAAGAAAGTGCAAACCCGTAACCCTCATAGGTTTTGTTACTACTTACCACCTCATCTACAAGTTGACTATCACCATTTGCATCGGTTGTTATTGCCGGGTCAACGCTAATTGATTTTTGCTGATAGTGCTTACCAAACAAACTGGCTTCTAGCTTATCATCAAAGGCATTAAATTCATAGGTAAAAGAGTAAATATTTTTATGTAAATCTCTAGTACCTATAAATGTATTTTCTAAAAGGGATACGAGTTCATCGCTATCTTCCCGATCAATCCCACTGTACACGTGATTAAGCAAAAACCTATGATTGTCATTTACTGCGTAAGATAATCCCGTACGTATAGACGCTACATTTCGCTTAATTTTTGCAAGTGTAGGACCACCCTCTTGTTGAGAACCCCACAGATATTCAAATTCGTTACCTCTAAAGTCAATTGCACGCTCACCCGCCCAGCTATATGCTGCAGCTACCGTATCATTAACCTGACGATTACGTTTACCGTAGTATCCATTTATATTAAGATCTAAACCTTCTACAAATAAATCTTGCTTTTGGTACGTAAGATTTGCAAGCGTCGCGTCAGACTCTAGAAAACGACCTTTATACGGTCTTATCGTCATAAATGCACCGTGCTGTACTTCTTTGTAATCGTCAGAACCGGTAAAGCCTACAAAAAATTGATCTGCCCAGTTTACATTGGTAAATCCTAATTGCACCATTCCTCCGGTTGAGCGGTAGGCATCGTTAAATCTACGAGCCGTAATAGGAGTTTGTACACCCCCTAATCCTGCAACTACAACACTTCTACCCGAAACCTTATAATCGTTATCTGAATAATTATGGAAACCAGAAGCTTTAACGGTGAAACCCGAATCTTCAAAACGATACAACCCGTTTACACTTGTTTGAAAAGTATTAAATGACCCATAAGAAACGGAAGCATTCAAGTGTGTGTTGGCAGTTTTGTCCAAAACAATATTTATAGCTCCTCCTAAAGCATCATCGGCTAGATAACCGGGCACGACACCCTTGTACACTTCGATCTGCTCAATTAACGAAGGTGGAATACTATTTAGATTAAATGACGAGCCAAAGGTCGAAATAGGAATCCCATCTATAAAAATACGTACCGCACTTCCTGAAAGTCCGTTTAAGGAATATTCAACATTAGAACCTAATCCCCCATTTTGACGAATCTTAACCCCAACGGTAGTATTGAGCAATTCGTTAGTTTGTATGTTACGCTGGCTGGCTTCTTCAGTATTTATAATATTTACTGCAAAGCCTTTTTTCTCAATTTTTGTCTTTAAAGATTCACCCTGAATAGCAACTTCATCAAGCTCATAATCTTTATCATTTTTTAGCTGAATATCAAAACGCAGCGGAGTATTTTTTACAGTCACCTGCTCAAAGCCTATAAAATCTCCTGATGATATTTCTAACGTATAGGTTCCTGATGGAATACTTTTCAAAACATAAATTCCGGCTTCATTAGATACTACACGTTGGCCATATTTAGCATGTTTTAATTGAATGCTGGTATTAGCAACTAGGTATCCGTTTGCATCTTTAACCACACCGCTAATGTCGTATTGTGCAGCTGCCAAAACCGGAAACAGAAGTATTAAGAAAATTAATTTTTGCTTCATCAACGTTTAATTGAGGTGCAAACTTATACTTATTTAGATTAAGTACAAATAAAAATAATCAATTTTATTAATCAAATTTCCCAGTAATTACTGGAACTCCCATAACCGTTAGGATTTGCGGCATTAATTAAAAACGAAATTATTTTAAAGGAATGAAAACGAATCAGGATTTATGATTCAAATAAAAATGGTGAAAATAGGTTTACAAGAGAGGATATGAATAGCTACACGCCGAAGCTTAAATAGATTTCTAAAAAATCTGAATTAACGCTTAAAGCAAACCATCGCTGACTTGAGTAAGTGAGGCTTTATCAATAATTTTAATACGCTTCCCTACGGTTTCTATAAGTCCGTTCTTTTTAAACTTAGCAAGCGACCGTATGCACAATTCGGTAGCGGTGCCTACCACATCTGCGATGTCATTTCGTGACAAAACGAGATTGAGAAACCCGTCTGCATCGGTGCCAAAATGGGTATCGAGATAAAGTAAAATTCCGGCCAGACGCTGGTTAACAGTTTTCTGAGCCATATTTACAATAACGTCGTCTGCCAGTTTGAGTTCGCGAGCCATATTTATGAGCAAGGCTTGTATAAATTCTGGGTTTTTAGATAGACTTTCGGTAAAATTCTCTTTCGGTATAAAACAAACCTGCATATCGTTGAGTGCAACCGCACTAAGATTTGAGGCTTCTTCGGCAATAAGAGAACGCTGTCCCATTACCTCGCCTTTAGAAGCAATTTTTACGATTTGATCCTTACCGTTTTCGCTAAGCTTAGAAAGTTTAGAAACGCCATTACGCACACAAAAAACACCATTCAGCTTTTCGCCTTCTTTAAATATAGCCTCCCCTTTTTTGATGCTACGACTCACTTTACTATCAGAAATTTGTTTGAGCTCTTCTTTCTTCAAAGCTTTAAGCGCATTTAACTCTCTAATAATACAGTTATCACATCGCGATTCTGAATGGTCTGTCATATTTCAAAATTAGACAAAACAACTCAATCATCTATACTTGTTTATGTTTGCCGTAGGGTTTCAGTAAAAAGAAAACCTCAGAAAATTAGGAGTAAAATTCTGAGGTTTTGTATTATATATTTTAAAGAAACTATTAAATCACCAAGCTGCCAGCGATAATTAAAATACTCGATACAATACTTACGCCAAGTAATTTAAAAATAAGTTGAGGCTTTTGAACGGTTAAAATTGCTGCGTTATGTAAACTGCATAAAATTACCGAAACCATAACCAACAGCATTTGTGCTAAACCGTGCCCAAAATGCAATACACTAAATACAGCTACAGAACCTAAACAAGTGCTTAGAATGATACCCAGAGCAGAATATCCCATTATATTATGGGTAAAATCGTTTTGAAGTTTTGAAAATGTGGTCATACCTGAAAATTTAAATTACTATTAATTTACAGGGTAAAAGTACCGGACGATTCTTCCCTATTTTATGACTTTTGTCAGTTTACAAGAATTTTTAAAACTAATTCTAGAGGTGTTGTAAGACTTGTGAATGCTTGTGGACTAAAACCTCTTAAACAACCACCTTATGAAATACACAGCACTGGCATTACTTTTTATAATCTGTCTCTCATGCAACTCTAAAAAAGAGCAACAACCGGTTACTATAACGCAAGCTATAGTTGAAGAAACTACAAATTACCCTGAGATTTTACTTAAAATTCTTAATGCACACGGTGGTCTGGATACCTGGAAAACCTATCAAACACTAACATTTACAATAGACAAAGCGCCTAATACAGATGAGGTGCACACCATAGATTTGCACTCACGAAAAGACCATATTGATATGGGTACTGTCTCGATGGGATATGATGGTAATAAAGCGTGGCTACGTGATCCTGAGCAGACCTATAAGGGAAATGCAGACTTTTATCACAACCTGATGTTTTATTTTTACGCCATGCCTTTTGTACTGGCAGATCAAGGTATTATCTATGAGCAAACCGAAGATCTTGTAGTAAATGACACGAGCTATCTCGGTCTTAAAATAAATTTTGAAGCTCAGATAGGATCATCTTCTAATGATGAATATTACCTATACTACGATTTAGAAACCTATCAAATGCGCTGGTTAGGCTATACTGCAACATTTGGCGCGGCAGAGAAATCTGATGCGGTTAATTTTATAGCATATGACAACTGGACTCTGGTAGAGCATATACGTTTACCAAAATCAATTTCCTGGTATACTTCTGAAAATGGAAAACTTACAGAACCTCGAAATACGGTTGACTTTAAAGAAATAAGACTAAGCACCGAAGCCAGGCCCGAAGCTTTTTACACAAATAAATAAGTTGATTCTTAGAACCTATTATTAAACGCAGCGCATATCTTGTGCTGCGTTTCTAATTAAATCAAAGTGTATGAACAGTATGTCTCAACGTATTTTAAGACTGGTTCTTCTTTTTGGGGTCATCATAACATTTTTTGCCACCGGCCTTAATGTGCAGGTTCTTGCCCTTGTACAACGCGGTATGCTTAAAACAGGACTCCTCAATCCCGATCTGGAGCAGACTAAAAACAATACTGATGCTACAGATTCTGAAGCTTTGGTAAAAGCAGATTTAGACGTTTCTTTTTACAACGAACAAAATGAATTGGTTTCCCTTAAAAGCCTTAGTGATAAACCCATTTTTCTTAATTTCTGGGCGACCTGGTGTCCGCCCTGTATTGCAGAAATGCCCGGAATTTCAAATTTATATCAGGATCAAAAAGACGAAGTAAATTTTGTGCTGGTTTCTTTTGATACAGACTTTCAGAAGGCACGAGATTTTAAAGCAAAAAAAGGCTACACCTTTCCTATTTACCGCATTGCAAACGATCTGCCCGACATGTATAATACCGGCAGTCTGCCTACCACGATATGTATAGATGCTCAAGGCCATCTCGCACTTACCCATATGGGTATGGCAGATTATGATACGCAGGATTTTAGAAATTATCTCGACGCTCTAAAATAACCCCCATTTTATTCCGAAGGATTACCTCAAAAAAACTTCTAAATTTGGCAGAGCTTTAAGAAAGTTAAAACCCCACTTTACGTCAAAGGCAAAAACCGGAAGCGTTTAAAAAGCGTTTATATTAAAAAGATTATGAAAAATAGAATCTTATTTTCAGCATTACTGGCAGCGACTATCGCACTAAGTTTATTATTTACCTCGTGTGCAGATGGCAAACAGGGTAAAACAAGCGTTTCTGACACGTCAGATATGGCGATGAATTCTACCTTCCCAGATGCTAAACCAGATGCCGAATGGAAATCACAACTTTCTGAAGAGCAATATGACATTATGGTTAAAAAAGGAACAGAAGCTCCTTTTAAAAATGCATTTTTCGACAACCACGCAGAAGGTATTTATGTGAGCGCTGCAACCGGGCAACCTCTTTTTAGCTCAGATACTAAGTTTGATTCGGGTTCAGGATGGCCGGCCTTTTATGCTCCTATAGATGAAGACGCTGTAATCTGGGTAAAAGACAACAGTCTTGGGATGAGCCGTGATGAGGTGATTGAAAAAGAAACTGGTTTACATTTAGGTCACGTTTTTAACGACGGCCCAGAGCCTACAGGCTTACGCTACTGCATAAATTCTGCTGCATTAAAATTTATTCCGAAAGATGAAATTGAAGCGGCTACTTCACAAAAAGAAGCCACTGCTTATTTTGCTAGCGGATGTTTCTGGTGTGTTGAAGCAGTTTATGAAAGTGTAAAAGGTGTTAAAGAATCTGTTTCAGGTTACGCCGGTGGTCATACTAAAAACCCAACTTACGAAGAAAGCAATACCGGTAAAACAGGTCACGCAGAGGCTGTAAAAATTATATATGATCCTAGTGTGGTAAGTTTTAGCCAACTTGTAGATGTATATTTTGGCTCACAAAATCCTACACAGGCAAATGGGCAGGGACCTGACAAAGGATCGCAATACCGCTCAATCATTTTCTATCAAAACGATGCCGAAAAGAAAATTATAGACGACAAAAAAGCTGCTTTAGCTGAAGAACTTAACGCTACCATTGCTGCGGAAGTTAAACCTTTTGATAAATTTTGGGAAGCTGAAGGCTATCACCAAAATTACGAAAGACAACACCCCGAGAATCCTTACATTCAAAATGTATCGATCCCAAGGTTAGAGCGTTTTCAGGCAAAATTTCCTGAGCTTCTAAAAGACGGAACGCATTAAATCGTCAACCTGAACTTGATTCAGGTTCTCATTCAGCTTGAACCCGTTACGATGCGATTCTGAAACAAGTTTAGAATGACGGCCTACATCTATTAAAATTTGAAATACTAAAGGCTCCCTTCCTCTCTGAGGAGGGGAGTTTTAATTTTAATTCCGTTTAGAAATTCAGATTCAAACGGGGTGGTGCCAACCGCTGCTCCAGCAATTCAAACAATCCCTTTTGCGCCTTTGGCGCATACATCCCCTCTTTAAAAGGAGTGGAACTTTTAAAGAAATGCCCATGCACCTACGTGACGCCTCCCAATCCCGAAAGAAAATTGCAACAATCATCACTTTTTTGTCGATTCCCCTATCTGGGTTTATGACCGATATTTATTTGCCGTCCTTTCCGTCTATGGCGCGCAACCTCAACGTCTCAGAACAAAGCATACAGTTTACACTCACCTGCTTTTTCCTGAGTTATGGCTTTGCCCAGTTGTTTGTGGGTCCTGTAGCAGACAGCATTGGCCGGCGTAAACCAGTGATGATCTCGCTGGTTGTTTTACTCTTAAGCAGCCTTGCGGTCACCTTTACCCACGAAGTCGCGGTTATTAGCCTGTTGCGCATTGTACAGGGGATTGCGACTGCGTTTATTGTAGTTGCTAAACGCGCCTATTTTGTAGACCTCTACGACGACAAAGAGCGGAAGCACTACCTCAGCTTCTTTACCATTGTCTGGTCGTGCGGACCTATTATCGCCCCATTTCTGGGTGGTTTTCTTGAGGAACAATTTGGCTGGCAGTCTAACTTTTACTTTCTCACAATTTATGCCGCAGTACTTTTTGGAGCAGAACTTATCTGGGGCGGAGAAACCATACGCAATTACAAGAAATTCAACCTTAAGAAAACCTCGCTGTTGTATATGGCGATGCTTAAAAATCCCGGCTTTATTTTGGGAATTCTGGTATTGGGATTTGCCTACTCGGTGGTGATGGTGTTTAACATCGCCGGGCCGTTTGTCGTAGAACATCATTTTAATTACAGCCCGGTAATTATTGGGTACTGCACACTGGTTCTGGGACTTTCCTGGATGATAGGCGGTATCCTGAGCAAACAGTTTACACCAATAGCTTTTGCTAAAAAAATACGGTTAGTCTCCTTGATACAATTAGGAATTATAGGAGTATTTATCACGCTCGCCAGCTTTGTAGATAACCTCGTGCTGCTCGTAGCCTTTGCCTTTCTCATACACATCTGCTCGGGCTTTTTGTTTACTAATTACTTTACCCAAAATATGATTTTCTTCCCGGGGAATGCCGGTATCGCAGGCGGACTAATGGGCGGTTTGCTTTATATCATTACTTCTATAGGGAGTTTTGCAATCTCTGCCTCGGGCGAAATCAACACCACGTTAGATATGTCGTTGCGCTATTTAATGATCGCATTACCGCTGGCAGTGATACTTTATTTTTCGCTACGTTATTTTAAAAAACGACAACTGCGGAAGCGGGTTATGAGTTAAGATTTAATGGTTAGAGGTGAAAAGTTTAAGGGTACTCGTCGTCATGCTGAACTGGTTTCAGCATCGCATCCTGCTTAGCTGGAAGGGCTTGTGAGATTCTAAACTAAATTTAGGATGACGGTATAGTTTACAAAACAAGATTGGAAAAAGGTATATCAAATTAAATTAGAAGAACTGTTTTTCACATAAGTCCTTTTAAAAACTAGTTTTTATTATCTTAATCGATCAATTTTCACTTTACCTAAGGATTTATCTCTATCTCTTCCAGATTGGAATGCTGTAATTCCAGGTCTATTTACAGAATTTCGTGTTTCATCATAATAAACACTCAATATTCCTGTTAAAAGATATTGCAGTCCTAAATGACTTTCGTAATCTGAATGATTAAAATAGATATAATCTGCTTCCTTAGAATTCTTTGAGGGCCGTCTCTTAAAAATACTCCATTCGTCCAGAGAACCTACATACCCAATTAAGTCATCAAATACAGGTGCAGGATTTGTATCATAAACTTCTTTTAATTTTTAAAATATCCAATCTTCAGTGGTCGGGTTTAATTTGCTAATTTTAGATTTAACTGATACCAATCCTAAAAATGGCCCTCTTAAAAGAGTTCCATTCTTAGAGTAAGTTCGGCACAGTTTAGAAGTATTTAGTAAGGCAAGACTTTCTTTTTTTATATCTGTATCATTAAGATGTTTCTTAACAGAAATAATCCCTAAAACTCCTTCTGGCGGGACGATTACGCTATTTCCAAATCTTTGAAAAATCGGATATTCTGAGCTATTATAAATTATAACGTCAAGTCGCGTAGAGTGAGAGTCAGTCTCATTTCTTCTGACTTTGAATTTTAATCCAGTTTTAACTGCTGGTCTTAAAATAAATCCAGTTAAAACTTAGATAGATTTTGGAAAGTATTTTCGTAAATACTCTGATATCAAATCTTCCACAAAACGTCCGTCTTCTCCATTGTGTGCAGACCCGTCAACTTTATCGCTTGGAATAAGTAATTCAAATTATCTATCAGTCTGCACTAATGAGTCTATCTCACGTGACCAGTATTTTTGGATTCTCTTTCCATCCATAAGTTTACGCTTTTATAAATGGCTCGTAACTTTTGAATTAGCAATTAATTCTAGGTTTAGGAAAAGTCGCCTTTTTAAATTTGACTATTTTTTAAAATGTCCAACCCTAAGGTGCTAGCTAGTATTTTTTCTTAATATTAGCAATATGTCTTTACTCCTCCTTATTCAAAATATATTCATAAATAGAAGATATTATTTGTCTCAAGCCGTCATCAAATTTTCCAGCATCTAAAGTTTTAGAAAAGTTGACACCATCGTAATTTGTTTTTAATATAATTTGACCATTTTCAGTTGAAATATCTAAAGGGATATTTACGTCAAATCCCAAATCGAAGTCAAACTTCGCAAAATCACTTTTCTTAAGAATGTATTGCTTAGCACTTGAGGATTCGAACAATGTATTATCATCTAATCGAATGGATTTTCTAACCTTATCTTTTTCCTTGATTGTAGTAACTTGGATAATTTCGTATTCTTTCAGCTTACCATCCTCATCAGTTCCCATAGCAGCAGGTGGAACGATTCTTTGAATTACGGATTTATCTTTTAACTTGATTATTGAATAAGGCTTAGATTTTGAGTTTTTGATTTGAAGTTGAAAGTTTGGATTTTCTATAATTTTGAAAATAGGCTCAAAAATTTTCTTTCTATCCTCCTTGGTGTAATTCGATATAATTATTTGAACATTTTCTTCGTCGTAGTCCTCATCCAAAACAAGCTCTTTGTATTTGTAACCAACGTCCATAGCCCATTCCCTTACCTTGGTGTCTTCAATTGATTGCTTCATTACTTTATCAACAGCAAGACCAATTTCAAAACTCCTGAAATTTAAATCGACCATTCTATAATCAAGGTCATCCGATAATCTATTAAAGAAAGAATTTAATTTTTTTTCATCTGTCAATTTTTCTTTGAAAGACTCAAAGAAATCTGCTTTGAGAAAACTTTTAAATGAGCTTGAAATATTTTTCAGTAATTCTCCAACCAATTCGTTAAATCCGATCGTATCAGCATATTTTTCATTTGTTGGTGCTAAACGAATGTAGAAAGCATCTCTTTGTAGTGATCTTAAATATGTTTTTGCTTCAAAGTTTTTAATAAGAGTGTAGTAATAAGAATCATTTGCTGGATCATAAGTTAGATAAGAGTCATTAGAGGGTAAATAGGATTCTGACAGAGAATGGCTTTGTGTCAAAGTTGTATTTATTATCAAACCTTCAAAATCTTGTTCTATTTTATAAATCAAATTTTGATTGGAACTAATAACATTTCTTAAAGTAATTTGTTTTGTTAGGTATTCGAAGATTGTAGTCTCCTCTAACTCGAACATTAAATAGATGTCTATATTTTCAACTGTATCAACAAGATAAAGTAAGAAGTGTTTACCATTTTTAGTTAGATGCGTTAATATTGGTTCATCTAAATAAATAATATCCTCTATTTTCTTGAATAAGCTTAGATCAAAGTCGCTAAGTGATTTTTGTCTATTCATTACCGACTACAATTTTGAAATTTTCAATTACATTAAGTTCTTCTTTTGGAAAAAAGGTATAGTGCTTCTTGTTTTTCGAACCATATTTTATTCCGTGCTCATCTGTAATTCTGGCTTGAGCAATTTTTTTATAATTTACTCTTTTATTTTTAGACAAGTTTTTCAACATTTCGTTTGCTGAATCGAAAGTACTGAATACCGAAAGTCCCCAAGCAATACAGTGATCTTGAAACTTTGGTTTTAAGAGAACTGCATTTGGAATAAATGACTTTTCAGACAATTCACTTTCGACACATCTAAAAACTATTTTTTCGCCACGCTCATTATTCGCAGGACAATCTTTTATTCTCTCGATGTTTGCTTGAAACTTTAATTTCATTCTTTATTAGTTATTTTTTGAGATTGTAGCCAATGTTTTTGAGATAAGTAATTACGATGACTAATAGTCATTGTTAAGCATAGTCTTTTTTAGGAATTTAGTAGTTTTCTTTTTAAAGTCAAACCTTTATTCGGTATTTCATATAATGTGTCAAAGACATTTTCAACAATTTCAATTGCAAGTTTTAAATCATCTTTAGAGGGCGTTGACAATTCGTGAACAGCTTCATTTCCCAAAAATCTATGTTCATGTAATATTTCCGCATTTTCTGCTGTTAATTTTCCATTTTCATGCAGTCCATTAATTTTACCTTGTAGGTTTGTTTTTCTTATTGTTGACGTAGAACCATCATTTCTCGTTAATTGGACATTGCCTCCGGTAATTCTGTTTTCTTTACAAATTCCCTCAACTAATGCTCTAACACCTGCACCACATAAAGTCAAATTTCCGTAATTATAACTCTCTATTGTTTCTCTATGAATTCGCTGAAGATTGAACGGAACATTCATATAATTTTTGACAACCAAAGTTTCTTTACTTCTTTGAGGGTAAATTCGTATTGTTGGAATTGAACGACCGTCGTGGTCGTCGTGTTCAGAATTTATTGAATGAGTTCTAAATGATACTGTTTCACATCCAAGACATTGAATAATTTCAAAATCAGTTTCCCAATGAAAATCGTGAGTTGAATCCCAAGCTTCAGTTCCTTGTTCTATAACTGATTTAAGGATTTTATGCTTTGTATTATTCATACAAGAACTGCAAAGTACTCTAACGACATTGTCCTTTGTTACATCTTCTGTAAAACTTATTTTCATTGTTCTCTATGGTTTTTTCAGTGTGTTGCCTAACTATTATATCTACATAAACATACTTCAAATACTTCACTATCAGAATTATAACAAGTAAATTGACTGTCTAATGATTTATTTCAAATCTACTCATTCTCCAAAATTAAAAACTACAGTTTTCCGTAAACCCTTGATTTAAACTTAAAAAAGGGGATAAATCCGCTAAATAACCCCAATTAAACTAGTATTTAAAAAGCTCCCTAAGCTGTGAGAGACAATACAGTCACCCTGATAGTTAACAAAGGCATCTCGACTGCGCTCGATGTGACAAGAGCTCTTCTGTAAACGCAGCGCAAGTGATGAGATAACAACATTAAAACTAGCAAAAACCGTATCACTTCCTATGATACGGTTTAGAATAAGCTAATGTTAAACCGTAGGTAATTTCCAGCCGTTGTGGTACTGTGCTTTTACCAGTGCATCTGCCTCTGCGTTGTTAAACGAGCCGCTTGCGGCGTCCCAATATATCTTATTTCCGGTTTTGTAAGCAATGTTACCCATATGTGCGGTTATGGCTGCGATACTTCCGGTTTCTACACCACAGGCCAGTTTTGACGCGTCGTTGTCGCGTATGGCGGCAACAAAGTTTTTGGCGTGATTGTCTAGCGCATTGCCTTCGGGCTTAATAAGCTCTACGCGATCAGTTTTTGTAATCCACTCGTCGTCTTTGCGTTTTCCTTCAGGAATTACTTCCCAGCCGCCACGGTTAACCACAAGTGTACCGTTATTTCCTATAAAGGCAATGCCCTCGTTACGCCCGTAATTTCCGCCGTCTATACCTGTAGCGTGTTCCCACAACAGGTTAAACCCATCAAACTCATAAATCGTCTGTAGGGTATCTGGAGTTTCGGAAGCATCATCGGGATAGGCCAACTTTCCGCCCGAAGCCATAATAGATTTTGGAGCTTTTGCACCCATCGCAAACAAGGCAATATCGAGTTCGTGCACACCCCAGTCGGTCATTAGGCCGCCTGCATAATCCCAAAACCATCTAAAATCAAAGTGGAAACGGTTTTCATTAAACGGAAGCTCGGGTGCAGGACCCAGCCACATTTTATAGTCTACACCTTCTGGTGGAGTGCTATTAGGTTTGACCGGTACCGGATTCATCCAACCCTGATATGCCCAACATTTCACTAAACGGATCTGTCCCAGCTTCCCCGATTGTACATATTTAATAGCCTGGTCATATTGCTGGCCGCTGCGCTGCCACTGGCCTACCTGCACCATACGGTCTGAGGCATTTGCCGCTTTAAGCATCACATTACATTCTTCAATACTGTTTGCCAACGGTTTTTCTACATACACGTGTTTACCCGCCTGCACCGCATCTACCATATTCAGACAATGCCAATGGTCTGGCGTGCCTATGATGACCGCATCAATATCTTTATTTTCAAGCATTTTGCGGTAATCGGTATAAAGTTTAGGTGCCTTACCGGTCATTTTCTTGATTTCACCTGCACGACGGTCTAAAACCCGCTGATCAACATCTGCCAATGCCACACAGTTAACGTTGGGAATTTTTAAATGTGCCTGCATATTAGACCAACCCATACCGTTACACCCTATAACGCCAAAATTCATTCGGTCATTTGCGCCAAAAAACGATAGTGGATTTGCTAAAAGAGAACCTGAAAGTCCCAGTCCTGCGGTGGCTAAAGTGGTTTGCTGTAAGAATCTACGCCTTGGAATACTGCTCATAATACTGCTATTAAAGTTTTAAATATTGAATATAGTCATTTTTACTACAACGATTTTTATTAAAATGTCTGTTTTCTACAAAATGACCTACATTTTCTATTCTACTGGTATAACGGCTACAAGAAGATATCGTAAAATTTGAAGTGAGCGAAACGTCGCAGGCGGTTCTGTTTGAGGCCGGTGCGCCGGCCGAGTTAAGCGCATGCAGTGCAGCGAACGAAAAATTTAGATACCGTCTTGTGAGCCTTGATTTTTTGGTTCTTTGGCATCAAGGCAAAAGAACAGAAAGAGGAATAGAAGTTGATATGTTCCTTTCTTTTCTTAATCTTTCAAAAAATATCTTTAGTTGTATCTCGAATGCACTTCGACAGGCTCAGTGTGACACGCTCAATTAAATGAAATCAGTACAGACGCTGTGACAGAAAATTATTCTCGAATTAAAGTAACCTCATCAATGATGGCTTCTACACCAGCCTGAGCCTTCACTTCAAAACCTATAGTAACGCTTCCATTTTGTATGTTGATGTTTGATAAGCTGATGCTCGTCCACTCTGCAGTTGCCGCTTTAAAATCTAGTGTTCGCGTGCTTCCTGCGCTAGTCGCAAAAAGTTGTAGCTTAAGAAAACCTTCGGTGTTCTTGACTTTCGCGCTTAGCGTATAGGTTCCGTCAGGAAGATCAACGTAGGGTGTTGCCGTTATTTCCTGACAGATTACCCGCTCAAAAGGGATAGCATCACTAATGTACAGGCTTTTTTCGCCCACCACCTGTTTGCGGTCTGCTTCCGTATTAAAGTAATTCAAGACCGGAGAACTTGCGGCAGTGGTGGAAATGGAATTCCCTTTTAGTATTTCAGTATTCCAACCTAAAAGCTGTTCCTGCACCGGTTTGTTATTGCTGGGAATGTGACGGCGATCGGCTTCAAAACTGCCATTTTTTACGTAATTATTGGTTTTGGCGACAGTCCAGTTTCCAGATTGCTCATCAAGACTCCACGCGCTCAACGAATTAAAATATGGTGTTTCACCCTCAAAAGATAAGGGAAACCACTGGTTGTATCCGAGACCGTTGCCTGCAAATTCTGCCCAGCGATCACCACAATACAACACAGTTTCCTGCTCGCTTCCCGCTATGGTATAGAAAAAACCCGTTTGGGTAATGTGCGCATAATCCTGCTCACTACCTGGCATTATTTTCATCTCGTTTGTGGGTAAATACGGACCATAAATGTCGTCTGCTACAAGATAATAAGCAAACGAACTGTCCCAGCCGTAAATATTAGATGCTGCCATATAGTATTTACCGTTGTAGGTAAACATACAATTGCCTTCGCGGCTGGCTCCTCTAAAAATTTCAATACAATCAAGTAGGTCTACTTTGCCATCACGAATACCAATTTCCGAAAGGTAAATTTTATTCCGCCCTTGTCCGTAAGAATACACGAGATAGGATTTACCCGTTGCAGGATCAGTGAAAACGGTTTGATCTCCAGTATTGGGCGTGCCAATTCGATCTGTCATATCAATTTCCCGATGGGTTTTGAAATCGCCTGTGGGCGAATCTGCCAATGCAATCAAAACCCCTTTCCCATGCTGAATAAGTATAGCATACTGTTTAATTTCGGGTATATAAGCTACACCCATACGTCCCAACCAGGTAGGATTGTTCTCATAATCTACCGCTTCTTTAGTAAACACATGTTTTTCAAATTTCCAGTTTACCAGATCTGTAGAAGAATAACAGGTCACACCTTCAAAATGATTTCTTTCTAAGGTAACACTGGGATCGTTGCGGTAGGTTTCGGCTTCTTTATAATGCACGCCATACCAGTAATAGGTTGTTTTTCCGCTCTGCGGATTGTTAAACTGAAAAATACCTCCACCCTGACTGTAAATAGGTTCACCATCTACTGTGTCCCAAAACGTATCATTAATAATGGTTTTTTCCTGAGCACACCCGCTAAAACCAAAGCTCAAAAAAAACAAAACCAATACTAACGTATGGGTATATACTCTAAGTGATTTAATCTGTGTGTGCATCCTAACAATTTTAAGGATTCAAATTAAATGAAGCTTCTTACAAACTCATCCTGCAGCATCCTGCTTCTATTTACAAACCGGTTTTGAGGTTTTGCAACTCAGCCCACTCTGTCCACGAGCCATCATAAACGCGTTTACTATTTTGACCGGCGATTTCAGAAGCCAACATAATAATACAGGCTGTTAAACCCGATCCGCAACTAAATACTAAATCTGTATCCTGCTCTACTGAATCATCAAGCACTTCCTGAAGCGCGCCTTTGCTTTTGAATTTGCCGTTTTCTAAAACCTCGGTATATGGGATATTTACTGAATGTGGAATGCTGCCGCT
Organism: Leeuwenhoekiella sp. NPDC079379; assembly: GCF_044542075.1. Taxonomy (NCBI): domain Bacteria; kingdom Pseudomonadati; phylum Bacteroidota; class Flavobacteriia; order Flavobacteriales; family Flavobacteriaceae; genus Leeuwenhoekiella; species Leeuwenhoekiella sp. NPDC079379. Next base: position 344,922 of record NZ_JBITTU010000001.1, read on the forward strand.
TTGCAATTGCTTTCGGGGTTCAGGCTCGGTGCCGTTAAAACGTCCTTCAGAACGGGCATCTACAATTAAAAACGAAGGCTTTTTAGTATTAGCAACTACCTCTTCATAAGTTACTATCAGCTCCTGCTGCAACACCGCTTTAAAATTTCCTGGTTTCCAGTTTAGCTCTTTGCCTTCTTCGACCCTAAAACTCTGCGCCTTCCATTCTGGGAGACCACCATCAAGAACAGATACTTTTTTATGCCCCATTACCTTAAACATCCACCACACCCGCGGACTTGAATACACCCCCATATTGTCAAAAACCACAATTTTTGATTCGTTATTTATACCTAACTTTTGGCATTCAACTTCAAAATCTGCTGCTGTGGGAATTGTATTTGGAAACGCGGCATTACCATCAGAAAAGTTCGCTTTCAAATCAAAATATCTAGAGTTGGGAATACTTTTCTCATTAAGATCGGTTTGGGTACCATCTATAGTGGCGCCTAAACTTGCGTCTAAAATGATTAGGTTGTTGTCGTTTAAATTCTCGTGAAGCCAGATTGCGGAAACTATTTTTTTCATTTTGATAAATTAAAGGGGTTTTTGTTTTGTTCTACTGTAGGTTAAAAAATTACCTCGGGGCAGATATAAAAGTCTTAATGAATCTTCCGTTAATTCATCTATAGCATAACTCATCGAATCACCTGCTTGTGTCAGAATCAGATATTGCGTATCGGGATTTGAAGGTTGGTTTTCTGGTAATTTATCTACGATAGTTATTGTATACGTATCTAAGTGCGATTGCGAACCCTCATATCCCATAAGTAGTTGATCATCGGTGATTTTTAGATACGATGCAGCATCCTCAGTGCTATACCAGTTGCCCTGCATCAAGGCAAGTTTTGCATCTGCTTCAGTTTCAAACACCGGTTCTTCCTGAACCGCAGAAGCCTCTTTGATCTGCTCACGATTAATAGTAGGTTTCTCTTTCTTTTCTGTGGAAGGTTTGCATGATATTAAAAAGGTAAAAGCAGCGATACCAAAAAGAAGAAGTTTCATTCGTAATATTTAGTTCTATTAAAGCTACTCTTTTTAGGTATGATATACCTAATTCTTAGTTTATTTATAAACTTGAGGAGGTAATGAAACAAGACCTAAAATGAATTCATAAGCAATTACCTAATATGCTATTTAGTATTTATAGCTTCTTAAAGATACGTTCAAAGAAAAGAGCCCGTACAAAAAACCTATTTTTACAAGCCTTAAAACACTAGAATGAATTCAACTCCAGAAATTCGCCACGTTAATGTTACGCGGTATATCACGCCCCTGCGCGAAGGTGGTTCGCTACCTGCTGTGGCAGATGCTGACGACGGTTTTAAATATGTTGTTAAGTTTAAAGGCGCCGGTCACGGGGTAAAAATGCTGATTGCAGAATTGATAGGTTGTGAAGTGGGCAGAGTATTAGGTTTTAAAGTTCCTGAAGTGGTTTTCGCGCATCTTGATGAAGCCTTTGGCCGCACCGAAGCCGATGAGGAAATTCAGGATTTGTTAAAAGGAAGTCAGGGCTTAAATATTGGTTTGCACTTTTTATCGGGGGCAATAAATTTTGATCCTGTTGTAACCACAGTAGATTCGCAACTGGCTTCAGAAATTGTATGGTTTGATGCCTTTATGACCAATATTGACCGTACATTTCGCAATACTAATATGCTCATGTGGCATCGCGAATTATGGCTTATAGATCACGGTGCCTCACTGTACTTTCACCACAGTTTTACAAACTGGGAACAAGGAGCTCAAACGCCTTTTGGGTTGATAAAAGATCACGTATTGCTTCCTCAGGCAAATGCACTTGAAGAAGCAAATACAAAACTAAAAGCTTTACTAACAGCTGAAGTTTTACAAAATATCGTTAATCTCATCCCGGAGGAATGGCTTGACTGGGAAGGGTACGATGAAACCGCAGAGGAGATTAGATCTATTTATTTTGAGTTTTTAAGCACGCGACTATCCCAATCTGAAGTATTCACTAAAACCGCACAAGATGCACGCAAAGCACTTATATGAGTATGCGGTAATACGCATTGTGCCTCAGGTTGAACGTGAGGAATTTTTTAATGTTGGCGTGATTGTGTATTGTAAGAATCCGCGGTATATTAATATGAAGTATCAGCTTGATGCACAAAAACTTTCGGCATTTTGTCCTGAACTAGATACTGAACAGGTACAAAAAAACCTAAACGCATTTAAAGCGATAAGCTGCGGTGAAAAATCTGGTGGACCTATTGCCCAACTCGAAGCTTCAGAACGATTTAGGTGGCTTACTGCCACCCGAAGTTCTGTAATACAAACATCAAAAACGCATCCGGGTTTTAGTGAAAATCTGGAAGCTACTTTAGAACAGTTGTTAGAAGATTTGGTGTTGTAGTTAAGATTCGCAAATAATACAGCTTTTAATATATAAAAAGCCCTTTCAACCATGAAAGGGCTTTTGTTTTTCCGCGAAAGCGAAATATTATTCCTGAAACAATCTAGGTACAAATTCTGAAAGATATATACGCCAGTTTCTCCAGATATGGCCGTCACCATTTTCTACATATTCATAAGGCATACCTAATTTATCAAGCCTGGCTCTAAACAGCTCATTAGTTTTATATAAGAAATCGGTTTCTCCTATTGCCATATAATACAGTTTATACCCTTTCTCCATCTGTGTTTTTAATGTACCATCAAGATCGTCATAAACGCCTACCCCGCTTTGATCTGCACGCGGATTAATCGCTGCAGAAAACAAACCTACATAATCAAAAGTGCCTGGGTAAAAACGGGAAATATGCATGGTGTGGTAACCACCCATAGAAAGACCTGCGATTGCTCTACTGGCCTGTTCTGCTTTAACGCGGTAATTACTTTCTACAAAGTTAATCACATCTTTAAAGTTGGCTTCATACTTACCATTCATTGTTTCTGCAGTAAAAAAGGTAGGCATATAATAGCCTCTGCTTCCTGCTCCCGGTGCAGCATCCTGATCTACGTTACCATTAGGCATTACAACCAGCATAGGTTCTGCTTTACCCTGTGCAATAAGATTATCAAGAATTTGTACCGTACGCCCCAGGTTTAACCAGGCTTCTTCATCACCACCCGCACCGTGTAATAAATACAAAACAGGATAGTCTGCTTTTGAATCTTCATAACCTGGTGGTGTATAAATGGATAGTTTACGATCTATACCTAAACCCGGTGAATCATACCAGCGACTGGCAAGTGTACCGTGAGGTACATCCTGCACCATATATAAGTCTGCACGATCTCCCGGAACGATAAAAAAGTTTGTGATTGCAGAAACATCACGAAGACCAAAAGAATTTGTAGGATCTGCAACACGTAAACCATCTACTATAAAATGATATTTATATAAATCTGATGGTAAAACCGGAGTAGTAAATGACCAAATACCGTTCTCATCTTTGGTCATATTTGCAATACCCTCTTTATCCATATCACCCATAGGACTTTTAACCTTGGTAAATGGTAAAAACGCACCAGTAACCTGTACGCTGTCTGCTTTAGGTGCTCTCAAAGTAAAGGTTACTGTCTTGTCATCATTAATTTTAGGAGTTAATTCATCTGGTGCGCCAAAAAGGGTGTCCTGAGCTTGCGCGAAAAATGTAACACTCAAGATCAATAGAAGTAAATATTTTTTCATAGGTATTAAATTGGTTTTTGAAAAGTACTCAAACGTTTGCGTACTTAATTATAAATTTAAGTAAATACTCTATTACTCGCATACATAATATGTATTTTATACGCTTAATAATTCATTTTGATAAATTGAGGTATTTAAAAAAGATTAAAAACAGCAATAAAAAACTGATTTTAGGGTGTTTAATCACAACAACTAACAGAAATCTTACTCCTAATATTCCAGATAAATACAAAATTAAAAAGAGGAAGCTGTATAAACTCCCTCTTTTTACTAACTCCAGATTTAAAACCTGTATGTGACTTTTCCTCTTAAATAAAATGGGGTTCCCGGCGTAAAATGAATCTCTTCTACAGCCGCAGGCTCGTTAAAAAGTCGGCTTTCTGTAGCAAACTGGGTTTCATTCCATTGGGTGTCAAAGAGATTTTCGACAATTACGCCCAGTGTCCATTTGTTCCAATTGTAATTGACATTAAAATCGGTTACAAAATAGCCTTCCGCAGTGATTGAATCATCCTCATTTGCTGCACGATCGCCCAGCCATCTGTAGGCTAACGAACCTGAAAAACCATTTAGCTTTTCTACACTAAAACCACCCGCAGAGGTAAACTTTGGCGCAAGCGGAATAAAATCTGCTCCATCTGGCTCTTCGGTACTTCGGGCGTAGGTGTAATTAGCATCTGTATAGAAATACAACCAATCGAGAACTTGATAGCGCGCTCCCAACTCTACACCCATACGTCGCGTTTTTCCGCTAGGTTCTACAATACCGGCATCACCTACATATACAAACTCCTGATCGAGAAAAAGCGTCCATAACGTAGCGTTAAGTGCAAGCTTTTCTGTAGGTTTTACAATAGTTCCCAGGTCTGCACTGTATGCAGCCGGTAAAATATCTTCTCCGCTATTTGCAACGACTACACGTGCATCATTAGAATGAAAACCAATTCCTGTTTTTAAAGAAAGCTGCCAATTACGATTCACGGAAAAGACCGTATTAAATTTCGGACTAAAGGCAACTTTAGACTCGCTTTGCGCATTGTAAGTTTCGGTAAGCTTGTTGTAATAATCAAATTTAAAATAGTCTAATCGTACTGCAGGATTAAACGTGAACTTACCGGTTTTAAATTCGGTATTTAAAAATGCAAAAGCATTAAACTCATCTACATCACCATAGGCGAGACGGTCTAAGGTAATCTGTCTGTTAAGGGTATGTGCCAGTTCTACATCATCTACATTATCATATCTAAACCCAATACCGGCTTGATAATCGAGTGTAGTGGCAGTAGAAACCTGAAGCTCCCGCTGCTCATAAACACTTTGTAAACCTGCAATAAACCGATCTTCATGTTGCTTAATCTGGTCGCCATTCACAGGGTCTTCTAAGAAAAAGGTGAAATTAGAATAAAGTTCAAAATCATACTTGGAGACAAAAGCATTGGTTTTTAAAATCGCGTCATGCTCCAGATGTTTAAGGTGGTTGAGGCTAAGATTAGATCTGCAGGTTTGCCCGCCTTCTGTAGCGTCTATTGCCCCAAACCTACCTATTAAACCCTGATCGACCGCACGCTGCGGTATTTGCCCGGACGCATCCCACTTGCTCTGAAAATGAGACGCGGTAAGTGTAAGCTTGTCGTTGTTTGCATTGGTATACCCATAACGTCCCATAACATTAAACCGATTAAAATTTTGTGGCGCATCAAACGGACCATCGGTTAAGTAGATCTCAGAAGCTACATAAGCGGTATGTTTTTGCTCATCGATGAGATTAAACATTCCTGTTAATCGGGAGGTGTTAAACTGGCCCGCTTCTAACGAAATACTACTGGCGTTAAGTTGGTCTTTTAAACGTAAATCTACATAGCCGGCTGTATTAAAATTCCCTTTATCTGCATAGTAAGCGCCTTTACCAAAATCGATATTCTGGATGGTTTCAGGTATCACAAAGTGCAAATCTGCATAGCCTTGACCGTGTGCGTGAGACACCATATTGACGGGCATCCCGTCAACGCTAATGGCAACATCAGTCCCGTGGTCTACGTCAAACCCACGTAAGAAAATCTGTTCTGCTTTTCCTCCTCCTGCGTGCTGGCCTATAAATAACCCGGGTACTTTTCTAAGAATTTCTTGTGATGATTTTACCGGGTTGAGTTGCAGATCTACAGCGGCTATGCTGCTTAGCGTGTTCACCTTTGAAGTAAGTACAATTTGATCTAGCGAAGTGCTCGCTTCCACAATTGTGAGTATCTGAGACTGGGTAAGTTTTTCTCTGGTGAGAACAAGATTTTGAGTTTGAAAACCGAGTCTTGAGATCATTATAGAATCATTTATATGTGCATTAGGAAGTATAAAGTTTCCCTTGCTGTTTGTATCAGTATGTTTCGCGGTATTGAGATTGTAAATAGTTACATTCGCAATAGGATTGTTCTGAATATCTAGAATGTTTCCGGTAAAATTCTGAGCAAAACTCAGGTGTGCGCAAAGCGTAAAAAGCAGTAAAAAACTGTATTTCATATTTTTGTGTATTAACATAATTGTATGAGCTGTATCTTCTTTTTTATTCAAAAAGCACAGCATAGCGTGGCTAACCCCAAAGTAGCGGCTAGCGGTAAAAATTATATGAAATACTACAGTTTAGGAGGTGGTGATGGTGTGTGAAGTGCCAGCTGCTGATGTGTAGCAGCTATAAATTTGATTACCGGCTTTTTTCTTAATTGAAGAGTCGCCAGGTCTGTTTTAAAATGTGCGCCAGGAAGGTGTTTATCAATTTTAACCGGCTCCTGTTCTTTTTTTTCTTGCTGAAAATCATCTCCAAAAGGCTCTAAAACCTGTTTGATATATTCTAAAGTTCGGTGGTCGTGACCGGCCTCTGCAAGAAGCTGCTCGGCATTTAAAAAATCGTGATTGTGATCGCTAGAAGTTACGTGATCAAATTTATGTTCCAGATCGTGAACCAGCGTAAGCATCTCTTTTTGTAACGGCGCTGCTATATAAACAAGCGCCATAAAAAGACTTGCAAACACAATAGCTTTAGATTGTAAAAAGGACTCTTTTTTAAACATCAGGCTTCACTCAATACTGAAGTTTACAAAACTAATACTATACCTTATTTAACCTTGATTATTTGGCTGAAAATTTAATCCTTAACCGAATATATCTATATAAGTTTATACGATAGATTTTAATTTTTGAAACTTCCTATATGCCAGAGTATTCCGGAAGGATCGTGCACAAAAAACTCGGCTCCCCAATCGTTAGTCACAATTTCTGAAACCCGAACACCGGGATATTTTTGTGGCAATTGAAGCGCTTTTATATCAGACAGGTGCTGCTCTAAGTCTTCAACTTCAAGAAAGAGCATGCTATTGTCTATCCAGTCCTTGACGTAGGCATCCTGCAAATAAAAGGAGAAATCTCCTAGAGTAAACACTGCCATTTTAGGCGGAAGCAACACATCGTTGAAACCCATATCCCGGTAAAACCTACATGAAGTTTCAAAATCTTTAGCTCCTATAAATGGTCGAATGGATTTGAGTTTAAAATTCATTTACTCTCTAGTTTCTCAATCACCCGCTCGGGGTAATCTGTTATAATACCATCTACATTTAAATTAATCACTGCGTCAACATCTACTGGCTCATTTACCGTCCACGGAATAACCTGCATTCCCTTTGCGTGTATTGCGGCAACTTCGGTTGAATCGAGTAACTTAAAATACGGACTATAAATCTGGGGTTGAAAACTGAGTAATGCAAGATTATTTGCAAAGTCACCTTCTTCTAATAAATAAGCCAATTCGATATCTGGATACTTACTGTGTATTACCTCAAGAATACGCTTATCAAAAGACTGAATATTTATCTTATCCTCTGCATTTTTAGCGTGTACCACCTGCATTACCAGATCTACAAATTCGTCTGGACCGGGCTGAAATATGCCATAAACTTCTTCTTCAGATTTAATTTCGATATTAAATTTTACAGGCTTTAAATTTTCTGCTTCAATAGTCGACGCAATAGTATCAAAAACCTCACTCAGTAACGGCTTGTAGGTTTTCATTTTTTGCTGCTGCGGAAAGCGTACATTCCCTTTAGAGCCGCCATCAAATTGTTTTATTTCGGCATACTCCATCTCATAGAGATTGTATTCTTTTTCGGTTTCTTTAGCGATAGAATCCCCTGTGGGTGTTTGCATATATAGAGCGAGCATATATGGCTCGTGGCTTACAACCACTTTCTTGTCTTTAGATATAACAACATCAAGCTCAAGCACGTCTACTCCTTTACGTAATGCGCCCAGAAAAGCCTCGATAGTGTTTTCGGGTAGATTACCGCGCTCGCCACGGTGGCCTTGTACCTGTATTATATGTTGTTCTGCTACCTTCATCGGTTTTTGCTCTTCAGATTTTGACTTACAGCCTGTTGCAATTAATACCAGTGTAAGTACTCCTAAAATTACATTTTTCATTGTGGATTCAATTTAAAAAAAAGCCCGCCATCTATTTTACAATATAGGCAGGCTCAAACAAACAAGTATAAAAAAACTATTCTAAACGATAGGTGGTTTCCCCACTATGGGTTTTCCATATTGATCTGTCGCTCTAACTTCAATTTTATGGGTTCCTACCGGTAATTTTGTAGGTAACGCCGCACGCCATAAATGTTTACTCGTTTCCAGTATTTGTCAAATATTAAATTAAAGGCGTGATCCCGATCTTTATTGAGGAGAAGTTGGAGCTCTAAATCTGTATAGCTGGTAAGCTGGGCTTGCATAATCTTTCGGTTAAAACAAAAGAAATACATAGCGGCGCTTTCTCGTAATAAAAGGCTTTACCATTTGGTTAAGAATTACAGCAAGGCATCAAAATTAGGTGGTATTAAAATCTAGGAAATATTGAGTTTTTTAAATACCTCATCTTTATAGGTATCGCCAATAGGAATACGAATCTCGTCGATTACAATTTTACTTTTTTGAACTGCTCGTATGGCATTGATATTTACAATAAAGCTACGATGGGTTCTTAAAAAATTTTGCTGAGGTAGCTTGTCTAATAATTCTTTAAAGCTACTTAGCGTGAGAATTGCTTTATCTGAATGCTGGGTGTAAATTTTTATATAATCTTTTAAGCCCTGCATATAGCGTATATCTGCGACATCGATCTTTATATTTTCATATTCAGATTTGACAAATATAAAAGCCGGAGTAGTATCTGGTATTTGAGGTGCCTGTAGTGCTTTGGGTTCTACCAATTTATTAGAAGTGGCTTCAAATTTTTCTTTAGCTCGAGCTATAGCTTTTAAAAAACGCGGAAAAGGTATAGGTTTTACTAAGTAGTCTGTTGCGTTGAGCTCAAACCCTTCAAGCGCATATTGAGGATAAGCGGTTGTGAAGATAAACTGCGGAAGACGATCGAGCGATTTTACAAGATCAATCCCAGAAAGATTGGGCATTTCAATATCTAAAAAAATTAGATCTACAGATTGCTCACTTAATATATGTATTGCCTCTAAGGGATTTGTACAGCGGCTATTTAAATCTTTCTGGAGCTGATGTTAAAAATTATTCGATGAGCGTGGGAGTAGGTCTTCCTATTAGCCGAAGCGGTTCTAAGCTTAATTTAATGTATTCGTATGGACAGAATGGTGAATTAGCAAACGGGCTCATACGTGAGAACATTCATTCGCTTTCTGTAAACTTTAGTTTAGATGGTATCTGGTTTGTAAAATCTAAATACAATTAAAGAATCTTAACTTCTAATAGGGTCGCTTTACCTCCAGCCCCTTCATTAGAAATATAGAGTTTTCCATCTGGTGTAAATGTGATGCCTTCTGGCTGCGGAAAATGCTTCTTATCTAGCTTTATAACCTTTGTGATTGTGCCGGTCGCATCGAGTATTAAAAGTTTTGGGTTTACACCTTCAAGCATATAAATCTTACCATCTAGAGGATTAATAGCTAAATCTGAAGGTCGAAAGGTTTTAGAACTTTTCTTTTCGTGATAATCTTTTAGCGCTTTATCCTTCATATCAATTCTGAAAACTAAATCTGCTAACATGGTCTGTCCTTTTAAATCAAAGGCATAGACACCCTTTATGTTTTCATCGTTTGGATCTTCATCTTTTGGAGCGATTAACAAGCGGTTTCTTTTAGAATCCAGAGCTAGAGTTTCTACATTATTTTTGTGTGATAGTGCAGATTGATAGGTTTTAGTTGTGCGCTTGTTTGACTTGTAATTGAGTACTTCAAATAACAAACCATCACTGCGCATGACATACGCATTAGCGCCATTTATAGCAATTCCTTCATAATCTCCCTTATCTGCAAATTCAATTTCAGTAGTTATTTCTTTAGCCTTCAAATCATAAATAAAAATTATACCGTCTTCATCTTCAACGGCAGCAATTTTATTATCGCCTATCCAGTCTATTCCTGACACTTCGCGTAATTCGTCAGGAAGTTCCCAACTATTTACAATCGTTAAATCTTGTTTTTTGGCAGTTTCTGAAAGCTGTTTCGGAGTATAATATGCCGAAAACACTCCTATTGTTAATACCAGACTTATATATTTTAGATAATTCATTGCGTGTAATTTTAATTTACCAATTAGGCAAGCTCCTTAGATCACCCAAAGTGAGTAAAGTTCGTGAGCATAAATTTAGTTTCTCTTAAAAGGGTGCAAATCTTGTGTATTAGCCAAACAGAAATTTTTTAATTCTTCAGTATTATACGATTGCTTTGAATTGCAGTTATTTCTATCTCCCAATTATTCTATTTTATTTAAAAAATGAAAAGTGTTGTGTCAAAATCTGCATTGTAGCTTTGGGGTTTATTAATTTCGCAAATACAATGCTAATCTTTCGACCAAAATATTATTTGTGAAGAGCCTTTTTAATTTTTTAAAACACAATTATAAGTCCGCAAGTTTTGGATGGTCGCTTACTTTTCTATCCAGCTTTGGACAAACATTTTTAATATCTCTTTATGTACCCGAACTGCTTAAAACCTTTAAGATTTCTGAAGGCACCTTTGGCAGTATTTACGCTTTGGGTACGGTAATCGCTTCGGTCATTTTAATTTCTGTAGGACATACCATAGACCACAAGCCCGTAAAAAAAGTAGTTTTTTTAAATATTGTGGGGCTAATAGCTTCCTGTCTAATTCTTAGTATTTCTACTCATCATATTAGTCTCTTAATTCTTGCAATGATAGGTTTGCGTCTTACAGGACAAGGTATGATGAGTCATATTAGCCAGACCGTTATGAGCCGCTATTATGGTGCTAACCGCGGAAAAGCGTTAAGTATTGCGGCTTTAGGATTCCCAATGGGAGAAGCGTTGTTTCCTATTTGCATTACAACACTCATACTCACTTTTGGTTTTGAATTTGCCGCTCAGGCAAGTGCGGCGATTCTTCTTTTATATCTGTTTTTTTTAAGTTTTAAGGACTTAAGCTATTTTGATGAACAATCTCAGGTCGCCAAAAGGCCGGGTTTTAAAATGCTTGCTAAAGATTTTGGGACGATTTTAAAAGATAAACGTTTTAGCGTGCTTATGCCTTCTACATTTATGTTGAGTTTTACTTCTACAGCGATTTTCCTGTATCAATACACCTTTGTTGAAGAAAAAGGCTGGTCAGTTTCATTATACGCAGCTTTTTTTACCGGCTACGCAATTACCCGATTTTTGATGTCTATCGTAGGTGGGTTATGGGTAGATAAATTTACTGCTAAAAAGCTATATAGGTTTTTCCTGATTCCGCAGGCGTTAGGCCTATTACCGTTTGCTTTTATGGAAAGTATCTGGGGAGCCTTACTATTTCTTATTATGACCGGTATTACGACAGGTGTGGCAGGTACCGTAAAATCTGCAGTGCTTGCTGAAGTCTATGGTATTCAAAAACTAGGTGCGGTAAATAGTTTATTTTCGATGGCTATGATATTAAGTACAGCGCTCGCACCTTTACTTATAGGTTTTCTTATAGATCAGGGCGTTGAATTTATGTATTTAATACTTACCCTTTTTGGGTTACTGGTTCTGGCAATAGTAAATTCACAGCGCTTAAGCCATATACCACCCGCCGAAATGACTAACAATTAGTTTGGCTTAAGATTAAATCCAATATTGGCGTCAGGTTACTGGTTTTTAATAATTTTAGACCGAATAGGTATATCAGGTAAAATTAAATCTACCTATACTATTATTGTCAATTACGCCTGCCATCTGTTAATACAGGTAACCATGTTTAAAAAATTAAAACAAACTTTCTTATTGCTGTTCATTATGGTATTGAGCCAGATGAGCGTTTTAGCACAAAACTTTTTACCTCCTGTAACGGCTTACAGTAGTAGTAATTATGACGCTGCCAGTCAAAATTGGGGTTTGAGTACAGATAAAGACGGCACATTATATGTTGCAAACAATGAAGGTTTGTTACGCTTTGACGGGCAACGCTGGGAAGTATTCACCCTTCCTAATAAAACCATAATCCGTTCTGTTTTTTGTTTGGGAGACCGCATTTATACCGGTTCTTATGAGGAGTTCGGCTACTGGAAAAAAGACGATTACGGTTCGCTAAACTATACCTCACTTTCAAAATTGATTAAAACGAAATATGCCAATGAAGAATTTTGGCAAATAAGTGCGTGGGAGAATACCGTTATATTCAGATCGTTTGGAAATCTCTACTCCTACACAGGTGAAAACATTAGAACTTTTAAGCCTCAAGAGATCATTACCGCTTTAAACGTAGTAGGTAAGCAGTTGCTCTTAGGTACAAATTCTGGAGGAATCCTTGAATTTGATGATGGTGTCTTTAAACAGGTTACTGCCTCCAAACTCAATCAAACTTCTATAATAGAATTAGTTACCTACAAAGATTTTAATCTTGCAGGCACACGTACTCAAGGAATTTTTTCACTTAAAAACGGTTCTCTTGAGCCCTGGGGTAGCGAGGCTCTTACACGGTTTCTTCAAGTAAACGAACTCAATAAAATAGAAGTTTTTAATGATGACCTGCTAATAATTGGCACAGTTAAAGGTGGTATTATTTATTACAATCCTAAAACACAAACACTCAAAAATCATTACCGTGAAAACGGACTCCAAAACAACACGGTGTTATCGTTGCATAAGGATCAACGTAAAATCTGGATAGGTCTTGACAACGGCATAGATGTAATTATTCCTGATGCACCTATACAATACTTATTAGATAATACCGGGCAGTTGGGTGCGGTTTACGATATCGCATCTTTTAAAGGTGAACTGTATGTGGGCAGCAACACCGGCGTACATAAAATAACCGATGACGGCATCAATTTTATATCTGGCTCACAGGGACAGGTATGGAGTTTTACAGAGATAGAAGACCGGCTTTTTGTAAATCACAATCTAGGTCTATTTGAATTAAAAGGAAATCAGTTAGAGCGGGTTTCTGGGCCTTCTGGGAGCTATAGTCTAACTTCTATACCAGATACAAGCCTATTTTTAAATACTACCTACAATGGTTTAAAATTCTATACTACCCTTGATAGCGCACTAAGTAATTTTCCTATTGCCGAAACAGATGGTGCACCCGTAGAACACGTAATTTTTGAGGATAAAAAATATTTCTGGGCAGCGCATCCTTACAAAGGTTTCTACCGTGCAAAGCTTGATGACACTAATAACAAAATTATAGACAGAGAGTCTTTTAATAAGACTGCAGATTTAGTGGCTTCAAAAACTAAAATACATAAAATTGAAGGTGAGATTGCATTTTACAATGCCGGTAACTGGTACCGCTATAATAGTATTAATGATAATCTTGAAAACTTTACAGATTTAAAAAACTACCAGTCATACGCACTCATAAATAATCAAAACACTAAATACTGGTTTAAAAATCAAAATGGTAATGGTCTTATATACACAGACTTCAGTAACGATAGTATTTATATCTATGAACCGCTACTTGAAGATCGAGTTATTAAAAATTATGAGAAGGTAATTGAGCGTAATGACAGCATTTATTTTATTACGCTTAATGAAGGCTTCGGAAGAATAAATCTTCAGGAACTACAAAAGAACACGGGGCTGCCTAACGCACAAAAGCCTTTACTCAATCGCCTTCAAACTTCAGCTTCTATCTTAAAACTGAATGCTACCAGTTATGAAATTCCGTTTAATGAAGCTTCTCGTGTACGCTTTGACATCGCTGCACCTGCACTGTATAAACCTATGTTTTATTATTCCTTGTCTAATGGGATGAGTGCCTATTTTTCGGGACCACTAGAATTTCAAAACTTATCAGCTGGTAATTACACCTTAGAGGTCTGGCCACTTATAAATGGTCAAAAAGGATCTAATCCTCTAAAAATTGAATTTACAATTAAGAGACCCTGGTATTTATCTAATTTGATGATTGTTATATATGTGCTCGGTACTTTCGGAGTAATTATTTTAGTAGGTCTATATAACAAACGAAAATTAAACTACCATCGTAAAGAACTTGAGGAACGTCTTATTAAAGAACAAGAACGCAAAACCCAGCTCGCAGAACGCAATAACCTACTACAGGAGATAAACACTAAGCGTAAAGAACTGGCAAATACCACTTATTTAGCAGCAAAAAGAAACAGCAGCCTCATTGATATCAAAAATGAACTGGAAGAGGTCAAAAATGCAGGGGCAAATCCTAAAAAGGTTTCTACCATTCAAAGTAAGATTAATCACATCATTGATGCAAAAGACAACTGGAAAGTATTTGAGACCACCTTTAAAGAAATCAATGACGATTTCTTTCATCAGTTATTAGAAGATCATCCTACTTTAAGTTCTAAAGATTTGAAGTTGTGTGCATACTTAAAAATGAATTTAACGACAAAAGAGATTGCCCCGTTAATGGCAATTTCTGTTCGGGGAGTAGAAATTCACAGGTATCGTTTACGCAAAAAACTGAACATAAATAGCGGTAAGAATTTATCAAAATACCTGATCAAAAATTACTAAATTCTCATACTTCAAAGTTCATTTTAACGCTTTAAGACTTTCTCATTACTACATCAAACACATTTTCGCAAACGTTATAATCGAATTTTAAAATACTTATACTACTGATTTTCAGTGTTTTTACTTTTATTAACGTTTTGATGTATTTGTTATGTACCTAGATTAACTTCTAACTCTTCTATATTCACCCTCAAATAACAAAATACTAATTCAAAATATAGTGCGTATGAAACTTAAAATAACATTTATGTTATTGCTGACGCTTATTACATTTAGTGTAACTGCGCAGGAGACAAAAACAGTTACGGGAACTGTAATAGACACCCGAAATGTTCCCTTACCGGGAGCAGAAGTGAAGGTTGTAAATAAAGACAACTATGCCGTTACCGATTTTGATGGTAACTTTTCTTTAGAAGTAACCGAAGGTGATCAGGTACGTATTACCTATTTAGGTTTTCAAGCTCAAACGTTTTCTATTAGTAATGACGCTACTTATAACATCACGTTGCAAGATGACTCTAATGAACTTGATGAAGTAGTTGTAGTAGGTTATGGAAATCAGAAAAAATCTGATATAACCGGTGCAATTGTTTCTGTTAAAAGTGAAGAAATCACAAAACAGCCAGCTACCTCTGCACTAACATCTGTACAAGGTAAAGTTGCAGGTGTCAACATTATAACAAATGACGCTCCGGGATCTACTCCTACCGTTCTTATGCGTGGTTTAGGAACTGCAGAAGGTGGTAGAACGCCTCTATATATTGTAGATGGCCAACCGCTAAGCGATATAACCAGTATTAACCCTAATGATATTGAAAGCATAGACTTTCTAAAAGGCGCATCTTACGCTAACATCTACGGTATACGCGCGGCAAACGGTGTTATTTTGGTAACTACCAAAAAAGGGAAACAAGGTAAAGCCGTTTTTTCTTTTGAATCATATTATGGAGCTAAGACTGTGCTAAACCAGGTAAAAATGGCTAACGCGCAGCAGTACACACAATATTTCAATGAAGAAAGTGCTGCAAATGGTGGTTTCTTATTACAAGATAATCAGCAATATGACACAGACTGGTATGACGAATTATTACAAACAGGAACAATTCAAAATAATAGTTTCTCGGTTTCAGGTGCAAACGAAAATATTGATTACTTCTTAAGCTATAACTTATATCAGGAAAAAGGGATTTTAGAAGGACAAGAATACCGTCGTGGTACGATACGTAGCAACAACACCTACCATTTGTTTAATGATCGCTTTAGAGTTATTCAAAATTTAAATGTTGCTTATACTAATGAAACTCCAAAACCTTTTGGAGCATTTAGCACAGCATACCGCCAGTCTCCACTAGTTCCTGTGCGTTATGATAATGGTCGTTTTGGTCAATCATTAGTAAATCAGCAAACCGGTGTGGTAGGATTTCAAACCGCTCCTGGTGAAACTTTAGGTCGTTTAAACTCTCACGGAAATCCGGTTTCTCAAGTATATTATGAAGACACCTATATAAATACTACAAGCTTACAGGGCCAGATAGCTACCGAGTTTGATATAACCGATGATTTGATGTTGACTACCCGTTTTGGCGCAACTAAATTTTACTCTACAAATCATAGCTATTCAGACATTAGAGATCAATGGTTAAATAATAATCCTACAAGAACTGAAGCTCAGTTTGAAGCAGGACGTATTCCTAATGCAGACGGAAACGTCTCTACTGAATTTGCAAATAACTCATACACAGTTAGCCGCGTTGAATCGTATCGCTGGAATGTGGAAGGGTTTCTTACTTATACTAAAGAGTTTGATAAACATAATCTAAGTGCAACTTTAGGTATTAGCCGTGAAAACTACGAAGGTGGAGAATTCACAAGCTCACAGGCTTATGACGTAAGACCAGAACGCAGCCTACGTAATTTTAATACTAGAACGAGTCAGTTATTTAATGACAACGTAGGTGGTGATACTTACCAAAGCACTAATCTACAATCCTACTTTGGTCGTGTAGAATACAATTACGATCAGCGGTATTATGTACGTGGGGTAATTAGAAGAGATGGTACCAGTGATTTTATTACTGGTGACAGTAATTTCTTTGGTTATTTCCCGGCGGTAAGTTTAGGATGGACGATGACTAACGAGGCCTTTATGGAAAATAACGGCGTGCTTGACAACCTTAAATTCTTTGCAGGATGGGGTAAATTAGGAAACCAGTCTGTGCCTATTAACATTCAACGAATTAATACCAGCGATGGTAGTAGCAATACAAACTATGTTTTTGGTCCTGCTCAAAGTTTAATACTGGGCGCTGCGGTAGGTTCTCCCGCGCAACCCTTATCTTGGGAAGTTACTGAAGAATTTGAAGCAGGTTTTGACTTCGCTTTATTAGATAGAAAACTATCGGGTACTATAGATTATTACAACCGTTTAAATACTAATGCTATCCTAAGCGTTAAGCCCTTACTAAACTCTCAATTTTCAGCAGATTTCTTTGATGAAGCTGCCGAAATTTCTAATAGTGGTTTTGAATTCTTAGTAAACTGGAGAGATCAGATAGGATCTGATTTTAGCTATAACGTAGGTCTTAACTTTTCTACAAATGAGAATAAAGTACAAAACGTAAAACCAGCGTACGATGGTGCGATAGGTGGAAGTTTAGGAAATGGTCGTATTACAAAACGTCTTGCAGAAGGTCAACCCATATTTGCGTGGTGGATGTATGAAGCAGATGGTGTATGGCAAACTCAGGAAGAAATTGACGCTAACACTTCTCTAGGGAGTGCTGCGCCGGGTCACTTACGCTATGTAGATCAAAACGAAGATGGTGTTATAGATGACCGTGATAAAAAATACTTTGGTTCTTACATTCCTACTTATAACTACGGGGTAAACTTGGGCGCTAACTACAAAAACTTTGATTTAAGTGTTTCTGGTTTTGGCGTTGGTGGCAATAAAGTGTACAATGGTCTTTACAGCACCCGTATAGGTGGTGAAAATATTACCGAAGATATCTTTAACAAACGATGGACCGCTGCAGGGTCAACTAATTCTGACCCAGGTGCAGATCGTGATGTAGAAGCTTCTTCGTATTACTTAGAAGATGGTTCTTACTTTAGAATTAACAACATTACACTGGGTTACACACTTCCTGAGATATCTATCATTAGTAGTGCCCGCATTTACGTGACCTTACAAAACCCATTTATGATTACAGACTATTCTGGGTTTACTCCAGAATTAAATCAGAACGGAGATCCTACTAGTACAACAGGTATTGAGCTTTCGGCTTATCCTAACACCAAGTCTTTTATACTTGGAGCTAATTTCAAACTTTAATTAAACACAAAAAGCATTATGAAATATACCTATAAAATAGCCCTGCTTAGCCTGTTTACAGCAGCCACAATCACCAGTTGTGATGACTTTGTTGAAGAAGTTGAGATTGTAGATCCTATTGCAGAAGGCAGCGCAGAAAACTTTCAGCCTGTAGAATTTTTAACCGGAGTATATGGGATGCATACTGATTTTGCTTATGCATTCTCCTATCTGGGAATTACCGATATGATTTCTGACAATTCTGATAAAGGAAGTTCGCCTACAGATAGTGGAGCAGATAAACGTGTTCTTGATGAATTAACATTTACGTCTTCATCAGGTTCAGTAACTTCTATGTGGACACAATGGTATAAAACCGTAGGTCGTGCTTCACAAACTATTGAATTTACTGAAGCTTTTGAGGGACAATCTTCAGCACCTAAAGACCGTGTAGTAGGTGAAGCAAAATTTTTAAGAGCTCTAAATTACTTTTGGTTAGTACGTTCTTTTGGAGCAGTACCGCTTCAACACATAGATTTAGTAGAACGTGCTCCTGTTGCTGACGTGTACGCCTATATTGAGCAAGATCTTACCGAAGCAATTGCTGCATTACCACTCAAAAGTGATTATGCTGCGCAAGACTTAGGTCGTGCAACTAAAGGTGCTGCGCAAGGCCTACTTGCTAAAGTATATTTATATCAGAAAAAGTGGCAACAAGCCGCAGATATTGCAAATACTGTAATTACTTCTAATCAATATGATTTAGAGCCAGACTATGCTACGGTATGGAGAGCATCTACAGAAAACGGACCTGAATCTTTATTTGAAATACAAGCACGCGGAGAAATTCCTCAGCACGGTGTTCAGCAATATTCTCAAACTCAAGGAACCCGTGGTGGATCTAATGGTATGGGATGGGGCTTTAATACACCTTCTAAAAACCTCGAAGATGCTTTTAATGCTGAAGGAGATGCCATACGTAGAGATGCAACTATAATTTTTGCAGGAGAAACTTTGTTTGATGGAAGATTTATAGATGAGGGTGTTGAAAACCCACGCTACAATGAGAAAGCCTATTCTTCTGCAAATGGAGGTCAAGGTGATGGCGATAAGAATATTCGGGTATTGCGCTTTTCTGAGGTTCTTTTAATTAGAGCAGAAGCTTTAAATGAATTGGGTCAAAGCGCTGCTGCTTTAACACCACTTAACCGTGTTAGATCTCGTGTTTCGTTACCTGCAGTAACAACTACAGATCAGGCTGCATTACGACCACTAATCTGGAAAGAACGTCGTCTTGAATTGGCTATGGAACACGATCGCTGGTTTGATCTAGTACGTACAGGTCAGGCAAAAACAGCAATGGCAGCAGACGGAAAAACCTTTATTGAAGGTAAGCATGAGTTGTTTCCTATACCTAACAACCAGTTAGTACAAACTCCAGAAATGACACAAAACCCGGGTTGGTAAACCTATTTAAAAAAGCTTTATGCGTTTATTTTTAATTGGATTGGTTCTTTTATCCCTGCCAGGATGTAAAGATTCTAAAACTGAAAGACAGGATCAAGAGGTTGTTACCACAACCTCTGATTCTCTTTCTGACGAAGCATTATTAGATACTGTTCAAAAACAAACTATTAACTACTTCTGGGAAGGAGCAAATAAGAACTCGGGGCTTGCCGCAGAGCGTATTCACTTAGATGATATTTACCCTTCAAATGATAGAGATGTAGTAACCATAGGGGGTAGTGGTTTTGGCTTTATGGCTATTTTAACGGGAGTAGAACGCGGTTTTATCCCTAAAGACTCCGCTTTCACCCGTTTTCAAAAGATGGTCAACTTTTTAGAAAAGGCAGATCGTTTTCACGGCGCTTGGCCACATTGGCTAGATGGTGCTACCGGCAAGGTAAAACCATTCAGCAAATTTGATGATGGAGGTGATCTTGTAGAAACCGCATTTTTAGTACAAGGGATGCTTACTGTAGCTGAGTATTACCGTAATGGAAATGAGCAAGAACAAGCTTTAGTTGCCCAAATTGAAAAAATGTGGGAAGAGGTAGAATGGGACTGGTATACGCAAGGTAAAAACACTTTATACTGGCACTGGTCACCTAATGTGGGTTGGAAGATGAATTTCCCTGTGGGTGGTTATAATGAAGCCCTGGTAATGTATGTATTAGCTGCTGCCTCTCCTACTCATCCTATATCAAAAGAAGTTTATGAAAAAGGATGGGCATTAGATGGTAAGATTGCAAAAGACACGACTGCCTATGGGTTGCGCACGGTTTTAAATCATTTTGAACACGATGATGAAGCTATTGTAGGACCTATGTTTTGGGCACATTACTCGTATTTAGGATTAAATCCAAAAGGTTTGTCTGATCAATATGGAGACTACTGGAAACTTAATGTGAATCACGCTAAAATTCAATATGAGTATGCTGTAGAAAATCCAAAAGGCTATAAAGGCTATAGCTCAGATCTTTGGGGAATGACATCTAGCTATTCTATGAAGGGTTATGACGGGCACCGTCCCGGCAATGATCTGGGTGTAATCTCTCCTACTGCAGCTTTATCTTCTATGCCATATACGCCTGATGAAAGTCAAGCCTTTTTACGCAATATGTACACAAATTTAGATTCGCTAGTAGGTAAATACGGCCCTTATGATGCATTTAGCCTACAAGATGACTGGTTTTTACCTCGCTATTTAGCAATTGATCAAGGCCCTATCCCGGTAATGATCGAGAATTACAGAAGTGGCTTGTTGTGGGATTTATTTATGAAGAATAAAGATGTCCTCGAGGGACTTCAAAAACTCGGATTTGAAAGTCCGTATTTAAAACCAGAAAATGACTAAAAACGCGATCTATATAATTCTTTGCTTTTTAATTTTAGGATGTTCTAGTGATAGCAGTGATCCTGTTGCAGAACTTCCTGAAGAAAATCCCGGACAAAGCAATGGTGGTGAAAACCCTACTCCACAGCCCGAGTTAACAGATGTAGAATTATTAGATCTCACTCAGCAGGAAACCTTTAAATATTTTTGGGATTTTGCTAATGCAGAATCTGGAGCAGCTCGAGAACGCTATATTCCTGCAAATCCCAATCAGGATCAAAACACGGTCACTACAGGTGGAACAGGTTTTGGGTTAATGGGAATTCTTGTAGGTATAGAACGTAATTTCGTTTCGCGTACAGAAGCGGTAAACCGGCTTTCAAAGATTTTAAATTTCTTAGAAAATGCAGATCGCTTTCACGGAGCATGGTCACACTGGATTCACGGCACTACAGGAAAAACACTTCCATTTAGCACACTTGATGATGGAGCAGATTTAGTAGAAACCGCTTTTTTAGCTCAAGGTTTAATAACTGTTGGAGAATATTTTAAAAGTGGATCTGCCGAAGAAAAAGCACTTTCAGAACTCGCTTTTTCTCTTGTTGATGGTATAGAATGGAATTGGTTTACTCAAGGTGAGAATGTATTGTATTGGCACTGGAGTCCTAACAATGAGTTTGCGATAAACCTAAAGCTTCAGGGATATAATGAAACTTTAATCACCTATATCTTAGCTGCCGCTTCACAAGACTACAGTATTGATGCTGATGTTTACAATCAAGGATGGGCATTAAACGGAAATCTAAAATCTAGTGCTTCGGCATATGGTTATCCATTAGAAGTAAAACACGCAGGGTCAGAGCAAACCGGCGGTCCATTATTTTGGGCACATTACTCCTACCTGGGTCTAAATCCTTTTGGATTATCTGATGCCTATGTAAATTATGAGACCGCTACTGTAAATCACGCATTGAGTAATTATGCCTATTGCGTGCAAAACCCGTTAGGATGGCGCGATTATGGTCAAAATTTCTGGGGATTAACAGCAAGTTACACGCTTAACGCAGATGGAAGTCTGGGTTATAAAGCCCATCGTCCCGGCGAAGATACAGGTGTTATTTCACCTACGGCTGCTTTGAGTTCGTTCCCGTACACACCACAGGAATCTATGGCAGCTTTACGTGGATTTTACAGCATTAAAAATATCCTTTTAGGGCCTGCAGGTTTTTACGATGCCTATAGTCCAGATCAAAATTACAAAGTTGCAGAAGCATATCTAGCAATAGATCAAGGACCCATATTAGTGATGATTGAAAATCACCGAACCGGCTTACTCTGGAATTTATTTATGCGTAATGAACGCGTACAGGCAGGTCTAGATAAGCTCAATTTTAGCTATGCAATCCCACAATAGAACGTTATGAAAACTCAATTTACACTTGTAATTACACTTTTATATTCAGCTTTAATTCTGGCGCAAGAGAGTTTTGAACCTGCCGTTTATCATAGTGCAGGTGACAGTTTACAATACCGCATTCAATACCCTTTAAATTATGATGAAACTAAAGAATATCCATTAATTCTGTTCTTGCACGGTGCGGGAGAGCGTGGTTCAGACAATACATCTCAATTAACTCACGGTGCAAATGTGTTTGCAACTACTGGTAATCGCAACGCGTTTCCGGCAATTGTAATCTTTCCACAATGCCCGGCAGATTCATATTGGGCAAATGTAGATGTCGATCGCACAAAATCTCCTGTTGGCATCACCTTTCACCCCGAAAAAAAGCCAGCGCCGCATCTCAAAATGGCAGTAGAATTAGTGGATTCTTTTATTAAAGAACGTAAAGTAGATACTTCTAGAATTTATGTAGGCGGCCTTTCGATGGGTGGTATGGGTACTTATGAAATCGTACAACGCAACCCCAAAAAGTTTGCAGCAGCAATCGCAATTTGCGGTGCAGGAAGTATAGACGAAGTTAAAAAATATGCGACTCAGACGCCGTTTTGGGTAATTCACGGAGCTGATGATAATGTAGTAGACCCTGTCTATTCATTGCAGATGGCACAAGCTCTGCTTAAAGCCGGTGCAAAACCCAGAGTAACGGTTTATGAACATGCAAATCACAACAGTTGGGATTCGGCATTTGCTGAACCTGATTTTTTACAATGGCTTTTTAGTCACACCAACCAAAACTAAAAATACACGTGCAATAAGAATTATGAAAAATACACTCCCTAAATTACTCCTCTTTTTAGCAATCGCAAGCTTCGGCACCGCAGTTGCTCAGAAACAACAAGCTATACCCGAAGTTGAAGCATTGTTAAAAAAAATGACTCTTGAAGAAAAAATAGGTCAGCTTAACTTATTAACTCCAGGTGGCGGGGTTGCTACAGGCTCTGTAGTAAGTAAAAATGTTGAAGAAAAAATTAAAGCCGGAAACGTAGGTGGTTTATTCGGCGTTTCGGGTCCTGACAAAATAAGACAAGCACAAGAAATTGCGGTTAAGAAAACGCGTTTGGGAATTCCGTTATTGATAGGTTCAGATATTATACATGGTTATAAAACCACCTTTCCTATTCCATTAGGGTTATCGAGTAGTTGGGATTTAGAATTGATTGAAAAAACAGCTCAGGTTGCTGCTAAAGAAGCCACAGCAGACGGTATAAACTGGAATTTCTCACCTATGGTTGATGTTTCGCGCGATCCACGTTGGGGACGTATATCTGAAGGTGCCGGTGAAGATCCGTATTTGGGGTCTCAAATCGCGAAAGCAATGGTTCACGGGTATCAGCAAACCGACTTGACAAACGAAGCTACGATGATAGCTACCGTAAAACATTTTGCCTTGTATGGTGCTGCAGAAGCGGGTCGTGACTACAATACTACCGATATGAGTAGAGTAAAAATGTATAACGAGTATTTACCTCCTTACAAAGCTGCTTTAGACGCAGGTGTAGCCAGTGTTATGAGTTCATTTAACGATGTTGACGGTGTTCCTGCAAGTGGTAACAAATGGCTATTAACTACTCTATTGAGAGAACAATGGGGTTTTGATGGTTTTGTAGTTTCAGATTATACTTCAGTAAATGAGATGGTGGCTCACGGTATGGGAGATTTGCAGGCAGTTTCTGCACTCTCTATAAATGCAGGTCTTGATATGGATATGGTGGGTGAAGGGTTCCTTACTACTCTAAAAAAGTCTGTTGACGAAGGTAACGTTTCCGAAGAAACAATCACACAAGCATGTCGTCGTATTCTGGTTGCTAAATATAAATTGGGACTGTTTAAAGACCCCTATAAATACTCAGACAGCAAGCGACCTAAACGTGATATACTAACTGCTGAAAACAGGCAATTAGCCAGAGAAGCTGCCAGAAAATCTTTTGTTCTATTGAAAAATGAAAACAACATACTTCCGTTAGCAAAAAATGCAAATATTGCGTTGATAGGTCCTTTAGCTGATAATAAAAATAATATGTTGGGAACTTGGGCTCCTACCGGTGACCCGCAACTATCTATTCCTGTTTTACAAGGATTGAAAAATGTAGCCCCAAATGCTAAAATCACCTATGCAAAAGGAGCAAATATTTCTAATGATTCCGCATTTGCAAAAAAAGTAAATGTATTTGGACCACGTATCGAAATTTCAGAACAAACTCCCGAAACCCTTTTAAAAGAAGCTTTAGCAACAGCTAAAACCGCAGACATAATCGTTGCTGTTGTAGGTGAAGCAACAGAAATGAGTGGGGAAGCAGCAAGCAGAACAGACATTACAATACCTGAAAGTCAAAAAGTATTAATACGTGCTCTCGCAGAAACGGGCAAGCCTCTGGTTCTTGTTTTGATGAGTGGTCGTCCACTGGTTATTGAAGAAGAATTGGCTTTACCGGTAAGTATTTTACAGGTATGGCATCCCGGTATTGAAGCGGGTAATGCTATTGCTGATGTGCTATTTGGAGACTACAATCCATCTGGAAAGTTAACCGCTACCTGGCCGCGTAATGTAGGGCAAATCCCTATTTACCACAGTGAGAAAAATACCGGTCGCCCGGCTCCTACTGCAGCCTTTGAGAAGTTTAAATCTCAATATTTAGATGTACCTAATGCACCTTTATTGCCTTTTGGTTTTGGTTTAAGCTATACTAGTTTTGCCTATAAAAACATTACTATTAATAAGAAAGAAGTAGCACAGGGAGAACCTGTAGAAATACAGGTAGATGTTACAAACACGGGCGATTATGACGGTACAGAAATCGTACAGGTTTATCTTCACGATGTAGTACGTACTCTCGCTCCACCTAAGCGAACACTTAAAGGGTTCAAAAATGTATTTTTAAAGAAAGGTGAAACAAAAACGGTAACCTTAACTTTAGAAGCAGATGATCTTAAATTCTATAACGGCGAGCTTGATTTTGTTGCAGAAGCCGGGGAATTTGAAATTTTTGTAGGCGGCGACAGCAATGCTTCATTAAAAGAAACGTTTACGTTGAACTAAACTAAAATTACAATTAGATGAAACGCCAGATCAGTATTCTTTTTTTATTCCTGTTTACAGGAATACTTACACAAGCACAAGAACACTATGTAGGTCAGATATATGCTGATCTGGTTAAGTCTACACATACCTATTCTGATTCTTTAAAATTAGATTTTTATACCGCTAAAGAGAATGAGAAAGATGCAGCCAGACCCTTAATTGTTTTAGTTCACGGTGGTGGTTTTTCTGGTGGTCAACGTGACAATCCTTTAGAAGTTAAATTTGCTCAAACAATGGCTGCAAAAGGCTATGCAGTAGCTTCTATAAGTTATACGCTTACGCGGAAAGGCAAAGCAACAGGTTTTGGTTGTGCGTGTCCCGCTTCAGAAAAAATGGAAACTTTTAAACAAACGACTGCAGATATTTTAAAGGCAACTAACTTTCTAATAGCTGAAGGCAAATTTGCGTTTGACAGATCTAAGATTGTGCTTGCGGGTAGTAGTGCGGGCGCTGAGGGTGTTTTAAATACTGCTTATATGTCTAGTCATCCCGATTTTAAAGAACTAGGAACTTATCCTAAATATGCTGCTGTAGTATCACTTGCAGGAGCTGTCGTTGATGCCAGATATATTACAAGAAATAATGCTATACCCGCATTATTTATACACGGTGATGCTGATAACCTGGTGCCTTATGCTAGTCAGCCCCACCATTTTTGCAGCGCAGAAACCCCGGGTTTTTTACCCTTAGATGGTGATGCTTTTATTGCAGAACATCTTAAAAATCTAGATGCTTCCTACAGTTTACTCACGGCAGAAGGTGGTAATCACGACTGGGCTAATCTGGGTTATGCATTTGTGAATGAGATTGCTGAATTTTTAAATTCAGTAGTAAACGAAGGCACGTTAATTCAAGAATCCATGTCTGTTACTAAAAAATAAAAATAATGAAGAAGTTACTTTTAGCCTATTTACTCTTAGTACTAGTTTCCGCTTGTAAAGAGAATGCTAAAGAAGAAGCGACTGCAGAAGTAATTTCTAAACAGCCTAATATTATTTTTATAATGTCTGATGATCATGCATATCAGGCAATAAGTGCCTATGATCATCCTGTAAGTAAGTTAGCCCCCACACCTAATATAGATCGTATCGCAGAGAATGGCATGCGTATGGATCGTGCTTATGTTACAAATTCTATTTGCGGTCCCAGCCGGGCAGTAATCCTTACCGGAAAACACAGTCACATAAATGGGTTTCGTCAAAATGGGGATCGTTTTAATGGGGATCAACCTACGTTGCCTAAGAAACTCAAAGAACTTGGATATACGACCTCAATACTTGGTAAGTGGCACTTAGATGGATACCCACAAGGATTTGATTATTGGAATATCATACAGGATCAAGGTAATTACTACAATCCTAATTTTATAAAAGACGGCGACACTACACAAGTTGAAGGTTATGCTACAGATATCATCACAGCAGATGCAATTAAATGGCTAGACAAACAGCGCGATACCAGCAAGCCATTTTTTATGATGGTACATCACAAAGCTCCGCATCGCAACTGGATGCCTGCTTTGCGCCACGTAAATAAATACGATTCGGTTACCTTTCCATTACCAGAAACCTATTTTGCAGATCATCAAGGTCAACAAGCTGCTCAAGAACAGCTACAAACAATCTATACAGATATGTATGAAGGTCATGATTTAAAAATGACCAAAACTCAAGGTAATCCGCAACTTGCGCATAATCCATGGACTACAGATTTTGACCGTATGACTCCGCAACAACGTAAAACCTGGGACGCGGCATACCAACCTAAAAACGATGCTTTTCATAAAGCAAACTTACACGGTGAGGAACTCGCCGTATGGAAGGCCCAACGGTATTTACAAGATTATATGGCTACAATTGCAGCGGTTGATGAAGGCGTAGGTTCAATTCTCGACTATTTAGAAGCTAATAATCTAGACAAGAATACGATTGTTGTTTACACCTCAGATCAAGGATTTTATCTTGGAGAAAAGGGCTTTTTTGATAAGCGTTTTATGTACGAAGAATCATACCGAACCCCGCTTTTAATTCAGTATCCAAATTCAATAAAAGCAGGAACTACCAGCGATGCATTGGTTCAAAATCTGGATTTTGCTCAAACTTTCTTAGATTATGCAAATGGTACTAATCTTACTACAGAAATGCAGGGTCAATCTTTGAGACCGGTTCTAGAACAAAAACTAGGAGAGGCAGATTTTAGATCTGTTTTATATTATCATTATTATGATTTTCCGGCATTTCATATGGTTAAGAAGCATTACGGTGTAAGCACAAAGCGCTATAAACTAATGCACTTTTATGATGATATTGATGCTTGGGAATTTTATGACCTTAAAACAGACCCTTCAGAAATTCATAATAAAATAGATGATCCTGCTTACGCTGACGTTATAAAACGCTTACATAAACAATTAGACTCTATACAAAACGTCTATGGAGTTACACAAAAAGAGTTTGAGCAAGCTCCTAAAGAGCGCGTAACCAAAGAATATCAAAATTTTAAAAGATTGCGCGGTACACCTATGAAGTAACTTAATGTTCAAGTAAAGTAAGAGAATCTAATTTGACTTTGTATAATCGTACTTTTATAAATTAAATAAATTCAAAATGAAAACACTTCTCTACACGCTAATTTTCGTTTTTAGTATTACAGGGCTTTGTGCACAAGAACTAGGACTAATGAGCTACAACATTCGGTTAGCTACAGAGTCTGATGGTGAGAATGCCTGGAGTAAGCGTAAAGAATTTCTAAAAAACCAGGTGCTCTTTTATGGTCCAGATGTAATGGGCGTACAAGAAGCTTTACCTGAACAGATGGATTATTTAAACCATAATCTTACAGGCTACAAGCATATAGGCGTGGGTCGCGAGGGAGAAAATCAAGGCGAATTTTCAGCACTATTTTACAATGCTGATAAATTAGAGGTTCTTAAAAGTGACACCTTCTGGCTATCTGAGACTCCTGAAGTAATTTCCACCGGTTGGGATGCTGCTTTGCCGCGCATTTGCACCTATGCTTTATTTAAAGATAAAACTACCCAGGAAAAATTTTATGTATTTAATACACATTTTGACCACGTAGGTGTTGAAGCTCGCAAAGAATCAGCTGCCTTAATATTGCAAAAAATGACCGAATTAAATACCGAGAATGTAGCGGTTTTTCTAACCGGAGATCTTAACCTGGAACCAGATAGTGATCCTATTGCGGTTTTAAAAACCAAATTATTTGACACAAATGAACTGGCTCCCAGAGGAGCTTTTGGACCATCGGGTACATTTAATGGTTTTAAATTTGATAAGCCGGTTATACGCCGTATAGACTATATTTTTCAAGGAAAAGGAAACACGTCTCAGGTTCTAAAGCACGCTGTATTAAGTGATTCTAAAGATTTACATTATGCATCAGACCATTTACCGGTTTATGTTTTGATTAAATTGCAATCTTAAAATTTAGATTTGTTGTCTAAAATTCAAAAAACTAATACTATTTTTGTTTTCTTACTAAGAAATAACCGCAGCTTTTAAGCTGCCTCTTTATAACGATGTTGTGTTGTTTCCAAAGAAATTTGGAAACTGGTTTTGTAGTGAAACCTTTGAGAAGCTTTACCTTAAACGGTGAGGCTTTTTTGTTTTATCTCGTAGCTATACTTAAAAAACAACCTCAACTTTTCAAACTATTCTGTAACTTTCAAGCTGTTCTCTAATTTTCAAGAATATTCTATGATTAAATTCTATTTTGGTGCCTGCCTGGTTGCTCTTATGTGCTTCAGTAATCTTACTCTTTCTGCTCAAACCAGCACACTTTCGGTAGAAAAAATAATGAAAGATCCTAAATGGATGGGTAACTTTCCTGAAAATGTACAGTGGGGAATGCAAAGCAACACCATCTATTTTGATTACAATCCAGACGGGAATACAAGTGATAGTCTCTATAAAATAGAAGTTAACAAACTTGATAATATTCAAAAAGTGTCGCTCGCTGAGCGCAAAGCGATGATTAGCTCGTATGGCAGTTTTAATAGTTCAAAAACTAAAAAACTATATACTAAAGATAATGCCCTCTACCTCTATGATGTAGCGAAAAATGAATCTAGTTTAATAGTAGATCTGGGGGCACGATTGGGCGATGCTACTTTTCTTTCAGATGAAAATAAAATCGCTTTTACGTTTGAAAACAATGCGTATGTTTTTAATACTGCAAAAGGAAGTCTAGAAAAACTTACCAATTTTAAAGAGGGAAAAGCTACAGACGATAAGGATAAAAAGTTATCTGATAAGAATAAATGGTTAAAAGAAGAAAACCTAGGCCTATTGCAGATCGTAAGAGAGCGAGAAGAACAAGACTCTCTTTCTAAAGCCTACCGCGAGATGACAGCAGACCCAGAACCGTTTGTCTTTTACTCGGGCGAACAATCTATTAACAGTTTACAGGTTGCTCCTAACGCAAATTTTGTAACTATTGTATTGACAAAGCGCGATCGTGGAGAAAGCACTAATGTACCTAATTATGTAGATGCGTCAGGTTATACTGAAGATTTACGTGCTCGCAGCAAAGTAGGCGATGATAAAACTGAAGCTTCTTTGGCCATTTACAATCGTGAAAAAGATACTGTCTATCAAGTAGACCCATCTACATTACCGGGAATTACAGATTTACCTGATTACATTTCTGATTACCCGGATAAAGAGTGGGAGGCTAAAGAACGGGAAGTTATCATATCCCAAGCTATCTTTTCTAATGACGGAGGCAAAGCCATTGTAAATGTGCGTTCTAAAGATAATAAAGACCGCTGGATTGCCCTTTTAAACCTTGAAGATGGCAGTCTTAAAACCTTAGATCGCCAGCGTGATGAGGCCTGGATTGCCGGTCCGGGAATTGGCTGGTCTTTTGGAGGTGGCACGCTGGGGTGGTTACCAGATAATACACACATTTATTTTCAGTCTGAAGAAAGTGGATACTCACACCTGTATCTTCTAGATGTTAATAACGGTAAGAAAAGAGCCCTCACGCAAGGGGAATATGAGGTTTTTGATCCGTTTTTATCTAATGATAAAAAGTCCTGGTTTTTAACCACATCGCAGGTAAATCCCGGGGAACGACATTTTTATAAAATGCCTGTAATGGGCGGTAGTATGAGGCAGCTTACTACGCTTCCGGGCAACAATGAAGTGGCACTATCTCCAGACGAAAAATATATGGCTATTCGTAATTCATATAGTAATAAACCTTGGGAACTCTATTTTAAGAAAGCTACTACTTCAGAAACCGCTAAGCAACTTACAAGCGGCCAGTCTGATGCTTTTAAAAATTATGCGTGGCGCATACCTGAAAATATAAAATTTGAAGCCGCAGATGGTGCTATGGTGCCTGCACGCCTATATACTCCTGAAGCTTCAGTAAAAAATGGTGCTGCAGTTGTTTTTGTACACGGCGCGGGGTATTTACAAAATGCACATAAATGGTGGTCTAGCTACTTTAGGGAATATATGTTCAACAATATGTTGACAGACCTGGGCTATACCGTTATCGATATTGATTACCGGGCCAGTGCCGGTTATGGTCGCGATTGGAGAACAGGAATATATCGCCATATGGGCGGAAAAGATCTTTCTGATCAGGTAGATGGTGTGGAATATCTCATTAAAAATCACGGTGTCAATCCTGGAAAAGTAGGCATTTATGGTGGAAGCTATGGCGGTTTTATTACGCTAATGGCACTTTTTAACCAGCCGGAAACATTTAAAGCCGGTGCTGCTTTACGCTCTGTTACAGATTGGGCACATTACAATCACGGCTATACAGCGAATATTTTAAATGAGCCTACTCAAGACCCTATTGCCTACAAGCGCTCTTCTCCTATTTACTTCGCCGAAGGCTTACAGGGAGATTTACTAATAGAGCACGGTATGCTAGACACCAATGTTCATTTTCAAGATGTGGTGCGGTTAACACAACGCTTAATCGAGCTGGAAAAAGAAAACTGGGAACTGGCAGTTTACCCTGTGGAAAGTCACGGATTTATAGAACCCAGCAGCTGGACAGATGAGTATAAACGTATTCTAAAGTTGTTTAATGATAGTTTACTTGAGAGGTAAAATAAGAATTAAAAAATAAAGCTTTAAATAACCTACATATCAATCTTACGGTAACGCATCTCAACAAACACATACAGTGAATAAACAATAAAACCTATAGCGATTGACCCTAATATAAAGTCGCCGAAGGCATACTGCATAAATGAGAATGCAGCTTCTTTATTTGCGCTCGTAATATCGCGGGTAGTATATGCTGAGTCTAATAAAAGTAATGCAGCTATACTTACTGTAAAACCACGTGAAGCGTACCCTATAGCACCAAAACTCATCACCGCTTTTTGAAGTTTAGGGATTATGGCATCTATATTTATGGTCTTTTTAAAAATACCTGAAAAAGCGATATAAAACTCATTTAAAGCACCTCCCATCATCCCTAAAGCTACTCCTACGACACAAATTCTACCAAAATCTGTATGAATAAACTTCTGAAAATCTGTGGTTGTTAGGTAACTAGATCCGTCTGGGTTAAATACAACTTGCAACGCACTTATAGCTAAAAAGGCATAAACAAGACCTCCAAAACAAAACCCGATGCGCTGGCCTAAACCCATAATACTCGTACCATAACCCTCGTTATCAACAATAGTTTCATAGACACGCCAAAACACATAACCAAAAAGAGCCACTGCCCATAAGATAAGTAAAGCGTTTCCAAATTCTTGCTTAGCTAAAACCTCCATTAAGGTAAAACTCCCTGCTTTAAAACCGCCCAGTCCAAAGGCTTCCATAGCGGTAATTACCCCTATTGCTAAAAAGAGTATTGCTTTTGCAAAAAGACCCGAACGGGCGTATATATTTTTCTTAGAATTCAAAAAGCTGGGTAAACTATTAAAAGATTAGAAATTAAATGTCTTGGTACATTGTAGGATGCAAAATGTAATCAAATAAAATTGAATCAGAAAAAATAGAAGTTTAATATCTAAAACTGAAGCACCACTCCTATTTGATCTCCGGTAAAGGTAAGATTCCATTCTAGA
The DNA here is from genome assembly GCF_044542075.1 of Leeuwenhoekiella sp. NPDC079379. Taxonomy (NCBI): domain Bacteria; kingdom Pseudomonadati; phylum Bacteroidota; class Flavobacteriia; order Flavobacteriales; family Flavobacteriaceae; genus Leeuwenhoekiella; species Leeuwenhoekiella sp. NPDC079379. The sequence goes on from NZ_JBITTU010000001.1 coordinate 377,365, forward strand.
TTTAATTCTTTAGCAGCAAGATCAGGGTTGTATTTTTGTTCATATTTTCTATCAAGATATTTGTCTATTGCTTCAACAATAAAAGCACTCATTGCCCAACTTAAAGCCACATCACTTGCCCAGTGTGCTTCTTCATAAATTCGGCTTAAACCCGGTATTAGACCTATACCTATGATACCACCTTTAATCCACTTATTATCAAATTGCTTTGCAATAGAGTACGTGGTTGTAAACGTAAGAACCGCATGACCTGAAGGAAAAGATCTATATGCGGCAGTCCCACCAAAAGGTTTAAAATGGTGATTTCCAAAGCCGGCTCCCGGTCGTGCCCGTCCTACCAGTGATTTACTTATTTGCTGTACCACACCAGCGGCAGTTGCTGAAGCAATCATTAAAACTCCGGTACGTCTTAATTTCTCATTTTTAGTAAATAAACCCGTAAGGTAAACCGCTCCCGTAATCCCGTAATTATTCTGAGGTGCTCCAGAATAATACCCGAAGTCTAAAAGAAGAGACGGCACATCATCTTTATGAGAAATGAGTGCTTTACGTATCTCATCATCTAGTAAAAAAAGACCCGCAGTTCCTGCTGCGACACCTCCAAACCTTAGAAAATCATCACTCTGCCAATGCAACGGTCTAGAATACGCAAAACCTACACCTCCAACGACATTACCCATATCATAGGTAAAATCATTCCATAATGTGTGTTTTTTATCAGTATTAAAGGCTACAAAAAGGCTATCCTGAGCAATTGCAGGAGCTACATATAAAAGCAAAATAAGGAATAGGGAAAGCGTAATTTTTGGCATAACAGCACACTTCTTATTTAATAAACTGATTAGGATGAAAGACTACTTCAAAACTTTCAGCCCATGTAGTCTGCTAAATACCGTTGAGATTACAAATAATACATACTAAATTTATTTAAAGCTGTGATTGAGAATTCTTTTTCAATAGATCTTCAATTTTTGAAAGTTCATCATTTGAAAATTCAAGATTAGATAACGCATCAATGTTGTTCTGAAGCTGCTCAACTTTACTCACCCCAACCAATACCGAAGTCACCCTGTGATCTTTTAGCAACCAGCTAATGGCCATTTGCGCAAGACTTTGACCACGCTCTTTTGCAAGCGTATTTAATTGCTTTACCATATTTATGAGATCTTCTGTAATTCGGTCTTCAGAGAGATACATAGAATTAGCAGCACGTGAATCTTTTGGGATTCCGTTGAGGTATTTATCTGTTAATAATCCTTGCTGTAAAGGTGAAAAAACCACACTTCCCAGACCGGTCTCATCTAACGCATCTAGCAAACCATCTTCAACCCAGCGGTCTAACATATTGTATCTGGGCTGATGCACGAGAAAAGGTGTTCCCAGCTGCTTTAAAATCGCTGCCGCTTCACGCGTACGTGCTGCACCGTAATTAGAAATACCTACATAAAGTGCTTTTCCAGATCGTACAATCTGATCTAGCGCACCCATGGTTTCTTCAAGCGGTGTCTCTAAATCTGGACGGTGATGGTAAAATATATCTACGTAATCTATGCCCATACGCTTTAATGATTGATCGCAACTGGCGATTAAATATTTTCGCGACCCAAAATCTCCATAAGGTCCGGGCCACATATCATAACCCGCTTTTGATGAAATAATAAGTTCATCCCGATACGGTTTAAAATCTTCTTTAAAAATCTGACCAAAATTAGTCTCTGCAGAACCATACGGCGGACCATAATTATTAGCGAGATCAAAATGCGTAATCCCTTTATCAAATGCGGTTCTTAAAATTGATCTTCCGTTTGTGAAATCTGCTGAATTACCAAAGTTATGCCACAATCCCAGAGAAATCATAGGCAACTTAATTCCGCTCCTTCCACAACGGCGATAGCGCATAGTTTCATAGCGATTTTCTGCAGCCAAATATTTAGAATTCACATTCATAGCGGTTGAGTTTAAAGGAAAGTTACTGTAAAAATAAGCTAATTAGAATACCTAATTGAACAATAAAGTCTCTTCAAATTTAGATTTTACATAGGTTAATCTGTTAATTATATATTAAAATAATAAATCAAACAACTGACTATCAGATTAATAAATAAATGTAATAATTATCTATTTAAATTAAGTCTAAATAAGTTTTGTTGTTTACAAAATCACAAATACATTTGCCTTTCAAAATTATATTAATTTAATCTAAATAACAATGCGTAACATTATAGGTGTTTTTCTCTTTACGCTAATCACTATTCAGGCCTCAGCTCAAACTGCGCAATTACAGGGTTTAGTTCAAAATTCAGCAGCTCAACCTTTAGAAGGAGCAACTATAGATGTAGGGAGAACTAATCTAGGGACTACAACAGATTATAATGGAAATTTTTTACTTGAACAAATCCCGGCGGGTAACTATCGCATTACGATTTCTTACATAGGTTTTAAGACAAAATATATAAACATCGCATTTGCCGATGGAGAAACTAAAAAACTTGGTGTACTAACGTTGCAAGAAAATCAGGAACAACTTGCAGCGGTAAGTATTAATGGCATAAAACACAATAAGTTTAGTAGAGAGATGAGTATGAGTGTTTCTAAGATGCCTCTTGCTGATATCGAAAACCCTCAGGTCTATACGAGTATAACTTCAGCTTTACTAAAAGAACAGGTTATTACTAACTTTGATGATGCCCTTAAAAATGCTCCCGGTATAGATAAGCTTTGGGAATCTACGGGTCGCGGCAGCGATGGTGCCGGTTATTTCACATTGCGTGGTTTTGCAACACAACCTAATCTGGTAAATAGTCTTCCTGCATTAACTAACGGAAGTCCTGACCCTGCAAATATTGAACATATAGATGTGATTAAAGGTCCTTCAGGAACGCTCTATGGTAGTAGTTTAGTTTCTTATGGTGGGCTTATAAATATCACCACTAAAAAACCATTTTTCGGTTTTGGGGGTACCTTAGCATATACTGCAGGTAGCTATGGTCTTAATAGGGTTACTGCAGATGTGAACACTTTATTAAGTAAAGACAAGGACATCGCCTTACGTGTAAATACCGCTTATCACACTCAAAACAGCTACCAGGATGCGGGTTTTAAGAAGTCCTTTTTCTTTGCTCCCTCGTTAGCTTACCGTGTAAACGACCGCCTCTCGTTTAGTCTAAATACTGAATTTTATAAGGGTAAAAGCACCAACCAAACTATGCTTTTTCTAGACCGTGCTGCACCCCTTCGTGTGCATACTATTGAAGAGCTTGGTTATGATATCAACCGCTCCTATACCGGCAATGACTTGTATATAGAAACTCCAACGTATAGCCTTCAGGCACAGATGAATTATAAATTAGATGATAACTGGACCTCTCAGACTGCTTTCTCGAGTTCGTCGTCAAAATCAGATGGCTATTACTCCTATTTATATGAAGGCACACAGTACACCACATTAGATGAAGGCATTAGTTTATCCCGCTATATAAGCAAACAGAATTCAGAAACTAACGCTACAGATATTCAGCAAAATTTTATTGGAGATTTTAAAATAGGTTCGGTACGCAATAGGCTGGTCGTGGGGCTTGATTATTATAAAAACACGATAACTAACAACAGTTCTCCCTACGTGGCAAATGGTATGATTTATATTGGCGACAACCTTCAGGAGTTTAATGAAGAAGTACTTGGAAATACAGATCCTGCTAACTTTACAGATGATTCTGGTATATTAACCCAGGCGGGAACTAATGCTTTATTAGAAAACTCAGCGATAAACCCATCAAAGTCTGAACAGGAAATCTTTAGCGCATACGCTTCAGATGTTATTAACATTCTTCCAGAACTCTCTGCGATGTTAAGTTTACGCATTGACCGTTTTAGCAATAATGATCACGCACAGACTGCGCTGTCTCCAAAATTTGGTTTAGTTTATCAACCTATTTTAGATAAGGTCTCTATTTTTGCAAATTATATGAATGGCTTCAGTAATACGGCACCTGTAGAAGAACTTGCAGCTGGTATTACCACCTTAAGAACTCTTAATCCCGAGCAAGCAAACCAGTTTGAGGTAGGCACAAAATTCAATCTTTATAAAAACAGAATTAGCGCTACATTTAGTTACTACGACATACGTGTTAGAGATAAATCACTACGTATAGATGTTGATGCAAACAACTATTTCTTTACGCAAAATGGTACTCAAGAAAATAAGGGTTTTGAAGCCAGTTTAATTGCAAATCCCATAAATGGTTTAAACCTGGTAGCTGGATATAGCTATAATGATAGTAAGCTTGTAGAAGGAGATGCAGATTTTAAAGGCCTAAGACCAGAAAGTGCAGGTCCTGAAAATCTTGCAAATCTGTGGGCAAGTTACCAGCTTACAAATGGTAAATTAGACGGGTTAGGTTTTGGTTTTGGCGGAAACTATGCTAGCGAAAACAAAATTTTTAACCGAAGTCTGGGCGGTACTTTTACTCTGCCGGAATACACTATTCTAAATTCATCAATCTTCTACGGAACTTCTGATTACCGCATTACATTAAAGCTAGATAACATTACCAATAAATCATATTACAAAGGCTGGTCAACTATTAGCCCACAAAACAAGCGGTCATTACTAGCCAACTTCACCTATAACTTTTAAAATTTTAAAGATGAAAAAATTAATTCTACTTTTTACGATTGTACTTTTAAGCAATTCTAACGTTGCATTTGCACACTATTTATGGTTAGAAACCAGTGCTGAAGGAAACTTGAACGAATCTCAGGAGGTAAACATATTTTTTGGGGAATATACGTATGGTGTTATTGAAGAAATAAACGGTGATGCCTTTAAAGGTGTAAGTGATTTTAAAGTTTGGCTGGTAGACCCTTCCGGAAAAAAACACCTACTTAAAACGACAGCAAAAACAGACCACTATTCTGCCGAATTTACACCTACAGTTGAAGGTGTTTATCTCATGTATCTTGAAAGTCAAAACATTGACGTTCTGGATTATACAGAATATGACTTCGGAATATTTAAACCGGTTTACAAAACCTTCAAACAAGTTCAGGTAAATTCTGAAGAATCTGTTAACCCATCACTTTATACAGAAGGACTTATAATTAAAGAACTGCAAAACGATTCTAACGAAGTTAAATTACAGGTTTTATACAATGGCTCTCCTTTAAACAAAGCAGAAGCTACTGTATCTATGCTTGATTTATGGACTAAAAAAATCACCACAGATGAGAATGGCATCCTTAGTTATGCAAAACCATTTAATACAAAATATATTGTTGAGGTAACTCATAACGAAGAAACTCCCGGTGCTTTTAAAGGGGTAGATTATCAATTTATATGGCACTGTGCCACTTACACAAGCTTGCCTTAATGCTAGTTATTGCCTGCTCCTTACTAATGGTTGGTTTTTATCTAATGTACAGCACATCTGCTAAGATGCAACCCAAAAATGATATAACTCAAAAAAGTAAACTCCGAAAGAATAAATGGGTTCTCAATTCTTTCGGACTGTACCTGCTATGTATGGGTTATGGTATTTTTATGAATGAATTGGGTATTGGTTCAGGTTTTTTTACGGCCAGCATCACCTTGATGACTTTTAGCTGCCTCCTATTAATTCTAGCTCCTTTGAATCTTTTTAAAACTAAATAACAGTGCCGGCAAACTCAAAATATTTAACGACTTCCCGGGCACAACGCCTCCTACGCCTACTTACAGGATTTGTAGGTGGCTATGCAATAACTACATTAGTACATTTACTAGCTGCATCATATGTATCAAAAAGCATAGCTCTAATAACATTTACTTTTAGCGGCTTTATTCTTTGGGCGGTATTATTTATAACTGCATACATTCCGAAGAAAACCTGGCATGCCCTTGTAATTTATACCGGTATTTCGGTGATTTTGGGGATGCTTTTATTTTGTGTACCAGCTAATCAACCCACACTATAATAACTATGGGGAATCGACTTTACAATCTGTTTTTTAGTTTACATACGGTAAGTGGTATCGTGATTAGCGTGGCATTATATATCATTTTTTTTGCAGGTTCTTTTTCATTTTTTAGAGATGACATCATTGCCTGGGAACGCAATCAAAATGCGTTAACAAATGATAACTTACCTGCTCAGATAGATCCTATACTAGACAGTCTCAATTCACGTTACAACCTAAACAGCCGAGATATAACTCTTAAGACGTATTATGCAGAAAGACGTGTTAGCATAAGTCTGACTGCCCAAAAAGACACCTTATTAAAAAACCCGGATGCCGGAGCACATTTTTTTTATTTAGATCCGCTAGAGTTTACTGAGCAAACCTATACAGAATCCTATACGCTGGGCGAGTTTTTATACAGGCTTCATTTTCTAACCCAGTTTTTTTATCCGGTAGGTTATTATGTTTCCGGCTTTGTTGCTTTCTTTTTTCTAATTGCGATACTTACAGGATTGCTCATTCACTGGAAAAAAATAATAAGCAACTTCTATACATTCCGCCCGTGGGCGAAATTAAAAACTTTATGGACCGATGCGCATACCGCACTGGGTTTTATAGGACTTCCTTTTCAATTTGTACTTGCTGTAACCGGAACCTTTTTTATGTTGAAAATATTACTGCTTACCCCGGCAGCGATAGCTTTATATGGCGGTGATGAACAAAAAATATATGAAGAATTAGAGTATGACACACCTGCATTTGAATTTACAAATCAAAAATTAGCACGCAAACCAGAACTCGATTTAGTTTTAAAAAATACCAGAGCAGACTGGCCAGACTTTAATATAAACGAGGTTATTCTAAATAATTATGGCGACACTAATATGTATGTCACTATAAAAGGACAGCAAAATTATAGTACGAAATTTAATGCTCCCGGGGAATTACGATATCGTGTAGCTACTGGCGAAACAACGATTATAAAAAACCCGTATGCAAACACCTCCTATCTTGACAGCGTTAAAAATATAATGTATCGGCTACATTTTGGAGATTATGGCGGCTACTTATTACGTATTATATCCTTTTTGTTAGGAATCATTACCTGCGTAGTTATAATCTCTGGTGTGATGATCTGGTTGCTAGCAAGAGATAAGAAAAATGTTTCCTTAAAAAAGCAAAAGTTTTACAGACGTGTTGCCCTTTCATATCTTGCAATTTGCTTGAGCATGTATCCCGTAACTGCGCTTAGCTTTGTCGTAGTCAAATTTGCATACCCATATAATGAGACATCGTTATACTGGTTTTATTTAGGAATCTGGGCATTGGCAAGTTTGTATTTAATACTCAAGAAAAACAGAACGTACTGTATAAAATTCAGTTTGCTGTGGGGAAGTATCTTAGGTTTTCTAGTACCTATAGCTAATTATATTATAACAGGTACCGGGTTCTGGAAAAATTATGCGGCGGCTAATTATCAAATCGCCTTTGTAGATTTATTCTGGATGGTTTTAGCAACCTGTACCTTATTTGCTTTTTTTAAGATAAAGCGATCTAATAGTTAAACCCAAATCTACCATCTGTTATTTGAACAGTACTCGACCCCTGTGCTGTAAAAGAAAACGTGCCTCCTACTGATCTTGCATCTCTATTATGTGAAGATATGGTTAGTGTTCCGCTTTGAACTATTGGGTTTGTATTTGAAGATTGATACGAAGCCTGATAAGGACTCGTAACTGAAAAATCTGTTAAAGGATAGGTACCCGGTTCAATATTCTTTGGAAAAACTAATCGAATTACAACAGAACTTTGATTACCAGACCCTAATATAGCTGTTGAACCTGCTGATGCATTAACACTTATAGGATTAAATGTATTTCCGTTTATTCTACAGTAAAAAGAAGTTGCAACTACCGGAATTTCTTCGGGAACCGGTGGTTTTTTATAAAAAGGAACTTCATAAAAATAGCCTTTAGTAAAATATACATCACTGCTATCTACCTGTGATCGCGCCCTAAATCTAAAAGATCCCGTATACGTACTATCTTCTATTCGCTCAACTACGATTGAGCCTTCACCATCAATTAGCGTCGAAAACTCTTTCCCGGAGGCCGAAATATATGTTGCGTAAGTAGGGTTATCAGGCTCTATATTAAAAACACCTTCACCATAAAAAGGTAGCGTAAGGCTTACCTGCTCTTCATTTAATATACCCGATAAGCGAATTACCGGTACCGAATTGCCGGGAACAGTAACCTCAAAATTATCTTCATCAACAACTTCTGCCCTAGATATATTAGCTTTAAAAAAAACCGTGTCACGTATCGCTTGAAAAGCCGGTGTGTTGAAGCTCACATCGTCTGTACAGGAAATAATAGAAAGCAGACCTAAAAAAGCAGCAAGGTTCTTCAACATAACACGTTAAGTATAAGGAATCAAATTTAAGATATTATAGATTAAAAACGTATTGACAGCCAGAAAATTGTAGTATATTTGCGCCCTCATTTAGAGAAACTATTTTTAAGCCTGTGTTTAATTATAGTATTCAACAAATTATAATCGAGGTCGGGTACCTCAAAAATTAATTTTTATGCCAGTAAAAATCAGATTACAAAGACACGGTAAAAAAGGAAAACCTTTTTATTGGGTAGTAGCCGCAGATACGCGCGCTAAACGTGATGGTAAATTCTTAGAAAAACTAGGAACTTACAATCCAAACACAAATCCTGCGACTATTGATTTAGACGTAGATTCATCAGTAAAATGGTTGCAAAACGGGGCTCAGCCTACTGAAACTGCAAAACGTTTACTTTCTTACAAAGGTGTTTTATTGAAAAATCATTTAGCCGGTGGTGTACGTAAAGGTGCGCTTACTGAGGAGCAAATGGAAGAAAAATTCAATGCTTGGTTAGAAGAAAAATCTTCTAAAGTAGAGTCTAAAAAAGACAATCTATCTAAAGAACAGGAAAAGGCAAAGAAAGAGGCTTTAGCTGCTGAAAAAGCTGCAAACGAAGCTCGTATCGCTGCTGCTCAACCTGAAGAAGTAGCTGAAGAGGCTGCTCCTGAGGCAGAAGCTGCAATTGAAGAAGCTCCTGCGACTGAAGAAAACAACGAAGAAGAAGCTAAATAAATAAAACTCACGATGCGCAAAGAAGAATGTTTCTATCTGGGCAAAATCGTGCGAAAATTTAGTTTTAAGGGCGAGTTACTAGCTAAGCTAGATACTGATGAGCCTGAAATGTATGAAAATCTGGAATCAGTATTTGTCGATTTTAACGGCAATCTGGTTCCATTTTTTATTCATTCTTGCCAGCTGCATAAATCTACATTACTTCGTATTGATTTTGAAGACGTAAACACAGAAGAAGATGCAGAAGATCTAATTAATGCAGAACTTTTTTTACCGCTTTCAATGTTACCTCAACTTGAAGGCACACAGTTTTATTACCACGAGATTATAGGTTTTACGGTAAAAGATATTTCTTTTGGGAAAGTGGGCACCATAACCGGTGTAAACGATAATACCTCTCAGGCCCTTTTTGAAATTGATCATAAAGGCAAAGAAGTCCTGATTCCTATTAACGATGACTTTATCAAAGAAGTAGATCGCAGTACAAAAATCATTACTATTGATGCGCCAGAAGGCTTGATTGATATTTACATCTAGCCTCTAATTATTTTCTAAGTGTCAAAGCCTTTTAAATTTAAAGAGTTTACAATAGCTCAGGATCAATGTGCCATGAAAATAGGTACAGATGGCGTTTTGCTGGGTGCCTGGGCACCGGTAACTCATTTTCCAGATGCTATACTTGATATAGGCACCGGTACCGGCATTATTGCTTTAATTCTTGCTCAGCGCTCTGACGCCGAGCTTATAGATGCCTTAGAGCTAGATGATGCTGCATACGAGCAAGCCGTGTCTAATTTTGAAAATGCGCCCTGGGGAGATCGTCTTTTTTGTTATCACGCACATTTATATGAGTTCGCAACAGAAATTGAAGATAAATACGATCTAATTGTATGTAACCCTCCCTATTTTGAAGGAAATTCCCCCCTTACCGAACAAAAAAACTCAGCTCGGGAGCAAGCACGTTTTGAAGACGCAATGCCTTTTGATTTACTGGTTGCTTCTGCCCGTCACTTATTAAACACAAACGGTATTTTTTGTGTAATAATTCCCAACGCACGTGAAGAAGAATTTTTAAGCCTTGCTTCAAAAACAGGTTTATATCCTTCAAAAATCACGCGTGTAAAAGGTACTGCTGCAGCAACATCTCCCAAGCGTTCTTTAATAGCTTTTACCACTCAAGAAACTAATCCGAAAGAAGACACGCTAATTATTGAGATTCAAAGACATGTCTACACGTCTCAATACATAGATCTTGTCAAAGATTTCTACCTCAAAATGTAGCGCTCATTTGAGCATTTTAATCTAAAAAATTGTAATATTAGTTATAGATTTTTTGTCATTTTCTACAAAAACAAAGAGTATAACCGCTATTAATTCAATCATTTTAAATTTAAAATATTTAAAATGAAAATATTACAATTATGAAACCAGATCTTTTTGAGTCTCCAGATTACTACAATTTAGATGACCTGCTAACTGATGAACAAAAACTTGTACGCACAGCAGCAAGGGATTGGGTGAAGCGCGATGTATCGCCCATAATTGAAGAGGCGGCACAAAAGGCTGAATTCCCAAAACAAATAATAAAAGGGCTTGCAGATATTGGGGCTTTTGGCCCCTACATTCCTGAAGAATATGGCGGCGCAGGACTAGATCAAATTTCGTACGGACTTATTATGCAGGAAATAGAACGCGGTGACAGCGGGGTTCGCTCTACGGCTTCTGTACAATCATCGCTGGTTATGTATCCCATTTTTAAATTTGGGAATGAAGAACAGCGTCAAAAATACCTTCCGAAGTTAGCCAGTGGCGAATATATGGGATGTTTTGGCCTTACGGAGCCCGATCACGGCTCTAACCCTGGCGGTATGGTGACTAACTTTAAGGACAAAGGCGATCACTATTTATTAAATGGTGCAAAAATGTGGATATCCAATTCTCCTTTTGCAGACATCGCTGTAGTCTGGGCAAAAAGCGAAGAAGGGCGTATTCACGGTCTTATCGTAGAACGCGGAATGGAAGGGTTTTCAACTCCAGAAACACATAATAAATGGTCTTTGCGCGCCAGCGCAACAGGTGAACTGATATTTGACAATGTAAAAGTGCCTAAAGAAAATCTACTACCCAATAAATCTGGGTTGGGTGCACCGCTTATGTGCTTAGATTCGGCTCGCTTTGGAATTGCCTGGGGGGTCATTGGCGCAGCTATGGATTGTTATGACACTGCACTGCGCTATGCAAAAGAACGTCATCAATTTGGAAAGCCTATTGGTTCTTTTCAACTTCAGCAGAAAAAACTCGCAGAAATGATTACCGAAATTACAAAAGCTCAATTACTGGCGTGGCGTTTAGGAACATTGCGCAATGAAGGCAAAGCTACTTCTGCGCAAATCTCTATGGCAAAAAGAAACAATGTCGATATGGCTCTTAAAATTGCACGTGATGCACGCCAGATTTTAGGAGGAATGGGTATCTCGGGAGAGTACAGTATTATGAGACATATGATGAATTTAGAGAGCGTGGTAACCTATGAGGGTACACACGACATTCATTTACTTATAACCGGTATGGATATCACGGGTTTAAATGCATTTAAATAATAGTACTATAAATAATATCAAGGTTTAAACTAAGCTATAGTCTTAATAGTTTACTAGTTTTGCGAGAAAATACAGAGTATGATTGAGGATGTGAATAAGGCGATCGCCCCGTATCAAGACCAGTTATTAAATCACCGTTTGTATAAAAATTTGCGTACTCCGGCAGATTTAAAGGCTTTTATGCAACATCACGTTTTTGCTGTCTGGGATTTTATGTCATTACTAAAAGCCCTTCAGTTTGATTTAACTAAGGTTTCTACACCCTGGTATCCTTTAGGAAATCCTGAAATACGCTATCTAATTAATGAGATAGTTTTAGCTGAAGAAACAGATTTAAATCCTGATGGGAAACGTCAAAGTCATTTTGAAATGTACCTTGACGCGATGGCAAAGTCAGAAGCTTCCACCGAAAAAATAAACTCTTTTTTAAGTCATATCACCCACGGCACAGATATTTTTCTGGTAATAGCAGTGAGTGAAATCCCAGAAACTGTAAAAGAATTTCTACGATTTACATTTGAAACTATTTCTGAAGGTAAAGCACATAAGATTGCAGCTGCTTTTACCTTTGGCAGAGAAGATCTTATACCCAGTATGTTTACAAAAATAATCGAAAACATACAGCAAAATTTCCCTATGGAAGATCTTACTCTGTTTAAATATTACTTTGACCGTCACATCGAGTTAGATGGTGATGAGCACGGGCCTATGGCCTTACAAATGGTTTCAGAATTATGCGGAGATGACCCTGTAAAATGGGAAGAAGTAAAACAAACTGCTGTAACTGCTCTTAAAAAACGTTGCGTGCTTTGGAATGGAATTGATCAGGAAATAGTTTCTAAAATCACAGCATAAAGAAGCATAGTGTATCTTTAGTTAAAAGATAATCTATGTCATTTATCTCCAGATTCGATAAGGCTTTTAAAAATGCTCCTGTCGTAACTTTTGACGACTCCAGTAAATTTATTCTATTTAGTGATTGCCACAGAGGTGACAATAGCGGTGCAGACGATTTTGCTAACAACCGCAATATTTACTATCACGCCTTAAAGCAATACTATCAAAATGATTTTACATATTGCGAATTAGGCGATGGTGATGAACTCTGGGAAAATCTAAACTTCAGTACGCTGTTTGAATCCCATAAAAATATTTATGGTTTGATGCAATTGTTTTACAATGATAAGAGATTGCATTTACTATGGGGAAATCACGACATGATTTATAAAAATAAAAGTCAGGTTGAGAAAAATCTCCATAGTTTTTTCGATCGAAAAACAAATACCCAACAACCGCTATTTCCGGGAATACAAGTTCACGAAGCGCTAATATTAAAACATGCACAAACCGGCCAAGAGCTATTTTTATGTCATGGTCATCAGGCAGATTGGATGAATTATGTAGGCTGGCAATTCAATCGGTTTTTAGTACGTGTATTGTGGAGACCGTTGCAAGGAGCCGGAATTTCTGACCCCACCAGCCCTGCAAAAAACTACTTAGAACTTATTAAGGTAGAACGCAAGACTAAAAAGTGGATTACAGAACGAAATAACCAATTCACAATAACCGGTCACACACATAGACCACGCTTTCCCGAACCCGGTGATATTGCCTATTTTAATGATGGCAGCTGCGTACATCCGCGAAGTATAACTGGTTTAGAAATTGAAAATGGAGCCATCTCACTTATAAAATGGCAAATTGCAACTACAGATGATGGTGTACTTAAAATTGTACGTGTTTTATTAGAAGGACCACAGAAGCTTATTGATTATAAAACCGAATAGCCGGGCACAGCGTATATCTAATATGAACATATTTCTATTTAAGTACGCATATCTCGTTTTAATTATAATTATTGCGACCAGCTGCAGCGCTTCGGCAGAATTAGAAAAAGAAACCAGTACTTCTTTTGAACAATCATATTCCTATCTCGCCTTAGGAGACAGCTATACTATAGGAGAAGGCGTTTGCGATAACTGTAAGTTTCCAATACAACTCAAAAATAGATTTGAAACCACAGCGAGTAGCGGTTTAGAAACCACTATAATTGCCCGTACAGGTTGGCGCACAGACAACCTTATAAATGCTTTAGCTAGTGAGAATCTCAATCCTGATTTTGATCTTGTAACCCTTCTAATAGGTGTTAATAATCAATATCAGGGAATCGTATTTTCTGAATATCAAAAAGACTTCAAAACTCTTCTAAAAACTGCAATACAACTAGCTCAAGGAGATGCAGCACGCGTTGTTGTTATTTCAATACCCGATTATGCTTACACACCATTCGGTTTAAATTATAGAAACCCGGAAGATATTTCTAGCGAAATAGATGAATACAATACTTATGCTAAAGAGCTTTCTAAAGCTAATGGAGTGATCTTTTTAAATATCACAGACATTACCAGAAAAGGCTTATCTCAGCCCAATCTTGTTGCTTCTGATGGTTTACACCCTTCTAAAGATGCTTATGCTTTATTTGTAAATCGTTTAATACCACTTATTAATAAGTCATTTGAAAATTAAAATGAAGCGTATAAAAATCACTTTATTTGTTCTAATTCTCTTCTTCAATTGCAATTTAGGATTTACTCAAAATTCTGAAGAAGCTAAGACTACTGTTACACAGCTAAAATATTTAGCTCTTGGCGACAGTTATACCGCAGGCACGAGTGTTTGCTACAAATGTGCATTCCCTGTACAACTCTCCTATGCTCTAAATGAAAATAAAAAACGTGATGTTAAGCTCACTCGCTATGCAGAACCGGGCTGGAGAACAGATAATTTAATAGCAACTTTAAAGAAAAATAATATTGCTTCAGACTTCAACTTCACCACTCTCTTGATAGGAGTAAACAATATCTATCAGAAAAAATCTTTCAATCAATTTAAAACTGAATTTGAACTTCTTTTAGATTTTGCAATTAATCATTCTAAAGGAAATGCTCAACGTGTGATTGTAATTTCAATCCCAGATTATGCATACACCCCTTTTGGATTAAAAGAAAAAAAAACAAAACGTATTTCTTCAAAAATTGATGTGTACAATAAGTTCACTAAAAAAATCGCAGCAGATCGTGGCGCCTTGTTTTTAGATATTGTTGACATTACGCGCAAAGGCTTAAACTCTCCTCATCTTGTAGCCGAGGATGATTTACACCCATCTTCAGCAGCGCACACTCAATTTGTAGCGCGCTTAATTCCAATTATCGAAAAACTATTAAAATAAAAAAGCCTTAATGTGTAGTATCATTAAGGCTTATCTATTAATTATACAACTTATTTTAACTCTCAGGAGCTAACTTGACTTCTAATCCGTTTAAATCTGGCGTTATAGGAATTTGACATCCCAAACGGCTGTTATCTTCCACATAAAAAGCTTCAGAAAGCATTGCCTCTTCATCATAACCCATTTCATTTAGCTTGTGATCTGATACTACGTAACATTGGCAAGATGCACACATTGCCATTCCACCGCAAGTACCTTCAACCGGAAGTTCGTACATTTTGAACACTTCCATTAAATTGAGATTCATATCTGTAGGCGCCTCTAGCGCGTGAGCAACACCTTCCCGGTCTATTACTGTAATTGTTATATCCTGCATATCTGCTTTTCTTAAGAGGAAGCTAAATTAGTAAAAAACAGCTTTCGACCACCTTAAAAACCTACTAAAAGAATAGGATTATGAAGAGTCTAATTAAACGTCGCAAATTTTTACACCCTCTTTTAGAGCTGCTATTTTATCTTCGTAAGTAGGAATAAATTCTTGAGCCACATAACCTGTATATCCCGTTTCTAAAATAGCTTTGATTATTGCAGGATAATTAAGCTCCTGACCATCGTTAATCTCGTGACGGCCCGGTACACCACCCGTATGATAGTGTGCGATATAGGAATGATAATCTTCTATAGTACGTATAACATCACCCTCCATAATTTGCATATGATAGATATCGTATAAAAGTTTAAAATTTTCAGAGCCTATAAGTTCACAAAGTTTCACACCCCAGGGAGTATGATCACATTGATAATCTTTATGGTCTATTTTACTGTTTAATAATTCCATTATTAGAACCACATTTTTCTCTTCAGCTTGTTTTACTAAAGGAGCCAGACCTTCTGCACAGTTCACGAGACCTTCATCTTCAGATAGCTCACGTCTGTTTCCTGAAAATACAATTACATTTTTAATGCCTTGAGCCGAAGCTTTATCAATTAAAACACTGTACTGCTCCTGAAGGGAAACGTGATTGGCTTTATCATTAAAACCATCTTGAATATTTGCAAATGTATCTGTTGCAACAGCACATTTTAAACCATATTTCTCAGCAATTTCCCACTCTGCGGGTTTTAATAAATCAATCCCTTTTAAACCTAAGTCAGCTGCACTTTTAGCGAACTCCTCTAAAGGCATTGAGCCATAACACCAGTAGCACGCAGAATGGTTTACATTTCCTTTTAAAGAGTCATCTTCTGGTGCTGCGATTGTGGCCTCTGAGCTATTAGGCGAATCTTTGCAGCTCAAAGCGGTTAATCCTAGACTTATACCAGAGGTTGTAAGTGCGATGTTCTTTAAAGCGTTTCTGCGACCGTTAGAATGGCTCATAATAAGTTGAAGTTTGTAATTTGAATAAAACTAATCATTTACTTTATAGAATGTAAATTTTACGCTTATAAATATAGCTTTTACACATAAAAAAAGCAGTTTTAGGTAAACTAAAACTGCTTTTTGAAACTATTTTTTATATTATATGTTATGCTACTACATTAATAACATTCTGAATTTGAGGCGCGTGTTTTTTAATAGTCATTTCAACACCACTCTTTAAGGTCATTTGATTTACACTACAACCTACACAAGCGCCTTCAAGCTGAACCTTAACTGTAGTACCATCTTCTATACTTAGTAATGCAATATCACCACCATCACTTTGCAAAAAAGGTCTGATTTCTTCTAATGCATCTTCAACTTTACCCTTTAATTCTAAATCTGTCATAATCTATTTTTTAACGGCAGAACAGCCGGCCATTGTAGTGATTTTTACCGCTTCGGTAGGGGGTAAATCATCATTACGCTTCACTAATTCTTCTACAGTATTACGCATCATACTTTCAAAAGCTTCTGCTAATATAGTGTCATTTTGTAATGCTGCAGGATGACCTACATCACCCGCTTCTCGTATACTTTGTACTAAAGGAATTTGAGCTAGCAAACGCACACCCAAGTCTTCTGCAAGATTACGCGCCCCGTCTTTGCCAAAAATATAATATTTATTATCTGGCAACTCTTCTGGAGTAAACCAAGCCATATTCTCTACAATACCTAAAACCGGTACGTTTATACTTTCTTGCTGAAACATAGCAACCCCTTTCTTAGCATCTGCTAAAGCAACATTTTGTGGAGTGCTTACCACTACTGCACCTGTTAAAGGCATTGCTTGAACGATACTTAAATGAATATCTCCTGTTCCTGGAGGAAGATCTACCAATAAGAAATCAAGTTCTCCCCAGGCTGCATCAAAAATCATCTGGTTTAAAGCTTTAGAGGCCATAGGCCCACGCCAAACTACAGCCTGATCTGGCTTTGTAAAAAATCCTATAGAAAGAATTTTTACACCATAACTTTCTACAGGTTGCATTTTTTGTTTACCATAAACTTTTACAGAGAGTGGCTTAGAATCTTGAACATCAAACATTATAGGTATTGAAGGACCATAAATATCTGCGTCAAGTATTCCTACTTTAAAGCCCATTTTTGACAGGCTAACTGCAAGATTTGCGGTAATTGTAGACTTACCTACCCCTCCTTTACCAGAAGCTACCGCAATTATATTTTGAATTCCAGGAATAGGTTTTCCTTTAATTTCGTTTTTGGTTTGCTTTTCAGGAGTATCTACACGCACATTAACTTTTACCTGAGCCTTCATATGCACTTCTGCATGTATAACTTTCATGATCTCAACCTCAGTTTTCTTTTTTGCTTGCAAACTAGGATTGTTGATTGTTATATCTACGATAACCTCATCGCCAAAAGTCATGACATTTGTTACCGCACCACTCGTTACCATATCTTCTCCTTCACCAGGCGCACTAATGGTTTTCAGTGCATCGTATATTGCTTGTTTTTCTAACTTCACGTTAACTTACTTAGATTGATTCTAAAAATACAAATATAGGCTGAAAACTTCAGAACTCGAAAGAGTTATTGCCTATCTCTATATTGATTAGTTCTATTATTAGATGTGTTTAGACTTGAGTCTTAGCCGAAATGTAGCATTAATCATTACGATCAAAACCCATTTCTTTTACGGGGTCCCAAAGATGGTTTTTAAAGTCTTGAAGTTGATCATTAATCACAGTATGGCCCTCACTTTCTAAAAGTTGCTGCATCAAATGGGTTCCCGGGAAATGATGTTTACCGGTAAGTATGCCATTTCTATTAAGCACACGATGTGCAGGAACATCCTCAAGATTAGAAGCCCCGTTCATAGCATAACCTACCATACGAGCACTACCAGCTGCTCCCAGATATTTTGCTATAGCTCCATAAGACGTTACTTTCCCATAGGGTATTTGACGCGCTACGGTGTATACCCGCTGAAAGAAATTAAGCGTTTCAGGTTTTAGCATACAGCATACGTATAAGTGTGAGTGCAACTAAGACGACCATTAACGCAGCCATAAAATAATTAGAATATTTAGCAAAGTTGCGGGGTTCATTTTGAATTCGGTTGAAGCCTACTACATAAATATAAAGAGCAGTGAAGGTACCAGAAGCTGCTGCAAGAACAAAAAGTAAGACTTCTATTAAACCATTATCAATAGAACTTGTTACATTAAAAGCAGCACTTAACGCACAGAAATAAGGTATAGGAAGTACATTTATGAGTGCTACCAGCATACCTTTTGCAAAACTCTTTCTACCCGAGTGTTTAGGTATCTCAACCTCTTTAACTTTATTCTTTTTTGCAGCAATAAAAAAATACACAGCAAGCATCCCAAATATTACAATCCCTGTGCGTAATAAAGTATTGCGTACTATGGGATGGCTAAATATGTATCGCGCAAGAAGTATCGCTACAAATGCTTGTACTAAAACTATTATTGAAGCACCTAAAGCCACTAACATACCATTGCGCTTACCCCTATGAACACAGGTTTTAGCAACAGACATGTTTACTAGACCTGGAGGTAATACCCCAAGGAATGCTGCAAAATAGGTGATGAAAAATAGTTTTGTTATTTCCAAAAGCCTCTAGTTAATCCTGAATTTGATATATGTTATAGGTTTTCCTATTTCAAGATACTGTTTTTCATAAAAAGTCTGTATCTCAACCACTTCTTTTGGCGCATCGTGATTGATATAAATATTATGGTGCGCATATAAAATCTCATGACCCAAACCTTCAAGCAGGCCTAATGTGTACCCATGCATGTACTCACTGTCTGTTTTGAGATGCATTAATCCTTCGGACTTTAGAACTGTTTTGTAGCGTTCTAAAAAATGAGGATTGGTCATACGGTGTTTAGTGCGCTTGTACTTTATCTGTGGGTCAGGAAAAGTAATCCAGATTTCAGACACTTCATTTTCAGCAAACGCTTTATCTACCAGCTCAATTTGAGTACGCATAAAACCTGCATTTGTAATTCCTTCTTCTAAAGCAGTTTTAGCTCCTCTCCAAAAGCGAGCTCCTTTAATATCTATTCCCAAAAAGTTTTTCTCAGGAAACCGCTTTGCAAGTCCTACGGTATATTCTCCCTTACCACAACCTAATTCAAGAACAATAGGCTGGTCATTTTTAAAAAAATCGCGATTCCAGTTTCCCTTTAAAGGAAATTCCTGATCTGTAAGGTCTTTTCGCTCAGGCTGTACGACGTTACTAAATGTTTCATTTTCGCGAAAGCGTCTTAATTTATTTTTACTTCCCAAACCAGGTATCTAAATGATTAAAAAATTACGCGCCAAAGATACGAGTACTCTTGAAATAGTACCTGCTTTATTGAGATTGAAATACCAGATAACATAGAAATAACATATCATAATATTTTCAAACCTTTAATTTTCAATAATTTAAACCTGCCATATAATCTGTAAATAATAGAAAAAACTTAGTAGGTTTAATAGTTTATTAATCTAGCGGAAACATTTGTGTTTGAGACTTATCTCAATTTTGTAAGGTGCAAAAATTAAAAACCATACTTGTAGCTCCACTAAACTGGGGTCTAGGTCACGCTACGCGATGTGTGCCTATTATACGTGAGCTCATATCTGAAGGGTTTGAGGTTATTATTGCAAGTGATGGGCAGGCGCTGGAGTTGCTAAAAAAAGAGTTTCCGCAGCTAAAAGCTATTGAACTGCCTTCGTATAAAATTGAATATGCAAAAAACGGAAAACGTTTTAAGTGGAAAATGTTGTTGCGCAGTCCAAAAGTACTTACCGCCATTCGTAAAGAGCGCGAACACTTAAAGAACCTGGTTAAATTAAAGTCTATTGATGGGGTTATTTCTGATAACAGATTAGGCTTATATCATCCAGAAATCCCTACCGTTTTCATCACACATCAATTACAGGTTTTAAGCGGTAAAACAACAAAGCTTACCTCAGCGATGCACCGCAGTTACATAAAGCGCTTTGATGAATGCTGGGTTCCCGATTTTGAAAAAGAACCTAATCTAAGCGGAAAGTTGGGGCATCCTAAAAACTACGACATTCCGGTAAGATATATAGGTGCTCTATCTCGCCTTGAAGCAAAAGAAAAGAAATCTATATACGATGTGATGGTTTTGCTTAGTGGTCCCGAACCTCAGCGCACCGAGCTTGAAGAAATACTTATGCATGAATTAAAGCATTACAAAGGTCAGGTTCTAATTGTACGTGGCGTAATAGAGGAGACGCAAACAAGTTGTGTAAAAGACCACATGAAGATTGTAAACTATATGGAGTCTGAGGATTTACAGTCTGCATTGTGCTCGAGTGATCTTATAATAAGCAGATCTGGGTATACTACAGTGATGGATTTAGTAAAGCTAGGTAAGAAAGCCTTTTTTATACCTACTCCCGGGCAAACCGAACAGGAATACCTGGCAAAACGTTTTCAGAAAGCCGGGATTGTACCGTATGCAGAACAAGAACATTTTAAAGTTAAAGACTTGAGTAAAGTAAAAGTCTATAGTGGCTTTGATAAATTATCAAATCAATGGGTCCTTGAAGATGGTAGGTTCCGGGAGCTCTTCGGCCTTTTCGAGGGTAAAAGAAAACTCAGATCCCACTCCAAAATCACTTTCTATATAAATCTTTTCGTCATGGGCTTCAATAATGTGCTTGACGATAGAAAGACCTAAACCAGAACCGCCTTCCCGACGCGACCCACTTTTATCTACACGGTAAAAACGCTCAAACAAGCGTGGGATGTGTTCTGAAGCAATACCTTCACCATTATCGGTTACCCGTACAATTACTTTATTTTGTATTAAATTTTCTATAGAAACTTCAGTAGTACCATCTTGTTTCCCATATTTAATGGAGTTTACAATAAGATTAGTAAGTAATTGCTGTATACGCTCTCGATCTGCATTAACCATTATAGGACCATTATAAGGCATATCATAGGCTAATGTAATATTCTTTTTAGCAGCTTTCATCTCTAGTAAATCAAACGTGTTTTTTACAAGCTCTACCATATCAAAATACTCATAGCGCAAATTGAGATCTCCCACTTCTAACTTTGAGATCATATCAAGATCACTTACTAAATACACTAGACGCTCTACTGCTGCTGCTGCACGCTTAAGATATTTTTTACGTACTGTTTTATCTTTCATCGCCCCGTCTAGCAATGTATGTATATATCCTTGCGTAGTAAACAGTGGTGTTTTGAGTTCGTGAGCTACATTACCCATAAACTCCTTTCTATACTCTTCCCGTATTTTTAAGGATTCAATCTCTAGTTTTTTACTGGCTGCAAAACGCTCTACTTCTTTAGTAAGCGTGCCCATATCTGTAGTAACCTGGCCCCTTCTTAATGTAGTAACATCAAGCAACGACACATCATCATATATTTTTTTTACCCGCTTATAAATAAACTTCTCAACCCTAACCTGAAGAATAACAAATGAAAAACAAAAACTTATTAAGAAAAAACTAATAAGCCAAACTATACTTAGCCGCCCCTCTGTGTAGAAAAAAACGCCCACAAAGAGCGTTAAGAAAACCGTTATATAAAGCGCAGAAAAACCCGCAAAGCGATATGATTTTTTAAAATTAGCAGACATTAAACAACAAATTTATACCCTACCCCTTTTATGGTTTTAAATCGTTTATCTCCTATTTTTTCACGTAGCTTTCTAATATGAACATCTATAGTTCTACCACCTACAACAACCTCGTTACCCCATACTTTATCAAGAATATCTTCTCGTTTAAACACCTTACCGGGTTTTGAAGCTAATAGCGATAATAATTCAAATTCTTTTCTAGGAAGTACTAGCTCTTTCTTGTCTTTAATAATTTTGTATTCTTCACGATTTATAACAAGATCACCCACCTTAACAAGTGCATCTCCCTCTTCTTCCTCTTTAAGTCTTCGTAGTAGAGCTTTAACCTTACTTACAAGAACTTTAGGCTTTATAGGTTTTGTAATGTAATCATCTGCTCCTGCATCATAGCCCGCTACCTGAGAATAGTCTTCCCCTCGTGCAGTCAAGAATGTAATTATAGTTTCTGCATGTTCAGGAAGTTTACGTATTTGCTCACACGCCTCGATACCATCCATCTCAGGCATCATCACGTCTAAAATAATAAGATGCGGATTATGCTTTTTTGCCATCTTAACACCCTCTTTACCGTTTTCTGCAGTAATGACCTGATACCCTTCGTTACTAAGATTATAACCTACAATTTCCAGGATATCTGGCTCATCATCAACGAGCAAAATTTTAATTTCCTTTTTCTTCATGCGTATAAAGATTTAATGTAATCGTAAAGATAAGGTTTAAATCGTGGCACAGCATTGCTATTTACATTGGTAACATTTAGATAAAGTTGAGCAGTTTATAGCTAATATATAGGAAAAGAGACTTTCATTTTAAATACCTTTACAATTCTAAATAATGGTATGCATCCTAACGCTATTTTTGATATTTCCAGCAAGTCACAATTTAAAGATTTGGCACTTCAGTCTTTTAAGCACCAGTGGCATTCTAACTCGATTTACAGAAGGTTTTGCGATCTTTTACAGGCTGATCCCCAGACAATTAACACGGTAGAAGAAATTCCGTTTTTACCCATTCAGTTCTTTAAACAATTTGATGTGGTGGCATCTACAGATCCTGTTCAAACTACATTTACAAGCAGTGGCACTACAGGAAGTGTAACCAGCAAACATCACGTTACAGATCTTGATTTATACATAAAAAGTTTTCGCCAAAGCTTTAGGATACATTATGGAAACATTAAAGAATATACCATACTTGCACTATTACCCTCTTATCTGGAGCGAGATGGATCTTCATTAATTTTAATGGTAGATCAACTCATTAAAGACAGCAATCAACCAGACAGTGGTTTTTATCTAAATGATTATACAACGCTAAGTAAAAGATTAAAACGTCTAGATGCCGAAGGAAAAAAAGTGCTGCTAATAGGGGTGTCGTTTGCATTACTAGATTTAGTTGAAGCATTCAAATTTAACCTGAATTCAACTATAATTATGGAAACAGGCGGTATGAAAGGTAGACGAAAAGAACTTATACGTGAAGAGCTTCATCAGATCTTAAAGGAAGGATTTGGCGTTAGTGAAATTCACAGTGAATACGGTATGACTGAATTATTATCACAAGGCTACTCAAACGGAAACGGGATATTCACCACGCCCCCCTGGCTTAAGGTTTTTATGCGCGATACAGAAGACGCGCTACAACTTGTAAAACCGGGAACTACCGGCGGTATAAATGTTATAGATCTCGCCAATCACTACTCTTGCCCGTTTATAGCAACTCAAGATTTAGGAAAGAAAATTGACGAAAATCGTTTTGAGATTTTGGGTCGTTTTGACACCTCAGATATACGCGGATGTAATTTAATGGTTTTTTAAAAAAATATTTAAAAACCGTGTAAGCTAACTTACTTACAAACGACTATATAGGTGTTCATAATTGATTGGTTAGTTAAGTTGAAAAACCCGGATACTTTAAGATTTTAAAGTGCCGGGTTTTTTATGTTTAAATCTGTATTTGTCGTTCTATTTGTTGATTTAAAGAAATAAAGGTTTCGGTACGAGAAACACCTTCAATAGCCTGTATTTTTTTATTGAGCAAATGCATTAAATGCTCGTTATTTTTACAGAGAATTTTAATAAAAACAGACCAGTTTCCTGTCGTGTAGTGACATTCTATTACCTCAGGTATTTCCTCTAGCTGTTTTACTGCTTTAGGATTACTCATCGCCCTGTCTAAATAAATACCTACAAAAGCCATTGTATTATAGCCTAAAATTTTAGGATCTACAATAAAACGAGAGCCTGCTATTAATCCTGACTTTTCTAATTTTCTAAGACGTTGATGTATTGCCGCACCAGAAATACCCACCTGGCGAGCAATCTCTAAAATAGGTTTTCGGGCATCATCCATAAGTTGACGCAAAATAATTTTATCGATTCCGTCAATTGCGATCTGTTCATTTACAATTTTCATAAAGCACTATTTGTAATTAAAAGTACTACTTATACTTATATTAATAAACCAATTGCCATTATAAGTGATGCGGATTGTAACCTAAATAGGGAACGTTGTATTCCTTAAATACAATCCCGTAATTCTCTAATTCTTTTAAGATAGGCTCATAAACCGCTCTACTAATTGGGAGTTGTACACCAGGCTGTATGATCTCTTTATTTAAAATTTTTAATGTTGCTATAGCTACGGGCAACCCTACTGTTTTAGCCATAGCTGTATACGTTTGATTCTCACCTATATTTACCATCGTAGCGTCAATTTGTTTTTGCGCTCCGTTTAATTCATATCCAAACTTGTGATACATCACAATCATATCTTTATCGGTATTCTCTAAAGTCCATTTATCTTCGAGAATGCGTTGCAAGCATTGTGCTGGAGTAGCGTTTTTAAGCTTTAGTAGCTTTGAACCGTTAAACAAGTCGAGTTCTAATAACTTATCCCATAATAAATCATCCTGATCTATTTTGAGCATATGTCTTAATTTTAATTGAACTGAATCTGTAGGAGAATAAGGCAAAAACAGATTTGTAAACTCCCTGTAACTCATATGCTCTGTATCTTGTAATGTATAACTATCATCAGTCATACCGAGCTGCACAAATAAATTCCATGCTCTAGAAAAACCAACTCTACGCATCGTACCTCTATATAAAGTAAGTACATCTTCAAGACCGTAAATACTTCGGTATTTTAAAGAGTTACGATTTGCATAGGCCTCAAATCGCCCGTAACCTTCAACATCCAGAAATTCGGTACGTCTAAAAAGACGGTGGTATGGGATATACTTGTACGTCCCTTCCTGTATGAATTCTGCAACACCTCCTTGTCCTGCTAGCACAACATTTCTGGGATTCCAAGTAAATTTATAATTCCACAAATTAGTATCACTATCGGGAGCTAGCAAGCCTCCACAGAACGATTCAAACAGTAATATCTTTCCTCCCTGGTCTCGTATTCTATCTATCACCCGCATAGCACTCATATGATCAATGCCGGGATCAAGACCTATTTCATTCATAAAAATTAAGCCCTTTGCTTTTACTGCTTCATCCATTTGTAACATTTCATTACTTATATAAGAAGCCGTAACCAGGCTTTTGCCTAAATCCAAACAGTCTTTTGCAACGGTAAAATGTAGGTGAGCAGGCAACATACTAATTACAATATCTACTGATTTAATAAGTTGCTGGCGCGCTTGAACATCTGTAATATTTAATTCTATCGCTTCGGCATACGACGTATTCTTAATTAGACGAGCGGCATTTTCTAAAATTTGATCAGCTACAACTAATCGTATTTCTTCTTTTTCTGCCTTATTTAAAAGGTATTGAATTAATTGCGCAGTAGATTTTCCTGCACCTATAATTAATATTTTTCGCATAATAATGTTTTATTTTTGCCTGCGTTGAGTTCTTAGAAAATTAATCATTTGATAGCGCTTAAAAAATGTTATTATGAAAAGAAAAATTCTTATTACTGGTTCTATTTTAGGCTTAATGGCTGTTATTTTAGGCGCATTTGGAGCTCATGGTCTTAAAGATAGCTTAAGTGCCGAAGCTATAAACTCTTTTGAAACAGGAGTACGTTATCAAATGTATCATTCATTTTTACTGCTTATTGCAGGTAGTTTTTTACCCTTAAATTCAAAAGCTCTAAAAACTGTTTTCTATTTAATTATTAGCGGTATCCTCCTTTTTAGCGGCTCAATTTATTTATTGAGCACACGACCTCTTACGGGAATAGATATCTCCCCTATGGGCTGGATAACACCTATAGGAGGCGCGCTACTTATATCTGCCTGGATATGTATCTGTTACAACTTTATCAAATCTGCAAAATAATTAGTTAAAATTAAATAATTTGCAAAAATAAAGACTTAATTTTGGCTCGTATTTACCAAAAATTCAATTTTATGGCTTCAAGCGCCTTATTAACGAAAACGATTGCGTTATCAAAGTACGGAATCAAAAATGCCACAACCTATTATCAATTAGAACCGGAAGAACTTCAATCTATTAGCGTAGATCTGGGCCAAGGTAGAGAAACATCTACAGGTGCCTTAGCTATAGACACAGGCAAATTTACCGGAAGATCTCCTAAAGATCGTTTTATTGTAATTGATGAACTTACTCGTGATGATGTCTGGTGGGGAGATATTAATATTCCATTTGACAGTCAAAAATTTAGTCAGCTTAAAGAGAAAATGACAACTTATTTATCTGACCGTAATTTGTATGTGCGCGACGCTTTTGCTTGTGCAGATACACGTTTCCGATTAGGTATACGCGTCATTAATGAGCACCCATGGTCTAATCTTTTTGCGTACAATATGTTTTTACGCCCTAAAGAGGAAGAACTAGAAAACTTTAAAGAAGACTGGCTTATTATAAATGCCCCGGGATTTAAAGCGAATCCTGAACTAGACGGTACACGACAAGAAAATTTTGCTATTGTAAATTTTAAAGTAAAAACAATTTTAATAGGAGGAACGGGATATACAGGTGAGATAAAAAAAGGTATATTTTCTGTGCTAAACTTCTTACTACCTACCGAAAAAAATGCTCTTCCTATGCACTGTTCTGCAAACGTAGGAGAAGATGGAGAAACCGCCTTGTTTTTTGGCTTATCAGGAACCGGTAAAACAACACTAAGCGCAGATCCTAAAAGAAAACTTATAGGAGATGATGAGCACGGCTGGTCTGCAGATAATTCTATTTTTAACTTTGAAGGAGGCTGCTATGCAAAAGTGATCAACCTATCTAAAGAGCAAGAACCAGATATTTTTAATGCGATTAAAAAAGGTGCTCTTTTAGAAAATGTAGTTTCAAATGATGATGATTCAGTAAATTTTGAAGATACATCAATCACACAAAATACTCGTGTAAGCTACCCAATACACCACATAAAAAATATTCAGAAACCTTCAACAGGAACTACTCCTAAGAATATTTTCTTTTTAACAGCAGATGCCTTCGGGGTTTTACCTCCTATTTCAAAATTAACACCAGGACAAGCAGCATATCACTTCATAAGTGGCTACACAGCAAAAGTTGCTGGCACAGAAGCCGGCGTTAAAGAACCTATACCCTCTTTTTCAGCTTGTTTTGGAGCGCCATTTATGCCGCTACATCCTACGCGTTATGCCGAAATGTTAAGTGAAAAAATGAAAGCTGCTAATGTAAATGTATGGCTGGTAAATACGGGCTGGACCGGCGGGTCTTACGGTGTGGGTGAGCGTATGCCACTAAAGTACACACGCACGATGATCAATGCTGCATTAAACGGAGATTTGGGTCCTTTAAATTATGAGAATTACCATATACATTCGGTTTTTGGACTCGCTCAGCCGCGTACCTGTCCGGGAATTCCTAATTATATTCTAAGTCCGAGACAGTCTTGGGAGCACGAAGATGCTTACTATAAGACCGCTTTTAAACT
The DNA here is from genome assembly GCF_044542075.1 of Leeuwenhoekiella sp. NPDC079379. NCBI lineage: Bacteria > Pseudomonadati > Bacteroidota > Flavobacteriia > Flavobacteriales > Flavobacteriaceae > Leeuwenhoekiella > Leeuwenhoekiella sp. NPDC079379. The sequence continues at coordinate 405,203 of NZ_JBITTU010000001.1, forward strand.
TGCAGCAGCATTTAAAGAAAACTTTAAAAAGTTTGAAGCATTTGCCAGTGATGAGATTATGGCCGGTCAACCACCATTAGGTTAATTGATAAAATAGTTAAACTAAAAAAGGCTCCATACAGGAGCCTTTTTTTATGAGTTAAAAATAGAACAAACTATTTTTTACTATTTACATCATCAATGTATTTCTCAAGTGCCATTGTCATAGACGGTGTCTCAGGAGTTGGCGCCATAATATCTACTTTAAGACCGGCATCTTCAACCGCCTTAACTGTTGAGTTACCAAAAACAGCAATACGCGTATCATTCTGTTTAAAGTCTGGGAAATTCTCAAAAAGAGATTTTATTCCACTAGGGCTAAAAAACACTAATACATCATAGGTCACATTTTTTAAATGTGATAGGTCACTTACAACCGTACGATAGAAAATACCTCTATCCCAGGTAAGCTTTAAATCATTAAGAACCGAAGGAACTTCAGGCTTTAAAACATCTGAGGATGGTAATAAAAACTTTTCCGTCTTATACTTCTTTAAAATCGCTGACATTTCAGTGAACGTGCGCTTACCTACGTAAATTTTACGCTTACGGTAGACTACATATTTCTGAAGATAATATGCAACAGCCTCACTCTGACAGAAATATTTTAACGAATCTGGAACTTTGAAACGCATCTCATCGGCGATTCTGAAGAAATTATCGACAGCATTACGACTTGTTAGAATAATTGCCGTGTATTTGTTCAGGTCAATTTTTTGATGCCTAACTTCCTTCCCTGAAACACCTTCTACATGTATAAAAGGCACAAAATCAACCTTAACTCGCTTCTTCTCTTGCAGTTCAAAATAGGGGGAATTCTCAACTTTTGGCTCTGGTTGTGATACCAAAATAGTCTTCACTTTCATAGACATTAAAATTTGTTTAATTAACTCCCATACTAAACACCTTATATAAAATGAAGTAGGGTGCAATTTCAAGTGCGCAAAGGTACAAAATAAAATAAAAAAGATTGAAATAAATCAACTTTTCATATCTACGCAACGTATTGAAAAGACTGATTAAGTTGAATAAAATAAAGATCCCGATTATTATTTTTATTAATACCAGGCTAGGATTTAAGCCGTAGATAAACAGTGCATTAACCGGCAACAATATCATTGCAAAAAAGCTTCGGTAACTCAACTTTTGAAATTGATAAGAACTTAAGACTTGCTCGCCACTAAATAAAACACCCATCATACGCTCAATAAAAAATTTTAGAGCGACAAATACAATGTAGACTAATGCAATACGTATGAATAGCAAAACTGGAGCAATTTCTACAGCTATACCAAAACGCATTAGCGCAATATGAATAAAAAGAGAAATCGATAAGAGCTGCGCTACAAAAAGTATAAGGTTAAACGGATCCTGAAATTTAATTTCTTTATTTGCCTTAAGAAGGTACTTTTCATTTATAAGTAGTTCTGTAAAATCTATAAATCGAGTCTCATATGCAACTTTAACCAGAACAATAAGTATCAGGCATGCAACAACTACAATGGTTATCCAGTCATTACTAATAAAACTGCGTTCTAGAGCTTGCACTATGCTATTAATTGAGAGGTTAAAATTAATATAATTCAAAGAGTTTAGACAGTTGCAGCAGACAATTAACGTGCAAAATAATTACATTTGCGTTTAAATTACATACGATGGCAGGTTCGCTCGTCATAATCCCAACCTATAACGAAGCAGAGAATATAGAAAAGTTATTGCGTAATATATTTGCGCAACAACGTGCATTTGAGGTACTGGTTGTTGACGACAACTCACCAGACGGCACAGCACAACTTGTTGCTGGTTTACAGCAGGAGTTTAAAGACAAACTACATTTAATTAAAAGACCTGGCAAAAATGGATTAGGTACTGCTTATATAGCAGGTTTTAAATGGGCTTTAAGTAGAGCGTACAGTTATATTTTTGAAATGGATGCAGACTTCTCTCATTCTCCTAATGATTTAATACGCTTGTACAACGCCTGCGCTCGAGGAAATGCAGATCTCGCTATAGGTTCTAGATACAAAACAGGTGTTAATGTTGTTAACTGGCCTATGGGAAGAGTTCTATTATCTTATGTAGCCTCAAAATATGTTCGGTTTATAACAGGGCTCGATATTGCCGATACTACAGCCGGTTTTATTTGTTATAAACGTGAAGTTTTAGAGCAGATTACACTCGATAAAATTAAATTTGTAGGATATGCTTTTCAGATTGAAATGAAATTTAAAGCACATCTCCTGGGTTTTAAGATTTCTGAAGTGCCGGTGATATTTGTAGACAGAACCCGAGGTACCAGCAAAATGAGTACAGGGATTTTTAGTGAAGCTGTTTTTGGAGTAATAGGAATGAAGATTAAAAGTCTTTTTAAAGGATACGCAATATAAGATGGAAAAAGTACTAATTAAAGACGCAAACATAGTTAATGAAGGCTCTATTATGCGCGGTGACGTGTATATTGAGAATGGTATTATTGTAGAGGTAAGTCAGAATTTGAGTGTTAAAAGCCCGGACGTACACGTTTTTGATGCCGAAGGGCAACATTTATTACCTGGTGTCATTGATGATCAGGTTCATTTTAGAGAACCCGGTCTTACGCATAAAGCATCTATAGCTACAGAGTCTGCTGCTGCTGTTGCCGGCGGTATCACCTCATTTATAGAAATGCCTAATACCCTGCCGCAAACCACTACAATAGAAAAGCTAGAAGAGAAATTTAGCATTGCTGCAGAAACTTCTCACGCAAACTATTCGTTTATGTTTGGAGGTACAAATGACAATCTTGCCGAAATTAAAAAAGTAGATAAGAAAAAAGTTGCCGGTTTAAAGCTCTTTTTAGGAAGTTCTACAGGTAATATGCTGGTAGATAATGAAGAGGTTCTTCGTGAAATTTTTAAAAGTACAGATCTTCTAATTTCAGTACATTGCGAGGACGAGGCGACTATACGTGAAAATTTAGCAATTTACACAGAGCGTTATGGTGATGATATTCCTATTAATATGCATCCTATTATACGCAGTGCAGAAGCTTGTTATATTTCTTCATCTCGAGCAATTGCCTTAGCCAAAGAAACAGGAGCCAGACTTCATGTTTTTCATTTATCTACTGCAAAAGAAATGGAGCTGTTTGATAACAAAACACCTTTAAAAGATAAAAAAATTACTGCCGAAGTTTGCATACACCACCTGTGGTTTAGTGATGCAGATTATGAAGAAAAAGGTACTCTTATAAAATGGAATCCTGCTGTAAAAACTCAGGCAGATCAAGATGCATTATGGGAAGCCTTACTTGATGACCGTTTAGATGTTATCGCTACAGATCACGCACCACATACTTTAGAAGAAAAACAAAACGTTTATACAAAAGCACCTAGTGGTGGTCCCCTTGTGCAACATGCACTACCGGCTATGCTAGAGATGTATCACGAAGAAAAAATAAGCCTCGAGAAAATTGTTGAGAAAATGTGCCACAATCCAGCTATTCTATTTGAGGTAGAAAAGCGCGGTTTTATCAAACCGGGTTATTTTGCAGACCTAGTAATGGTTGATCTTAACAATCCCTGGACGGTTACTACAGACAATATTGTGTATAAATGCAAATGGTCTCCATTTGAAGGAAGCACTTTTAAATCACGTATTACACATACTTTTGTAAATGGTCGATTAGCATACAAAAACTTTAAAGTTTATGACGATAAATTTGCAAAGCGTTTAACTTTCAACCGATGAAAAAAACGGGCTACATAGTTATGCTCTCGCTACTGCTAATGCTTAGTTGTAACGACATTCAGAAGCCTAAAAAGCCTGATAATTTTATCAAGAAAGATCTTATGACAGACATTTTGTATGATGTCTCGATTATGCGTACCCTTAGAACGTACAATATGAATGAGATGCGAAGCCTGGGTATTGAGCCAGACTCCTTCATTTATACAAAATACGATATAGACAGTTTACAGTTTGCAGAAAGCATAAATTACTACAGTGTCAATTTTAATGAGTTTACAGCGATTTGGGAAGAAGTAAGCAAAAGACTTACCGAGCAGCGCGATAAACTTCAGTTTGCACAAAATGATCAAGACAGCATTCGCAATGTAGAATCTAAATTTAAAAGAGATTCTATACGCAAACAAGTACAACTTAAAGACAGCCTTTCAAAAATTGAACCTGCACAAGACTCACTGCTGGCTCCTATTGGCGATTAAAATGAGTCGCAACTCGCTTAATCGTCTCCTCTAATGCGGTGTACTTAAAATCTAGTTGATACTTTAATTTTGTAGTGTCATATACCACCAGCTTATATGCAGATCCTGCAGTAGATCTAAATAAACGGCGCTTCTTACCAAAGAAACTTGCTACCCAGTCTAGACGCCAGGCTAATTCTAATTGCCATTTTTTTATTTTTTTAGTTGGAAGCGCTACTTGCAACGCAATTGCAATTTGCTCAAACACCTGCTGAAAACTCAGGTTATGACCTACTAGAATATAACGCTCATTTACCAGCTCGCTTCGCATCAACAATATCACAGCATTTACCACGTCTACAACATCTACAAAACCAGAAGAACCCGGAACCACGTAATCAAGACCCTTTTTAATTTTTTTAAAGAATACACCACTACCCTGTTTGTAGAACCCTTCACCTAAAATTATTCCGGGGTTAATAGTAACTACATTAAGACCCTCCTGCGTACCTCGCCATACCTGCATTTCTGAAGCAAATTTACTAATGCTGTAAACGCTATTCTCTTTGTTAGCTTCCCAATGGGTTTCTTCTGTTATTGCCGCTTTAGAACCTCCTAATGCTGCAACAGAACTCACATAGCACAGTTTTTTAATCTTATTTTTAATACTAAGGTTTACCACATTTGCTGTGCCTTCTACATTAATCTTTTGTAGCCTTTCAAAATCTTTGGGATTAAACGATATAAGGGCTGCACAGTGATAGACAAAGGTTATTTCATTAAATGCTTCAGTAAGCGCAGGGATATCCATTACATCTGCTTCTACCCAATCTATACACTCAAAGAGTAACGCCGCTTGTGTCGTGTTCTCTTTAGCTTTCCATTTAAATAAATCCTTAACGGGCTCAATACTTTCTATGGTTCTATAGGTAGCACGTATTTTTTTTTCGCCTTGAGCGATCAATTCATACATTAAATGCGAACCAACTAAGCCTGTTCCTCCTGTTACTAAAATCATGGGCACTAAGTTAACGATATTCTTGGGTTCAAGTCGCGATGCTTAAAGCAATATCTTTATATTTACAGGCTAATTAATTTGCAGAAAACAGCACGTATGATTACCAATTTTATTGAAGAACTTAAATGGCGCGGAATGATTCACGACGTGATGCCGGGCACCGAAGAACACCTTATGGAGCAAATGCGCTCTGCCTATGTAGGATTTGACCCTACCGCAGATAGTTTGCATATAGGGAACCTGGTTCCTATTATGATTTTGGCTCATTATCAACGCTGCGGTCATAAACCTTTTGCGCTGGTAGGTGGCGCTACAGGTATGATAGGTGATCCTTCTGGGAAGTCTAGCGAGCGTAATTTACTTGACGAAAAAACCTTACGCCACAATCAGGAATGTGTAAAAGGCCAACTTTCTCAGTTTTTAGATTTTACCTCGGGTGCTGCAAATCAAGCCGTATTGGTAAATAATTACGACTGGATGAAAGATATTTCTTTCCTCGATTTCATTCGCGATGTGGGTAAACACATTACCGTAAATTATATGATGGCTAAAGATTCTGTTAAAAACCGGTTATCTGGCGATTCTGAATCACGTGGCGATGGGATGTCTTTTACTGAATTTACCTACCAGTTAGTTCAGGGTTATGACTTTTATCATTTGTATAAAGAACACGGTCTTACCCTTCAAATGGGCGGTAGTGACCAGTGGGGAAATATCACTACGGGTACCGAAATGATACGCCGTATAGGCGAGGGTAAAGGGTATGCACTTACCTGCCCGCTTATCACAAAATCAGACGGAAGCAAGTTTGGTAAAAGTGAAGGTGGCAATGTATGGCTAGATGCTGAGCGTACTTCTCCTTATAAATTTTACCAATACTGGTTAAATACCAGCGATGAAGACGCCGCTAAATACATTAAGATTTTTACCTTTTTAGAAAAGGAAGAGATTGAAAACCTAATTGCAACCCACCAAGAAGCACCTCATCAACGTGCTTTACAAAAGCGTCTTGCTGAAGAGGTGACACTCACAGTACACAGCGCAGAAGATCTTGAAAATGCCGTAAAAGCGTCAGAAATTCTCTTCGGAAAATCTACAGCTGCAAACTTAAAAGCACTTAATGAGAAAACCTTTTTAGATGTTTTTGAAGGTGTACCGCAAGCGGAAATTAGCCGTGGGGAAGTTGAAGCAGGATTAGATATCGTGAGTGCTCTTTCTGAAAAAACCGGATTTTTAAAGTCTAACGGAGAAGCAAAACGCGCATTAAAACAAAATTCAATTTCTGTAAATCAGGAAAAAGTAGCAGACGGTCACACCATTACTGCAGAAGATTTAATCAACAATCGCTTTATTCTTTTACAAAGCGGTAAGAAGAATTATTTTGTAATTCGCGTGATGGATTAAATTCGCTTATACATCAATAAAAAAGCCGCAAACAGAATAGCTGTTTGCGGCTTTTTAGTTATAGTTTTCAAGTTAAATCTAGCGTCTTCCGCCAAAAACCTGTAATGCGAAATACAATAGAGTTGCCAGCGATCCTATCGCAGCTACCACATACGTACGTGCTGCCCATTTTAAAGAATCTTTAGCTCCTGCGTGTTCCTGACTGGTCAACATATTAGATGATTCTAACCAGGCCAAGGCACGATTACTAGCATCATATTCTACGGGCAACGTAATAAAGGCAAATAATGTTCCCATTGCAAATAGCCCAAGACCTATTACAGCCACGGTAAAACCTACTCCACTACTTATAATTGACATTAAAACAAAGCCTCCTATAATTACAAACATAGACATACGAGAAGCCACACTCACAACCGGTACTAAAGTTGATCGCATAGTTAACCAACTGTAAGCTTGTGCGTGTTGCACCGCGTGCCCACACTCGTGCGCCGCTACTGCAGCTGCCGCTGCATTACGCTGATTATAAACCGCCTCACTTAAATTAACCGTTTTGTTTGTAGGATTGTAATGATCTGTTAACTGGCCTTGTACCGAAATTACTTTTACATCACTAATCCCATTATCACTAAGCATTTTACGGGCAATTTCTGCACCGCTCATACCATTTTGTAAATGTATTTGTGAGTATTCTTTAAACTTGCTTTTTAATTTATTACTCACTAACCAACTCACCAGTGCAATTGCACCTATGAGAATATAATATCCCATCATAACTTTAAATTTTAGGTAGTATAAAACTAATCATTAATTAGCAAAAAATAAGCCAAAACGAAAGCTGTCGTTTTGACGGGTAATTACGTTTTCCGAGATTTTTACCGAAATTAAATATTGTATTTCGCTGTCACTTCGAGTGATTTTTGAGAGGCTGAGCTCGAAAAAATAGTATCGAGAAGTATCGTTGACGAGAAATACTTGAACTCTCGAGACTTCTCGATACACCTGAAACTCCGCTACCGCTGTACTTCAGCCACTCGAAGTGACATCTTCAAGTTTTCAATTTAAAAATCCCCCTTTGGGGGTTAGGGGGATTAACCCACAAAATTCACAATCTTACCCGGCACAATAATCACCTTTTTAGGTTCGCGGCCACCCAAATATTCCTGGGTTTTCTCGTGTGCACGTACTGCCTTTTCAATTTCTTCTTTAGAAAGATCTAGCGGAAGCTCCATTGTAAAACGCATTTTCCCGTTAAATGAAATCGGATATTCTTTGCTACTTTCTACCAAATGTTTTGCGTCAAATTCTGGAAATGGCGCGGTAGCGATAGACTCGCTGTGCCCTAATAAACTCCACAATTCTTCTGCAATGTGTGGCGCATAAGGCGAAATCAACACCGCCAACGGCTCCAGCACTTCTCTGCTGTTGCACTTTAATGCGGAAAGTTCGTTTACCGCAATCATAAATGTAGAAACCGAAGTATTGAAACTGAAGTTCTCAATATCTTCCTGAGCCTTTTTAATGGTCTTATGCAACACTTTCATAGCCTCTTTAGAAGCAGCATCTTCTGAAACCGCAAAGTCTCCCAAGTTTCCGGATGCATCTACTGTGTGATACAACTTCCATAATTTTTTAAGGAAGTTATGCACTCCCGTGATTCCTGCAGTATTCCAGGGTTTTGCCTGTTCTAACGGACCTAAAAACATCTCATACATACGCAGCGTATCGGCGCCGTACTCCTCACAAATATCATCGGGATTGACCACGTTGTATTTGGATTTAGACATTTTTTCAACTTCGCGGGATACGACGTATACGTCTCCTCCATTTTCAAACTCTCTACCATTTTCGCAATATAATGGAGACTGTGAGAATTGAAAATATTTTTTATCTTCAAAAAACTCTCTTATATCTAAATTATTTTTTAAGTCTACAAGATCAACGTCTACCCTATAATTAAAAACTCCGTAAGTAAGTTTCTCCCCTTCAACAGTATTTATTTTGACATTCAAATGTTTATCATAACCGTCTTTCAATTTCTTCGGTAAGTCATTAAAATCACCGTCAGGTAAAAGGTTATGATGTAATTCCTCTTGAGAAATTATAAACTGTGGCACTAATGGCTCCGACATAGTCCCAAACTTAGGGTGAAATGATTCCTTATTAAACTGCAAAACTTTTATAAACGCACTTTCCCCCAAAATCATTCCCTGGTTGATGAGCTTTTTAAAAGGTTCTTCAACCGGTGCAAAACCGCGGTCTTTTAAAAATTTCACCCAGAATCGGCTGTATAGTAAATGACCGGTAGCGTGTTCGCTACCGCCAATGTACAAGTCCACATCCTGCCAATAGTCCATCGCTTCTTTTGACGCAAAAGCTTCATCACGCAAAGCTTTCTCCATATACCTGAAGAAATACCAGCTTGACCCTGCCCAACCCGGCATCGTATTCAATTCTAAAGGAAATATAGTTTTATGATCAATTTTCTCATTGCTAACAATCTTATTTTGAGTAGCATCCCATGCCCAGACATCTGCGCGGCCTAAAGGTGGCTCACCTTCTTCAGTGGGTAAATATTTTTCTACTTCAGGTAAGCGAATGGGCAAATGCTCAGGCGCGATCATTTGCGGCATTCCGTCTACATAATAGGTCGGGAACGGTTCGCCCCAATAGCGCTGGCGGCTAAAAACTGCGTCGCGCAAGCGGTAGTTGATTTTGCCTTCTCCCTGCCCTAATTCTTCCAGTGCTTCAATCGCTTTGGGAAGCGCTTGTTTATAAGACAATCCGTTTAAGAAATCAGAATCTTTAAGCGGCGTATTATCTTTTTCGGCGTATGCCTGCTCACTAATATCAACCCCATCAAATATATTTTTAATAGGAATATTGAAATGTTTTGCAAAATCCCAATCCCGCTGATCCCCACAAGGAACTGCCATTACGGCCCCTGTACCATAACCGGCAAGCACATAATCTCCTATCCAGATCGGGATAGGCTCTTTGGTAAATGGGTGCTCTGCATACGCTCCTGTAAATGCTCCCGAAATAGTTTTTACATCAGCCATACGCTCACGCTCACTGCGTTTTGCAGTTGCTGCTATATACGCATCAACTTCTGCTTTTTGCTCTGGAGTGGTAATCTCATTAACCAAATCTAGTTCTGGAGCAAGTGTCATAAACGTAACCCCAAAAATAGTATCAGGACGAGTTGTGAACACAGATATACTCTTTTCGCTGTCTTTAATAGCAAATTCTACTGAAGCCCCCTTACTTCTCCCAATCCAATTGGTTTGTGAGTCTTTAAGCGGCTGTGGCCAGTCTATATCTTGCAATCCATCTAGTAAACGCTGTGCATAGGCACTGATGCGCATACTCCACTGTTTCATTTTTTTACGCACCACAGAATGTCCGCCACGTTCTGAAACGCCGTTTATAATCTCATCGTTTGCTAAAACCGTTCCCAATGCAGGACACCAGTTTACTTCGGTTTCTGCAAGGTAGGTTAAGCGATATTTTAAAAGGATTTCTTGTTTCGCTTTCGCGGAAGCGTTTTTCCAATCTTCAGCAGTGAAGGATACTATATCCTCATCACAAACGGCATTAACTGAAGCATTTCCGTTAGCTTCAAATTTTGCAATAAGGGTGTCTACGTGTTCTGCTTTGTTGGTTTCTTTATTGTACCAACTTTCAAAAAGCTGAATAAAAACCCATTGCGTCCAGCGGTAATACTCAGGCTCAGAAGTGCGCACTTCGCGACTCCAATCAAATGAAAAACCTATTTTATCAAGCTGCTCGCGGTAGCGTGCAATGTTGGTTTCAGTCGTAATAGCAGGGTGTTGCCCGGTTTGAATGGCATATTGCTCTGCCGGCAAACCAAATGAATCATAACCCTGTGGGTGTAACACATTAAAACCTTGATGGCGCTTGTAACGCGCATAAATATCACTGGCGATATACCCTAACGGATGCCCCACGTGTAAGCCTGCTCCCGAAGGATACGGAAACATGTCAAGCACATAATATTTAGGCTTGTCGCTGTTATTTTGAGCTTCAAAAGTACCGTTAACTTTCCAGTGCTTTTGCCATTTTTCTTCAATCGCGTTAAAATCGTAGTTCATTGCCGTGTGTTACTTTGCGCACAGGGTGCGTTATAATAGGCGGCAAATTTACAATTTTAAAGGGATTTGGTGTTTTGCTTTCGCGAAAGCTATAAAGCTACGATCGTGCTTCTTTTTCCATAGGTTTAAGGCATTCATAAATGAGCTCATTTATAGGAACCGGAATCCCAAGACGTTTCCCTTCCCTAACAATATAGCCGTTAAAATTATCGAGTTCGCTAGGCTTGCCCTCCATAATATCACGCTGTGTAGAAGCAGTAACATCTGCCCCTTGATTTTGTATGGCTTCAAAAACAGAATTCATATGCGCTTCGGTAAGATTAATACCTTTGGCTTTTGCTACCTTAAAAATCTCCTGAGCCGTATCTTTCATCATATTAAACAGGTAGTCGCTAGATCTAATTTTACCCATAGGCACACGCACTAAACCACCAAGACCACTAATAGTACAGATAAACAAAAATTTTTTCCAGATCTCTACTTGAATATTATCAACTAATTGAACTGTTACATCACCCACTTCCTCAAACATTTCTTTGATTCTTTTTGCTCGATCTGTAAGACTTCCATCAATCTCTCCCAGGGTAATACTTGGCTCAAAATGCGGATGCTTAATTTTGCCCGCACCATCTACAAAACTAACTATGCGGCACAAACCACCTAAAACCGACGCTTCAGGAAGTACTTCAAGAATCATTTCGGCATTTGCTGCACCATTTTGTAAGGGTAAGAATACCGTTTCCGGTGTTACATAAGGTTTCAGTTTTTTAATCGTCTCACTTACCTGCCACGATTTTACACCAAGAATTACAAGGTCTGGAGTAGGTATTATACTCAAATCATCTGTTGCAAGATCTGGAACCGCAGTAAAGTCGCCTTTGTAGCTAGCAACTTGTAAACCGTTATCTTGTATTGATTTAAGATGTTTACCCCGAGCGATAAAGGTTACATTATGATTTGTCTGTGTGAGTTTTCCGCCAAAATAGCCGCCTACACCACCTATACCATATATAAGAATATTCATCGTTTTCTATTTATATTTTAAATTTAAAATCTGTTTAAGAACGCTGTTATTCTGAAAAAGACAAACTAAAAATACAAAATGCAGAAAGGGTGCGTTTAAGAAGCACGAACTTTAGTATTTTTACGCAAAATTTTAGTAAGCCTCATGTCGTCATCTTTTGAAAAATTTCAACGCCGCAGATTGATTTCATCGTATTTTTCGGTGGTTCTAAGTATTGCTTTGGTGCTGTTTTTACTGGGTTTATTAGGCCTTTTAGTGCTCAACTCTAAGAAAGTTGCAGATCACTTTAAAGAGCAAATTGCACTTACGGTATATCTAAAAGATGATGCAAAAGATGTAGAAATGAAGCAGCTCGAAAAGACCTTAGCGCTTGCAGACTACACAAAATCTACTCAATTTGTCTCTAAAGAGGAAGCTGCAGAAGAACATAGTAAAGAAATAGGTGAAAATTTTATGGATTTTTTAGGGTACAACCCACTACAAAATTCAATAGATGTGTATATGAAAGCAGACTTTGTTTCTGCCGCTCAGGTAAAAGAAATAGCTGACGAATTGATGACTAAAGATTTTGTGGAAGAAGTTAATTATGATCAGCCATTAATTTCTTTGCTCAATGACAACATCAAGAAAATTAGTTTATGGATTGTGATTATTAGCGGCGTATTTACTTTAATTGCGGTATTGCTTATTAATAGCGCAATTCGCCTATCTGTTTATTCTAAACGATTTACGATAAAAACTATGCAAATGGTGGGTGCAACAAAAGGTTTTATACGCAGGCCTTTTATCTGGTTAAGTATGAAACTGGGGATGGTAGGTGCTATAATTGCACTAGCCGGAATGGCAGCAGTATTGTACTACTTAAATGAGACGTTTCCAGAGCTTGAGTTGTTACGCGATAAAATGATTTTAGCTATTTTATTTGTAGGTGTATTTGCCGCTAGTGTTATCATAACCTGGTTTAGTACATTTTTAGCAACACAGCGTTTCCTGAATTTAAGAACAGACGAGCTTTACTATTAGATCTAAGACTTAAGGTTTTAGATAAGAGAGAAAGGAGAAAAAATCTCTTTTAACGCATAATAAATAACATTTAACTCTTAACGAGAAATGGGAGAACAGAAACGAAAAAAAGAAAACGAACTGCACCGCAGTAGCTTTATATTTAAGAAAAAAAATTATCAAGTAATGCTTATAGGCCTTGGCGTGATTGCATTGGGCTTTATATTAATGTCTGGTGGTGGAAGTGACGATCCTAACGTTTTTAATCCGGAAATTTACAACTGGAGACGTATACGTCTAGCTCCTGCTTTAGTATTAATAGGTTTTGGGATAGAAGTGTATGCGATTTTATTGAACCCAGACTCATCTTCAACAATAACACGAGATAAAGTTTCTGAAACTTTTCCTAAGGATAAGCACACCAAGTAAATGGATATAATAGATGCTATAATACTGGGTATAATTCAAGGACTTACCGAATTTTTACCGGTATCGTCAAGTGGTCATCTCGAATTAGGTAAGGCTATTTTAGGGGATAATACACTACCAGAAGAAAGTCTTTTATTTACCGTAGTACTTCATTTTGCTACAGCTTTGAGTACACTGGTTGTATTTAGAAAAGACATTTTTGATATCATAAAAGGTTTATTTCAATTTAAATGGAATGAAGAATCTCAATTTGCGATCAAAATCATATTATCTATGATACCTGCTGTTCTTATCGGTTTGTTTTTTGAAGAGCAATTAGAATCCCTTTTTGGTGGAAATATATTGCTGGTAGGGATGATGCTTATAGTTACAGCACTTTTATTATGGCTTGCTGATAAAGCAAAAGACACACAAAAACCCGTAAGTTACCGCAACGCTGTTGTGATAGGTATTGCACAGGCAATAGCAATGCTTCCCGGTATATCAAGAAGTGGCGCTACAATTTCTACCTCGGTTTTATTAGGAAATGACAAAGCTAAAGCTGCCAGATTTTCATTCTTAATGGTGGTACCTTTAATATTTGGAAAAATAGCTAAAGATATTTTGGGAGGTGAAATAACTACAGACTCTGGTAATTTTACAGCACTTTCTATTGGGTTTATTGCAGCATTTTTAAGTGGCCTCGTAGCTTGTACCTGGATGATTAAACTCGTTAAAAAGAGTAAGCTTTCATATTTTGCAATTTACTGCCTAGTGGTAGGAATTATTGCAGTAGGTTTTGGGTATTCTAACCTTTAACTCTATTTTTTAATAGCATTTCACAAAATCATTATGCAGTTTACCGAAGAAGACTTCAAAGAAGGACAGGTTTTGCTTTTTGACAAACCGCTTAACTGGACCTCGTTTCAGCTGGTTAACAAGGCGCGGTGGTTAATACGCAAAACATTTAATATTAAAAAAATCAAAGTAGGTCACGCAGGCACTTTAGATCCTCTGGCTACAGGATTGCTTATTATTTGCACCGGCAAGTTTACTAAGCGTATTGAGGAGTTTATGGGGCAGGAAAAAGAATATACAGGAACATTTGTTCTTGGTGCTACCACACCATCTTATGACTTAGAGACTGAAATAAATGCTACCTTCCCTACTTCACAAATCACCGAAGAATTAATACATGCCACAACAGCACAATTCACAGGAAGCATTCAGCAAAAACCACCAGTTTTTTCAGCTTTAAAAAAGGAAGGTAAACGCCTTTATGAGTTTGCCCGTGCAGGAGAAGAAGTAGAAATACCTACACGTGAAGTACATATTTCTTCATTTAAAATAACACGTATTGCACTCCCTGAAGTAGATTTTGAAGTAAGCTGCAGTAAGGGTACTTACATACGCTCGCTGGCTCACGATTTTGGAAAAGCTTTAAATTCTGGGGCACATCTTTCCGCTTTGCGCAGAACAAAAATTGGTGCTTATTCGGTTACAGAGGCTACAAATCTTGAAGATTTTGAAGCCGCTTTAAATAACGCAGATTAGTCATACAATTAGCACGAGGTTCTTCCGTTTTGTTTAACAGCAACGCACGCTGCGTTTTTGTATTTTTACAGTTATGAAATTATCACCAGAAGATAAAGCAATGCTTATCACCTTTAGCGGTGCCAGCATCTTTGTTCTGGTTTTTTTCTTTTTGACAATAAACCCGTATGATACTTCACAGGTAGAAGAATTTATACCAATTCCTATAATTCAAGATATTCCTGAAGAGGAGCAACAACTTGAGCAACTTGAAGAAACGCAACAACTTAGTCAGAAAATGACAAATCAAGCGCAAAGTAGTAACAGGCTGGTGCGTGAGGCAAATAGATTTTTTAGTCAGCAAAATCAGGTTGACAATGCTTTAAAAACAGACTCTGAAACAGCTGATCCTTCAGAAGATAACGACGGGGACGATGAGTCATTCCCAGATTACCAACAGCGTATCGCTTTATTAAAGCAAAAACGAAAAGAAAAACAGTCTGCTGGAGAAAGTAGCACCTCAAAAGAGGTTTCTAAAGTAAATACCTCAAGCTACAGACGCAGCACTGTCACCTATCACCTAAATGATCGTAATGCCATTAAAATACCTAACCCGGTATATACATGCGACGCCACAGGAAAAGTGGTTATTAATATTGAAGTAACTAATCTGGGCAGCGTGAGTAAGGTTTATTTTAATAAAGCGGCTTCTACAACAACAAATGGCTGCCTACTTGATCAGGCCTTAGAGTATGCGCAACAGGCGATATTTAATGACAGCCCCAGACCTTCTCAATTAGGCACTATAACTTTTGAGTTTCAAGGTTAAGAGCGCTTAATATCAACAGTAGTTCTGAGAGTATAGACATCCCTTTATCTTTATTATACCACAATTGCAACTCTTCTTTAAATGAAGGTTTAATCTCACCAAACTGCGCTTTATGGTCATCAACTAATTTTTGAGCCGCTGCAGAACGTGATCCCCAGGTTGTTAAAATCTTTTGAGTAAGAGCATCCTGAACAATTAATTTAGGAATAGACATCGCTCCGTTTGTTAGAAAAGCATCCATCAATTGAGGATGATCATCTCTCAGAATTACTTTAAAATTAATAGCAGGTTGTAATTCTGCAATACGATTCATAACGGCAAGTGCCGGTGGTGCATCGCCACACCAGCTTTCAGAAAGTACAAGCCAGTTTAACGGTCTGTTAAACATTTTTATTTGTAGTTCTTGATCTTGAGTAATTCGTAATGTTTTATCCCAGCGCTTCATACGCTTATCATTAAGCACCGTATAATTTGACAGTGCTTCTGATTGGGTATGACCCGTGCTAGTAAAAGAGACTACATGTTTTGCAACCAATATGCGATAATCTGCATAGGTCAAACCGTCTATAGCAGCCTGCTTTGCAAATTCCTGAACTTCGATAGGATTTAAACTCATTTCAAAAAAGTCGGTATTTCAGAACTTAACTTACATCTGTAAAATGTCATGATTATAAATGTTTATCTTTAAATAATTAGATAAATTAGATATATGACAATTCAAAGATGTGGCTGGTGCACAGGAGATGCGCTCTATGAGGCGTATCACGATACTGAATGGGGAGTTCCTGTATATGATGAAGCAACACTTTTTGAATTTCTAATATTAGAAACCTTTCAGGCAGGTTTAAGCTGGATTACTATTTTACGCAAGCGCGAAAACTTTAGCGAAGCGCTAGATAATTTTGATTACAAAAAGATTGCTAACTATCCCGATGAAAAGTTAGCAGAGCTTATGAATAATCCCGGGATAATTAGAAATAAGCTAAAAATTAAAGCTACTGTTTCTAACGCAAAAGCATTTATTAAAATTCAGGAAGAATTTGGCACGTTTTCAAAATACATCTGGAATTTCGTAGATCATAAGCCGATACAAAATGCAGTTCTAAATTATAAAGAAGCTCCCCCAACTACAGCTGTTAGTGATGCACTATCTAAAGATTTAAAAAAACGTGGATTCAAATTTACAGGCTCTACCGTTATTTATGCGCATATGCAAGCTACAGGAATGGTAAATGATCATGAGATAACTTGTTTTAGATATAATCAAATCAAAGAATTAAACCCGTGAGGCAGCTAATATTTTTCATCTTAATATCTGGTTTTAGTGCGCTAAATGCACAAGGAATAAAACAGGAATACGAGCAAAAAATTGATGCTCAACAAATGCCTGCGGAAGCCTTAAACTATATTGAAAATCTTAAAATAGAAAAGCAAAAGATGCGTTACTATAAAGAAATAGATGGTGCTGCGACTAGCTTTGAGTCTAAATTTAAATCTAAAGGATATCTATATAGTGTAGAGTTTAATGAGAACGGTAAACTCGAGGATGTTGAGGTCGAAATTTCAATACAAGAAATAGGAAGTGCATTAAAACCCATTGAGAACTATCTAAACACTACCTTTGAACGGCATAGAATTGAAAAAATTCAAGCACAATATAAACCCAATAATACGTTTGAGAATACTGTTCCCAACAATCCTGATGCCTGGGAATTAATTGTAGCCACAAAAACCACAGCCAATAAATTAGAGCGATTTGAAATGACATTTGACCAAAATGGTAATCTTCTAAGATCGCGTGAAGTAGTGAGACAACCGTATGACTTTTTATTATTCTAGATTCCTCTTTTTAGCAGTTCTCTTCCCTCTGTGCGTTCTTAGTCAAAATACAGAATTTTTAAACCAGCACGAGGTATCCTTAAATTACAATCCAGAAACAAGATGGAGTTTTAATTTTGAGTTTACTAATCGCAATACCTTTCCTACATCTGAGGAAGCTTACACAGTACAGCATTTAGAATTATCACATTTTACGACCTACCAAAGTGGTTTCTACGGTAGTTTTAGTTTAGGATTACGCTATAGAAACCGAGAACTTTTTGATGCAGAACGCAGTAATGAAGTGCGTTTAACACAACAGTATAATTACGTGAGATCCTATAATCAATACCGCATAGGTCACAGATTTAGGCTAGAAGAACGATTGTATACAGGAGAAACTGCCTATAGATTACGCTATAGATTAGGCATTGATTTTCCGCTTCAGGGCTTGCGTTTAGATACGGGTGAATTTTACACGGCCATTAACTTTGAGAACGTATACAGTATTCAGGCTCAAGAAAAGCCAGACTTTAATCAGCGACTGTCGCTCGCACTTGGCAATAAAATAAACGCTGTGACAAAACTTCAGATTGCTATAGAATATAGAAAAGATGATTTTTTAATTGACGAGTCAAACAGAGTATTCTTATATACTTCAGCAAAAATTGATTTATAACAGATAAGATAAGAATTGAGTTCTGCTTATTTCTGAAGCTCCCATACGCTCCAGATGCTCTGTATGTACTTGACAGTCTATTAATTTATAATCTTCTCTTTGAAGTTTTTGCGCCAGCGTTATGAGTGCAACCTTACTGGCATTACTCACTTTTGCAAACATACTTTCCCCACAAAATAGTTGCTTTTCCTTTAGATTTAAACCGTATAGACCACCTACGAGCTCTTCATTTTGCCATACCTCAACAGATTCTGCAACGCCTATCTCGTGTAATTTTTGATATGCTTCTAACATTTCATTAGTTATCCAGGTTCCGTTTTGACCATCTCGCTTTATGCGTTTACAATTTAAAACCACGTCAAGAAAACAGGTATTATAAGTGACCTTAAATACTTTTTCTCGCAGCAGTTTACGCATTGTTTTTGAGATGTGAACTTCGGCAGGTTTTAGTACCATTCGCGGGTCTGGAGACCACCATAAAACAGGTTGACCATCATTATACCACGGAAAAATACCTTTAGAGTACGCATCTAACAATCTCTCTACAGATAAATTTGCCCCTACAGCAAGCAAACCATCCTCATCTGCATAGCTGTAATCTGGAAAAGGCTGATGTTCGTTTATATAAATGATAGCGTCTAAATTTAATTATGATTGATTTTACAACCTTTAATTCAAGAATAATCAAATTACAATTTTAGTGCCATATTTTTTTGAAGGTACTACAAAGAAATAACCCCTGTAGCCTTAAAGTTACAGGGGTTATTTATTAATTTAAAATTAGATTAAAATGGTAAATCATCGTGATCATCATCATCAAAATCTGAAGCAGGCTCAAATTGATCTGCTGGTGGTACAGGAGGCATACCTGCAGCACCAGGTGAAGAACCTTCTAGATTCTCTATTCTCCAACCTTGAATACTGTTGAAATATTTTGTCTCTCCTTGTGGATTTACCCACTCACGACCACGTAAATTGATACTAATTTTCACATTCTGACCAGGCTTATAACTATCTAATAAGTCTGTCTTATCTTGTACAAACTCAACCATAATATGTTGAGGATACTGCTCTTCAGTAGTTACAACAATCTCACGCTTTCTAAAGCCATTACTTCCAAAGCTTTGCGTATCGCCTACCATTTTTACTTTTCCCTGTACTTCCATCTTAGTTGTTTATTGTTATACGTGCCTTTTGTATTAGGCTAAAATTAATTTCCAGGCATCACCTGTATTGTCTTGATTAATCAAGTCGCGCACTTTTAAATGCAGTTCTTGATTTTCTTTATTGGTTATCAGAAGTTTTAAATCTTCATTATTATCTAAAAAAGCTGTGATCTCTTCTGCTGAAGGTACACGCTCTACGTTTCCTAATTTACCTAAATCATTACCCGTAAGCACACTACTATACCTAAATTTTTCAGGAATTTGATCTACGCCTATGCCTAAATTACGCAAAGGTTTTGGTACTTCAAACATTCCTTCTATGGCGCGTGTATACCAGTTAGCTCCCATACGGGCAACTAAATCTAGTTTATGCTCATTAATGGTATGATCATCATTTAATATCGCTTTCTGCAAATGTATTTTTACAATTTCGCAAATTACAAGATTACCAGCTCCACCTTCATTTCCTAACGCAACAACATCTTTTACTTTACATTCAAATTGCACAGGTGATTCTTTCACTCTAAAAGGCTTCACCATTTCTGACGCTTCTTTTGTAAATCCTCCTTTTACAAACTCATCTACACCAGCATCATAATCTGTACTTGTAAGTGACATTTGTTGAACCATCGCATAATTAACGCTATTTATAACCACTTCTCCCGTAGCTATAATGTTATCTAAGGTATGCTTAGTCGTATTATCTCTACCCCGGCGTACTGGCGAAAAAACCACAACTGGCGGGTTAGAACTAAACACATTAAAAAAGCTATAGGGCGCGAGATTAGGCCTACCGTCTGCATCTAATGTACTCGCAAATGCTATAGGCCGTGGGCCAACAGAACCAGACAAAATACCATAAACGCTGGCATTATCTGTATTTGCAGGATCAATGGTAACAAATTCTTTGTTCATTTTGCAAAGGTAGGCATACGGTATTACACTTAAAACCGTTTTGATTACAATAATTCTCTAAGAAATATTTTATATTTAGATAAGTCTCTTTATTATTTACAGATCATAATCAAGAAAAAAAACTAAGATTTGCACAGATATATATCAAAAAGCTTTTTTTTAGATTAAAGACAAGAACTTTATGAACTTTAACCCAGATCAACGGTTCTCTCGCTGGTTTATAATCTTTGCCGCTGTAGTAATCACAGCCCTCATTCTCTGGAATGTTTCTTTATTTTTTGACCAGCTCAAACAGTCAGAACGCGATCGCATGCAAATCTGGGCCTCTTCTATGGAAGCTTTTAATACTGAAGACATTAATCAATACTATGCATTAAGCCAGAAAATAAATTCTAAAAATCAATACATCCCAATTATAATCACAGATGACCAGGACAGTATTGTAAACAGTATAAATATTCCGGAAGCAGTACTAAAAGACGCCGTAAGATCACAAGAGCTTTTAATGGAAATGGCTACTGAGAATGAACCCATACGTATTGATATCACCGGCGGCGATTTACAATATGCGTACTACGGGCATTCTCCTGTTATTAATCAGCTTAAATACTTTCCTATTGTTTTAGTAATAATTGTCATCCTGTTTATTGCCGTAATTTATTTCTTCTACGCCACCTCAAAAGCTTCTGAGCAAAATCTCGTTTGGGCCGGTATGGCAAAAGAAACAGCACACCAGATAGGCACACCACTGTCTTCACTAGTGGGGTGGACAGAAATTTTAAAAAGTGAAAATGTAAATCCGGAATACCTGGTAGAAATCAATAAAGATATCACCAGGCTTGAGACCATAACCGGCAGATTTTCTAAAATAGGTAGTATCCCAAAACTAGAGCGTAAAAATATAATTCTAGAAACACAGGATGCCTTTGAATACCTTTCAAAACGCAGCTCTAAACTTATAGATTTTGAAATAGACGTACCTCAGGGAGAACTTTATGTAATGCTCAACAAAGAACTTTTTGCGTGGAGTATAGAAAACCTCGTTAAAAATGCAATTGACGCCATGAAAGGCAAGGGAGCCTTGAAGCTTACCTTAAAGCGAGATACCCGCTACGCTAAAATTTTAATTAAAGATACCGGTAAAGGAATCCCAAAAATGAATTTCTCAACTATTTTTGAACCCGGTTACACTACTAAGAAAAGAGGCTGGGGATTGGGCTTATCACTTACAAAACGTATTATAGAAGAATATCACGATGGGCAGGTACGCGTTTTGCATAGCGAAATAAATAAAGGAACAACATTTCAAATTGCCTTAAAACTGGTAGATTAATGAATGAAAATGTAAGAAATATGAACGTCACCGTGTTGTCTGACAACTGGTACACGCTAAATAAAGTAGATTTTGAATACCTCAATAAAGATAACGAGTGGGAAAAACAATCTCGTGAAGCCTACGATAGGGGTAATGGTGCCGTTGTGCTACTCTACAATAACCTACAAAAAACTATAATTCTTACCCGTCAGTTTAGAATGCCTACTTATTTGAATAAAAATAATGATGGGATGATGATTGAAGCCTGTGCTGGATTACTTGATGAAAACGACCCTACTACGGCGATTTTAAAAGAGATTGAAGAAGAAACAGGCTACAAAGTAGACAAGGCTACAAAAATATTTGAATCGTATATGTCGCCCGGCTCTGTTACAGAAATCCTACACTTCTTTATTGCAGAATATTCTAAGAAACAAAAAGTGTCTGAAGGTGGCGGTGCTGCAGATGAAACAGAAAATATTGAAGTGCTTGAATACCAATTTGAAGAAGCGATAAACCTTATGAAAACTGGCGCTATAAAAGATGCTAAAACAATTATGCTTCTACAATATGCCCAAATAAATCTGGTAGATCTTGGTAAATAATTTAATTTAGCAGCATCAATCAATAGATGAATTATGGCTACTACGTACGTTAAATTTGGTGAATCCAAAATACGTAACAATTGTCCTAAATGTTTTGCCCAGGACGGTCTCGTTTTCAGTTTCTCTAATAAAGTAGTGGAGACTAAGTTAATGAGTAAGGCCACAAAAGAAATTAAAGGAGAACTTACTTGCAGTCATTGCGAAACCATCATCTACCCTGCACTATGGACTGACGAGATTGACCGCGTTTACCTGTACAATTTAAAACGTATAGGCAATCCTGACGTTTACACCCGCTTTAAACCTTTAGCAGTGGGTATTTTTGTAGGTATTACCATAGCTATTGCGGGTGTTGCATTTGCTATTTATACCTTACAACAACCTCAATAAATGACTTCATATAAAATATCTTACAACGCTGCGTTGATTTGAGATGCTAATTCTTTAAATTCAGCCTCAGTAAGTGATTTTTTTGAAATAAACCGTGCATCTTCCATTGTTGTTAAGGGGATCAAATGTACATGTACATGTGGCACTTCAAGACCTATAACAGAAACTCCTATTCGTTTACAATCTACTACCTTTTCGAGAGAAATTGCGACTTTTCGGCTAAAAGACATAAGCGCTATATATTCTACTTCAGAAAGATCAAATAATTTGTTCACTTCCTTTTTAGGAATACAAAGCGTATGCCCCTTTGCGTTAGGATTAACGTCTAAAATTGCAATATGCTTGTCGTCTTCTGCAACAATATGACCTGGGATTTCGCGATTTATAATTTTTGTGAAAATTGATGCCATAGTGATTTCCTTATTTTTTTCGAAGGTAACGAGAATGTATTTTTCTTCCTAATTTATGTTCTTCAAACAGTACATTTGGCAAAATAAAGTGATTAATAAATTTAAAAATTCACTTTATTTTTAACATAGTTTAAAGTACCCCCCAACAGAATAGCATATTCTCAGGATTTATCGGTTTCATTGCTTTATTAAAAGTGTTTTTCATTAAAAGCTGCATAAATATCCGATTAAAACACCAATTGATTTTAATATTTTAAAAATCAAATGATTTAAAAACTGTCGTCTGTCGATTCACAGGTGACGTCTGTCTATTTCATTATGTTTTTTTTAACCTTTTCTGCTACTTAGATGTAACTAACAATTAGATCTATTAAATAAAACATTTATGAAACAAAAGCTACTGTATTTAGTACTGCCGTTGTTTTTTCTGTGTGTACAGAGTGTTTGCGCACAGCAACAACAGGTGTCAGGAACAATTTTAGATTCTGAAAACGGAATGCCCATACCGGGTGTTACCATATCAGAAAAAGGAACAGGTAACGGAACCGTATCTGATTTTGATGGTAATTATACTATTGAAGTTTCTTCAGATGCAACACTTGTATTTTCTATGATAGGCTTCACTACTCAGGAAGTTGGTATTGCAGGAAAAAATGAAATCAATGTAAATTTTGTGGTAAGCACAGAAGCACTAAATGAGGTTGTGATTACGGCTCTTGGTATTAAACGTGAAGTTAAAAAGCTGGGATACGCTATGACCGAAGTAAGCGGTGAAGAACTGGCAAAAACAAACACGGTTAATCCCGTTCTTGCCTTACAAGGTAAGGTTGCTGGGGTTAGTATTGGCGCTTCAGACGGTGGATTATTTGGTAATTCAAAAATTCAGATTCGGGGTGTTTCTTCATTAAACTCTACAAACAATCAACCTATATTCGTTATTGACGGGGTAATACTTGAAAATACCGAATCTAAAGACAACTCTGCAGATTGGGCTGCAAGTGCCAATGACTATGGTAATATCTTAAAAAATCTTAACCCAGATGATTACAAATCTGTTTCGGTGCTTAAAGGCGCTGCAGCAACGGCACTATATGGTTCACGTGGTATTAATGGCGTGGTATTAATCGAGACTAAAGATGGTTCTGGTTCTCGCGGGATTGGCGTTTCTGTAAAGCAATCAATAGGTATAGATTACGTTTTTGACACTCCAGATTTACAAAATCAATTTGGTCCCGGTACACTTGCTGGTTATATTGGCTACGGTAACAGGGATGAAAACAATAATTTTTATCGCTTTGATACAGGGCAATTCTATTATAACAACGAAGGCCAGGCTACTTTAATAGGCCACGCGGGCGGCGGCTTAAGTTATGGGCCACGTTTTGACGGTTCGCTAATTGAAGATTATGATGGAAATTTAATTCCCTATGCTGCTCAAAAAGATAATATGAAGAATGCCTATGAGACAGGCATTAATACAAACACATCATTTTCAGTAAGTGGTGCCAACGATAAGGGTAGCTTTTATCTGTCTGATTCTTACAATAAAAGAACAGGTACGCTACCAAGTAACAGTTTTGAAAGAAACGCAATTTTATTTAGAGCTACTTACAATTTAACCCCTTGGCTAAAGGCCAGCGGATCTATGTCTTTCACCCAATCTAATGCACAAAACGCCCTAGATGCCATATCGCAAAACTTTTTTGAAGGAGGCTTTGAGCGCATTTATAATACTGAAAAATATTCACAACGCCGTTTTTGGCAGGCACCACACGGAGGTGTACCTAACGCACAGTTTAATGATGAGTTTGCCTTTGCTCCTAACAGCGGATTGTGGTTTAACTACAATACCATAGACGACAGAAGCAAAGAGACTGTTTCACGCCCTGTGATTACTCTTTCTGCTAAGGCAACAGACTGGTTAACTATAACTGCACAGGCTAGTGCAAATGACTATACCACAAAGTATGAGTCTAAAGCTTTAGGTAGTGGCTATGCAAATGAAGGCGGGCAGTATGTTTTAAATCACTCCAGAGATTTAACTCGTAACGGAAAAATAACTCTTGATATTCATAAAGACATAAGCGAAGATATTTCTTCAACACTCTTAATAGGTGCAGAAATATTTGATCAGGAAAAATCATATAGTAATGTAAGAACAGATGGTGGTTTAATTGTACCGGGTAGATTTTTTATGGACAACTCAAGAAGAAATCTTATTTCTGATGCAGGTATCTTTGGCACCAAACAAATAAACTCGCTTTATTTCTTATCTAGTTTTGGCTATAAAGATCAATTGTTCTTAGACATTACCGGTAGAAATGACTGGTCTTCTGCTCTGGTTTACACTAACGGAACCGGCACAAACTCATACTTCTACCCTTCTGTATCTAGTTCCTGGCTTTTAAGCGAAACTTTTAAAACGCCAGACTGGGTAACTTTTGGAAAATTAAGAGCTTCCTGGGCGCAGGTAGGTAGCGACACAGACCCGTATGTAATAAATCCCGGATACGCTATTGGCAGATATGAAATGAATGACGGCAACTTTGTTTATAATAATTCAATATCAAAAACCCTTGTTAACCGAGAACTTATTCCAGAACGTAAAAACTCCTATGAATTTGGCCTTGATGCCCGTTTTTTAAACAATCGTCTAGGTGTTGATTTTGCATATTACAATGAGACTATTAAAAACCAAATTGGTAATGTTCCGGTAAATGCTGAGGCAGGTTACACTCAATACTTAACTAACATTGGTACCTTAAGTAATTATGGGGTTGAATTAAGTCTTTATGGTTCTCCTGTAAAAACTCAGAATTTTGAATGGAATGCAACTTTCAATTACTGGAATAATACCACAAAAGTTAAAGATCTTGATGATGCCTTCGGAGGTTTTAAAACATTAGGCGGCGATATCAGCTATGGGAACTTTAGAATAGGCTCTGTTGCCTTTGAAGATGGCGAATATGGTGTGTTAATGTCTGATAGTGCTATAAAGACCTGGCAATCTGTAGATGACGCCGGTAATCCTATAGACGATCCGCGTAACGGAATGAAACTACTTACCTACAGTGATTCTAGACGTGGCGCTTATTATCAACGCAGTGGGACAGTAGAAAAGGTAGGTAAAGTTCAGCCAGATTTTGAAGGTTCATTAAGCAATGAATTCACCTATAAAGGTGTATCTCTTTCTGTATTATTAGATGCTAGATATGGTGGCCACATCGCATCATATTCAAGCAGATATGGTACTGCATATGGATATCTTGATTCTTCTCTAAGAGGTAGAGATGAAGCAAATGGTGGAGTTAGCTGGACTTCTCAATATTCAGATATTGAAGGACGCACCTATTCTGATGGTATTATTCCAGAAGGAATTTTTCAAGAAGGTCAAATGATTACCGCTCCTAGTGGTGAGAGCGTTAATGTAGGAGGCATGACGTATCAGGAAGCTTACGACCAGGGATTAGTAGAACCCACTCATGCCAGTTTCTATAATTATTTCACAAACTCATGGGGTCAGGGAGTTGTTAACGATAACTGGTTTAAAGAGGTAAAATATATCGCTATAAGAAATATTTCTTTAGGATATAACCTGCCAAAAAGTATAAGCGACAAGTTAAATGCACGCAATCTTTATATAGGTGTTAATGCACGAAACTTAGGCTACATATATAATTCTTTACCTAACAATATTAACCCAGAAAGTTTTAGAGGTACAGGAAGTGCAGATTCGTTTAGAGAGCGCTCATTTACTCCGTATACAGCAAGTTACACCATGACGATTTCTCTAGATTTTTAATTTAACAGAAAGAAAAAATGAAAAAAACGATAAACATATTTTTAATTCTACTACTGGTATTTGTCTCTGCGTGCGATAAAGACAGTTTTGCTGAATTAAATAGCGACCCATCGGCATTATCAGATCCTGATTTGCGATTCTCGATGACTAAAGCGGAAGAACAGATGTATGGCGACGATTACCTCATCTGGTTCTATGATAATTTTGATTATGCGTACCCGTGGTCACAAGTAGCAACTGCTACCGGAAGTGGTGCAAATTCTGAAGCTATTTTTGAAATGGGACCTGTTGCAGACCGCTTGTATATATACCGCGAGGTGATACCTAATACCAGAGATATTAGAGCTCAAATAGAGGCATTAAGCGAGGAAGAGCAAGAAGCAAGAAGAGCGTTAAAAGCAATGACTTACCCGGTTCAAATCTTTCCGTCTATGCTGTATTCAGACCTTTATGGCTCTATGATTTACACACAAGCCGGTTTAGCTCCCTATACTTCGCCTCCACTATTTAATCCTGAATTTGATACACAAGAAGAATTATATACAATATGGCTTGAAGAATTAGATATGGCTATTGAAGATTTAAGTGCTTCTAATCAATTTGAAATAGGTGACAATGACGTGATTTATGGCGGAGATTATGCAAAATGGGCAAAATTTTGCAATCTGCTTAAATTAAAAATTGCAGCACGTATGATCAATACAGATCGTGCAAAAGCATTAGCTATAGCAGAAGAGGTAGCAAACTCTCCTGCAGGTTATATGGATGATTTGAGTGATGATTTTATCTATCAACGTGATATTAATTACAGAGGTACCGGTAATCCTATGGGTGCAGGTGCAGGATCTATAGAGCTTATAGATTTTATGGTGGCTAATAAAGACCCTAGAGTTAAAGTGCTTTTTGATAAAAACTCATTTAACGGTGAGGTAATACAGGCATTTATTGATGCAGGACAGGATCTACCTCCTTATGTTGAGCAGTATGTGGTATTAGATGCAGCCGGCAATTTTGAGGGATGGTCTGGACCGGGTGAGCCCTGGGTACGCTATTTTGGAGTACCGTTATCTCCAGATGCTGCTTTTATAGGTGCAAATGATGTTTATTTTAATCAAGGAATTAACAATAGAGTTAATCTTAACGGAGCTGAAAAAACCTATACATCTACTTCAAATTTTGCAGAGCGTATTACTCGTACAGGATATGGCTTTACCTACCCTACTAAACCAAATGGTCGTGTGTTGCAACGCAACGATAACTTTCCTCCTTTAAAAGTGATTTTAGGATCATCTGCTGAGACTAATTTATATCTGGCAGAATTTAAACTTCTGGGAGCAAACATTCCGGGAGACGCACAGGACTATTTAAACCGCGGCGTTGAGCTTTCGGCACGTGTATTAGATATGCTTGCTGAAAACAATGGCTTTCCATACTATGATGAAGACCCTGTTTATATGGATGCAGCACTAGCTGAAGCTGGCGCAACAAAATTAAGAGATGAAGAGATCGCTAACTTATTACTTCAGCCTGCATATGATTTAAGTACAGACGGTTTAGAAAAAGTGTACATACAGCAATACATAAATTTTGCAGCAATGCCCGGTGATTTATGGACAACTGTAAGAAGATCTGGAATTCCTAAAACTGCAAGTACAATTCTGCCCAGAGACCCATTCTTAACCGGCGGCTCTTCTGCAACAGTACCGCGCCGTTTTACTGTGAGAACTCCTACTGAAGACAACAGTAATTACAACAACTACAACAACGCATATATGGAACAAGGCTTTACAACGGGATCTAATGACCCGCAAGTCTTAAACACAGAGCGTTTGTGGTTTGATAAACAAAACCCTAATTATGGTGCAGGACCTAAACAATAGGTTCTAAATACTAATTCTAACGGGTCATTTAACAGTGACCCGTTTTTAATTTAAATACATAGATAATGAAATTTAGCTGGCTTTTATTCAGTTTACTCGCGGTAACTTCTTTGTCATTTGCCCAGAATCAACAAGGTAATATCGTTCAATATTTTGGTAAAGAAAAAGTAGAGGACGTCAACGAAGGTGAGATCCTGCATTTATTTACTGAAGGATTAATTTTAAAAAAACAAGGATTTACGTTTAATAATGATGCCGTTTCAAATGATCCTGTTTTTGCACAAATACTCAACAAAAAGGTAAATACATCAATTGAAGAAATCAAAATAATTGATGCTTTTTCTGGTAAAACTCTTGAGTGGGAACCCCTAAAAACACAAGAGAAAAATGAATTTGCTGATCGCGGTTTGCGCTCTGGGTATTTATATCTAGAATATAATTCAGAAACCGAGCAAACTGTACTTTTTGAAGCATCAGGACATACTAATGTTTTAATTAATGGCTTACCTCATGAGGGTGATCACTATGATTTTGGATGGAATTTAATACCTGTAAAACTCAATAAAGGCAAAAATGAATTTGTGCTTTCTGGCGGGCGCTTTGCTACAATGCGTGCCAGACTCTTAAAGGCAGATCAACCTATTCAATTTACTAAAAGAGATCTAACACTTCCAGACCTTTTAATTGAAGAGTCTAAACCGGTATATGGTGCAATTAGGGTAACGAACACAACAGATGACTGGTTTAAAAATGGAAAGATTCACGTAAAAATAGGGGATGCTGAGATTAGCTCTCAGGTTCCTAATATCTCACCGCTCATCGTTAGAAAAGTCCCATTTAAAATGGCAATCCCTAAAAATGTAGCACAACAGGAGACTGTAAATGCTGTGATTACATTAATAGACAAATCTGGAAAAACACTAAGTACAGAAACGTTAGAACTTGCTGTAAAATCAAAGTATAAACATCATAAAAACACGTTTATAAGTCAGGTAGATGGCAGTGTTCAATATTACAGTTTAGCACCTTCTCTTACTAAAGATACAGATAATCAGGCCTTGTTTTTCTCTGTTCATGGGGCTTCTGTAGAAGCGGTGAATCAAGCCAATGCTTATAAGCAGAAAGACTGGGGACATCTTGTGGCACCTACTAACCGCAGACCTTATGGTTTTGCCTGGGAAGACTGGGGTAGACTCGATGCCTTAGAAGTTCTTGATGTAGCAGAAAAATTGCTTAATACAGATAAACAACATACCTATTTAACCGGTCATTCTATGGGCGGTCACGGCACGTGGTATCTTGGCGCGACCTATCCAGATCGCTTTGCTGCTATTGCTCCTTGTGCGGGTTATCCTGATCTTCTACTATACCGCAACAATTCTATAGAACGTATGAAAGAAATGCCGGCAGAAAGTTTTGACCGTTTTGGTATAACTAAAGATGACTTTTTGAAAAAAGCGACACTAACATTTAATAATGATATAGATGCCCACTTAGACAGTATCATTCGTAGAGCAGGCAATCCTAGCCGTACACTAAAATTAAAACGCAATTATCTGCATTATGGGGTTTATATTTTACACGGAGAAAAAGACAATGTAGTTCCTACATCAATAGCCCGCGATATGCGTGCGCAGCTAGGCTCTTTTCATAAAGACTTCTCGTATTATGAATATCCTGACGGAACACACTGGTATGGTGACGAGAGTGTAGATTATCCCTTGCTTTTTGATTTCTTTAAAGCCCGAAAAATAAAGGCTTCAGAAGATATTGATGAGATTGAGTTTTCAACGGGTTCTCCCGGAGTTTCTGCCGGTTCTCATTATGTTAGTATTCTTCAGCAGAAAAAACCCTTTGAAATAAGTTCATTTAAATTGAAAAAAGAAGACGGCAAACTAAATATCACAACAATAAACACAGCCGTACTGCGCATAGATTTACAGAATGCAGCAATAACAAATGATACATTAGCTATCGATAATCAGCAATTAACTTTTCCCTCTAAAGAAACAATCTATTTAGAAAATAATTTAGGAACATGGGCTCGTATCAATGCTCCTCAAGTGAGTGAAAAAGGACCTCACCGAAATGGCGGATTTAAAGATGCCTTTAGAAATAATATGGTTTTTGTTTATGCCTCTAACGGTTCTAATGAGGAGAATGAATGGTATTATAACCGGGCTAAATTTGATGCTGAAAAATTCTGGTACCGTGCAAATGGTTCTGTAGAACTTGTAAAAGATCGTGATTTTAAAGCAAGTAATTATCTTGATCAGAACATTATTATCTACGGAAACAAAAGCAATAATACAGCCTGGAACAAACTTTTGAAAGACAGCCCCATTCAGGTTTCAACAAATAAAATTGAGATGGGTTCAAAATCGCTTATTGGTGATTCCTGGGGTGCACTATTTATTTATCCTAGAACAGATAGCGATACTGCAAGTATTGGCGTAGTAACAGCTACAGGTATTGTAGGGATGAAAGCAGCATATGCCAATGATTATCTTGAAAACGGAACCACCTTTCCAGACGTTTTAATATTTGACAATACGATGCTTACAAAAGGAATTGAAGGTGTTAAAGCCAGTGGTTTCTTTGGCAATGACTGGTCTGTTGACAAAGGAGATTTTATCTGGAGAAATTAAAATAAAAAAGCTGAGTTCATAAAAGGATTCCTTGTTATGAACTCAGCTATAAAACTTTATTAATAAAGGTGTTAGTCTCTTGTAATATCAATTACGTCAAACTTCATAGTCCCGTTAGGAACGCTAATTTCTGCAACATCCCCTACTTTTTTACCTAATAAACCTTTACCAATAGGAGAATCAACCGAAATTTTCCCGGTTTTTAAGTCGGCTTCGCTTTGAGCTACTAACTTATATTTCATTTCCATTCCGTTTACCTGATTTTTAATAGTAACTGTAGAATGTACTAATGCTTTTGAAGTGTCTAATTGAGATTCATCTATAATACGTGCATTTGCTACGATTTCTTCCATTTTAGATATACGCATTTCAAGCATTCCCTGTGCTTCTTTAGCTGCGTCATATTCTGCATTCTCACTTAAATCACCTTTATCTCTCGCTTCTGCAATCGCCTGTGAGGATTTAGGACGCTCTACATCTTTCAATTGATTAAGTTCGTCTCTTAATTTCTTTAATCCTTCTTCTGTATAGTATGCTACCTTACTCATAACTTCATTTATTAAATACAATGTAATCTGCGTATCTTCGTTTTATTAATTCGCTGTTTACAGCGTAATATATGCGCAGTGCTATAAACACAAAAAATCCCATCAAAAACGGGATTATCTGTTGCTAATATACGAATTTATTAATTCTTACTTTTAAAATCTTATAAATTGACAATTCATCTTTTATCAAAAATGTTCAATAAAATCTCAGCTATTTTAATTCTTTCCGTTGCTTTTCTCTCCTGTAGCACAGATGATAATCGTACTAATAACCCCAATATAAATCCCATATCATTTACTATAAGTTTAAACACAAATTTACCAGAATACAGCGTTTTGCAGTTTCCTGGCAATGCGGTGTTTGTTGCTAATGCGGGTGTACGAGGCATTTTTGTAATTAATACCGGTGCAGGAGTACGCGCATGGGAAGCCACAGATCCTAATCACGTACCTAATGAATGTTCTACGATGGTTTTAAATGGAGTTGAAGCTAGATGTTCTTGTGAAGAAAACACCTATACACTTTATACCGGCCAGGATCTTGGCAAACAACTACCTTACACACTTATAGAATACCGGGTTTCGCAAAGCGGAAGTGGGATTAATGTTTCTAATTAAAATAAAAACAGCCGGCAGATGCCGGCTGTAAAGCAACGCTATGAGTCCCCTAAAACCTAATCGTTGCTCCTATTAAAAAATTAATTCCTGCTTGTGGATAATATCCCGTCCCTTCAACTGTAGTTATGGTTCCCGGGTTTGTAAAGTCATCATCATAAGTAAAGAAATAACCATTTGAAACATACTTTTTATCAAATATGTTATTCACTAAAGCGGTTAGCGTTATAGATTTTGCAAAACCTATTTCCTCCAGATCATACTGCACATTAAAATCATTTATAAAATAGGCGTCTAGCTTAGAACTTTTTGCGTCTATATTACCAAGGTATTGCTCACCTACATATTTAGAAAGTAATGACAATCTCAGACTTTTTAAAGGAAAAACATCTAAACGATTTCCTGCTATAACTTTTGGTGAATAAGAAATATTTGTATTGCCTAAATTTTGTAAAACTCCATCTCTCTCAAAAACAAAATCTCTGTTTTTATTAGTGCTTAAGGCAATGTTAGGAGATACCGCTAGAATACCGGGTACAAGCTCTACAGCAGCCTCTACCTCTAATCCCAGTCGATAACTTGACCCACTATTTTGACGTATAGGAGCGCCCACATCATCAATCGCTCCTGTTAATACTAGCTGATCACGATAATCCATATAATACAGGTTTGCATAAATGCGAGCTCGCTCCTGAGTAAAGCGATAGCCTAATTCAAAATCATTGAGGCTTTCTGCTACTGGATTTCCGTTTTCAAAATCGGTACGATTAGGTTCCCGGTTTGCCCGCGCATAAGATGCATAAACCTTATTTGAGGCATCAAGAGTAACAGTTAAGCCCGCCTTAGGATTAAAAAATGAATAATTTTTATCAATTACAAAATCCTCCCGATCGTCATTGAGACCAGCTGTTTCATAACCTACAAAACGACCTTGTAAATCTCCAAACACACTCCAGGTATCGTCTATTCGCCACGTAGCCTTAGCAAATGTGGTAAACTCGTTCTTATCTGCTGTTCCAAAATAATAACGATATCCCGGCTCTTCAGTTTGTGAAAAATACCGAGCCCACGTGATTTCACCATAGTGATCACCGCTGTATATACTACCAAAAACCCCGGCATCAAAATCGATGTTTTCGTCTGAATAATTAGTAGTTAAATTAGCTACATAATAACGATTATCTAACCAGCGACGACGTACTAAATCGGTATCGGTTTGTAAAGAACCCTCAACTTCATAAGGCTCCCAGCCTATAAAGTCAAAAGTAGCATCATCACTAAAATTGACATTTGCGTAATACCACGAGTCCACATATTCTTCAAAAAAGCCACGGCCCATTGTGTAGTTTAAACTTAGGTTAGTAGACCAGCCGCCGCCGTATTTTTGATTCCATAAAATTTGTAAATGGTCTTGCTTATAATTATCAACTTGATTGTCATAAAAACCTTGCAGGTTTCCGGCATCATCGTATTGAAAGCCTATAGGGTTAAAAGTTCTGTCCGTTGCCAGTGTTTCGGCATCTATACCATTCCATGATTGATAAGTAACCTCAGCACCTCCAAAACCTATAACTTTAATCAAAGTATTTTCATCGCGATAGCCTCCCTGTAAATAATAAGATTTTAAGTCTGAGCTGGCACGGTCAACGTATCCGTCTGATTTAATAGTTGATAATCTTCCCGAAAAGCTAAAATGATCCTGAATAAGGCCCGTACCAAATTTTACATTAGCTCTACGAGTATTAAATGAACCGCCCGAAGCGCTAACTTCTGCGTATGCTTTGTTGTCTATTGCTTCAGTAAGAATATTTAAACTCGCGCCAAAAGCTCCTGCTCCATTTGTAGAAGTACCTACACCACGTTGCAATTGTAAACTTTGTACAGAACTGCTAAAATCCTGAAGGTTTACAAAAAAGGTTGTAAGACTTTCAGAATCGTTATATGGGATACCATTTATGGTAACATTAATTCCTTGATTTCCTGTTCCGCGAACGCGGAAACCCGTGTAACCCACTCCCGCACCTGCATCTGATGTGGTTACAACACTGGGTAAAAAATTAAGTAAAATGGGTAAATCCTGACCCAGATTACGCTGGTTGATTTCTTCTTTAGAAAGATTACTAAAGGTAATAGGGGAGTCTGCATTTACGCGTACAGATTTCACTAAAACTTCATTTAGCGTATTTACGCTAGTAGTGTCTGATAGTTTTTGCTGCGCGAGTGTTCCCCAGGTTGTTATTGAAGCGACACACACAAATAATAGATTTTTCATTCGTAAAATTATTACGAATAAAAGGGGCGATTATTCTGTGAAATTATTAAATAAAAAAAGCAATGTTGTTTAAAAAGCAATGTTGAATACATCTATACTTTTAAACGTTTCCCTTGGCAGCATTACCTGCCCAGGTTCATTGGGTGTGATCTCAGCTTGCGTTTCTAAATAGAAAGTTTAAGCACCCCTTTGAGATTAAGCGGCAAATGTAGTACAATAGATCTGCTTTTATAAAAAAATTAAGGGCTTTTGTTTCGCATAAGATTAATTTTAAACCGAATACCTTCTTATGAAAAATACAAAGCGATCTATTACCCTTAAAGTACTTGCAGGCTACTTCTTAATCGCCCTTTTAATTATTGTAGGTGTCTGGTTTATTTACCCACAAATCAAAACATTTATTTACCCAGAGAAAGAGTCTGCCACTACAAACAAAAAGCTTACCTACACCAGTAATGCTCTAAGTTATTTATATGAGGCAGAGACCATAGGCCGTACTGCAATGGCTACGGGCTCTCAAGATCAATTTAAACAATACCGGGTGATAGTAGATAGCATTTCACCTCAACTCGACTCCTTACGCGCATTAACCACAACCAGAATGCTTACCCAACAACTGGATAGCATTAAAATACTTTTAAATACAAAAACCACAAACATAAGCGCAATGGTACAGTTGCGCAGGGAGCAATACTCCCGTAATTATTATGATGAGGCTCTTGCCGAATTAACGAAGGAAGACATCTATTTTGAAGATTATTCTAACGATCCCAGACTTGATTCTGTAGACGCATATACTAAGAAAGTGATTGTAGATTATCTTGAGTATCTGCGAAAAGATAATGCAGACCCCGATCAGAATCTAACATCAATGGCTAAGACCGTGCGGGAAACACTAGCAAAAATTGAAGACCGAAAAAAACAGCTTGAGATTGATATTATTAGTAAAGAGAATAATTTACTTAAAAACGATCGTGAGATTAACCTAAAAATTAGAACCCTTTTAAGTTCGTTTGAACAGGAAGGTATGCTATCTGCAAAACAGCGCGAAGACCTTCTGAATTCGCGAATTGATGAGATTTCAAAAACCCTAAAAATTATAGGTTTAATAAGCATCGTTCTAGCTCTGGGTTTTGTGATTATGATTTTTAAAGACGCATCACGAAGCCAACAATACAGCACCGAATTACAAAAAAGTAACAAAATAGCTAAATCATTATTAAAAAGCAGAGAACAGCTAATGGCGACCATCACACACGATATGCGGTCGCCCTTAAATACCGTAATAGGATTTACAGATTTACTGCAAAAAACCAGCGTGGATGCCACGCAAAACCGTTATTTACACACCATCGAAAAGTCTGGAGAATACATGCTTCAGCTGGTTAATGATCTTCTTGATTTCTCAAAATTAGAAGCCGGCAAAATTAAGATAGAAAAGATTCCATTTAATCCTAAAAGTCTAATTGAAGACATTATAGCTGTGGCAATCCCGGCTGTTGGGAAACCAGATGTAAATCTCAAACTTGACGTACCTCTAGAATTAGATCGTCTGTTTTTAAGTGATCCTTTCCGTATAAAACAAATTGTCTCAAACCTAATTACTAATGCCTATAAGTTTACAGACTCGGGCAGCATTACTATTTCATTAGTTTTAGAAAAGACAAATTTGATCATTGCTGTCAAAGACACGGGTATAGGTATCGCAAAACATAAACAGAAAATTATATTTAAAGAGTTTTCGCAAGCGGAAGATCATATTGCGCAGAAGTATGGCGGTTTTGGCCTGGGACTTTCCATCTCTCAAAAACTTGCAGATTTATTAAAAGGGAAACTGAAACTAGAAAGCGAACTTGGTAAAGGAAGTACATTTATACTTAATATTCCTGTAGAAGAAGCTAGCCAGACTATTGAAAGCGCCCCGGTTGTAGTTGAAGGTCTTGACACTATCACCCCGAAAAACATCTTACTAGTAGATGATGAACCTATGCAAATCAAACTTGCTCAGGAAACGCTCAAAAAACACCCATACACCATTACTGTCGCAACAAACGGTAAAGAAGCATTAAACCAATTAGAACACAACACCTACGATCTTATTCTAACCGATATACAAATGCCCATTCTCGATGGTATTGAACTTATCAAAAAAATTAGGCAGGATATACGTTTAAAAGAGACTCCGGTTATAGCACTTTCCGGGAACGGAAAATTAGAAGATGACGATTATAAAAAGTTAGGTTTTACAGGTAATCTTAAAAAACCTTATAAACCAGATCACCTAATAGCAATTATAAATAATCTGAATTTTACGGTTAAACCACCTCAAAAGATTGTTGAACGCACAGATCAGTCATACAATCTGAATGCACTTAACGCCTTTGCAGATGATGACCCTGAGTCATTGAAATCTATAATTTTAGTATTTATAGAAACTGCCGAAGAAAATCTTATTTTACTCAATACACACGCAGAAAGCCCGGAGCAACTTAAAGAAATCGCTCATAAAATGCTACCTATGATGCGCCAGTTAGAAGCTACATCAATAGTTAAAATATTAGAAAAGCTAGAGAATCCTGACGGAAAAACAATATCTAAAAAAGTGTTGAAATCACTTATTCATATTGTAGAAAAAGACACCAATGAATTACTTAAAGATTTACGCCTTCATTTCAAAGTTTAATATCGTAGTGTTTTAATTTGTTGTAAAGTGTTTTACGGTCTACATTAAGAATACGTGCGGCTTTACTCTTATTGCCATTTGCTTCCTCAAGAGCATCTAATATAAGTTCTTGCTCATTTGCATTTTTAAACAAACTAAAGTCTTGTTTTGACTCATCTTCATTAAAGTTTGTAATTTCCTGAGGCAATAAATCTAAAGGTATAGCTGTATGCTGGGTTAATAAAACAGAACGTTTTACTATATTTTGAAGTTCTCGTAGGTTTCCAGGCCAGTCATAACGCTCTAAAGCTTGCATCGCCTGCTCACTAAATCCCTCAACATCTTTCTCTAGCTCCAGATTTGCACGTTCTAAAAATGCGCTTACAAACAATCGTAAGTCTTCTTTACGTTTACTCAACCGCGGTACTTTAATTGAAAATTCATTAAGTCTGTGATATAAATCTTCTCTAAAATCACCTTTTTTAACGGCTTCAGCAAGATCCTCATTTGTAGCAGCTACAACCCTTATATCTACAGGAATTTCAGTGTTTGCACCTACCGGTTTTACTTTGCGTTCCTGCAAAGCTCTTAGTAATTGAACTTGCAGCTCGTAGGAGAGGTTTCCTATTTCATCTAAAAAGAGTGTGCCACCATTTGCAGCTTCAAAGTGACCTATTTTATCTGTTAAGGCTCCTGTAAATGATCCTTTTTTATGGCCAAAAAACTCACTGCTTGCAAGCTCTTTAGGGATAGCACCACAATCTACAGCGATAAACGGATTCTCCTTTCTTTTACTTCTGTCGTGAATATTTTTTGCAACGTATTCTTTACCCGTACCACTATCGCCTATAACCAAAACAGACATTGTAGTAGGTGCAACTAAATCTACATATTGATTAAGTTTTGCAGAAGCTTCACTTATACCTTTTATAAACTGAGATTTGGTTTTACTGCTGGGTTTAGGTGTGTCAGCAACGTCCCGCTTAACCTCTGTAACATTCTGTATTGTTTTAGTCGTGTTTTTTTTCTGAAGTGCTTTTTCGATAATCGTTAGTAATTCATCTGGGCGTACCGGTTTTGAAATGTAGTCAAAAGCACCTTCTTTCATCGCCTGCACTGCCTTATTCACTTCTGCATAGCCCGTCATAAGAATTACTGGCATATCCTGATTAATTTGAATAACGTGCTTTAAAATACTAAGACCATCATCATCTGGTAAACGTACATCAGTTAATACAAGGTTTATGGTATTTGTATCTAAAATCTTTCGGGCTTCTTCTGCAGTAAAAGCACTGGTAACTTTAAAATTACGCCTGCTCAAAAAAGTCTCCAGCATTTTACAAAATGCCACATCATCTTCAATAATTAGAATACTAGTCAACTGTTTTTATTTTATAAGTTTAAAAGTACTAAACCCAAGTTGTGACTGAGGTCAAATAAATCATAAAATAAATAACGCATTTTAATCTCTTATATTTTTAAAAACTTGATAGTAATAAAAACAAAAAACCCCGACTAACGTCGGGGTTTTTTCTGAATTTTTAACCATTCTATAACTTAAAAATTCAAGGGAATTAAACTACTCTTTTGGTTCAACCCACTCACCAGCTACATTGATGTAAGCAGTCTCTGCTTCTGCACCTTCAGCAACTAAAATAAGTTTGAACGTTTTTTTCTCTGCATCAACCCAGGCTTCTGTTACTTCAGATCCTGCTTTATCT
Source organism: Leeuwenhoekiella sp. NPDC079379 (assembly GCF_044542075.1). Classification (NCBI taxonomy): domain Bacteria; kingdom Pseudomonadati; phylum Bacteroidota; class Flavobacteriia; order Flavobacteriales; family Flavobacteriaceae; genus Leeuwenhoekiella; species Leeuwenhoekiella sp. NPDC079379. Next base: position 444,205 of record NZ_JBITTU010000001.1, read on the forward strand.
GCTTCAATTGCATCAGTTACTGTTATAGGTAATTCTGAAACTTCAATCTGCTCAAATCCTTCTACTGGCGCTTGAACCTCTGTTTCATTCATTGCTACATCTTGTGTAGTTTCTTGAGCTGTCATATTTTGAGCTGCAAAAAGCATTGTTGTTGCGGCTGCTACTGTCATTACTAACTTTTTCATAATTGTATATTTTGAGTGACCTAATGGTCGTGATTCGTATTATTTATTTTTTGAAAAACTGATTACTCAACAGTAACCCATTTACCTTCTGCATTGATATATGCTGTTTCTGCTTCTGCGCCTTCTGCCTGTAACATCAGCTTATACACTCCTAATTCTTCATTAAAGAATGCTTCGGTTACTTCAGAACCTGCTTTATCTGCTGTTACTGCATTTGTAACTGTTTCAGGTAGTGCAGCTGCTTCAATTTTTTCAAAGCCATCTTGTACCGGTGCTTGTATTTCTGTCTCATTCATTGCTACATCTTGTGTAGTTTCTTGAGCTGTCATATTTTGAGCTGCAAAAAGCATTGTTGTTGCGGCTGCTACGGTCATTACTAAATTTTTCATAATTTGATATTTTAGAGTAACACTTTAGTGTTATGATTTATAAAAACTTATTTAATTATTGATTACTTAACAGTAACCCATTTACCTTCTGCATTAATGTATGCTGTTTCAGCTTCTGTACCTTCAGCTTGTAACATTAATTTGTACACTCCTAATTCTTCATTAAAGAATGCCTCTGTTACTTCTGAACCTGCTTTATCTGCTGTTACAGCAGTTGTAACTGTTTCAGGAAGTGCCGATGCTTCAATTTTTTCAAAACCATCTTGTACTGGAGCTTGAGCTTCTGTCTGATTCATTGCTACATCTTCAGCTGTTTCTTGTGCGGTCATATTTTGAGCTGCAAAAATCATTGTTGCTGCGGCTGCTACTGTCATTACTAGATTTTTCATAATTGTTTTATTTAAAGTGCACTACGTGCAAAAATTTATATTGATTATTAATTTGGAAATTTGTTCATTATTTGATTTCAACCCATCTACCTACTTCATTTATGTAGGCCATCTCGGGTTCTTGACCTTTGATCTCTAGAGTTAGTTTATATACTTTCAATTCTTCATTTAAGAAAGCTTCACTAACTGATGCTCCGGCTTTATCAACCGCTACCGCATCGGTTACTATCTTAGGTAAATTTGAAATTTCAATTTTTTCAAAACCATCATTTACCGGAGCCTGAACTTCGGTTTGGTTCATCGCTATATCTCTATTTTTAGTGTCTTGAGCATTTACTTTATCACTTGCAAAAAGTAAGGTTGCTGCTGCTGCCACTGTCATTATTAGATTTTTCATTCCTGTATTTGTTTATCGGTTATCTTAAAATCTGAGTTTGTTACTTTCAAACTCATTTAAGTATATAGCAAAACTGTACCAACTATGACCAAACAACCCTGATCACCCATATAAACCTAAAAAACAGTGAACTATAAATAATTAAGAATGAAATAAAATATGTGGAACTTGTGGAATCTGAGTTAATTCCACAAAAAAAGTGTGGAAATTCTCCACACTTTTAAAATCTTAACAACTATTTTTTAAAGACTAGGCGGTCTTCGATTGGCCTTTTTATCTGCTGTACGCTTCTTTGTGTCTAGTCGTCTTTTCTTAGAAGCTAAAGAAGGCTTTGTTTTCTTTCTATGCTTCGGAATTTTTAATCCTGCTTCTAAAAGCTTTACCAGATTCTTAAATACCTCTTCTTTATTTTTATGTTGGCTACGACTTTGATCATACGATAAAACCAGTGAACCCTCTGTAGTAAGTTTTGATGATAAACGAACGACCAAGCGATCTTTTTGTACTTCATCAAATACTGCTGAATCGCTAAGACTCCAATGCAACATCACTTTAGTTGAAGTTTTATTTACATGTTGACCACCCGGCCCGCTACTGCGAACTGCTTTAAAATCACATTCTAAATACAGTGCATCTTTATTCATCTAGCTCTGGTGAGAAGGTTTTAGTAAGTCGTTTACCGTTTTTACAGGATTAAATGTTTCTAAAGGCACCTCAACAAATAAGGTGTTCCAGCGTGCCATCGCGCCATTCCACAATCCTGGAAGCTCTAATGCTTTAATCTCTGTACCTCCATCTGTTTTATATGCGATAAATGCCAGGTCTGGATTTACATAATCAAGCAAATTATATTTTTCACCTTTATAATTACGTACACCTGCAACAATATCTACCGGGTTAAAATGTGTTGAGTTTTTGAAAATCTCTTCCTGCTTAGCGTCTTTAGTATTTACCTGTGCGCTTTCAATAATCTGCAGCGCTATCTTGCCATTTTCATCTTCAACCCAAAACGGACCTCCGCCAGGTTCTCCTTCATTTTTAACCATACCGCAAACCCGTAAAGGCCTGTCTAGAATTTCAGCTAAATATTTTTTCTTTTCAGCATTAGAAAAATTAGAATAAGCATCACTTATACGCGTACTGAATTCGGTTTCTAAAAACGCAACCAGCGTTTCAAGTTCTGCATCTGTAATACTATCATTTGCTAGTAATTCTGCATATTTAAAAACTTGCTCTTGCTTTGCTAGTAGCACTCCTGCAAGTGTACGCTTGCTTTTAGCCAACTTTTCAATTCTACTATTAACCAAAACGTTGTCTATGTTTTTAATAAAAATCACATCTGCATCAACATCATTTAAATTTTCTATTAATGCACCGTGACCACCAGGTCTAAAAAGTAACGAACCATCTTCCTTACGATACATTTTATTGTCTAAGGTAACCGCAATAGTATCTGTTTCGGGCTTTTGAAAAGAATAGTCAACCTTAAAATTAGTATTTGTTTTTGTGCTTACAGAAGTCTCTACCTCTTTTAATTGTGCTTCAAAAGCCTCTTTGTGTTCTGGAGATACTGTAAAATGTAATTTTGCGTGACCACTTTTTGCTGCGTAGGCGGCCGCCTCATACAGATGTTCTTCAAATGCTGTTACACTGTAAGAACCATAATAATGAAAAGGGATTAACCCCTTAGGTAAGTTGCCATAATCTTCACCTTTGGCACCCATCATTTTCTTAACAAAAGCATACTTTTTTGAGTTTTCGTCAGCTAATTCAGCATCATTAAGATGATCTACTATTCTATTATAAAAAGGAAATTTTTCGTAATTATCAAAAAAAGCTCTCATAGCCTTACTCCCAGTACGTTCTAAATAAGCGTTTACAGTTTCTTTCTCTGCATTATAGTCTTCTAGAAATTTAAACACACTTTTAAACATACGACTGGCAGCACCAGAAGCCGGAGTAAACTTTAAGATATCGATGTCTGCTTTCTTTTGTTCATATGCATCACGATAGGTTAAGGTTTCCTGATCTGAAAGCTGAAAAATACCGTTTGATGTAGTTGCTGCAGAAACAAGCTTAACATTAGGTACTCCATTTACAAAAAGTTCTATTTGAGAAGCTACTTGCTTTGTTGTTAAACCATGTTCTCTGATTTCGCTGATTTCTTGGTCTGTAAAATTCAAGGTAGTAAGTTGTTAATATGGTTAATAGCTGTTTTTAAACGTTGTGGTACAGTTCCCTTTAAAAGCACATACGGTCTTTTATTGTTGATTAATGCCTGCTCAAAAAGATTAAACATTTCCTGACGTTGCTCTGGCCTATCTCGTAAGTCATCTGCCTCCCAGGGTATATCAATATAAGTTAAAAGATAAAGATCATACACATTTTTGAGCGCTGCTTCGGCAACTAAAGGGTCACACCAGCCCTCATAATAAGCTTCACTATAGACTTTTGTCTCTAAGAGATCTGTATCACAAAATACTAATTTAATGCCAGTTTGTACTGCGTCATTCTCTAGTTTAATCTGTCCTCTTGCAATGGGTAGTATATCATTAGGCTCACAAATTGTTTTTTGAGTTACCCACTTCTCCTGAAGATATTCGCGAGCATACTCAGGTACCCATAGCGTTTTATAATATTCAGAAAGTGCTCGTGAAAGCGTTGTTTTACCACTACTTTCAGGTCCAAACAGCACAATTTTTATACAATCACCGGGTTGTTGTTCAGGTATTTTTTCCACGCAATAAAACCATAAATAGCTAGAATAGTAAAAATAATATATTGAAAACTGGTAAATGTGAAGCCTTTGTGAAAATATAGGGGTACAGAGATTATATCTCCCACTATCCAATAAATCCAATTCTCAATCTTACGCTTAGCCATAAGCCACATACCTACAAAGAATATTGCTGTAGTTACCGTATCTACATATGCCGTCCAACTATTCCACTTGTCAAAATACGTGTAGACACAAAACACAAAAATGAGCGTTATTATAAAAATGAGAGCAGACCATTTATGTTCTGTTAACGTAGTTCGCGTTATAGGTGTAACATGTTTTGCATCAACTTTACGCGTCCAGATGTACCAGCCATAAACACTCATCGCAAAATAATATGCGTTAATCATTAAATCGCCCAGCAAACCCCACTTTGCTAACAGATACACAAAAATTGCTGTGCTTATCATCCCCGAAGGGTAAACCCAAATATTGTTCTGCTTAGAAAACCAGACAGAAAGGAGTCCGAAAACAACCGCTATAATTTCTAAGACTACAGAAGTGGTCTCATAATCTGCATATTGCCCAAATAGAAAATCAAAAATGGGGCTCATAGTCGCTACGGTCAGATTTTACGATTTTTATGTATAAAAGACCTCGCTCCACCGCTTCTAAAGCAACTTTCATTTCTTTCTGAAGTACAGTCATTACGGCATCATAATCACCATAAACCTGTGTACTTAAAGGGTTTTCTAAAACGATTAGCCCAGATGCACGCAAACTTTTAATAAAATCTATAATTGCCGGCTCGTAATCGTCCTGGAGTGGCGTTAATGTAAGTTCTACTGAAATGTTCATGAGTTTTATTATTTTATTTCTGCGATAATATAGAACTATCTCAACAATACGAGGGTCTTAAAAATCGCCTTTTTCAAAAGCATTTCCTACCACAACCATATCTGCTCCTGCGCGATATGCATCTTGCAACTGCTGCTGAGTGCGTATTCCGCCTCCTACAATTAAGGGTATTGTTATCGCTTTTTTTACAGCTTCTATAATTTGTACGGAAACCCGATTCACAGCTCCACTACCCGCCTCTAAATAAATTAATTTTTTGCCAGAATATTGCCCCGCAAGTGCAGTATTTACAATGAGATCAATATTGTTTTGAGATAGCGGCCGAGTGTTGCTTACCCGCTGAACTGCAGTTTCAATTCCACCGTCTATTAAAATATAACCGGTAGGTATAATCTCTATATCTGTATCTCTAAGTATGTCTACAGACTTTATTTGCTGATGTATGAGGTATTCTGCATTGTCCCCAGAAAGTAAACTTAAAAAAAGTAATGCATCTGCTTGTGCCGTAATATGCCGGTAATCTCCGGGAAATAATACAACCGGTAATTTACACTGTTCTTTAATATAACGAACCGCTACTTGCGTTTGAGATTGAGTCGCTGTACTGCCTCCTACCAGAATATGCGTAGTGTTTTTAGGGATTCGCTTTAATTGTATTTCAATTGAGGTGACATCAAACCCTTCCGGGTCAAATAAGATTGCAAAGAGAGACTGCCTATTTTGTGCTGCATTTTGAAAATGCGTGTAGACTTCTTTTTTACTTTTCTTTAAATTTTTGATCATAAAGCCAAAGCATATACACAGGTAAAGCCTTCAAACTCGAGAAAATCAACACTGTACTCACTCTGACTCCCGTGATAATTTATAACCGCCGTTGATTTATAGTCATCAAAATCAAAATCAGCTACATTAATATGTTGTAAAAAGCTGAGCCCTTTAACCCCGTATATTTTATATAATGATTCTTTTGCTCCCCAAACAATGGTGAGTTTGCGCACAACAGCCTCATCGTTTGCCAGGGTTTTGTATTCTTTTAAGGGAGTAAAGCGAGATGCAATACGTAAGATTTTATCGCGCTGCATTTCAATATCTATACCTACTTCAGCAGTCTCACTTACAATTATTGCTGTAAAATTATAGGAATGTGTTATTGAAATATGCTTACCGTCCTTAAGATGCGGCTTGCCATTCTCTGTATAGTATAAATCCTGATCTGTATAGCCTGCAACGTGTAAAAGATGTCTAATACTTAAGAAACCTCTACGGTGCAATTCTGACTTCATACTGTCAAATCGAGCTTGGCAATGTGGGGTGAGATTTACAGATTTTGCTAAAACTTCAAGAGGCTCTTCCACTTTCCAGATATAAACTTGAGTGGTTGAGCTAGGTGTTATTGTTTTGAAAAGTGGCACGTTAAGTAGTGATTATTACGTATTTTTGCAAAAAATAAGAATTGTAAATATAAGACTATGTCAACGAAAACAGTACAGTATGTGCCTTATAAAGTTAAAGATATTTCTTTAGCTGCTTGGGGTAGAAAAGAAATTGAATTAGCTGAAGCAGAGATGCCGGGACTTATGGCTTTGAGAGAAGAATATGGTGCCGAGCAACCTCTAAAAGGAGCGCGTATTGCAGGATGTCTGCATATGACAATTCAAACAGCAGTATTAATTGAAACACTTGTTGCGCTAGGTGCAGATGTGACCTGGAGCTCTTGTAATATTTTCTCTACACAAGATCACGCGGCAGCAGCAATTGCAGCAGCGGGAATTCCTGTGTACGCCTGGAAAGGTTTAAGCGAAGAAGAATTTAACTGGTGTATTGAGCAAACGCTTTTCTTTGGTGAAGACCGTAAGCCATTAAATATGATACTTGATGATGGTGGTGATTTAACTAATATGGTACTTGATGAGTATCCTGAGTTAGGTGCTGCAATTAAAGGTATTTCTGAAGAGACTACTACAGGAGTTCACCGTTTATACGAGCGCGTGAAAAAAGGAAGTTTAATGATGCCTGCTATCAATATTAACGATAGTGTTACTAAATCTAAATTTGACAACAAATACGGTTGTCGCGAAAGTGCTGTTGATGCAGTGCGTCGTGCAACAGATATTATGCTTGCCGGTAAACGCGTAGTTGTTTGTGGTTATGGGGATGTAGGTAAAGGTACAGCTGCTTCTTTTAAAGGTGCAGGTTCTATAGTTACGGTTACAGAAATTGACCCTATTTGTGCATTGCAAGCTGCGATGGACGGTTTTGAGGTTAAACGTCTTGAAAGCGTAGTAAGCACTGCAGATATTGTGATTACAACTACAGGAAATAAAGATATCGTGCGTGGAGAGCACTTCAAAGCGATGAAAGATAAAACTATCGTTTGTAACATAGGCCACTTTGATAACGAGATACAAGTAGCATGGTTAAATGAAAACTACGGTTCTACTAAAGATGAGATTAAGCCGCAGGTTGACAAATACACGATAGACGGTAAAGATATTATTCTTCTTGCTGAAGGTCGCCTTGTAAACCTGGGTTGTGCAACGGGTCACCCAAGTTTTGTAATGAGTAACTCTTTTACAAACCAGACATTAGCACAAATTGAACTTTGGAAAAATTCTGCTAATTATGACAATGATGTTTATATGCTACCTAAGCATTTAGATGAGAAAGTAGCTGCATTACACTTAGAAAAAATAGGTGTAGAACTTACTGAATTAAGCACAGAACAAGCTGAATACATAGGAGTAACTGTTGCAGGGCCATATAAGCCTGAATATTACAGATACTAGTTATAAAATAACTTTTATAAAAAAACCCTCCGAAAACATTTTCGGAGGGTTTTTTCATTTTTAATCTAATACGATTATGGTTTCTACAATTTGCTCATCAGTATTAATGTTAACACTTTGAATCTTCCCTTTCTCAAGAAAATTAGCTGCCGTTGCAGCACTCTCTAAATCTACCTTAACGTATTTAGTATCTACTCTTTTTAAAGAACCTGTTAACGCATCTACACCCCAACCAATGATTGATAGACCATTCAAAATTGACACGAGATTAAAATTGCTATCCATAACAACAACGCGCTCTTTGTAATTTTCTAATCTGAAGTCAACACGATCATCAGCCTCAACTTTAATTTGAACTGGTGTTATACCTTTTTCAAAACCGTTGACGTAAACTTTAGCTCCGTTTGGATTAGATTCAAATAATACTTTGCGCTTTGAACCTGTAAAAATGCTTGCACAACTTGTAAACAGCATAACCGCAATTAAACTTAATAAGGTAACTTTTTTCATAATATAGATTTGTGAATTGAAAGGCAAATCTATATTTGATCATTATGCAATGCTTACAGATATCTGTAAAACGGGGGTTTATTTTTTTATAATGGTCATCTCTGCTTTTTCGCCGGCTTTAAGATTTGTAATGGTTCTCACAAAATTACGGGTGTCTATCACTTCTAGGCGAACAGTATTAGGAGATGACGTACCTTCACTAATAGCTTCCACACGAATCACTGTAGCGGGTTTAGAAAGTTTAAATTCCATATGCTTTTTAGCACGCGTTACTGTAAAGTTTTCCAGCACAGGTTTTTCATCTACAAACAAATTGATAATATCACCGTCTTCTTTGCCGGCATCGTAGATTGCCAGCTTTATGTTCTGATCTCGGGTAAAAATATTTAAGTTCTCATTTTTTGCGATAATATTTCGCGTAAGGGTATCTAAAACCCGCGCTACTTTGATATTCTGTTTAACCGAATCTGAAAACTTCTTAGACTTCTGTATAACCTTATCTATTTTTTCTACGCGTTTACGTACTTCCTGACCTGAGTTCACCACGATAACGCCATCGAGACAAGGGTCACCATTAGTATATAAACCTTTAAAATCACCACTAAAAGCCTTTACTTTATCAAGCTCGCGAACGTTTCCTTTAAAGTTTACAAAACAAAAATCTTCCTGTACTACAGGAGACTTTGTATAAACGATATCATACTCTTTAAAAGTCAATAGATTTTTATCAGCGTTATAATATCCTTTTATGTTGGATTTGGTCTCGTGCTTTCCAGAAAAATCTGTCAGAGAATACCCTTGTATTGAATCATTTACCCTGTTAAACAAGAGCTTATAACTTATGAGAGAAGTATCGTTTAGTTTTATAACTCCAAAAAATTCAAACTCCTGTGCTGTTGCCGAATTACTAAAAGTTAAACAAATCAAAAACAATACGAGCGTGTAGGATTTTCTTCTCAAAATAGCGTAATTTTTAAAAGTCTAATTTAACCACTAAACTCTATGAATTTCAAAATTATTCTTTCACTGGCACTTCTGCTAATGATATCAACAACAACTTTTGCAGGCTTTCCTGTAGAGCGCAAAGCAAAAGTTACAACCGAACTAAATACAGCCGATGAAGCTAGCAGTGAACTCGTGTCACCGGCTGCTGTTGCTGCAGATCGTCAAACCGTTGCAATCTTGCTTTGGTTATTTTTAGGAGCCTTTGCTGCGCACAGATGGTACTTAGGAAGCCCTATTTTATGGAACATTCTCTTTATCCTAACTGCAGGATTCTTTGTAGTAGGATGGATAATTGATGGTGTCGAGATTATTACAGGAACATATCCTGGTTTATAATTAATAACACTTAAAGTGCAAAACCCCTCTTAAATGTATTTAAGAGGGGTTTTTTAGTTTTCAACCTATTTTTCTTTACTACATCAGCTTTGCTAAATCATAAAAATAAAAAGTACCGTCGTCATTCATGGCTACAAACAAGCCGTTTTTAAATGTACTATTGAGAGGTACCGTTACCACATCACAACCGTCTGTTTCTGTCGTTGTAAGATTTAAAGCCTTTATAAAAGCATTTGTTTTGCGATCATAAATGTTAAACTGCCCCCGTTGCTGGTCTGAAACGATTAAGAAACCTGTGCCATCTTCATAAGTTGCAATCGCTATACCCTCTATATCATTCTGAAAATCTGCAAATCCAAAAGAGCTTACCTGCTCATTACCCTTATCAGGTTCTGCAAAATATTTTTTAACACCATCTCCTTCATCTGAATAATAAATAAAACCCATCGCATCATCTACCGCAATAGCTTCAATTTCCTTTTTACCACTAAATTGACCAAATTTACGTATCAAGTCAAATCCTACTAAACTGTCTGATTTTGTCGTGATTTTATACTGATATAAGTAGTTTTCTGAAGGCCCAGATTTTCGACCTACAATCGCATAGAATGAGCTGTCAATTGCCGACTTATATAAACTTACACCCATAGGAGATTGAAAATCTATATTGGGATCGCTATCATCTGCAAATACCGGAAATCCACCACTATCTAGAGGTTTCATATCAGGAACCGAATAGATGCGCAACATTTTACGTTCCCTTTCAGTAAAAGCAATGATATCTGTCGTAGTAGAATCAGTTACAGGAAAATCGTAACGCAGATCTACATTGTTAGGCCTTTGAATACCGCGAATGGTTTTTGATTCTATAATCTTTCCTTCAAGATCAAAAGCATAGATCGCCCCATCACTCTCTTTATCTGTACCAAAAACAATACTCTGCGATGCATCTTCAGGATTTATCCAAATCGCAGGGTCATCTGTATCATATTTAACGTGCTCTGTTATTAGGTCTGGCTTAATCTCGGGCAGTTGAGATTTACTACTTCCGCAGGAAATCACTATAATAATACCGCTTAGAAATGCTATAATTTTGAATTTTTTCATTTTAAAATAAGTCATATTTTACACCAAAGGTTAAACGTGTGTTGTAGTATTCCATCTGCATGGTTCTATCCCGCACTCCTTGATAGTAGCGCAATGGCTGATTTGTAATATTATTGAGATTTGCAAATACCTGAAGGTTTTTAGACAGGAAAACAGTTGCATTAAAATCTAAGAAAAACTGCTCATCATAAAAACGATCTTCAAAAGCATTACCTCCTAATTCGTCTAAATAAGCATCAGAATAATTACCAGATAAGCGGGCACTAAACCAGCTGTCACCATAAGATAATGAAGCATTAAACATATTAGGAGAAGAGCCCGGTAAATCAAGGTCGCCGCGCAAGTCACCATCTTCATTTGCAATACCTTTAGCTTCAGAATTTAAATACGTATAATTAAAATAGACACCAAAGTTTTTGAGAAAACCAGGTAAAAAATCTAACTGTCGTTGAAAAGCAACTTCAGCCCCAAAGATGGTTGCTTTATCGCCATTTAAAGGCTGAAATAACTCTATACCATCTTCTTGATCTGTTTTTTGAGTGTAAATAAAATCCTGAAGATTTTTATAAAACACTCCACCTGAGAGAATCCCTACAGACTGAAAATATCGCTCTGCCATGAAATCAAAATTCATAGAAGTTGTAGGTTCTAATTGCGGATTTCCTATTGAAATCTCATCATCCTCACGCTGCCTGTAAGGTACCAGATCTATATAATTAGGCCGAGCTAACGTATTAGTCCATGCAAAGCGTAAGACTGTTGATTGTGAAGCATTATACTTAAAATGAACTCCCGGTAGAATATTAGTATATGTACTCTCATCCTTTACCTGAGTTACGGCATCCAGATCATCTACATTAAAATTATTTCCTACACTTTCAATACGTGTATTTTCAATTCTTAAACCTACAAGAACGTTAAGCTTTTCAGTAAGTTTCTGGTTAGTCATTATATAGCCTGCAAAAACATTTTCTTTTACATCAAAATTATCTCCCAGATATTCATCAGGCACAGCCTCACCCTCAAAAGCTGCTAAATCTTGCAGATTTAAACCTCCTAAAAATTGTGGGGATACAAAAACACCGGGTTTATATTGAGAACCTGCAAGAAAATCGTTTCCACTATATATACGTTGCTCTACTAATGACAAATTATCTAAAGCTCCTGTAAGCGGTGAATATTCAAAGAAAGTGTTGTCTCTATTTTTATTTTTAAAACGCCCACGAATTCCAAATTTTATACTCCCACTACCGGTATTAAAAAAGTCTGCCGGGAGCTCAAAATTTGCAAAAAAGTTAAGGTCCTTTTCTTCTGTAAATTGATATTCTTCAGTCAACTCATCAAATTCGAAATTTGTGAAATCTTCTGTATCTTCTGGAGTGTGTAAGGGATAACGTGTGTCAATAACTTCATTGTTTATACCATATTCTGAAGCGTAAATTAAATAACGCTCATTAGGTCGTTCTTCAGATGCTTTTGCAAAAGAACCCATCCAAGTGAATTTAAGATTTCCAAAGACGTGATTCCCACCCAAACTATAGTTTTGCATACGCTGATCTTCAAGGCGTCTATTTTGATTTCTTCCGCCAGGCACACCTCCTTTAGTTTCTCTTTTAGCTTCAACCGGAAAACGTGATGGTGTATTATTAACAAGGTCAAAATCACTTTCAAAAATGTCTTCAGCATCTAAAACCTCAGAAGAATAGGCAAAACGATTCTCCCGATCATCTCGCCAATTATACATTGTTTTTAAATAAATCTCATTATTCTCATCAATGTTGTAGTCAAGATTTGCAGAAAAACTACGTCTTACCCGTTGAACAAGATATTTACGCGTTTCAAAAACTGCCGCATACGGATTGACATCAACCTCTGTCTCTTCGCCCGCTGCGTTTGTATATTCAAACGCATCTGCCCACTCTGCTTCTACATTATCACTACCAAAATCATTGTCGTTTATAGATGCAGAAACAAGCCAGCCAAACTTCTTGTTTTTTGAACGATCGCCTACAAGAAACGACCCGCTTAGAATACGTTTATCTGTAATAAAATTTATTCCACTTCCACCCGTCGCAGAGAGTCTAAAGCTTTGTGGAGTAGATCGTGTTACAAGGTTTACCGAACCACCTAAAGCATCTGCATCCATATCTGGCGTTACAGCTTTATTGACCTCGATAGTTTGTATCATATCAGACGGAATCAAATCCATCTGTACATTTCTATTATCACCTTCTGCCGAAGGAATACGGCTTCCGTTTAGGGTTACCGAATTTAACTGTGGCGCCAGACCACGTATAATAATATTTCGCGCTTCTCCCTGATCTATCTGCATGGTAATACCCGGAATACGCTTAGCCGCATCACCTATATTAGCGTCAGGAAATTTGCCTATCTGATCTGTAGAGACAACATTAGTAATATTAAGATTGTTCTTTTGTGTATTAAGTGCACGCGATTGCCCACCAGAACTATAACCTATAACCTGTACATCATCTAATTTAGTCTCTTCTGAAGTTAATAAAATAGATACTGTCGCTGTTTTACCACTGGCGACATCTACCTGCACAAACATGTCTTTAAAACCTAAATATTTAATTACAAGTGTATGGCTACCTTCAGGAATGTCAAGAAAGGTAAATTTCCCATCTTGATTAGAAACCGAACCTTTATTTAAGGCCTCAATCATTACTGCGGCACCGGGAACATTTATCCCATAATCATCTACAATCACGCCTTGAATACTACTGTTTTGTGCAGACAAACCTGTAGTATTAAAGACAAAAAGCAGCGTTACAAAAAGCAACTTTAAACTGGTAATAATTTTCATTTTTTTGGTGTTTAGTATTTGTCAAATTTACCTGAGCCCTTTAAACACCTGCTAAAATTAAAAGCAACAAATTGTAAAGGTTCTAAATTTTATAAGCTACAAGGAGGCAACAATTACCTAAATTTTACATAGAACTAACACCAGCTTAAAGAAAACCACTACTTTATAATTTAAGCATAAAATTTACTAACTCTTCCTGCGTATCTATGGGCAGTTTTTTACGTAGACGATATCTGGCAACTCGAACACTATCTGCCGTAATTCGTAAAATAGAAGCGATCTCTTTTGACGATAAATTAAGTCTTAAAAGCAAACATAAACGCAACTCAGTTGCCGTAAGTTTATGTAACGTAACTTCACTTAAATTTTTTGTAAAGTGGGGATGAATTTCTTCAAATAGAACCATAAATTGGTTCCACTCATTATCTTCTGCAAGATGAAGATCTAATTCTTTTGATAGGGCTTCTAATTTTACAGGAAGATCCATTCGTTTACGAGAACTTAGTTTCTGAAGTGTTCCCGACACCTCTTCTATCAATTTATTTTTTTGAGAAATGCTTAAGCTGTATTTAGAGAGTGTAGCTGTTTTAAGCTGAATTTCATTTTGTAAGTATTGCTCCTGAGCAACCTTATGTTCTATTTCAGCTTCTAGAGCACGTTGTTTATACGCATGTATCTTGGCAATTAAGCTCCTTCTTCTTTTCTGAATATAAAGAACCAAAACACATGAAACGACCGCAACTAGTGTAAGCAGGATGAGAATAACTAAATTAGCTTTTGCCGTCTTGTTTTTTGCTTCAAGCAAATTAATTTGAGCTTGTTTCTCTTTAGTGTCAAAAATGGTTTGAAGCGCATTTAGCTGATTAAAATTTTGAGAATAAAACTGCTGCTCTACACGTTTTTGATATTTAGACAAATAGTGATAACCCTTTTCAAAATCATTTTTTAAAATGTAGGTTTTAGAAAGATCTTTATAAGCACTTTGTATTTGATGTGAATTATCATACTGCTGTGCAAGATTTAATGCCGCTGTTGTTTTTATCAGGGCATTCGTGTAATCTTGAGTCTTTCTGTAAATATCTGCCAGATTATTAAGAGCATTTATCTGCGACTCATCATTTGTATTTTTAAAATACACAAAAGCCTTTTCAAAGTGACTGTACGCTTTATCATACATTTTAAGGTCCTCATAGATACTTCCTAAATTTTCATTTACTATGGCCTGCCCATATAAATCATTTTGCTCATTATAAATTGCATAGCTTCTGTTTTGATAAGTCAACGCTACGTGGGGTTCACCAAGCTTTTCTTTGCACGTACCTATTAACCGTAAACTTTTAGCTTTTTCAATAGATAAATTATTTTCTGATGCAATCTCAAAAGCTTCTTTTAAATATTGTAGAGCCTTTGTATAATTATTTAATAATATATAAATCTCCCCAAGATTATTTTTAATACAAGACTTAGTTTTATTTGCTGTTTTTGAGCTATATCTGTATGCTAAGCTATAATTCTCGACTGCTTCTGTGTATATCTGAGATTGTTTATATAGCGATGCGCGGTTTAAATATGCTTCAACAATTTTATTACGATCTGACTGTTTTAATGCAGTATCTAATTCTAATTTATATACATAAAAGAGAGAGTCTGAAAAATGCTGAAAAGATTTATCAATAGACTGTGCCTGTATTAAAGCATAAGGAGCCATAATACAAAGTAATGTAATTAAAAGTAGGGTTCTCAATGGGTTGAATTAACATACTAAGATAAAGTAGCGGTGTTAAGTCAGTATTAGGTAAAGTTTAAACTATAAACAAAAAAGGGTCTCTTTCAATCTGAAAGAGACCCTTTTAAATAATTATATAAGTTTTACTTATGCTTCTGCAGCTGGTACTATAGAAACGTAAGATTTGTTGTCTTTCTTTTTAGTGAATTTAACAACACCGTCTACTCTTGCGTGTAGTGTATGGTCTTTACCACCATAAACATTATCACCTGGGTGATGCGTGTTACCACGTTGTCTAACGATAATATTACCTGCTATAGCAGCCTGACCACCAAAAATCTTAACACCTAAGCGTTTTGATTCTGATTCTCTACCGTTTTTTGAACTACCTACTCCTTTTTTGTGAGCCATCTTATTTTAAGTTTTTAGTAGATTATTATTTACTTAAAGCTTCAATTAATTCAGCCTTCTTCATTGAAGAATATCCTTCAAGTCCTTGTTCTTTAGCCATCTCTCTTAATTCAGCAACAGTGTTGTTACTTAAATCGTCATTAGATTCACTTTTAGCTTCAGCTTTAGGAGCTGCGCTTTCAGTTTTAGCTGCTTTTTTACCTCCTTTTAATGAGATATCACCTATTAAAAGTTCAGTTAAAGATTGACGGTGACCGTTTTTCTTTCTGTAACCTTTACGTCTCTTCTTTTTGAAAACGATAACCTTGTCTCCTTTTAAGTGACGAGTGATTGTTGCTCCTACTAGAGCTCCTTCTATAGCCGGGGCGCCTAAAGTGATGTTGTCACCATCTCCTGTCATAAGAACTTTATCGAAAGAAACATCGTCTCCTTCTTCTCCTGACAAACGGTTTACAAATACCTTTTGATCTTTTGCAACTTTAAATTGCTGCCCTGCTATCTCTACAATTGCGTACATAGCGTAATGATTAAATAGTTTTTAAAATCTTAAACCTTTAGATTTAAGAGGGCGCAAATATACAGCTATTTACTTACAATCCAAATCAATAGTTGAATTTAAAATTGAGTTATTTAACTCTTTTAGTAGTATTCCAGCTTTGTTTAAATAGTTGCATAAAACTTAAGGTCAAAACTGCGCTGGTTGCAAAGCCCATTATTGCTACTACAAATACTACACTACCCAGACTAGTATCATAAGTACTCTCCCATCTGCCTATCATAACATCTAGATAATCAGGATTTATATTACCCGCATATAGTGCAAAAAATGCCGTAAACAATATAGTAGATACAAAACCGGTCACTATTCCTACAGAGAAACCATCACCATATTCAAACTCTTTTCCTTTACTTAATTTATAATATTTAATAGATTCATAAATACCAAACCCAGTAATAACTCCATTAAAGAGACTAAAAATAGGGTTTGTATGAAGCCCAAATAGGGCCAGGACTAAAAAATAAGCAATTAGACCAGCGGTGATAGCAACACCAAAACGAATAGGAAGGGCAACTTTAAGCATAACTTTTTTTGATTTTTCATAAAGTTCACACTTTTAAAATTTAATGTCATTAACACCGTGTTAAAAAATAAGAATTAGACTCTCAAAAACTTGTTTTGTTATCAAATGATTCGCCAAATATGCAGATTACATATTTTTAATGAAGATTATGTAACATATTTTATTAATCACATACTTATGAGTATAACTAAAAATAAAATTTAAGCATGAAAAAGACTCTTTTTTCAATTGCTTCAATTCTTCTTTTGAGCTTTAATGCTAGTGCTCAGGAAGTTGAATTTGAAGAGTATGATTTAGACAATGGTCTTCACGTCATTTTACATCAGGACAATAACGCTCCAGTTGTCACTACCGCAGTAATGTATCATGTAGGTGGTAAAGATCGTGAAGATGGGCAGACCGGTTTTGCACACTTTTTTGAACATTTGCTTTTTGAAGGAACAGAAAACATCGAAAACGGAAAATGGTTTGAGATGGTAAGCTCTAACGGAGGCACTAACAATGCAAATACATCTCAGGATCGCACGTATTACTATGAAGTTTTTCCTTCAAATAATCTAGAATTAGGGTTATGGATGGAATCTGAGCGCATGTTACACCCTATTATTAAACAAGGTGGCGTAGATACTCAAAATGAGGTTGTAAAAGAAGAGCGTCGTTTGCGTTATGACAACTCTCCTTACGGCCAATTTCTGTTCGCCATTAGCGAACAATTATTTAAAAATCATCCATATAAAGATCCTAACGTAGGATTTATGGAAGATCTTGATGCTGCTTCTTTAGAGGATTTTAAAGCTTACTTCGATAAATATTACAAACCTAGTAATGCAGCATTAGTAGTTGCAGGTGATATTGATATCGCCAAAACTAAAAAAATGATTCAAGATTATTTTGGCCCCATACCAAGCGGACCAAAACTAGAACGCAGCTATCCTGAAGAAGCTCCTATTACTGAAGCCAAAAGAACTCAGTTTTACGATTCTAACATACAGGTGCCTGCAATCCTAACCGCATACCGTACTCCGGGATATGGTGATCACGATGCTTACGTACTAAATATGATCTCTTCGTATTTAAGTGACGGTAAAAGTTCTAAACTGTATAAAAAAATGGTTGATGAGAAAAAGCAAGCACTTCAAATAGGCGCTATCAACTTAGAACAAGAAGATTATGGCATGTATATTATCTATGGCTTGCCTTTAGGAGAAACTTCTCTTGAAACCTTACTGGAAGGAATGGAAGAAGAAATTGCCGCTTTGCGAAATAATTTAATCTCAGAAAGCGATTTTCAAAAGCTTCAAAATAAAGCTGAAAGCAACTTTGTAAACTCAAACTCTAGTGTTGAAGGTATTGCAAGCACATTAGCAACAGATTATATGCTATATGACGACACTAATCTAATTAATACAGAGATTGATATTTACCGCTCTATAACGCGTGAAGAAATTAAAGAGGTTGCAAATAAATATTTGAAACCTACGCAACGCGTTGAAGTAGAGTATTTACCTAAAAAAGATGAGAAATAAACTGTAGATTTTTACAAATCATATACAGTAACGTCAAACAAAATCAAATTCTGATGAAAAAAATAATATTTAGTTTACTTATTGTAGCTGCTAGTTTTGGCACTAATGCACAGGTAGACAGAAGCACAATGCCAAAAGCCGGGCCTGCACCTGAAATCAACCTCAGCAAGCCTCAGAGCTTCGAATTAAAGAATGGTCTAAAGGTAATCGTTGTAGAAAATCACAAACTCCCACGCGTTGCCTACACACTTACGTTAGACAATCCGCCTATTCAGGAAGGAGACAAAACAGGAGCTGCAACACTTTCTGGCGCATTATTAGGAAAAGGCTCTACAAGCATTAGTAAAGATGCCTATAATGAAGAAGTAGATTTTATGGGTGCCCGTATCAACTTTGGGTCTCAATATGCTGCTGCAAATGGTCTTACTCAATATTCAGATCGTATTTTAGAACTCCTTGCTGATGCAGCAATCAACCCTAATTTTACTGAAGAAGAATTTAACAAAGAGAGAGCACTTCTTATAGACAATTTAAAAACAAATGAGAAGAGTGTTTCCGCAGCTGCAAATACGGCAAGTCGTGCATTACTTTATGGTAAAGACCACCCAAAAGGGGAATTTGAGACGCCAGCAGGTTTAGAGAACGTAACTCTTACAGACGCTAAAGCTTTTTACAACAAAGCGTTTATACCTAACAATGCATATTTAGTTGTCGTAGGTGATGTCGATTTTAAAAACATCAAAAAAATAGTTACTAAAAATTTTAAAGATTGGAAAAAAGGAACTGAACTTTCAGCAGCTTTTACAACTCCTAAAAATGTTGTTAGTACAGAAATAGACTTTATAGATATGCCTAATGCGGTGCAGTCTGAAGTGATTGTAGAAAACCTGGTTTCTCTTAAAATGAGTGATCCTGATTATTTTCCGGTTTTAATGGCAAATCAAATCTTAGGTGGTGGTGGTGAAGGCCGCCTGTTTTTAAACCTACGTGAAGACAAAGGCTATACTTACGGAGCTTATTCTAATATAGGCAATGACAAATATGGGATGACTTCGTTTAGCGCTTCAGCGAGTGTTAGAAACATGGTTACAGACAGTTCTGTTGTGGCATTTTTAGAAGAAATAGATAGAATACGTGAAACTCCGGTTTCAGAAAAAGATCTAAAAAACGCTAAAGCAAAATACGTAGGAAGTTTTGTAAGATCTCTAGAGCAACCGGCTACTGTAGCGCGTTTTGCGTTAAATATTGAAACAGAAAATCTTCCTGAAGACTTTTACCAGAATTACTTAAGTAAGATTAATGCTGTAACTATTGCAGATGTGCAACGTGTAGCTAAAAAGTATTTCTTATCAGATAATTCACGTATTGTTATTGCAGGAAAAGGAAGCGAAGTCTTAAATAACCTTGAAAATGTATCATTTAAAGGAAAAACAATTCCTGTAAAATTTTATGACAAAGAAGGTAACGCTGTAGAAAAGCCAACATATGAAGTAGCTCTTCCTGAAGGTGTAACTAAACAAACTGTTTTAAATAACTATCTGGAAGCAATAGGCGGAAAAGATAAAGTAGCAGCACTTAAATCTCTTATGATGGTTGGCGAAGGTAGTGTTCAGGGAACACCACTTAAACTAACTATGAAAAAAACAAACAAAGAACAGTTTGTACAAATGATAGAGGTGATGGGTAATGTAATGTCTAAGCAAGTACTTAATGGTGATACCGCTGTTATTACTGCACAAGGGCAAACAGTTAATCCTACTCCTGAGCAACTGAAAGATTTAAAGGCAGAATCTGCTATTGTTGCTGAATTAAATATGCTTGAAGATGAAACTATTAAGCTTGATAAGATCGATAAAGTAGATGGTAAAAATGCTTATGTTTTAGTTTTAAATGAAAAGAAAAAAGCTTTCTATGATACAGAAAGTGGTCTAAAAATTAAAGAGGAAACCACTCAGGAAATGCAAGGCCAGACCTTTGTACAAACCGTATTATACGGAGATTACAAAGAAGTAAATGGCGTACAATTTCCTACCAAATTATCACAGTCTATGGGACCTCAAAATATTGAGTTTACATTTTCTGAAGTAAAGGTTAATGAAGGAGTTACTGAAGCAGATTTCAAATAAAAATCAGCTTTTTAAATACTTAAGAAGACCGGCTTAATCGTCGGTCTTTTTTTTGTTTACGGTTTACGAGATATACACCCAAAAGAATCACCATCGCTCCTAAAAAATGAATCAAGGTGAATAATTCACCATCAAGTAAACCCCAAAAAATACCAATTACGGGAATCAAATAGGTCACCGATGTTGAGAACACGGCAGACGAAATCTGAATGAGCCTATTGAATAAAATTTTAGCGATTCCTGTTCCCACTACAGCAAGCACACCTACATACATCAGAGATTCTGAGACTATATTATTTGATAAATCAAGCTCTAAAACACCTGAGAAATAAAGAACAATTAACGCCGGAATAATCATTACTGTAAAATTACCTACTGCTATTGCCTTAGAGGAAACTTCCTGTAACTTCGATTTTATAATATTTGCATTACCTGCATAACAAAGCGCCGCAAGAACCACAAAACCCGCAAACAAATAATTCTGCTCTGGGTTTACCTCAGCTCCTTTAAAAATAAGAATCCCTGCTCCCGCAAGCCCCATTAAAACTCCAAGTACTTGATTTCCCGTAAAGGGTATTTTAAAAATCACATAACCTAAAAACATAGTAAAGAGAGGCACCAGTGAATTTAATATTGAAGCGATACTGCTATTAATCTCAGTCTCTGCATAAGCAAATAGAAATACAGGAAGAAAGGTACCTAGCAAAGCACTAAGTGCAATCCAGGGCCACTGCTTTCGAGTAATTGTAAAAACAGATTTAAACCCTATAATAAACAGAAAAATAGTAGAGAAAGTGATGCGTACAGCACCTAACTGAAGCGGTGTTAACCCCACCAGACCTTTTTTAATTAGTATATAAGAACTGCCCCAAACCAGTGAAAGTATAATGAGGTAAATCCATTTTTTAGTATCATTCTCCATTGCCAAAAATATGGCTGCAAAATTGTGATTAATAAATGGGAATATGACACTAGGTCTTGGCTATTTCTTCCACCTTAGAGACTCCATCAAATGACGAATATCATTTTTCATATAAGCAGCAGCAGGTAAAATACTATCGTAGTTAGGTTTTACATTAAAATAAATAGAACCTGTTATAAAATGGGAAGTACTATCTGTAATGTAAAATTGAGATTGGGAAGCTGCGTTACCAGCAACGTCATAAAACATACCATATACGTTATGCTCATCGTTCAAATACTTCTCTTCAGAAATGTTATCTGCCTTTATAACGTGCTCATAAGTGAGTTTTTGAGCATCAGTCAACAGTTCCTTTATATTATTTTCTACCGGCCGGTATGTAAGATACAATGCAGCATCTAATGCAGGGTATTCTAAAACAGCAGAGCAATCGCTTTTATAACGCACTACGGCCAATGCGTTTTTCATAAATTTATAAGAACACGCATCTGAACCATATAAAGAATATTCAGGAGCCTTATAGTTGAGTGCTAAAAAAGCATCGGGCTTTGGCAATACATCATCTTTGCAAGAACATAACAGAAAACTGCATAAAACCAATAAATGTGCTGCTTTTAGATTCAATACTATAAAGATTATAAGAAACCCGGCTTTATTCGGTGTCTCTAATTGTAAGTTTAATTTGCTTAATACGTTTTTGATCTATCACCTCTATCGTAAACGCATAATGCTCAAAATTTAGTATCTCGTTTTTCCTCGGAAAACCTTTTGAAATCTCTAAAAGAAAACCGGCTAAAGTTTCAGCCTCCCCTTTGTTATCTTCAAATGAAGAGGGGTCATCCATTCTCAAAACTTTGTAAAAATCTTTAAGTGATGTCTTTCCTTCAAAAATATAATTGTTGTCATCTAGCTTAGAGAAGATAATATCTTCATCGTCAAACTCATCGCTAATATCTCCCACAATTTCTTCTATGATATCTTCCATAGAGATTAAACCACTTGTACCGCCATATTCATCTACGACAATTGCAAGGTGTATTCGCTTCTCTTTAAATTCATTTAAGAGATCATCTAGCTTTTTATTTTCGGGCACAAAATATGGATCTCTTAAAAGAGAGGTCCATTCAAAATCTTCTTTATCTATATGCGGCAGGAGGTCCTTTACATAGAGAATCCCAGATATATTATCTACATTATCAGCATAAACAGGAATACGTGAATACCCATTCTCAATTATTAACGGAATTATAGTCGAGTAAGACGACTCTTCATTAAGCGCAAACACATCCATTCTAGGTTTCATTACCTGCTTGGTATCTGTATTACCAAAACTCACGATACCTTTTAGAATTTTTTGCTCTTCTAAAGATGTATCCTCTTCACTGGTTAATTCTAATGCCTGCCCTAATTGATCTATACTTATATTAGCCTTTTGCTTGCCCAGGCGATCCTGAAGCAACAGCGTTATAGAACGCATAGGCATACTTAAGGGTGTAATGATAAAATCTAAAACCAGCATGGGATATGCCATTTGGCCAGAAAACTTTACCTTATTTCTACTGGCGTAGACTTTAGGCAAAATCTCACCAAACATAAGTATAAGAAAGGTAATTCCTAAAACTTCTACTAAAAACCTTAGATCTACTACCCAAACCTTTAAACCATCAAGACCTGAGAATAACGTCTCTCCCAGACCTGTGAATATTAAAACAATAGCAATATTTATAAAGTTATTAGCAACCAGTATTGTTGCAAGAAGTTTTTTTGGCTTTTCTAACAATCCCGCAACAATACTTTCTTTTCTAGATTGCTTATCGGGATCTAGCTCTAAATCTGAAGGAGTAAGTGAGAAAAAAGCAACCTCAGTACCGCTAATTAAAGCTGAAAAAACCAGTAAAATAAGCACCGCTATAATTTCTACAACCGTGGTTATTGAAAAGCTTTGTTGAATGAGCAGCAAACTTGGGGGGTCGGGATCCAATTAAATGATGGTGTTTAGTTTATACTTTTTAAAAAGGAAGGTCATCTTCTTCCTCCTCAATTGCAGGAGTTACAGGAGATGGCGCTGCTTTTGGCTTAGCTACTGCAGCAGGTCTACTTTGAGCTGGTTGAGCTGTAGAAGAATCTATACCACCGCTTTCTTTAGGTGTTAAAAATGTAAAATCTGTACATTGTATCTCTGTACTGTAACGCTCAATACCAGACTCATCCTGCCATTTACGAGTTTTAATACGTCCTTCTATATATACTTTGTCACCCTTCTTCAGGTATTTTTCGCAAATCTCTGCTCCTTTATTACGTACAACAACATTGTGCCACTCTGTAGAACTTACGCGCTCTCCAGAAGTTTTATTTGTATATGTCTCATTTGTAGCAAGCGGAAAACGCCCTATACTACCACCACCTTCAAAATAGTGCATTTTAACATCGTCTCCGGTGTGGCCTATTAACATTACTTTATTTAGTGTACCTGACATAATCTTAATTTGAAAGATCAAAAGTAACTAAAATTAAGTAGTTGCTCAACTAAAAACACGTTAAGCCTTTGCCATAAATCTCATACTTTTCAAGGTATTTTGAAGTTAATAATCCTCAAAATCAAAAGTTTCCATAAACCGATCTATAACTCTAGGCACAGCAAACTCGCTAAAGCTTGTAAATGGTATCGTTTGAAGACCCTTAGCTTCTACCAGTTTAGCTATCCAGAATTTAACGTAAAGTCTTTGATGCGATAACTTATGAATAATAGGTTCTATTTGACCTAACTTAACAGACTCAACCTCTAAATCACTAAAAAGAACAGGACCATCTATTCCTATAATAGAAAAGTCTTTGACGCGTTTGCTAAACGTTTTACTATCAAGATCTTTAGTAGACTCAAGTAATGGGAAATCATAAAGACCTTGCCAAATACCCTTTTCTTCTCGCTTGCTCAAAACAGTTTTTCTATCTTGAGTTATTAATATTACATAATTAAAGAACCGGTCCCGCACTTTTGTTTTTCCTTCTTTATAGGGGAGTTTATCTATTCTACCCTGCTGAAAAGCGACACAGTCTGTTTGAAAAGGACAATGTAAACAGTACGGATTTTTGGGCTTGCATTGCGTAGCACCAAACTCCATAACCGCCTGATTAAACGTAGCCGGATCTTTAATGTCTATAAGTTTTTGAGCCAATTCCTTAAACTCTTTTTTACCAGATGTAGAATCTATAGGAGTATCTATACCATAAATACGAGAAAGCACTCTGTATACATTACCATCTACTACTGCTCTTACTTCGTTAAAACATATAGACGCAATCGCACTAGCTGTATAATCACCCACACCTTTTAATTTAATAATATCGGTATAGGTAGAGGGAAAGACACCTCCTAATTCATAAGCTACTTTTTTTGCGGTAGCGTGCAGATTACGAGCTCTTGAATAGTAGCCCAGCCCTTGCCATAATTTTAAAACCGCATCCTCATCTGCGTCAGCAAGTGATTTTACATCGGGATATGACGAAATAAACTTGAAATAATAGGGTGTTCCCTGCTCAACTCGTGTTTGTTGAAGTATGATTTCTGAAAGCCAAATGTAATATGGGTCACTTGTAGACCTCCAGGGAAGCGCTCTTTTATTTTGTAAGTACCAGTCAATTAGTTTTTTAGAGAAATTTAACACAAAAAATACCTTTTGTTCAATTTAGCCGTTTATGTAGTTATATTTTAATCTTTTACGTTTGAAATATTGATTTATTAATGTGTATATTTGCACCCTTGAAAATTTTTAACCCCCTAAAACAATAAATAATGACAAAAGCAGATATTGTTGCTAAGATTTCCGAGAAATTAGGAATTGAGAAAAATGACGTTCAGGCAACTGTTGAAACATTTATGACCGAAGTGAAGAATTCTCTGGAAAGTGGAGACAATGTTTACTTAAGAGGTTTTGGAAGTTTTATTATTAAAACACGTGCTGAGAAAACCGGCCGTAACATTTCTAAAAATACTACTATTAAGATACCCGCACATAACATCCCTGCGTTTAAACCTGCTAAGGTTTTTGTAGAAGGAGTTAAGTCAAACGTATCAGTAGACGAAAACTAACTATTAATTATTAAACCGAGCTCTTATGCCAAGTGGTAAAAAAAGAAAAAGACACAAGGTAGCAACGCACAAACGTAAAAAACGTCGTCGCGCTAACCGTCACAAAAAGAAAAAGTAGTCTAGTACTACTTTTTCTGTTATTATAACGTTTGTTATGATAACCTATGTTCATTGACATCTGGAGTCTTCGCATAATTTAATGTGTAAAACTTCTAACGTTTACAAAATCCTGTGAAAAAAAATGTTTAATCTTTTTGCAGCAAAAACCTGTATATCAGGCTTAGGCTGTGGATATAATTTAATGAAGCGTGAATAATGAATTAATCATTAGATCCAGTTCCACTTCAGTTGATTTTGCCCTTTTAAAAGATGGTAAACTAATAGAATTACATAAGGATGAGGAAGATAACCAATTTGCAGTAGGAGATATTTTTATCTCTAAAATACGCAAAACGGTTTCTGGTCTTAATGCCGCATTTGTCAATGTAGGCTACGAGAAAGATGCATTTTTGCACTATCACGATTTAGGACCCCAGCTTCCCACTCTTTTGAAATTTGTAAAACGTGTAAGCACAGGTAAACTCAAGGATTACTCCTTAAAAAACTTTCCTACGGAAAAAGATATTGATAAAAATGGAAAAATAGCAGATGCTATAAAATCTAATCAATCTATTCTAGTACAGGTAGTTAAAGAACCCATTTCTACAAAAGGCCCAAGAATAAGCAGCGAGCTTTCTATCGCCGGAAGATATGTGGTTTTAGTTCCTTTTTCTGACCGTATTTCTATTTCTCAAAAGATAGAATCTAAAGAAGAAAAAGCACGCCTTAAACGCCTCATGCAAAGCATACGACCAAAAGGTTTTGGCGTAATTGTGCGTACTGTCGCTGAAGGAAAAATGGTTGCAGAGTTAGATAAAGATCTACAAAACCTGGTAGACCGTTGGACTGCCATGTGTAAAAAATTACACAATGCCCATTTGCCCAGTAAAGTTTTAGGTGAGATGAATAGAGCCTCTTCTATGTTAAGAGACTTGTTTAATGACACCTTTACTGCAATCTGCGTAGATGACGAGACATTGTATTATCAAATTAAAGAATATCTGCAAGAGATTGCGCCTAACAAAGAAAATATCGTAAAACTACACCAAAGTAATGTTCCTGTTTTTGAAAAACATGGCATTGAACGACAAATTAAAACTTCCTTCGGGAAGACTGTATCTATGAGTCGTGGGGCTTATTTAGTTATCGAGCATACCGAAGCTTTACATGTTATTGATGTAAATAGTGGTAACCGTTCTAATAAAGCCAAAAGTCAGGAAGAAACAGCTTTGGAAGTAAATATGATTGCCGCCACAGAAGTAGCCCGCCAATTGCGCCTACGCGATATGGGCGGTATTATTGTTGTAGACTTTATAGATATGGGTAAGGCCGAAAATCGTAAAACTCTTTTTAATCACTTACGTGATGAAATGAGTGATGACCGCGCTAAACATAAAATTTTACCTCCTAGTAAATTTGGACTTATTCAGATTACACGTCAACGTGTACGACCTGAAATGAATATCAAAACAAGGGAAAAAGATCCTAACGGAGATGGTGAGATTGAAGCACCTATTAGTGTCGTAAGTCGCATACAAGCAGACTTAGTAAAATTATTTAAAAAAGACTATAAGAAGATAACGTTACATACGCATCCTTTTATAGAGGCCTTCTTGACAAAAGGCTTCCCATCAGTACGTTCTAAATGGTTTATAGAACATAAAAAGTGGGTTAAAATAATGCCCAGAGATGCTTACACGTATCTCGAGTACCGTTTTACAGATAAAGACGGGAAAGAAATTAGATAAACTGAAACAACCCTCATCGTGCAAACGGTGGGGGTTTTTTGTTTTATATCTTTGCGTGATTAAATTTTATAATGCAGCAACCTGTAAAAACCTATACGTTAGAAGAAGCAAAGCGAAAGCTTGAAAGCTTTTGCGCCTATCAGGATCGTTGCCATAAAGAAGTACGAGAGAAACTTTATAAAATGCGTATGATCCCTGAAGCTATTGATGAAATTATATATCATCTGCTTCAACACAAATTTTTAGATGAAGAACGCTTCGCACGTAGTTTTGCACGTGGAAAATTCAGACATAAAAAATGGGGGAAAAACCGTATTAAACAAGAACTCAAGCAACGTGAAATAGGTGATTATATTATTAGAAAAGCCTTTACTGAAATTCCAGAATCAGAATATCTAGAAACTTTTGATTTATTAGCAGACAAACGCTTTGATCAACTCAACTCCGAAAAAGACAAATACAAAAAAAGAAAAAAACTTGCCGATTACTTATTTTACAGGGGCTGGCCAGGAGATTGGATTTATGAAAAAACAACAGAACTAATTCCTTAACTACCCTTCAATAACTACTCTACTTTATTCGTGACAAAGAAATTATGCTCATTTACATCGCGTGTATGCATAATTTGCGATGATCAATCTTAATTTGATTAAAAACTAAATTTCTATACAGTAATAACAACGAGACAGGCTAATAAATTTCAAATAAATTAAGAATCAAAAACCTATCTAAATTCCGTGAGCGGTATGTGTTTCAGTAATCGCACGCTCATTTTTTTCGTCAATCCAAGCTTGTCCTTTTCTTCGACGCATTAACCCATCAAAATGACGCATTATGAAGACGTTATAAACGGCGCGTAATAGATGTTTTGGCTTTCTAGGTAGCGAACGTAAACTCATACTAAAACCAGGCGTTACATACTTCATATAGTGCCAATATCCTTCAGGCATATATAATGTTTCGCCGTGGTTAAGTTCGCAGATAAACCCTTCAGCTTTTTTCAAAACCGGAAATTTATCATAATTAGGATTATCAAAATCGATATCCTCTCTGGTTATTAATGAGTGCGGTACTTTATATAAATTTTCAGTTTGCTCCGGAGGGAATAAAACAACCTGCTTTTTTCCGTGGAAATGAAAATGCAAAATATTTGCGAAGTCTATATCGTGATGCATAAAAACCCGTGAGTTTTCACCACCAAAGAAAACCATTGGTATTTGCTTAATTAAATGCAATCCTATTTTAGGAAAATTGAAGTCCTTCTTGAGTGTAGGGACTTCTTTCATAATATTGTATAAAAAAATACGATAGGTCGTAGGCTCTTTCTGCAGCAAATCTATATAATCTGCCATTTTCATTTTTGCATGAGCCTGGTTAAAGCCGTCTTCGTGAGTAACCGGCCTATCATCATATAATGGCACTTCATTATCACCGGCCACATCTTTAATGTAGTCAAGATCCCATTTATCAAAAGCAGGCCAATCTTCAATTAAATTTTCGATAACCACAGGTTTTTGTGGTTTCAAATAATTTTTAACAAATTCTGCTTTAGTAATTGTTTTTACCCTATTTATTTCGGTAAGCTTCAAATATATATGTATTAGAATTAAGCTTTGGCTTTTGCCTTAGCTTCTTCATTACGAGGTATCGTGTGACCCGGTCTTGACCATTTTGGCTTTTCACCGGTAGGTATATGTTTAGAATCTTGAGCTTCTACAGTTTCTGGTTTCGCCTTTTTTACAAAAGGTGCTTGCGGATTTAAGCCTAACAATTCAAACATTTTCATATCTTCATTTACATCAGGATTAGGTGTAGTTAACAACTTATCTCCTGCAAAAATCGAATTTGCTCCCGCAAAGAAACACATTGCCTGCCCTTCTCTGCTCATTTGAGTACGTCCTGCGCTTAGTCGTACTTGTGTTTGTGGCATTACAATACGGGTAGTTGCAACCATACGCACCATTTCCCATATAGAAATAGGCTCAATATCTTCCATTGGGGTGCCTTCTACCGCGACTAATGCGTTTATAGGCACACTTTCTGGCTGCGGGTCTAAAGTCGCAAGAGCAACAAGCATACCGGCTCTATCTTCTACTTTTTCTCCCATCCCAATAATACCGCCGCTACAAACCGTAACATTAGTCTTGCGTACATTTCCTATCGTATCTAATCGATCTTGAAAAGCACGTGTCGAGATTACATCTTTATAATAATCTTCAGAAGTATCTAAGTTATGGTTATAAGCGTATAAACCAGCTTCTGCCAGGCGTTGCGCCTGATTTTCGGTAATCATACCTAAAGTACAACACACCTCCATATCAAGTTTATTAATGGTACGCACCATTTCTAAAACCTGATCAAACTCTTCACCATCCTTAACATTTCTCCATGCCGCACCCATACACACGCGTGAACTTCCTGCAGCTTTAGCGCGTAAAGCCTGTGCTTTTACCTGCTGAACTCCCATTAAATCATTACCCTCAATATCTGTATGATATCTCGCAGCTTGCGGGCAATACCCACAATCTTCGGGACAACCACCTGTTTTAATTGATAATAATGTAGAAACCTGTACGGTATTGGGATCGTAATGCAAGCGGTGTGTTGTCGCAGCTTCATAAAGCAATTCCATTAAAGGTTTATTATAGATATCGAGGATTTCCTCGCGAGTCCAGTTATGTTTCATCTGTTTCATTTTAAATCTCCGGAAGTAAAAGAATTAATCTTTTTTCCCAAAGTAAATTTCATAGCTCTAGGAAGCGTGTCAAAAATACTAAATCTGTTGTTTATAAATGTGAAAAAGCTAGGCTTTACGCAACAAAATACTAACAGCATTACCGCCAAAACCTACTGCATTAACTAATATATTCTTAATCTCTTTATGTTTTGCTTGCGGCGAAATAAAGGGCACTTGCTCGTACTGTTGCGATTGCAGCATTTTTACGGCAAGATCAAAACTTAATAAACCGCTGGCACCAAAAGTATGACCTACCTTCCACTTATTTGTTGTTAATAACGGAAGGTCTTCACCAAATAGTGCGTGTATAGCCTTAAACTCACTGCTGTCTCCTAATAGTGTCCCAGGAGCGTGCATCACAATGGCATCTACAGTACCAGCCATCTCTCTAACAGAGCTAATCCCTACACTATCACCAGTTACAAAAGCATCTTCTAGTGCCATCTTCATAGACTTTTGAAAACACGTGGCTTCGGCAGAAATAGAGACGGCATGTTTCAATTTTTCTGTGGCGTAACCTATTCCCGTAATGTAAGCAAGCGCATTTTCTTTTTTACCAAGTTCTAAACAGACTGATGCTGCCCCTTCTCCTAAAACCATAGTGTTTTCGGTTTTATCAAGATCAAAAGCACGGCACGGATAAGAAGCCTCTTGACCCGCTCGACTGTAGGTTTTCATTGCACGCATTTGAGCTATAGTAAATGGTGTTAACGCTGCCTCACTACCACCTACTAAAAATTTATCACACATACCCGACTGTAACCAGGCAACGCCATTGAGTAGGGAGTGTAACGCCGTAGAACAGGTTATAGAGTGCGAAATATCGGGTCCATTATTCTGTAAATCCTGAGCAACCCAGGAGGAGATATTACCTAAAGTGGTTGTGGGTGATGCCAGAGTTTCGGTTTTACCTTCTTTTAAAAATGTATTGTAATAGGTTTCAAAAAGCTGCGTTGCTCCACGTGACGAACCTATATTAATACCAAATTTACTCTCAAAACTCCAGCCGGCTTGCGCTACTGCATTACGAGATACATGCATCGCATACAATACTGAAGGATCGAGTGCCTGATAATTGCGGTTTTCCTCTCGTATTTTTTCAATTTTAAACTGAATTTCTTTAGGCAGTTTACCTACCCAGGCGTCAAGATCTTCGTCAAAAGATAAGTTATGATTTGCTAAGCTATTGTGCAGATTCGTATCTTCTCCCGTAGCAGAAATAGCAGAAATTCCCGTTAGTGCAACTATGTGTTTCAACTGGATTTATTTTTGACAAAATCAGTATTTAAAAACTGATTTTTTATACATCGCAAAATTACTATATCAGTTAATGAGAACATCAAAAAATCAAGTTTTAAAAGATTTACTTAGATTCGTAGAATCAATCAACTACAAAAATCAATGAACGAATTAGTAAAAGAAGAACGCAGCTGGTGGTCTCGCAACTGGAAATGGGTCGTACCCGTGGGTGGATGTTTTACCATTATTATCATCGGAATTCTTCTAATAGGAGGAGCAATCTTTGGCTTTGTTAATAAAGTACAAAATAGCAGCGGCGGTGACGAGGCGCTAGAACTTGTACAAAATAACCCTGCAGTAATTGAAGCCCTGGGAGAACCCATAGAGAAAAATGGCTTTGGCAGTTATAAAGTAAATTACAACAACGGCGATAAAACTGCAGAAGCATCGTTTCCCATAAAAGGCCCTAAAGGAGAAGCTTTAGTAGAACTTAAATCTTCTGGTGAGGATGATGAAATACTCTATGAGATTTTTCAGGTTACTCTTGAAAATACTAACAAAGTTATAGATCTAAATAAAAGTCAACTAAAAGCTGGAGATTACTAAAAAGTATCTAAAACCTTCCTGATCACAGCATACACTTTTTCCATTTGCTCTTGAGTCGTTACATAAGGCGCCAATATATATATAGTCTCGCCCAGTGGCCGCAGGTACACACCCTCAGTCATACACGCCTCATAAATTTGGTAGCGCAAGTTGCCATAACGTTCCATTTCTAGTGCGAGTTCTAAAGCAAAAATTACACCTTGTTGTCGCGTAACACGCACTTTAGGATGATCTTTTAGTTCTTCAGCAAATTGCTGATGCCAGCTCATAATTTGTTTGATGTTGGCCTGAATTTTTTCAGACTGCAACAATTCTATCCCGGCAATTGCGGTTGCGCAAGCGATGGGATTAGCTGAATAGGTGTGCGCGTGAAACAGACCTTTACCTATATCATCTGCATAAAAAGCATCGTAAATCTCCTGAGTACAAGTGGTGATCCCCATAGGAACCAAACCGGCGGTTAAAGCTTTTGACAGACACATCACATCAGGTTTTATATTTATGTGATCTGAAGCAAAAAAGCTTCCGGTTTTACCGAAGCCGGTCATGACCTCATCAGCCACGGTAATAATCCCAAGGTCTTTACATTTTTTTAAAACAGGCTCGAGATGTTCAGGCTGATACATTTTCATCCCCGCAGCACCTTGCACTAAAGGCTCGTAAATGAATCCGGCTAATGGAGATTCTTTATGAAAAGTCTCAATGGCACGAAGTACATCGTTAATATTTTCGCCGTTAGGCAATGGAATGCGTTTTACATCAATAAAAAATTCTTCAAACGGACCGTTGTAAACAGATAATCCGCTTACAGACATTGCACCCAGGGTATCGCCGTGAAAACCCTCTTCAAATGCCAAAAGTGTTTTGCGATCAGCACCTTTATTATGATGGTACTGCAACGCCATTTTAATACCTATTTCGGTAGCAGTAGAGCCGTTATCGTTAAACATCAACTTGGCTTGATTAGAAGGTAAGATTTCCATTAATTTTTCGGAAAGTTCTACTGCCGGCTCGTGTGTAAAACC
Organism: Leeuwenhoekiella sp. NPDC079379; assembly: GCF_044542075.1. NCBI lineage: Bacteria > Pseudomonadati > Bacteroidota > Flavobacteriia > Flavobacteriales > Flavobacteriaceae > Leeuwenhoekiella > Leeuwenhoekiella sp. NPDC079379. Next base: position 477,050 of record NZ_JBITTU010000001.1, read on the forward strand.
ACTAAAAATAATCTGATCTAACTGCTGCATTTGTTTATAGGCGCGGTCGATAATAAAATCGTTGCAATGCCCGTACATGGCAGTATACCAGGAGGAAATTGCATCTACATATTCATTTCCATCCTCATCATAAAGTAAAGCTCCTTTAGCTTTAACAATGGGTTTTGCTTCCGGATGTAGTTTATGCTGCGTTAGCGGATGCCAAATGTGTTTTTTATCGCGTTCAGTTAGATTCAAAATTCAAAGTTTAAAATTCGTACAAGCCTGCTTATTGTGACTTCCTACTGTAGACGTTCCTTCAAAAGATCAGCATATTCTTTAACCACCATCTTATCAAAATAAGGTTCTTCATCAATACGGCCAATGATCTTAACACCGCTCATTTTTTCAATTACGGCCTCAGTGGTGGGATGTTTGGCTCCGCTGAAAAGAATTCCGAAAATGGTTTTCCCGGCTTGTTTCAGTCTATCAATTGTAAGCAACGTATGATTGATGCTTCCTAAATAATGTCTTGAAACTACAATCACCTTGTCATTTGGCTCAATTAAATCTAGAATCGTTTCGGTATCACTTATAGGAACCAAGAGGCCTCCCGCTCCTTCAATCACCAGATTGTTTTTAGTTTCGGGTCGTTTTACTTCTGCAGAAACGATTTGAACACCATCAATTGCTGCTGCTGCATGCGGACTCATAGGCGTTTTTAAACTGAAGGCATTAGGATGAAATTGAGTCTTGCTGTTTGAGATAAATTCTTTGACTTTGTGTGTATCAGAATGTTCTAAATCTCCCGCCTGAATGGGCTTCCAGTAATCCGCTTCTAACGCTTCAGTAACAATCGCCGAAGCCACTGTTTTGCCAACCTCAGTTGAAATTCCTGTTATAAAAAAAGTTTGTTTAGCCATAGTCCTGCAAAGGTACTACCACAAGCTTAATCTATAGAGAATGTATCTAAACATTTTGTAAGTCGCTCAAGTACATTTTTAAGCTCTTCTTGTGTGTTGTAGCTGTGTAAACAAAATCGTAAGCGTTCCTGTCCTGCAGGTACTGTAGGCGAAAGAATCGCTTTAACCTCATAACCAGATTCTTTAAGCTGAAGCGAAATCCTTTTAACCGTATCATTACCGGGTATTACCGCAGATTGTATTGCAGAATCACTTGGGATAAAATACCCTTGAAGGTTTTTAACTTTAATTTCATTAATGAAAAATTGAATAATATCTTCAAGCTTTTTCACTTCATCGGAAAGCCCCTCGACTGCGCTCGGGGTGACATTTGTAAGCTGTTTATAAGATGCTAAGATGGTTGCTACACTATGCGGCGGCAAACCGGTGGTATAAATTAAACTTCGGGCAAAATTAACAAGGTAACTTTTTAAATCTTCCGAACCCAAAATCGCTGCTCCGTGACAGCCCATCGCTTTACCAAATGTCACAAGCCTTGCAAATACACGCGGGGCAAGACTCAAATTATCAATGATGCCGGTCCCAAATACACCGAGGGCGTGAGCTTCGTCAACTATAAAATGGGCGTTATAGTTTTCACATAAATTCACCATCGCTTTAAGGTCTGGAGTATCACCATCCATGGAGAAAACCGATTCAGTGACGATGTAAATTTCATAACCAGTTGATTCTGCCAAACATCTCGACTGCACTTCGACAAGCGCAGTGTGACCCGCTCGACTTCTCGACTGCGCTCGAAGTAACAGTTTTGATTCTAAATCCTGGAGGTCGTTATGCTTAAACTTATACGCTTTCGCATTACTCATTTGGATACCGTCGCGAATGCTGGCGTGAATAAACTCATCGTATAAAATCACATCACCACGTTGCGGCACACTGCTAAAAAATCCCACATTAGCATCGTAACCCGAATTGAAAATCAATGCTGCTTCAACCTGATGTGTTTTTGCAATAAACGCTTCTGCCAGATCGTAAAGCTTGTGATTGCCAGAAAGTAAACGCGAACCGGTTGCACCGTTTTCTTGCAGGTCTTGTTCCTCTAAAATTTTGCTTGCGCGGAAGAAAATGTTCTTGTTTTTAGAAAAACCCAAATAATCATTAGAAGAGAAATCGACGTCCTTCCCCAGGCCCTCCAAAGAAGAGGAGCCTAATTTGCGTAACGCATTAGCTGCACTCCGCTGATCAAGTTTTATCTGTAATTTTTTAGGTAGCATCACGTAAAGATAAACTCTCCAAAGAAGGGAAGAAACATATTTTAATTTCAAAAATCTAAAAATAAATTATTGTTTTTCAATAATTAAATTATATTTGTTATCGTAAAACGATAATATTTAAAATTATGAAAACTAAAAATGTATTATTAATTGTAGCCGCATCAGTTGTAATTCTCTTTACAGTCATGGCTTTTGTTGCAGATAAGGTAAGTATAGGTGTAACCCATTATTAAAACGATGAACTTAAACAAACTCTTCAAATCGCTTATTGATTTGGCTTTTTATTTGATGATTCCCATTGTTGTCTTTTTTCCGGGAACTATCTTATATATCCTGATTTTTCCGGAGCAAAGCATTATCAATGTAAATATTCCGTTTACTGAAGATGGATTTAGTGGAAAGGCATTGCTCTTTACACTTATATTCTTTGCGCTATTTCTTTTATTCTTTGCAGGTTTTTACCACTTGAGAAAGTTTGCCGGTTTACTACTTATTAAAAACAAGCTCTTTTCTGAAGAAGTCATTATACGTACTAAAAGAACCGGACAGTTTTTTACGGCTTGCGCATTGGGTTCATTCATTTTTATAGGAATCTATTCCTTGCTTACGGTTAAGAGTCAACTCAGTATCACTTTTGGAACTTCAAATTTCAACCTTCTTTTATTTCTTTTAATTGTAGGAGTACTCTTTCTACTCCTTAGCAACGCGTTTGCAAGGGCTTTAAAACTGAAAGAAGAAAACGATTTAACCGTCTAGCTATGCCCATCATCATCAATTTAGACCAGGTATTGGCAGACCACAATATGAAGAGTAAAGAGCTAGCAGAGATTGTAGGCATTACGGAGGCAAACCTTTCCATTCTAAAATCGGGGAAGGCAAAAGCGGTTCGGTTTTCTACTTTAGAAGCCATTTGTGAAGCATTAGAGTGTCAGCCGGGGGATATTTTAGCCTTTTCCTCCCCTCATCCCTCCAAAGGAAGGGATTAGAAATAGGCAGGTTTCTAGTACCCATTTGCATTTGTTTAATTATTTTTAATGCAAATAGTATTTTATGAAACTTTGGATTGCCTTCCTTCTTGTAAGCCTATCACTTCAGGCACAAACTAACACCTATACAATTTCTTTTGACAATGCAGTTCACCACGAGGCCGTGGTACAGGTTACCTTTCCGCAGGTAAAATCTAAAACGCTACGCGTACAAATGAGTAGATCTTCACCGGGACGTTATGCCATTCACGAATTCGCCAAAAATGTCTACGGTTTTAAAGCTACAAACGGGGCAGGCGAAATCTTAGAAATAGATCGAAATGATCCCTACAGCTGGGTAATCACAAACACAGACGGAACTATTAATATAGAATACATTCTTTTTGCAAATCGTGCTGACGGAACCTATTCTCAAGTTGATGAAACGCACGCGCACCTTAATATGCCCGCTACATTTATGTATGCTGAAAGCTTACAGGAACGCCCAATAGAAATCACATTTAATACACGCAAAGACCTGAATTGGAAAGTGGCTACCCAACTCAAATACGAAGGAAATACAACTTACTCTGCTCCTAATCTCTATTATTTTTTAGATAGTCCCACCGAAATAAGTGATTACAAACTACGTGAATTTAAAGTAGACGGTCAGACCATCAAATTTGTTTTACACGACCCGGGAACAGAAGCCGAATTTGATGAATACTGGGATAAAGTTCAAAAAATTGTGTTCCAGGAAAAAGCTGTTTTTGGGGAGTTACCAAAATACGATTATGGCGAATACACGTTTTTAGCGTGTTATATGCCTAATGTTTCCGGTGACGGAATGGAACACCGCAACAGCACCATACTAACCGATACCGAAACTTTGGCCAATGGAGGAATGAAAGGTAATATTGGCACGGTTGCACACGAGTACTTTCACAGCTGGAATGTGGAGCGCATTCGCCCGGCGGACTTAGAACCGTTTCAGTTTGATAAAGCCAATATGAGCAACAGTCTTTGGTTTGCCGAAGGGTTTACCAGCTACTACACAAATCTGATTTTAGAACGTGCAGGTGTTATTACAACAGAAGAATATGTTGAAGGTCTTAATGGCACGTTTAATTATGTTTGGAACTCTCCTGCATTGCAGTATTTCAACCCCATTGAGATGAGCAATCAGGCGCCCTTTGTAGATGCTGCAACTTCGGTAGATCCCGTAAATCGTGAGAATATGTTTATTTCCTATTACTCATACGGCAGTGTTTTGGGATTGGCTTTAGATTTGAGCTTACGTGAAAAGAATCTAAACCTTGATAACTTTATGAAGTTAATGTGGAAGAATTATGGCAAGACAGAAGTAGCCTATACCGTTGCTGATATTGAAACTACACTAGCCGATTATGCAGGCGATGCATTTGCCCAAAACTTTTTTGAAAAATATATCTACCACAGTGAGATGCCCAATTATGCCGAATTATTTGAACAAGTAGGACTAAATCTTGAACAGGACGCTAACAAGCCATATTTTGGCGCTTCGTTCAGAAAGACAGAAACTGGTTTGGAAATTACTAGAATCACATTTAAAGGAAGCCCTGCATACAAAGCCGGCCTTGATAAAGGTGATCTTATAATATCTATAGATGAAACTCCTTTTACAGGTATAGAGGACTTCAACACTCTTTTAGCTTCTAAAAAAGTAGGAGACAACTTGAATATTGAATTCACTCGATTCGGTGGTTTGAGAACTACAAATGCTACACTATCAGCAGACCCGACCTATTTTATAACTCTAAAGCAAAAGGCTGAAAAACAGGCTGTAATTTCACGCGATGCATGGTTATCTAAGAATTAATATGAAAATTGAGTGCTCTTTTAAACTCAATAAACCTATTCATAAAAAAAGCGCTTAATCTAAAGATTAAGCGCTTTTCTTTTATGTGTATGACAAACCAGTATTTAGTCTGCTAATACAATTACTCTGTTATCTTTCATTTCTACAGTACCAGAATTGATTGCAAGAACAAACTCTCCCGCTTCTTTTCCGGCTGTAAATTGCTTTTTAGCTTTTTCTGAAAGTATAGCTCCTTTAACCTTAACCACTCCTTTTTCTAAAAGAGCAACTATAGGCGCGTGATTATCTAAAATTTGAAACCCACCATCTACACCCGGAAGTGTTACTGATGACGCTTCACCGCTATACAAAGTAGCCTCTGGACTTACTATTTCTAAATGCATATCTTCTAGTTTTCAGTTTACAGTTACAGTTTGCAGTTGTAAAACCACTACCTGAAAACTGCGTACTTATTTTTAAGCTTCAGAAAGCATTTTCTCTCCAGCTTCGATAGCTTCTTCGATAGTACCTTTAAGGTTAAAAGCTGCTTCTGGAAGGTGGTCTAACTCCCCATCCATAATCATATTAAATCCTTTTATGGTTTCTTTGATATCAACTAAAACTCCTGGTATACCTGTAAACTGCTCTGCAACGTGGAACGGTTGAGATAAGAAACGTTGTACACGACGTGCGCGACCCACAGCTAATTTATCTTCTTCAGAAAGTTCTTCCATACCTAAAATGGCAATAATATCCTGAAGTTCTTTATAACGCTGTAATAACTCTTTTACATTTTGAGCACAGTTATAATGCTCATCACCTAAAATAGCTGCAGATAAAATACGAGAAGTAGAATCTAGAGGATCAACCGCAGGATAAATACCTAATTCTGCAATTTTACGAGAAAGTACTGTTGTAGCATCTAAGTGAGCAAAAGTTGTAGCCGGTGCCGGGTCTGTAAGGTCATCTGCAGGTACATAAACCGCCTGTACAGATGTAATAGAACCTCTTTTTGTGGAAGTAATACGCTCTTGCATCGCACCCATTTCTGTTGCTAATGTAGGCTGGTAACCTACCGCAGATGGCATACGACCTAAAAGAGCAGATACTTCAGATCCCGCTTGTGTAAATCGGAAAATGTTATCTACGAAGAAAAGAACGTCTTTACCTTGGCCTTCTCCTGCTCCATCACGGAAATATTCAGCAATTGTTAATCCTGAAAGAGCCACACGAGCACGCGCCCCTGGAGGCTCATTCATCTGACCGAAAACAAAAGTAGCTTTAGAGCCTTTCATAGCTTCTTTATCTACTTTAGTTAGATCCCAACCACCATCTTCCATAGAATGCATAAAGTCGTCACCGTATTTTATAATACCAGACTCTAACATCTCACGTAGTAAATCGTTACCCTCACGAGTACGCTCACCTACTCCGGCGAATACAGAAAGACCACCGTGACCTTTTGCAATATTGTTAATCAACTCTTGAATTAATACCGTTTTACCTACTCCAGCACCACCAAAAAGACCAATTTTACCACCTTTTGCATAAGGCTCAATAAGGTCAATTACTTTAATACCTGTAAATAAAACTTCTGTAGAAGTTGATAAATCTTCAAATTTTGGTGCTTCACGGTGAATAGGAAGACCTGCATTTCCAGATTTAGGAAGGTTACCTATACCATCAATAGCATCACCAATTACATTAAATAATCTTCCGTAGATATCATCACCTATCGGCATTTGTATAGGCGAACCTGTAGCGACTACATCTGTACCTCTGCTCAAACCATCTGCAGAATCCATAGCGATAGTTCTAACTGTGTTCTCACCTACGTGTGATTGCACCTCAAGTACCAGAAGACTTCCGTCTGCTCTAGTGATTTCTAATGAATCATAAATTTTTGGAAGATCTGCAATGCTTGCAAATTCCACATCTACAACAGGGCCGATAATTTGGGAAACTTTACCTGTAACGTTTGACATTCTTAACTATTTAATGTTTAGCAAAATATGTAGTTGAAAAAAATTAATAGTGCATAAAAACACCTGCTTTTTTTCATCGTGCAAAGATAGTTTTTAATATTAAAAAAACTAACCCTCTTTAGTTGAATTTAATCGGTTGATTTTTTTTTAGTAGAAAAACGCTTATAAACAACAAAAGCCTTCTTTTACAGATAGGCTTTTGTTGTTTAATTTATAGGTGATTAAGACCTGTATATGAGCTTATTCAACCGTAACTGATTTTGCCAGATTACGAGGCTGATCTACATTTTTTCCAAGCATCACTGCAATATGATAGGATAACAATTGTAATGGTATTGTGGTCAAAAGCGGCGACATAGAATCCATTATCTCTGGAACTTCTATAACATAATCTGCAAGATCGCGTACAGTAACATCTCCTTTTGTAACGATCCCTATAATTTTCCCCTTTCGGCTTTTTATCTCTTGTATATTACTTACAATTTTATCATAATGACCTTTACGTGTTGCAATAACCACTACAGGCATTTGCTCATCAATAAGGGCAATAGGGCCATGTTTCATTTCTGCAGCAGGATAGCCTTCTGCGTGTATATAAGAGATCTCTTTTAACTTTAGAGCGCCCTCTAAAGCTACCGGAAAGTTAAACCCACGACCTAAATATAAAAAGTTAGCTGCGTCTTTATACACTTCTGCAATTTTCTTTGCCTGCTCATTGCTTTGCAATGCTTCTTCTACTTTCTGAGGTACATGATTTAGCTCCTGTAAATGCATATGAAAGTCTGAAGTCGATATTTTTCCTCTTGCTTTTGCTATTTTTAAACCTAGCAACGTAAGTACAGTAATTTGTGTGGTAAATGCTTTTGTTGATGCAACACCTATTTCTGGTCCCGCATGAGTATACGCACCTGCATGAGCTTCACGAGATATAGAAGAGCCTACTACGTTACAAACACCAAACACAAAGGCTCCCTGCTCTTTAGCAAGTTTCATTGCAGCCATGGTATCTGCTGTTTCTCCACTTTGAGAAATTGCAATTACAATATCTCCTTTTTCAATAACCGGATTACGATATCTAAATTCTGAAGCATATTCTACTTCAACAGGAATACGTACTAATTCTTCAATAATATACTCTGCAACCAGACCTGCATGCCACGAAGTTCCGCAGGCTAAAATCACGAGTCTTTTTGCATTTATAAACTTATCAATATGGTCATCTACACCCGCCATTTTGATAATACCCTCCTTTACACGCATACGCCCCCTAAAAGTATCGCGTATCGCCTGAGGCTGTTCATATATTTCTTTAAGCATAAAATGCTTGTAACCCCCTTTCTCTATTTGCTCAAGATTTAACTTTAATTCTTGAATATAGGGAGCGGTAACTAACGCATCATCTTTAATGCTAAAAACTTTAATTTTTTTATCTAAACGCACAATCGCCATCTCACCATCTTCTAGATATAGCGCATTTGTGGTATATTCTATAAAAGGAGATGCGTCTGATGCAATAAAAAACTCCCCCTCGCCAATACCTATGGCTAATGGACTACCTAATCTTGCAACTACAATCTCATTAGGTTTTTTTTTATCAAATACTGCAATCGCATAAGCACCTACGGTTTGATTTAATGCTACTTGTACTGCTTTACCAAGCTTTAAACCCTGATTTATTTGTACATCTTCGATAAGATTTACTAAAACTTCTGTATCGGTATCTGATTTAAAGGAAAAACCACGATTAGTAAGTTCTTTTTTTATGGCATCATAATTCTCAATGATTCCATTATGTATAATTACAAGATCTCCCGAATTTGAATAATGTGGGTGTGAATTCACGTCATTAGGAACCCCATGTGTTGCCCATCGCGTGTGACCTATTCCTAAATTTCCTTTTGTATTTATTGAAGATTCGACCTTCTTTTTTAAATCTTCTACTTTACCCTTAGTCTTGTAAAGCTGTATAGATTCTCCATCATATATTGCAACACCAGCACTATCATATCCTCGATACTCCAGTCGCTGAAGCCCCTTCATGATGATAGGGTAAGCCTCCCGGTGCCCAATATAACCTACTATTCCGCACATATAATTTATTTAATTTCCTGATTCAGAATAAAATATTCTCAACTTAAGACGCTGCGCATCAGGTACCGAAGAATTACTTCCGTAAAGAACTGTTCCCTTTTGAGAAACCACTGATGCGTAAGGAATTCTGTTCGGGTAATCTGTAGAAATCTTATTATCTATTCTACCCGTTCCTATAGCAGTAAGATTTTGACTTACCACAACACCAAGTCTGGTATTAGGACTATCATTATCTGAATTTAGAAGGTCTTTTATATATTCGGTGATTCGTATTTTGTAACTAATTCCTGCTCCTGATTCCGTTTTAGTTAAAGGACCTAAATGCGTCGTACCTACTGCTGTAATTACTCCTTGAGAAGAAATATTTGCATCTATAGAAAAATCTACTAAAGGTTGATTTGTTTCTAGATCGTAAATATATATACGCTCTGGTTCTGAAATTGGCGAAGCCGACAATGCACTAATAGTAGACTGATCTACAAAAAATTCAAGATTAGCTTCTCTTATAAGTCGGTTTTTTGCTCTAAGTTCAGCTAAATCGTCTGGAATACCATCATTATCTGTATCTGCTCCAAAAAGCTCAACGACAGCCATACTACCTTGACCTCCTTTTAAAAACAGATTTGCATCACCTTCAGTAGTATTGACACTAGCTAATCTATCTGTAACCGAAGTTTTAAAATTGTTCTCAAAGTTTACAACAGAATTACCCGAAAATCCCATGGTCACACTCCCTGAAACACGAGAAGCCTCGGCCCCTGATTTATAATAAATTACTATTGAAGTATTGGCTTTGTCAAACACAAAATAATTGCCTGCATTACCTATAGGCTCTGCATCTAGATAAATCCCTCTAAAATAATTTCTAAAGGCATTACCATTAAAAAGAACATCTTGTCCCTCTTTAGCAAAAATTACATCTTGCCAGTATGCAGAGTTCGCCCCTGTAGTTAGACCATCTAATCTAAAGCGTAACCTGGGAGAATTTGTAGTCGCTACGGGGTCTTGATTTTCTGCGGTTGCCTCTGCGGGTACAGTTGTAATTACGGGAGCATTTGACGGCAAAACTTCTTTTTCAAAAAGAAAATCTCCACGTACACCAGTGAAATCCGGTAAATCGTCAGAATAATATATTGCAGCATCTGCAAAATCTGGCGGAGCATTGTTTGTAAGCAAATAATTAGACCTATATGCTGTTAGCTTTATAGGGCTTGTACCCGATATAGAATCTAACGTATATATTGTCTCGCTATCTTCATTTACAGACTGCGTACTAAAATACGGCATTGTAAAAACTATAGAATCTATTACGGGATTTGTACCATAGGTAGTATTGTATGTAGTTAAACCTACCTGACTTAGTGTAGAAGCTGTAGTTGTTCCATAAAGCGGATCATCATAAAGCCCTAAAATACCTACACTTAAACCATTAGTCTGCACACCATTTTTATCGACAAGCTGCTCATTATAAGCAACTACATTAAAGGCTTCTACACCCGAAGTAAAATTACTAGAATCCACTAAACCATCTCCAATCTCTAAAAAATCATCTTCACAAGAGGCGGCAATAAAAAGAAGCATTAGTATTCCTAATGTTCTCACCAACAAATCATTTAATTTCATTCGTTTTTTTTTAATCTAAAACCTTAGTCGTGTAGAATTCCTCATAAGCCTGAGCAAACTCTTCCTTTTTCTTATAGGGTAATACCGGTATTTTGGTCACATTTAGATAGCTGGAAAGCTCTTCATCTAAATCTGACGAACCTATAATTGCCGCGTCAGAATTTTTAATCGCTACCTTCATCAAGTTTGAATAGGTAGGCTCTTCCAATTCTGCAATCTCACCTTTGTCTATACCGTCAAAAGCTATTTTATCTATTAATTGCATATTAAGCGTATCGTCAAAGCCTTTATTGTAAACAGAAGTAACTATTTTACTTTGTTTGAAAAGTGGCTCACTCGCATAATATTTCTTCAAATAAAGGGGTAATAAAGATGCCAACCACCCGTGAACGTGGATAATATCTGGTGCCCAATTTAATTTTTTTACAGTTTCAACAACTCCTTTCGCAAAAAATATAGCGCGCTCGTCATTATCTGCAAATAAGTTTCCGTCTTCATCTGTAAAAGTCGCTTTACGTTTAAAGTACTCTTCGTTATCAATAAAGTAAACCTGAATACGTTCTTTAGGTATTGATGCTACTTTAATTATAAGAGGCATGTCAAAGTCATTAATAACTAAGTTCATACCAGAAAGGCGTATTACTTCGTGTAATTGATGACGTCTTTCGTTGATATTTCCGTATCGAGGCATAAAAATTCTAATCTGACCTCCCTTACTATTAACCATTTGAGGTACCTCAAAAGACATAGATGCAATCTCTGTCTCTGGCAAATAAGGTATAACTTCAGATGATACGTACAATATCCTCTTATTTTTCATATGTGTGCTTCTAAGTTTCTATTAAGGCTAAAAAACACGCAAAATTACGAAAATTTATGCAGATTGCCAGTAATATAGTAATTTTGCCGCCTGTTAAATTAATCCCCATGCACGTATACACTAATAGACCAGAAATTTCTAACGCCGTTGCAAAGCATAAAGAAAATGGTTCAAAAATAGGTTTTGTCCCCACTATGGGAGCATTGCATCGGGGCCATGCCAGTCTCTTTAATTTTGCCTTAGAAAGATGTGATGTTGTGGTTGTTAGTATTTTTGTAAATCCCACGCAATTCAATAATAGTCAGGACTTAGAGACCTATCCAAGAGACCTTCAGGCAGACCTTGAACTCCTTGAGAAAATCAACCCAAATTTGCTTGTTTTTGCACCTGGCACTACAACGATTTATGGTTCTAAAATTAAATCTATAGATTATGATTTTGAAGGCCTCAATATGGTAATGGAAGGTGCTTTTAGACCCGGTCATTTTGAAGGCGTAGCTACTGTATTAAAGTATCTTTTTGAGATAGTACAGCCTCATTTTGCCTTTTTTGGCGAGAAAGATTACCAGCAACTTCAGATTGTAAATAAACTTGTTGCTATAGAAAAACTACCTGTTGCAATTATAGGTTGTCCAATTAGCCGTCACGATGATGGTCTTGCAGAAAGCTCTCGCAATATGAGGTTGTCACAAAGTCACAGAGAGATTGCCCCTTTTATATATAGCACCTTACTGAAAGCAAAAGAACTATTTAACGACAAATCTATAGGTGATGTACATCAATTTGTTACTAATGCTTTTGCAGATAGCACATTGAAACTTGAATATTTTGAAATTGCAAACGCAAGTACTTTAGAACATACTGAATCTAAAAAAGCAAACGAATTGTACAGAGCGTTCATCGCTGTTTTTGCAGGAGATGTTCGCCTTATTGACAATATAGCCCTAAATTAAAAACCCTTATTTTTACATCATGTTAGTTAACGTTGTAAAGTCTAAAATACACCGCGTAAAAGTTACCGGAGCAGAACTTCATTACATCGGAAGCATCACTATAGACGAAGATCTTATGGATGCTGCCGGAGTTATAGAAGGCGAGCGCATGCAAATCGTAAATGTTACAAACGGAGAACGTTTAGAAACGTATGCAATTCCCGGCCCCAGAAGCAGCGGAGAAATTACACTCAATGGTGCTGCAGCACGCAAGGTTGCAAAAGGTGATATTCTTATTTTAATTGCTTACGCCTTTATGGAACTTGAAGAAGCAAAAGCATTTAAGCCTTCATTAGTTTTCCCAAATGAAGAAACAAATTTGCTTAAATAACATTGAATAAAAAGCAACTTATAAAACTTCTTAAAGTTTTAATCCCTCTTGGTTTAGGGATCTTCCTTATATATTATTCATTGAGTTCAGCTACTCCAGAAGAGCGTGCTACGCTATGGGAGAATATTAAAAAAGCAGATCCTATTTATATTTTCATTTCTTTGATATTTGGCTTCTTAAGCCATTTTTCAAGAGCCTATCGCTGGCAATATCTATTAGAACCTATGGGCTATAAACCTAACCTCTCTAATAGGTTTATGGCTGTAATGGCTGCTTATCTCGCAAATTTAGGAATCCCTAGAAGTGGTGAACTTTTAAGAGGAGCGCTATTAACCACTTATGAAGACATCCCTTTTGAGAAAGGCTTTGGTACTATAATTTCAGAACGCATAGCAGATTTTGTAATGCTTCTACTGGTTGTTGCTATTGCCATTTTTATGCAAACAGATTTACTTTTAACCTATTTAAAAGATCAAAATATTAATCCATTATATACCGTAGCGTTTCTAATAGTTGCGGTTGGAGGGATCTATATTGGTTTTAGAATAGTCAAAAACTCAAAGTCAGGATTTTTTTTAAAGATCAAAAAATTTATGTCCGGCCTTTTAGAGGGTATGCGCAGTATCCTGCATATGAAACATAAAACTGCATTTATCGCACATACATTGTTTATCTGGATTATGTATGTAATGATGTTTTGGGTTGTGAAATTTACGATTCCGGAAATTTCCACTGCTTCATTAGGCATCATACTGGCTGCATTTGTTATTGGCTCCTTTTCTATATCTGTCACAAATGGAGGCATTGGAGTCTACCCTATAACTATAGGTGCACTTTTCGTCTTTTTTGGATTTAGCAAAGAAGGTGGTGAAGCTTTTGGTTGGATTATATGGGGCTCACAAACACTTCTTGTTATTGTCTTAGGAGCACTCTCATTTATTTTATTACCGGTATTAAATCGAAATAAGTAATCACGACCACATCTATTAGGTAGCTTAGCCATTTTATGGTTAAATTGAGGTATTCAAAAAATCTACCTACTATGAAAAAAACACTACTCTTACTTTTGCTTTTTAGCAGCTTTCTAAATGCACAGGTTTTGTATGAAACTATTCCTTCAACAAATTTTAGTGAAAGCAGACAGGTAAAAATACAGCTACCTCGTAACTACGAGACTAATAAAGACAAAAATTACCCTGTAATTATAGTACTCGATGCAGATTATCTTTTTGAACCTATCGCTGGCAATGTTGATTATTATAGCTATTGGGAAGACATGCCTCAAGCCATCGTAGTAGGCGTTATGCAACCCAATCGCATGGACGACACTCAGTATGATGATAGTAATTTTTTACCCACAGAGCAAGGCGCCTCTTTCTTCAATTTTATAGGTCAGGATCTTTTTCCGTGGCTAAGCAAAAAATACCGCTTGGCGCCTTTCAATTTAATAGTAGGTCACGATGCGACTGCCGGTTTTGCTAACTATTACCTGATGAAAAATCCGCCATTATTTAATGCATATATTTCTTTAAGTCCAGATCTTGCACCACAAATGATTGAGCGCTTAACCGATATACTTCAGAAGACTGAAAACAAAATATTCTACTATCAGGCAACAGGAACTGAAGATATAGAAGCACTGCGCAAATCTACACAGATACTTAATGTGGCTCTTCAAAACATAGAAAACACTAACCTTAAATATTATTTTGATGATTTTGAACACGCTACGCATTACACGCTTGCAGGCAAAGCAATACCCAGTGCTCTAGAACAGATATTTGCAGTGTACAGACCTATTACAAAAAAAGAGTTTCAAGAAAATATTCTTTCAGCAGAATCTCCGTTTAATTATCTGACCGAAAAATATGAGATTATTGAAAATCTCTTCGGTATAAAAGATAAAATACGCATTAATGACTTTATCGCTATTGCCGCCGCACTAGAGAAAAAAGCAGATTGGGACGGTTTTGAAAATCTAGGTAAACTTGCTCGTAAAGAATATCCCGAGACGGTATTAGGAGCCTATTATATAGGCAGGTCTTATGAAGGGAATGGAGACACTAAAAAAGCTATGCGCACCTATGAGAGCGCACTGGTATTAAAAAGCGCAGGCGATGTTGATAAAGATATTTTAATGGCTCGTGCTCAACGTATAAAAGATGATTTCGGATATTAATGGCAAAGACTAAAACAACCTTTTTCTGTCAGAATTGTGGGGCCCAATTTGCAAAATGGCAAGGGCAATGTACCTCTTGTAAAGAATGGAATACAATTGCTGAAGAAGTAATACAAAAGGCAGAAAAATCAAGCTGGAAAGTTGAAACTTCAACAACAAAACAGGTGGCAAAACCACAGCGTATTCAGGAGATAGACACCACCGCTGAAGCTCGCTTAAATACTAAGAATAACGAACTTAATCGTGTTTTAGGAGGCGGTTTAGTGCCGGGTTCCTTAACACTACTAGGCGGTGAACCGGGTATAGGAAAAAGCACCCTAATGCTGCAAATTGCATTAATGCTACCCTATAAAACGCTTTATGTTTCTGGAGAAGAAAGTGCTCAGCAAATAAAAATGCGCGCAGAACGCATAAACCCCAATGCTGAAAACTGCCTGATTCTCACAGAAACTAAAACTCAAAACATTTTTAAACAGATTGAAGCCGTAGAGCCAGATATTGTAATTATAGATTCAATTCAAACACTGCATACAGATTATGTAGAGAGCGGAGCCGGTAGTATATCTCAAATACGGGAGACCACAACAGAACTTATAAAGTTTGCTAAAGAAACAGCAACTCCAGTAATACTAATAGGCCACATCACAAAAGATGGAAATATCGCAGGTCCTAAAATTCTGGAACATATGGTTGACACCGTCTTACAATTTGAAGGCGACCGCAATCATGTTTATCGAATATTAAGAGCTCATAAAAACCGCTTTGGCTCTACAAACGAACTTGGCATTTACGAGATGCAAGGCAGCGGGTTGCGTGAAGTTTCTAATCCGTCTGAAATATTAATATCAAAGAACGATGAAGAACTTAGCGGAACTGCGATAGCAGCAACCTTAGAAGGGATGCGTCCTTTAATGATAGAAATACAGGCTCTAGTAAGTACTGCTGTTTATGGTACACCGCAGCGAAGCGCAACTGGCTATAATGCTAAGCGATTGAATATGATTCTTGCTGTTCTGGAAAAACGTGCTGGTTTTAGACTTGGAGCAAAAGATGTTTTCTTAAATATTACCGGAGGCATTAGCGTTGATGATACAGCTATTGACCTGGCGGTAGTAGCAGCTATTTTATCAAGCAATGAAGATATTGCTGTAGCAAAAGATATTTGTTTTGCCGCAGAGGTAGGACTTGCAGGAGAAATACGCCCGGTTACACGCGTAGAACAGCGTATTCTTGAGGCTGAAAAACTAGGTTTTAGCACTATAATGGTTTCTAAATACTGTAAAATACCGAATGAAAATTACGGCATTACTATAGTTAAAGTTGCTAAGATGAATGATGTAGTGGAGTGGTTATTCGGATAATCTGATATCTACAAAAAGTTTAGATCAATCTAATTAGCTGACCCACCCTTTCGAGGAACTTATTTTATGTAAAAACACCCGATAGATTTTAAAATCTATCGGGTGTTTTATTTATAATTTCCGCTTTGCGAAAAATTTATCCCTTTGAGACAGCACTTAAATACTCACGATTCATACGAGCGATATTTTCTAAAGAAATTCCTTTAGGGCATTCTATCTCGCAAGCTCCAGTATTAGTACAGTTACCAAAACCTTCTAAATCCATCTGACGTACCATATTTTGCACACGCTCTGTAGCTTCTACTTCACCTTGTGGTAATAAAGCAAACTGTGAAACTTTTGCAGATGTAAATAACATAGCACTTGCATTCTTACAAGCTGCTACACACGCACCACAACCTATACACGTAGCTGCATAAAAGGAGTCGTCTGCATTTTGCTTCTCGATAGGAATCGCATTTGCATCTACAGTATTACCAGAAGTATTTACAGAGATATAACCACCTGCCTGCTGAATACGATCAAAAGAAGAACGATCTACAATTAAATCCTGTATTACCGGGAATGCAGTTGCTCTCCAAGGCTCTATTGTAATAGTATCACCATCATTAAACTTACGCATATGTAACTGACACGTAGTAACTAAACGGTCTGGACCATGGGGTTCTCCATTAATTTGTAAGGAACAACTACCGCAAATTCCTTCACGACAATCATGATCAAATTCTACCGGCACTTCACCTTTATTAATCAAATCTTCATTAAGCACATCTAGCATCTCTAGAAAAGACATATCTCCGTCAATCCCATCAATCTGGTAGCTTTTCATCGCCCCTTTAGCTTTAGCGCTTTCCTGACGCCATATTTTGAGTGTTAACTTCATAGTAAAAGTTATCTTTTAATTATTATTTATAAGAACGCGTTTTAACTTCGATGTTATCAAAAGTCAATTGTTCTTTATGCAATTTAGCCTCACGTGGGTCTGCATTATATTCCCAGGCAGATACAAAACTAAAGTTTTCATCATCTCTTAAGGCCTCTCCTTCTGGAGTCTGATATTCTTCTCTAAAGTGACCACCGCAAGATTCATTTCTAGTTAATGCATCTTTAGCAAAAAGCTCCCCTAATTCTAAGAAATCTGCTACTCTTCCGGCTTTTTCTAATTCTGCATTTTTAGAATCTATACTTCCCGGTACTTTTACATTCTCCCAGAAATCTGCTCGTAAAGCAGAAATCTCATCCATAGCTTCCTGAAGCTCTTTTGCGTTACGAGACATTCCGCATTTATTCCACATAATTTTTCCTAAACGTTTGTGGTAATAATCTACAGAATGCGTACCCTTTCCGCCCACTAACTTTGTCATGCGCTCACGCACATCTTTTTCTGCCTGATCAAATTCTGGAGAATCTGTAGGTATCTTACCGGTACGAATATCCTTAGAAAGATAATCTCCAATAGTATATGGCAACACAAAATATCCATCTGCAAGACCTTGCATTAAAGCTGAAGCTCCTAGACGGTTAGCTCCGTGATCTGAGAAGTTTGCTTCTCCTGCTGCATAACAACCAGGTATGGTAGTCTGTAAATTGTAATCTACCCATAGACCACCCATTGTGTAATGCACTGCAGGATAAATCATCATTGGGGTTTTATACGGATCTTCATCTACGATCTTCTCATACATCTGGAAGAGGTTTCCGTATTTATTTTCTACTACAGCTTTACCATAGTCATATATTTCTTTATCTGAAGGATTAGGATTACCGTGTATTAAAGCTTCTTCCTTACCATAGCGGTTAATTGCGCTCTTAAAATCAAGATATACCGCCTCACCCGTTTTATTAACACCAAAACCTGCATCACAACGTTCTTTTGCTGCTCTGGAAGCTACATCACGAGGAACCAGGTTACCAAAAGCAGGATAACGACGCTCTAAATAATAATCTCTTTCTTCTTCTGAAAGATCAGTTGGTTTCTTTTTACCTTCTCTAATAGCAATTGCATCTTCTTTCTTTGCAGGAACCCAAATACGCCCATCATTACGTAAAGATTCTGACATCAACGTTAATTTAGACTGGTGATCTCCTGAAACTGGAATACACGTAGGATGAATCTGCGTATAGCAAGGGTTAGCGAAGTAAGCACCGCGACGGTGTGCTCTCCAAGCTGCCATTACGTTACTTCCCATTGCATTTGTAGATAGGAAAAATACATTACCATAACCACCACTCGCTAAAACAACAGCGTGAGCAGAATGTCTTTCTATTGCCCCGGTAACTAAATCACGAGCAATAATACCTCTCGCTTTACCACCCACCAAGACAAGATCTAACATCTCGTGACGGTTAAAAGGTTGAATTTTACCTCTGTTAATCTGGCGGTTCATTGCAGAATATGCTCCTAAAAGCAACTGCTGTCCCGTTTGTCCCTTTGCATAAAAAGTTCTGGAAACCAAAACCCCACCAAAAGAACGGTTATCTAAAAGTCCGCCATATTCACGTGCAAAAGGAACTCCCTGAGCAACGCACTGATCAATAATGTTTCCTGATACTTCAGCAAGACGATATACATTAGCTTCACGTGAGCGATAATCCCCACCTTTTACAGTATCGTAAAATAAGCGGTAGTTAGAATCCCCGTCTCCCTGGTAATTTTTTGCTGCGTTAATACCTCCCTGCGCCGCAATAGAGTGTGCGCGACGTGGAGAATCTTGATAGCAAAATGTTTTTACGTTATAGCCTAACTCTGCTAACGTTGCAGCAGCACTACCTCCCGCAAGACCTGTACCCACAACAATAACATCTATGTTACGTTTGTTTGCCGGGTTAACCAGGTTAATATCATTTTTATGTTGAGTCCACTTATCTGCAAGTGGGCCGTCTGGTATATTTGATTTTAATTCTGACATCGTCTAGTGATTAAAATGGTGAAACAACGCGATAAAAACAAAACCCGCAGGTATTGCGATTGCATAAAACTTAGCAAACTTCTTCAAGCTTGTCGCGTATTTGTTATTAAAGCCAACAGATTGAAAAGAAGAAGCAAAACCGTGAAACAGGTGAAGCGCTAAGAAAACAAAAGAAAGCACATAAAGACCTGTTCTAACCGGGCTTTCAAACTTTTCTACTAACTCCCCATAGTAACGCGTAGCATCAGCAGGGTTTGACTCAATGTATTTGTGTACAATCTCAGGAAACCAGAAGTCATAAAAATGCAATCCTAAGAATGCTAAAATTACAAGACCACTGTAAATCATGTTACGGCTAACCCAGCTTGAGTTTGCACTTCCTTTGTAATTCACGTAGTTGATTTTACGTGCAGCACGGTTACGAACTTCAAGAATGAAACCCATTACAAAGTGAAAAATAACTCCAAAGATTAATACAGGTTGAAGTATTGCCTGAACCAGAAAGTTAGTTCCCATAAAATGAGAAAACTCATTAAAAGTTTCTGGGCTAAAGGTCGATGTTAAGTTAATTGTGAAATGCTGACCTAAAAACAATACAAGGAATAAACCTGAAAGTGCCATGGCAACTTTTCGGGCGATAGAAGAGGAAATGATTCCCATTTATTTACGTTTTTTATTTAGTGGCACAAAAATACGGCTCAAAAGGTTGTTTCACAAACTTTGAGACCGCTTTTGGAATGGTTTTAAATAATAAAAAAAATGTTTAATATTTCTTACGAAAACCTTTGAAATATAGGCTTCTCGTTAAACATAATATTATATAATTAAGTCTTCAACTATGGTCTGGAGTCTCTTAGCGTAAATCAAATAACTTACTTATTATATTACATTCTTCAATCATCCATATCATTTAATTGTATCTCAAGTGCCCGAGTACTTAATTGTACTTCGATAAAAGACAGTGTTAGTGAAATCATTAATGCAATCAAACTTATTCCAAACACAATATTTGCAAGAAAACTTCTTTCAATATAAATAAAAAACATAGTTATAACTGCTAACAGAAAACTAACAATTGCCATAGCCTGCATGGCTTTTATAATACCCAGCCGCTTTCGCAATTGTTTAATTTGCTTTTTTACAGGTGATGAAGAGCTATCCTGATAACGTTTATGCAACTCTCTAATTAAAGCAGCTATCGCCAGGTATCTGGCATTATAAGCTAACATTGTCAACGAAATTGCAGGAAACAACAACGCCGGGATACTCAGGCTTAAATTCATACGTGTATATCTTAATCTTCTTGTGCTTGTGCAGCTCGCTCTGCGCGATCTCTACGACGACTACCCTCTTTTACTTCAAACATTGTTTTAGCAGATTTACCAGCTGCGTTTATTTGCACGGTATAAGTACCCGGCGGCAGATAAAACACGTTATTTTGAGCCTTTGTGATTTTTAGATCTTTTGTCTCTTTTTCTAATTGCTTCTTCCCATCTTCAGAAATACTTAAATCATAAACTACATGGTTAAAGCCCATATCTGCATTTACAGACCAGGATTTGACAGGCTTACCAGCTTTGCTCAAAATATCTAGTTTAGCCTCGCCTGCTTTAGGAGCATAAAACTTAATGCTGGTTTCTGGCGTATTCGCTGTACTCCAAGCACTCCAAGACCTGCCCCAGTTTGTTGAAAAATCTACATCTTTCATTTTAAAAACTTGTAAATTTTCGGCCTTGGCAGGATCAAAATTCTGAATCTCATCAAGATTTGTTATAAATATAGATCTTCCGTGCGTGCCCACAACCAGATCATTTGCTTCGGTTTGAATTACTAAATCGTGAACCGCTACATTAGGCATACTTCCATCTAAAACCTCCCAGCTATCACCAGTATTAAAACTTACATAACTCGCGTCATCTGTTCCTAAATACAGAATATTTTCTTTAACAGGGTCTTCTATAATTACATTTATGGGAGAAAGTGGCAAATTAGAGCTTATATCTTTCCAGCTCTGCCCATAATCATCGCTTAAATATACATAGGGCTTAAAATCGTCATAGCGATAGCCATTTAAAGCTGCATATACCCTTCCTTTTTTATGAGCCGAAGCAGTTACTTTACTCACCCATAAATTTTGAGGTAAGTTTTCTGAAATAATATTCCAGCTGCCACCGGCATCTTGAGTGACCTGAATCACCCCATCATCACTACCGGTATAAATTAAACCGAACTGAAATACAGATTCACTTATAGTTGTGAGCGTTCCGTAAGGTACATTACCTTGTTTACCGCCTGCTGTAAGATCTGGCGAAATAGCCGTCCACGTGTCACCTTGATTCATAGAACGCATTAACTTATTGCCGCCCATATACAAGATATCCTGATTATGTGATGAAAGCAAAATGGGCGTTTCCCAATTAAAACGATATGGTGCTTCCCCAAGATCATGACTCGGTTTTATAAACACACGCTCCCCTGTTTTTAAATTTAGCCGATTGTAAAACCCAAACTGCGAACCCACATAAATAATATCACTATCTCTGCGATCTATCTGCACCTGCATGCCATCGCCTCCTCCTACGCGCTTAAAGGGGTATTGACCTTCTGCCTCATAATCTTTAGAATACACATAATTGTGAGGCCCCTTCCATGTCCCATTATCCTGTAAACCTCCATAAATATTATACGGTTTCTCATAGTCTACATTAATTGCATAAAACTGCGCTAAAGGCATCGAGTTTATTTTTGACCAGCTTTTACCACCGTCATAAGACATATTTAAACCTCCGTCATTACCATTAATTAGATGATTAGGCATTTTAGGATCTACCCAAATAATATGATGATCTACATGTAAATTTGGTTCGTCTATATAGGTAAATGTTTTTCCACCATCTGTAGATTTAATAAGCGGAACACCCACTAAATAGATTTCATTTTCATCCTGGGGATTTACATCCATTTCTGCAAAAACATATCCATAGGAATAAAAGAAATCTTCTATATAGCCTTCGTGTGTACGACCCCAGGTTTTACCACCATCATTAGATTTATAGATTTCTGCACCTATAACCTCACCTTCAGAGTCAGGACTGTTCTTATCGAAAGTATACAAATAGAAATCTGATGCTTTAAACTCACCAGACTTTACCAATTCTTTTGCTTTAGCAGCCGTGTATTGTTTTGGAAAGCGATTTGATTTCAAGTAGTCATCAAGCTCATCGATATTCAATTCTAAAAATGCTGCGGAAGTCATATTTTTAAATGCTTCAGGCTTTAAATCTTCATCTTTCTTTTCTGCCTTCTTCTCTTTAGAATCATCACGCATATCCTGATTATCATGTATTGCATAAAGGGTATTTGCATTAACAACTGCAAGACCTATACGCCCTACTCCTTTTCCTTGCGGAAAACCATTTCCTGTCGTTACTAACGACCAGCTGTCACCTGCATCAGTAGATTTATAAATCCCAGAGTTTTCTCCCGAACCTCTAAAATCCCAGGCCATACGCGCTCTATCCCAAGCAGCTGCGTATAATACATTAGCATTTTCTGGCGCGGCACCCAGATTGATAATGCCTGTATCACTATTTATAAACAAGGTTTTATTCCAGGTTTTTCCGCCATCTGTAGTCTTAAAAATGCCTCGTTCGTCATTAGGAGAATACAAATGACCCAGGGCAGCTACAAGTACTACATCAGGATTTTCTTCATCTACAATAATATCACTAATATGGTGCGAATCGTAAAGGCCTGTATTCTCCCAGGTTTTACCATTATCTGTACTTTTTAAAATACCTACCCCTGCGTAGGAAGATCTTGAAGAAATAGTCTCGCCAGTACCTGCCCAAATTATTTTATATGCCCAGTTTACCGCAATGTCACCCACATTTTGAGTAGGTGCACTATCAAAAACTGAAGTAAACGTAATACCGTTGTTCACTGTATGCCAAACACCTCCCGTCGCATATGCTACATAAAACTCTGTGCTATTTTCAGGATTTACTTCAATATCAACCACGCGGCCACTCATAATGGTAGGGCCTGCATTTTTAAAAGGAATATTTTTAACAATAGAATTTGAAATTAAAGCTTCTTTAGCTTCAAGAGATCGTGTTAGTAATTCTGGCGAAGTGGCCGGTTGCTGAGCAAATGAACTTGAAAAAACACTTAAAGAAATAGAAAGGAGTAAAAATCGAATGTGCATAGTAAAACAGTTTTATGCTTTTAAAAATACCTATTTGTTAAAGAAATCTAAACAATTTAAAAAGAGTTTAACACCCTTTAATCATGTTGTTTTTACCTTTGAGTAAATTCAAATTACAACTATGAAATACGACCTTATAGATCGCAATCTGTATATAAATAACCGTAAAGATTTTATGGCTGCGATGAAGCCAAATAGTCTTGCTGTTTTTAATAGTAACGATATTTATCCCATAGGCTCAGATAGCACGATGCCTTTTCAGCAAAATAGAGATTTATTCTTTTTAAGTGGGGTAGATCAGGAAGAGAGTATTCTGGTACTTTTCCCTGATTGTCCTAAAGAAAAACACCGCGAGATTTTATTTTTAAAAGAAACGAATGACCACATTGCCGTATGGGAAGGAGAAAAACTCACAAAAGAAAAAGCTCTTGAAGTTAGCGGTGTAAAAACGGTGTATTGGATACAAGAGTGGGATAAGGTTTTTTATGAATTGATGACCCAAGCAGAGACGCTTTACATAAATACAAATGAGCATTACCGTGCCAATGTAGAAACCGAAACCCGTGAAGCTCGATTTAATAAAAAAATAAAGGAACAATACCCGGCACATAGCGTAGCTAAAAGCAATCCTATATTGCAGCGCTTACGATCTGTAAAAGATCCTATAGAGATAGATTTACTACAAAAAGCCTGCGATATTACTGAAAAAGGCTTCAAGCGTATTCTTCAGTTTGTAAAGCCAGGTGTGATGGAATACGAAATAGAGGCTGAGTTTATGCACGAGTTTCTACGCAATCGCTCACGTGGTTTTGCATACACACCCATTGTTGCCTCAGGAAATAATGCTAACGTGCTGCATTATATCGTTAACAATGCAGAATGCAAGGCAGGCGACTTAATTTTGCTAGATGTAGGAGCAGAATATGCAAATTATAGTAGTGATATGACCCGTACTATTCCTGTTTCCGGAAGGTTTACAGCGCGACAAAAAGAGGTTTACAACGCCGTTTTACGCGTTAAGAAAGAAGCTACAAAAATGCTTACACCAGGAAATCTTTGGGGACCCTATCACGAAGAAGTAGGTAAGTTGATGACTTCAGAGTTATTGGGACTTGGACTTCTCAACAAAGCTGATGTTCAAAATGAAAACAAAGACTGGCCCGCATACAAAAAATACTTTATGCACGGCACCTCCCACCATATTGGCCTAGACACACATGATTATGGTTTATTGCACGAACCCATGCAAGCCAATAATGTATTTACGGTTGAACCCGGTATATATATTCCCGAAGAAGGTTTTGGAATTCGATTAGAAGATGATTTAGTAATTCAGGAACAAGGTGAACCTTTTAATCTCATGCGCAATATTCCCTTAGAAGTTGAAGAGATTGAAGACTGGATGAATCGCTAGATTCGGTTTGCGGTTTGCAACAATTGAAAAAGCTCCGTAATCATTTTGATTACGGAGCTTTTTTTATGCTTAATACTTATGTCTGAAATCTACGATCTTCTAAAACCAGTTTGACCACGGAATGCGGCTTAGCATTACAATAAGACCAAGGGTGTAAAATATAGCCAATAGTTTAAACTTAGGCTTTGAAGTTAATTTTTTCTTATGCTTACTATACCCTACTGTAATAAAAACAATAGTGAGAATCATTGCAATGGGATGCTCTACCACATACAAACGTAGATTAGGATCTTTCATCGCAGCACCCATACCTTGTGATGCTATTGCTTTTGCTCCTAATGGAGAAACAAAATAAAGCACAATACCTATTAATAATTGAATGTGTGAAACAATTAAAGTAAACAACGCCAACCTAAAGTCACGAGCTCCAAATTCTTTACCCGAAAAATAAGAAACGAGCACATTAATAGTTGTTATTGTAAGGATAATAAGAGCCAAATAAGCCCAGTACGAATGCACAAATTGTACGGTAGTATACATAGTCTGAAATTTTAAAAATCAAAGATAACTTTTTGCTCTGAAAGGACTGAAACCGAAATGCTTTAAATGCAAAAAACCCTTCCGTTTAAAAATGGAAGGGTTTTTAATTAAGCTTTAATTAGAAACTAGTTCCAAGTATTTTCAGCGGGTGTTCCTCCCCAAATTAAAGTTACTAAATATGGATTATCTATAAACGGATTACGATTACCCTGAGCCGTTTCTATAACTTTGTTTCTGTTTTTCTCAAAATCTGAAACAGGATCTTCACGGTTCCACTTTAAAAACAAATCAAGATTTCCTACTTTTTTAAAGTCTTCACCATATCGTATATTCAAGTATAAAACAGCTCTTGCAACATCCCCTTTCCACTCATCACCAGGATACCATGAATTATCATTTATCAATTTGTAGGCCCCACTACCATCTACAAACGGATAGTTTAATCGTAATGAATTCACATCACTATCTGCAGAACGTAAATGATGCAAATCTGTCACGGCATCTTCAGTAGCTAAACGTGACTGTGGGAAAATATGCTCGGTATTAAATGTTTGAGGTGAATGAGAATTGCTTCCTGAAGTATACTCGCGCTCATCACGACTTTCTCCAGAATACATTAAAATCACATTAGCAGCATTACTCAAATCTGCATCTGCATCATATAAAAATTGGTGACGCTGTGTATAGGTTAAAATTGTGGTGTGCTTTGCCACTGTATATGAACTTAAAGCATCAAATGTGAGATCTCCATCTTCAAAGAAGCTCACGTCTGCATAATAACTTTGTAATTGCGCAGGAATAGTAAAACTTACCGCTTCTAAAACATTTATGGTTACCGTTGCTGTAGAACAGCTAGGAGTCGCATCATTATCACAAATTGTATATATAAATGTATCTTCACCTAAAACGTTTGTCGCAGGAGTGTAGGTAACAGAGCCATTACTATTTAATACACCTGTACCAGTACTAGCTGAAAAATCAACACTCGTGAGTATAGCTCCATCAAGCAACTCATCATTATCTAATAAATTTACAAGTGTTAAAGAAGTGTTTTTGGCTGTAGCCGCGTTGTCTTCTTTAGCAACTGGTGTTCCCGCATCTGCAACAGTTATGGTAACAGTAGCCTGTGAACAAATACTTGTATCTGTGTTAAGACATAGTTGATAGGTAAAAGTATCTTCACCTACAAAATTAGCCTTAGAAATATATGTGTAACTACCATTACGATTATCTGTTAGAGCACCTCCTTGGGCAGTTGCTGCGTCAATAGAAACAATACGAGCTCCAGAAGCTAAATCATCATTAGCAGTAAGATTTTGAATTATATAGTCTGTATTTTCTTCTGCGTTGAATGCATCAGCTACCGCTACGGGACTTTCTAATTCTGGCTCTACGGGAGGCGCAACAACCACATCATCATCAGAACCCCCACACGACGCAAAAACTAACATTGAACATAGAGCAACAAATATTTTCTTTTTCATAATAAAATTTTTACAAAAATAAAAAAACCTCCTGTCTCTTATTGAGCAGGAGGTTTTATTTAAACTATTATCTATTTATTGTTTTACCCAACTTCCGTTAGTTTTAATTATAAAGAACGTTTCTGTTGTGTTAGCACCATTGTAAATATCAAGAGTCACAGCATATTTCTGACCTTCTTCTGCATTAGCGTCTAACTTATTAAATAATAAGTCTAAAGCTCTATATATTAAGTCATCACTCCAGAAAGCATCATTACCGCTACGACGATCAAGGTTATTAAAACGTAACATACTTGCTGTTTGAGCAGGGAACTCTGAAGACAATTCTCCACCTATAAATACATAATCAGCTACAGTCAGTGTGTAAGCGATGGTATTATCAGGAATCCACTCACCTGCATCGTTACCAAACTGAAGTGTCATTGGTAATGCATTATTGTAGACATCCCAAGAAGATCCATCAAAGATAAAATTTGCTATGAAGCTGTAAGTTGCACTGTCTGTAACACTTCCATCTCCATCAATATCACTAACATCTGTAGTATAAACTTTATACGTTGTAGATTTTACGTCATTAATAGCAACATCTTCATATTTGAACTTATCTAAAAGATAAATTGGTAATTTTCTTAAAGCTTCATCTTTAGTATTAAAGTTTGCAAAACCCTGACCTACCATAGTATACTCATCATTTGTAAGTCCCAATGCAAATTGCCATTCACCATTTACCCTAAGAAACCCATTATTCAATGTTTGAGCACTTCCGTTATAAAACTTATAAGTTAAAGAAACTAAAGTTCTGTTAGCAACATCAGGAAATTTGTCATCTAAAAATGTATAGATCTGATCCTCGTCATCAAAATTATCAAATCGTTCTGTTTCAGGATATGCATCATAATCTGCAGTACTTACCGTATAGACAATTAATGAACGCTCAGTAGATACTGGAGCATACAAGTCATAAGTTACTGTAGCCAACGAACCATTACCTAAAACCGGGAAATTATTTTTTAGAACTAATGGAACTAGACTTTTAGCATCATCTACAGAATTAAAAGTTGCAAAATCAAGTTCTAAAACTTCTTTGTAATCATCTTCAGTTAATGTATAATTAAATACATCAGAGATACCTGCTTCATTTGCCTCTAGCTGATCATTAATATCTTCTACAGGATCACAACCTACCATAGACATAGCTCCTATAGTAATAGCTGTCAATAAATAATTAAATTTTTTCATTTCAATTTTTATTAAAAATTAATTTTTGCACCTACAGTATAGGTTCTACCTGCTCCATAATAAACTCTTGCAGTTGTTGCAAGTGAGTTATTACCGTCTTGTGCATCAGAAATATATTCTGTATCTAAAACGTTAAATACATTAGCATTAATCTGCGCACTAAATCCTCCAAAGTTAAATCTGTGTGTCAATCCTAAGTCTAATAAACCATATTCCGGCATTTCCCAAGTTTGCGGTAACCCCTCAGCACTACGACCTGTAGGGTCATAGTCTGCAAAATAATCTGCAGCATAATTAAATGACGCTCTTATTGTAGTAGAAGCTAATACAGCGTAGTCTGCACCTAGAGCAAAAGTAGTTTGAGCAGAATTTCCAACTTTAACATCCTCTAAATAAATATCGATAGGATCTCCAATTGGATTTTGTTGATCATCAAAAACCTGAACATTCTCAATGTCATTAGCAAATTTCCAATCACCTAAAGAAGCCATACCAGTTAAAGTTAAAGTTTCTATTGGACGGTATTGTAACTCTAATTCAACACCTTGATGCAGTTGATTTAAGCCTAATATATTTGCAGTATACTGAATATTATCAGCAGTTCTTGAGATAGTGTAAGTACGATCTGTCCATTTTGTACGATAAACATTAAGATCTGCTCTAAAGTTATCACTTCTAAAACCATAACCTAATTCTGCACTAAATATTTTTTGATTCTCTGCATCAGCATTAGTTACGTTTGTGTTGTTTATAAAAACTGCATCGCTAAAAGGAGCACGCTCAAAATAGCCCACATTTGCAAAAACATTATTTACATCATCAAGTCTATAGTTTAAACCACCCTTAGTACTAAAAGCAGTAAAGTTTACCCAGTCTGTCTCTCTTAACGGATCTTCTGGAGTATACTTAAAGTAATCTTCTCTTTTATAAGAAGTATTGTTACCGGCAACAGAAATAACTGCTGAAATCTGGTCTTTGTTATATTCTGCCTGAGCAAAAAGCCCAGCCCAGTTTGTATAACCAGAATCATTATAGTTGTACTTATCACCTACCTTAACAACCTTATTAGGATTATTTACATCATTATTGTCTATATAGAATGAACCTCCTAAAAGATCTGTAAGTTCTGTATAGTGATCTCCTTTATAGATACGAACATCTACACCAGCAGAAAGGTCAATAAATTCTGAAAGCTCTGTATTATACGTTGATAAAGCACCATACCACTGATGGTTATTTCTTGAAGCTCTTAAAAAAGTTTCAACGCTATTTGCAGCACCTAAAGCTTTATTTTCAGCAATAATTTTATCAAAATCTACAGGACCATAAGCAGAATCACGATAATTTAGATCATCTTTTCCAAATTTGTTAGCACCCGCAGTACCACCACCACCACCAGTACCATAAGAGGCATAGATAGAAGTTGTAAGTGAAGAAATCTCATTAATTGTCCAATAATGGTTTAATGACATTTGTGGCTTATGATAGAAGTTATCTTCGTGATTTAATAACTGTCCATTTTTATAACCATAATCTGTGTTCGTTCTGATTCCACGATCACTTTTTCTGTAATCATCAATAAGCAATCTGTTTTGACGCTGACCGTGACGCTGTGGAGCTCCAAAAGCTGTGAACGACAATTCGTGATTTTCATTTATTTTCTTAGCAACATTTAAAAAGTAAGAATATGCATCAATGGTCGTTGCATCAACAAATTGTTCTCCTGTAGTTCTTGACAAACTTACAGTTGCAGCCCAATCATTATCTAATAATCCTGTTGAAAGAGTAAAACCATATTTCGTATAACCGTCGTTACCAGTAGTCATTACTACATTACCACCTGCAGCGATATCTGTAGATTTTGTAACGATGTTTACAGTACCTCCAATTGATGGAAGACCTATCATCGCAGCACCAAGACCACGCTGAACTTGCATAGAGCTAGTTACATCAGAAAGACCTGCCCAGTTACTCCAGTAAACGTTTCCGTTTTCCATATCATTTACAGGAATACCGTTAATCATAACTGCAACGTTCTGAGAGTTAAAACCACGTATACGTAATTCAGCATCTCCAAAACCACCACCTCCTCTGGTTACATAAACACCTGGTGTAGTTTTTAAAATTTCAGGAAATTCTTGACTACCTAACTCATTTGCAATTGTTTCTGCTTTTATTGTAGAAACTGCAACGGGAGTTTTACGGTCAATTGCTAAAGAGTAAGCTTTTACAATTACCTCATCAAGAGCATCAGAATCCATTTGAAGTTTAACAGTACCTAAGTCAATAACTTTTTTTCCTGTAACATCAAATTTTAGTGTTAGTGGAGCAAAACCCACATAAGAAACGCGTAAAGAACCTGTATTTTTAGCAACTTGAATCTCAAATAACCCATCAAAATCAGTTGATACTCCGTTAGTTGTGCCGTCAACAACTACGTTAACTCCAGGTAGTGGCATACCATTTTCACCATCTACAACTGTACCTCGTAAAGTTCCCTGAGCCTGCGCAACAGCAGTTAACAGAAGAAAAACAAGTGCTAGTAAACTTGTAATTTTTTTCATTGTGCTTGTTTGAATTTAGAATTTTTGCAAAAGTCTTAATAAAGACCTAATTAAATATTAACGCAATGTTAAGAATTACTATTTAACGCAATATGTTTAATCTTAACTCTTAAATATCCAAAATTGATATTTAAGAGTTAAAAATCTAAATTACAAGCCCGTTTTTGAATTAGCTTTTGAAATGCATAATTAGTGAAGTCGTTGAACTATCATGACTAGCTATACTATCTGAACTTAAGTCTGTTAGCACATTTTTTGCTAACTGCTTTCCTAGCTCTACACCCCACTGATCATAACTAAAAATATTCCAAAGAATACCTTCCGTAAAGATCTTGTGCTCGTATATTGCGATAAGTGCTCCCAAGCTTTCTGGGGTTAATTTATCAATAAGTATTGTGGTTGTGGGTTTATTTCCTTCAAAAACCTTAAATGGCACCAGTTTATCGATAGCAGTAACATTCATCCCTGAAGATTCTAATTCTTCACGGGCTTCTGCCTCGGTTTTACCATTCATTAAGGCTTCGGTTTGCGCAAAAAAGTTTGCCATTAATTTATTGTGATGATCTGCATCCCCATGTAGAGAATGCTTAAACCCTATAAAATGAGTTGGGATGATTTTTGTTCCCTGGTGTATTAACTGAAAGAAAGCATGTTGCGAGTTTGTTCCCGGTTCTCCCCAAACAATTTGACCAGTTTGATAATCTACAGGATTGCCATTACGATCTACACTCTTCCCGTTACTCTCCATAATTGCCTGCTGTAAATACGCTGCAAATCTGTTCAAATATTGAGAGTATGGTATTATCGCTTCACTTTCAGCTTCAAAGAAATTGTTATACCACACGGTTACCAGCGCCATAATCACGGGTATATTTTCTTCTAAATCTGTAGTTTTAAAATGCTCATCTGCTCTATGCGCTCCTGCAAGCATACTGTTGAAGCTGTCAAAACCCACCGCAAGTGCTATAGACAATCCTACAGAACTCCATAGTGAAAAACGACCTCCTACCCAGTCCCACATGGTAAATACATTATTAGGGTCTATACCAAAGTCTTTAACTGCTTCTTCATTTGTAGATACGGCAACAAAATGTTTAGCCACGGCTTCTCCTTCTGCAACCGTACCTGCCACTTTACTCAAAAACCATTTACGAGCGGTATTCGCATTAGACAAGGTTTCTTGAGTTGTAAAGGTTTTTGAGACAATTACAAAAAGCGTAGTTTCAGGATTTAAATATTTTAAAGACTCGTGAACGTGGTCACCATCTACGTTAGAAATAAAATGAACCTTTAAATGGTTGTGATAAAAAGCTAAAGCTTCAGCCACCATATTAGGACCTAAATCTGAACCACCTATACCTATATTTACAACATCGGTAATTGCTTTACCGGTAAATCCTTTATGATCTCCACTTATAACCGTATCGCAAAAACCTTTAATTTTTTCCTTAACGGCGTTTACTTCAGGAATTACGTCTTCACCATCAATCTTTATGTGAGCATCTTTAGGTTGTCTTAGCGCTGTATGCATAACCGCCCTTCCTTCGGTCTCATTTATTTCAGAACCATTAAAATAAGCTGCGCGAGCATCTTCAAAATTCATCTCCTTCGCTAAATCTAATAAGAGCGATTTAGTTTCAGAAGTCATTCTATTTTTACTATAATCTACATAAAAGTCATCCCAGATTAAGGAAAAATCTGCGGCTCTAGAATTATCTTGGAAAAGCGTTTTCATCTCTAAAGTTTTCACCTTGTTAAAATGATCTTTTAGCGCTTTCCAGGCTTTAGTTTGAGTGGGATTTATTTTTTGCATCTTATATTATTTTTTGAAGGTTATTGCGTCTAGTTGCTCTACTAAAGGAGCAATGTGTATAAAATATTCTTCTTGTAATGCTTCAGCCAGTGGTTCTGAAGTAGGCAGGTTTAATGCAAAAGGATCTACCTGTTTGCCATTTTCCCAGAATCTGTAACATACATGAGGACCACTTGTATTACCTGTCATCCCTATATACCCTATGACATCACCCTGAGAAACATACTGACCAACTTTTACTGCCCGCTTACTCATGTGAAGATACTGCGTTTCATAGGTTTTATTATGTCTGATTTTAACATAATTACCGTTTCCGCCTCTATATTCAGATTTAGTTACCGTACCATTTGCTGTTGCCATAATTGGTGTGCCTACAGCGCCTGCAAAGTCAGTTCCTTTATGTGGTCTAATACGATTACCATAATAGGCTATACGACGTTTAAGATTGTACCTAGATGATATACGGTTAAATGACAAAGGCCCTTTCAAAAAGGCACGTTTTAAATTCATTGCTTCTTTATCAAAATACCCATAAGCGTCTGTAAGACTATCGCTCCTATACCTAAACGCATAATAAGGCTTACCTTTATGCTCAAACCAAGAGGCTTTAATCTCACCTATTCCTGCAGGTATCGTGTCGTTTATAAACTTCTCTGTATATACTAGTTTAAAGCGATCTCCTGCCTGAAGACGAAAGAAATCTATCGTCCACGCA
This sequence comes from Leeuwenhoekiella sp. NPDC079379, assembly GCF_044542075.1. Classification (NCBI taxonomy): domain Bacteria; kingdom Pseudomonadati; phylum Bacteroidota; class Flavobacteriia; order Flavobacteriales; family Flavobacteriaceae; genus Leeuwenhoekiella; species Leeuwenhoekiella sp. NPDC079379. The sequence goes on from NZ_JBITTU010000001.1 coordinate 510,295, forward strand.
TAAATATCTGCCATTTTATAAGCCACATTTACACTAAGTCCCAAATCGTCAAAAGTGGTAGAAAGATTATTATTAATCACACCGCTTACTTCACGTTCTTTAATAGTAACAGGACGTTTTTTTGCCTTTGCCTGTACAACCTCATCTTTAAAATCAAGAACAACGTAGTCTATATTATTTTCTTCGTAAATAAAGACCTGCGCTTGATTTAAAGTGTCTTTAGATTTTAATAATGTATAGGGTTTACCTACACGAATAAGACGAGTATCAAAAACATCCTGAACAGAATCTGTAATCTGTTGAATCGTGGCGTAATCAATACCATTATCAAATAATATCTGTCCAAAACTATCTCCCTGTTGAACCGTATCTGAGACAACGTTATAATCATTTAGGGTGTAACCAAAACGTTTTACTATAGGGACGACTTTTTCTTTAGCAACGGGTTTAACTTCTTTTGTTTCATCATCTGCACAAGCACCAAGTGTGAGTGCTGCCAGAAGTAGTATGCTTAATTTCTTCAATTTAGGGTTTTTGAAAATTCTTAATTTAGTTTATGTTTTGTCCCCATTCATCACGCTCTTTCTGAGACCATAACTCAGGAAAGAAAATGCGCCTTTGATATTTAGGATGCATATATTTTACCCAATCACTGCCTCCGGTTGCTTCAAGAGGTTCTTTACCTTGATTTAAATAATGTAATGCTGCTTGATAATGCGCCATTACCCATTGTATATTAACCGTGTAATCATAGTGACGCATTGCCTTTAGCAATGTTGCATCTTTTTGATCTGATAGCGGTAATGTTTTGAATTTTGACCACAAGTTTAGGGATTCATAACGCTTAATGAAACGGATGAATTCCTCTTTATATTTTAATTCAAACTCTTTTAACGTATAACTTTTTTCTCCTGTGCTATAATCTTTGCCTGCAGCTTGCCAGTACAGGTGTTCAAAAGCTTTATTATAAAAGACATCATCTTTAATATCTTCAGTTGTAAAATCACCACGGAAGCGTGCATCTATGAGGTTACTAAATTCTGTTGAGCTGAATTCAATGAGGCGGTATTGCGCACTTTGGAATCCGCTGGCAGGACTAAGTGTTCTGCGGAATTTTAAATACTGCTCCATCTCCATTCCCTCACGCATAATATTGAAAGAAGAGGTAAGCATATCAAAATATCTGCTAATGCGATATAATTTTGATGAAAAGAAAGCGGCAGTAAGCTCAGCAGCATAGGCAACTTGTTCTATCTCCCACAGGATCATTTTAAACAGCAACTCATTAACCTGATGGTACATAATAAATACCATCTCATCGGGAATTAAGGTGCGTTGTACCTGTAAGTTTAAAAGTACATCTGTTTGAATGTAGTCCCAGTAATTTATTGGTTTGCCGTGTACAAAACCTTCTAAATGGTGATTAAGATTCTGGCCCATTGCATCAAACTTATCGCTTAACGCGTCTAATTGCTGTTGTGTTTCCGGGCTGTTTTCTTTAATCATTAATCTTGTATAATATAGAAAGGATGCTTTAAACCTTTATAAGCATCAATATCTGCTTTTAGTGAACCTACCGCTAAATCGGCTTTAATTTGTAAAGGTATTTTATTTTGATCATCACTAATCCAAACTGTCAAACTTTCTTGCTCTTTAAATACTCTTCCAGCTTGTACATAAGGTCTAAAAATAAGAGTATTTACTTTACCAAACTTAGTTTTAAGCACTTCTCTCCCCATAAATTTAAGTTTGAATTTGAAGTTTTCCTGATCAAAAAACATATTAATCACCGTCTCATCACCTTCTTTCAATGTTTTTGAATCAATTCTATTGCGCAAATAATAAAAACTTGAGACCATATCGTGTATTGAAGGTTCAGTTTTATGAGTAGTAATCGTATTATGCTTCTTATCGTTTACAGTAGCAATATGAGCACGCTGATCAAAGTCTATCACTTTATCTTTTGTGTGCCCACCCTCATCTATTTTACGAATAAATCTATACGGAAGCGTGGTTTGCTTATCTACATAGCTTTCGTAATAATCTTCTACTCCAAAGAACAATTTGGTCATTCCTGTAGTTACACCTTTACCTTTAATGTGATATACAGGCTTACCTTTATATGTGTCGTTTGAAACAGCCATTGTTGCTTCTCCCGCTTTCCACCAGCCACTATAACTAATACGAAATCTAAACCACTCACCATCACCAAAAGAATTCTCTTGAGCGATTGTCGCAAAGCTGGTAAGCATAATCGTAAAAAACAATAAACCTTTTTTCATAGTATTAATTATTAGGGGCTTTACAAATGCATTTGCAAGAGTTGTTCCAAAAGTAGCCAAAAGCTTAAAAACCTAATCCTAAGGATAGATTAAATAAAAAAATCCTTGCTTACTAGTAAACAAGGATTTGTAACGTATGTTTTATTGGCAAAGCTTAAATATCACAAGGTACCTCTTGCTGCTTGTTCTCGTTCTATAGATTCAAACAAGGCTTTAAAATTACCGGCTCCAAAACCTTTTGCTCCCATGCGCTGAATGATTTCAAAAAATAAAGTGGGTCTATCTTGAAGTGGCTTGGTAAAAATCTGAAGCAAATACCCTTCTTCATCTGCATCTACAAGTATTGATAACTCTTGCAGTTTAGTAAGATCTTCTTTCATAGTCTCCATATGCGCGCCCAGTCTTCTAGGAATATCATCGTAATAAGCTTGCGGTGGTGGTGGCAAAAATTCTACCCCTCTTGCACGTAAAGCGGAAACTGTCTTCACAATATCATCTGTAGCAACAGCAAGATGCTGTACGCCTGCTCCCTCATAAAAATCAAGATACTCTTCTATTTGAGACTTTTTAATACCTTCTGCTGGCTCATTAATGGGAAATTTTATTCTGCCGTTACCATTACTCATTACCTTGCTCATTAAGGCAGAGTACTCTGTGGTAATTTGCTTGTCATCAAACGTGAGAAAGTTTACAAACCCCATTACATCTTCATACCACTTCACCCAGATATTCATTTCTCCCCAGCCTACATTACCCACCATGTGGTCTATATATTTTAAACCGGTTGGTTCAGGGTTATAATCTGACTTCCATTTGCGAAAACCTGGCATAAAATCACCTTTGTAATTCTTACGCTCTACAAACATATGCACAGTCTCGCCGTAGGTATAAATACCAGAGCGTATAACTTCACCGTGCTCATCTTTTTCTACTTTAGGTTCCATAAATGGTTTTGCGCCACGCTTTGTAGTTTCTTCAAACGCACTACGCGCATCTTCAACCCATAAGGCTACCACTTTTACACCATCACCATGCTTTACAATATGATCGTTAATAGGGGAATCACTATTAAGAGGAGAGGTAAGCACCAAGCGTATCTTGTCTTGCTTAAGCACGTAACTTACACGATCTTTCTGCCCGGTTTCTAAACCGCTGTAAGCAAAAGATTGAAAGCCAAATGCTGTTTTATAAAAATGTGCTGCCTGCTTGGCATTACCCACATAAAATTCTACATAATCTGTTCCCAATAGCGGAAGAAAATCTTGCGCTCCTTCAAATATTTTTTCGAGTCCGTAATCGACTGATTTTAATTCTTTACTCATTTGTTTAGTTGTTTTTAGCCCTGATTGCAGCGACATCCTTTCTAATTGTAAAGCCCTAAGGCTCGCAATTAAATAGATATAGCGGAAAGCAGGAAATAGCTCCTTATTATTAGATTTAATTTAATGAGGTAGCCATGATTTATAATACGTCTCGTCTGCGATAGGCATAGCATCTTCACAAATCTGCAACGGTTTAAAGGTGTCAACCATCACAGCAAGCTCTTCGGTTTCTGTTTTGCCTATACTACGTTCTGTAGCTCCCGGGTGTGGCCCGTGCGGAATACCGGCAGGATGTAATGAAATATGCCCAGCCTCAATATCGTTGCGACTCATAAAATCTCCATCTACATAATACAACACCTCGTCGCTATCTATATTACTATGATTGTACGGCGCAGGAATACTTTCTGGGTGATAATCATATTTACGCGGACAAAAACTGCACACCACAAATGCATCTGTCTCAAAAGTTTGATGCACAGGTGGTGGCTGGTGTATGCGCCCTGTTATGGGTTCAAAATCGTGAATAGAAAATGCATACGGGTAATTATAACCATCATAACCCACAACATCAAAGGGATGCGTTGCATAAACCATATCAAAAAGATCGTCCTGCTTCTTAATTTTTATCAAGAATTCACCGGTTTCGTTATTAGTTTCCAGTTCATAAGGCCTGCGTAAATCACGCTCACAAAATGGAGAATGCTCTAACAATTGACCAAAGTAATTGCGGTATCTTTTTGGTGTATATATAGGTCTTCGAGATTCTACAATAAATAACCTGTTATCACTTGTATCAAAGTCTAATTTATAAATGGTTCCCCGCGGAATTAAAATGTAATCACCATATTTAAAGTCTAAATTACCTAAGTGACTGCGGAATTTACCACTACCGCGATGCACAAAAATCAACTCATCTGCATCACTGTTTTTGTAGAAATAATCTTGGGTTTTGTTCTGCGGTGCAGCAAGAATAATTGTACAATCACTATTAGTCAAAATGGGTTTGCGACTTTCAAGATAATCTGCCTGTGGCTTTATCTCAAAACCTCTAAATCTGTAGGATTGTATGTGATTTGCTCTTGAAACTTTAGGCTTTACACTTGTACTACCTTTAATTTCTTTAACCTGCGTAGGGCGTTGTTCGTGATACATATTGCTATACATCCCGTCAAACCCTATAGTACCAAAAAGTTGCTCATAGTAGAGACTACCATCTGGTTTTCTAAATTGTGTATGACGCTTGTGCGGGATCTTACCCAGTTTATGGTAAAAAGGCATAGTTTCTTTTTTTTAGACCGAAGTAACACAACTAAGATTTATGCTTATTATGTTTTTCTCCGAAAACGTTATCGATCATTACAAATATCGTAAAAAGACTAGCTAAACAAACTAATATTTTCTTAAAACCAAAATCCCAGGCTGAAATTCCAAAACACCTTATCAACCTCTGGTGAGTAAGACAATTTAGTTTGTAATGGCCCTACAAGAGTTTCAAGACCGTAACCTATAAAATACCCGGTATAGTCTGGTGAAGTTAACCAGTTACCATTAGTGAACAAATCATTTTCAAGATTGGCAAAATTACCCCCAAAGTTTAAATGATTTTTGCGATAAAAATTAAAATCAAAACTTATATCAGACTTTACAAGACCGTCACCGGCACTACTAATAAAATCATAACCGTAGAAGGGTATTATATTATTAATAAAATCATTACCCCATCCTCCTAAAATAAAGTCAAAGCTACCGCCTTCTGAAGCCCCTATTTTAAAACCGCCTTCAACGCCTACAAGTACAGAAAGTTTTGGTAAGATTTTATGTGCATATTTTAATCGCGCACTACCTACAGAAAACTCTTCAAAATTATTATTGTAGTCTGAAGATAACAGATAAAGATGAAAATCACCATTAAAATACCATCCAGAAGTAGGGAAGTATTTATTATCAAAACTGTCTAAGAGTAAACTTCCGTATGTACTAAAGTAGTGGCTATTATCAAAATAGACTTTACTGTTAGGGTCTTCTACAAGACGTACACTTTCTGTATCTATTTTTAAAAATTTGTGCTCTAATCCCAGATTGAATGAAAACTGTTTTTGAAAAAGTGTTTGTATATATATTTGGTTTGTAAAATCTGTGTAATCTACCGTTAGATTATTAAAACTCTCTAAGGGCAAATCGCTCAATTGCTCAATAAATCTAGCATCTACACGACGGTCAAAGCTGTTGTAATATGATCTTAAACCAAAACCAATATAAAATCCATTATCGCTATAATAGTCAAAATTATATCGAACATTATCTCCCAAAGCAAGATCAAAAGACGCAATGTCGTTTTTAAACAGAACACGCTTTTTTGTGATATTAATCAAAGCAGCACTCTTATAAACATCGTCATAATGAATACCCGCTTTTATGTAGGTTGTAGATTCGCTTTCGGTAAGATTTACAGATAAATGATATTGACCATCATCATATATTTCTAATTTATGATTTATACGCTGAAAGTTATTTGTTGCCGCAAGATTATTAACACCGTCAAATAAAGCCGAATAAGTGGTCTTAGCAGGTGTTTTGATTTTTAGCTTACCTAAGATATATGATCGCGTATAATAGGTGTTTCCATTAATACCTACACTTTTAATTCTAAGTGTGTCTGTATCTGTTATGGCTAATGCAGGCTTGTTATAGTGTGCTTTTTGAAGTTGAGCTAGCTTAAGAAATTCTGAATCAAAAGTTTTTGCTTTTTCCTCGCCGCCCTTAATGATAGCTGCTCCTTTATCAAAATCTACTACACTATAACCCGCAATATTTGGTTTTATATAAATGTCAGTTTCAGCGACTTTATCTTTCATCGCTTCAATGGTGCGGTAATTATTGATTTGAATAAGCATTTCTGGGGCGCTCTTAAGCTCACTCTTTCCTCTCAAATCATCCTGAACGTCAACCCCTATTATAAAATTTGCACCTCTTCTGCGTAATTCTTCAACCGGATAATTATTTACAACACCACCATCTATTAATATACGATCATCTACAATAACAGGACTAAATAAGGAAGGTAATGCCCCACTCGCTGTTATTGCCTCAGGCAAACAGCCTTTATCTAAAATAATTGCCTGCCCTTTTTCGGCATCTGTTGCCACACAGAAAAAAGGAATAGTTAATTCTGAAAAGTCATTTACTTCCTGTACGTGATGAGTAAGCTCTGTAAAGAGATTATATATATTTTGACCCTTAGAAAGGGCTGAAGGAAACGATATTTTAAAATGATCAAAAGGGAGACTTATGGCATATTTTTCTGCGTCTGCACGCTCGTAAAATGATTGCGCACTACGCGGTAAATTGTCTTGAATTAATTTGTCAAAATTAACAACGTTAAAAATAGAATCTAGCTGATGTGCATTGTAACCTGCAGCATACAAGCCCCCTATTATGGCACCCATACTGGTCCCGCCTATATAATCTATTTTTACACCCGCAGCTTCAAGCTCATTTAAAACCCCTATATGCGCTAAGCCTTTAGCACCACCACCGCTTAGTACAAGACCTACCTTTAAATTATCACCTTTTGGATATTTACTAAAATCTATGGTCGTACTGTCTTGAGCGTAAAATGCCCAATTCATTAAAACTATAATAAGTAGACAGTAGCTTTTTTTCATTCTGTTTGCTGATAATGATTGTAAATAATCCTGGCTTTTGAAGGCCCTATAACTTCTGCCAAATTCTTTTCTGAAGCTTCTTTAACCTTAGTAACAGATCTAAAATGGGTTAACAACTCAATTACCGTCTTTTCTCCAATACCAGAAATTGTTTCTAGCTCTGTACTTATAGCAGCATTACTGCGCTTATTTCTATGGAATGTAATTCCAAAACGGTGCGCCTCATTACGCAACTGCTGAATCACTTTTAAGGTTTCACTCTTTTTATCAAGATAAAGTGGAATAGAATCTCCGGGGTAAAACAACTCCTCAAGTCGTTTTGCGATACCTATAATAGCAATTTTGCCGCGTAGTCCCAGATCTTCTAAAGCCTTAACGCCAGAAGAAAGTTGGCCTTTACCGCCATCTACAATAATTAGTTGTGGCAAAGGTTCGTCTTCATTAAGTAAACGTTTGTATCTTCTAAACACAACCTCTTCCATAGATGCAAAATCATTAGGACCTTCTACTGTTTTGATATTAAATTTACGATAATCCTTTTTACTGGGTTTTCCGTCTTTAAAAACAACACAGGCTGCAACAGGATTTGTTCCCTGAATATTTGAGTTATCAAAACATTCTATATGTCTGGGCTCTACAGATAGCCTTAAATCTGACTTCATTTGAGCCATTAGGCGATTCACATGCCGGTCTGGATCTACGATTTTGGTTTGTTTGAAGCGCTCCATTCTAAAATACTTTGCGTTACGCTCAGACAATTCTACTATGCGCTTTTTATCACCTAATTTTGGAACTGTAACTCTAAATTTTTCACCTAAATCTACAGGGATTGGTGTGTATATTTCAGGAGACTGAGAATTAAAACGCTGCCGTATTTCTATAATACCTATTTCTAGTAATTCTTGATCAGACTCGTCTAGTTTCTTTTTTAACTCCAGTGTGTGCGATCTAATTATTGCACCGTGAGAAAGCTGTAGAAAGTTTACGTACCCATAACCCTCATCAGATACAATACTAAAAACATCTACATTATTAATGAGTGGGTTTACCACTGTGCTCTTTGCCTGATAGCCCTCTAAAATATCTATTTTCTCTTTAATACGCTGTGCATCTTCAAACTCCATAGCTTCAGCATGAGCCTTCATTTGTAGGCGAAAACGATGCAATGAGTCTTTAAAATTTCCTTTCACAATATCGCGTATAGCATCTATATTCTCGTGATAGGTTTTTGCTGAAATATTATCTTCACAAGGCCCCAGACAATTACCCAGATGATATTCTAAACAAACCTTATACTTGCCAGATTCTATTTTTTCTTTAGAAAGATCATAATTACAGGTACGTAGAGGATACAACCCTTTTATAAGATCGAGTAGCGTATGTACGGTTTTCATACTCGTATACGGACCGTAATATTCACTACCATCTTTTATTAATCTTCTGGTGGGGAAAACCCGCGGAAAGCGCTCATTTTTTATACAAATCCAGGGATAGCTCTTATCATCCTTAAGCATTACATTGTAACGCGGCTGATAGTTTTTTATCATGTTATTTTCAAGCAAGAGTGCATCTGTCTCACTATCAACAACAATGTGCTTTATCTCAACTATTTTCTTTACCAGAAGATTTGTTCGAGCATTATCGTGTCTCTTGGTAAAATAGGAGGATACACGTTTTTTTAAATTTTTTGCCTTGCCTACATAAAGCAATTTCCCTTTTTTATCATAGTATTGATAAACCCCGGGGCTGCTGGGAAGCGTCTTTAACTGTAAGTCTAAATCAGGTATTTCCATCTTATTCAAATTTACAGCTTCTTGAGCAAATAAAAATTAACAACCCTAATTTACGGGCGATGCTTTGGTCGTTATTATAGGCTGTATCTTTACAGATTAAAGCATAATTTTACTCAGAAATATTAAGACTACATTAACCTACTTTTAGAAGGTATTACCAATTAACAGCTATGCTTTTATTAAATTGCAACCTATGGAAAAAGTAATTATAGGACGTATAGACCGTGCCGATTTTCCTAAACTAGGTTTGTCTGACATCGATATCAAAATAGATACTGGTGCCTATACATCTTCTATACATTGTAATCATATACGAGAAGAAGATAACATTTTATGCTGTACATTTCTAGACCCTAAACACCCTGAATATAATGGTAAAGAAATGCGCTTTTCAGCTTATGATATTACGGCTGTAAAAAGCAGTAATGGCGAGATTCAATACCGCTATGTTGTACAAAGTAATATTACCATATTTCAAAAAACATTTAAAATATCGCTCACACTAAGTTCTCGCGAAGACATGCGGTTCCCGGTTTTGATAGGGCGCAAATTCCTTACTAAAAAATTTATTGTAGACACAGAACTCACTGATGTCTCACACGCTCAAAAAGCCTTATGAATATAAAAATCTTATCCCGTAATGGTAATTTATACTCTACTGCTCGTCTTGTAGAAGCTGCAAAGAAGCGCAAGCATACTGTAGAAATAATAGATCCCCTTAAATGTGATTTAATTATTGAAAAGAAGAAACCCTCTGTATATTACAAGGGACGATACCTTTCAGACACCGAAGCAATAATACCTCGTATTGGGGCTTCAATTACCTATTACGGTACCGCTGTAGTTAGACAATTTGAAATGATGGGTTGTTTTACCACTACAGAGTCACAGGCCTTAGTACGTAGTCGCGATAAACTACGTAGCCTTCAGATTTTATCAAGAGCACGCTTAGGGCTTCCTAAGACTGTTTTTACAAATTATTCGCGCGATGTAGGAGAAATTATTGACCACGTAGGTGGAGCTCCTTTAATCATTAAACTTTTAGAAGGAACACAAGGATTAGGTGTTGTATTAGCCGAAACTAAAAATGCAGCAGAATCTGTTATTGAAGCTTTTAATGGTCTGCAAGCACGTGTGATTGTCCAGGAATTTATAAAAGAAGCTAAAGGTGCAGATATTAGAGCGTTTATAATTGATGGCCATGTGGTAGGTGCTATGAAGCGCCAAGGTAAAGAAGGTGAGTTTAGATCTAACCTACACAGAGGTGGTACTGCAGAAGTTATAACTCTTTCTGATGAAGAAGAGATTGCCGCTATTAAAGCAGCAAAAGCAATGGGACTTGGTGTTGCCGGTGTAGATATGCTACAGAGTGCTCGTGGGCCTTTAATACTTGAAGTAAACTCTTCGCCAGGATTAGAGGGTATAGAACGTGCTACAGGAAGAGACATCGCAAAAGAAGTTATTAAATATATAGAACGAGGCGTCTAAAATTATGACGGGTATAGACGAAGACAATATTTTACACATTTTGGGTGAGAAAATTCCTCCGGGAACAAGGCGCACCCTTAATTTTAATCTCGCAAAATTATATACAACCACTTCTGTAGAAGTGCCTATTATAATACAACGGGCAAAAAAACCTGGGCCCTGCATCCTTATTACAGCGGGTATTCACGGTGACGAGATTAATGGTGTAGAAATTGTACGTCAGGTTATTTCAAAAAAAATAAACAAAGTTCTACGGGGCACAATTATTTGCATTCCGGTTATAAATGTTTTTGGCTTTTTAAATATGGAACGTGCTTTTCCTGACGGAAGAGATTTAAATCGTGTTTTTCCAGGAACCCGTAAAGGCTCCCTGGCAGGTAGATTTGCATATCAGTTTAGTAATAGAATATTGCCTGCTGCAGACTTTTGTCTTGATTTTCACACCGGTGGAGGAAGCCGGTTTAATGTAGCTCAAATACGTGTAGATCCTGATAAAAAAGAGCTTATTGAATATGCTGAAATTTTTGGAGCTCCATTTACTGTTTATTCAAAAAACATTGCAAAATCCTATCGTTCTACCTGCGAAAAACAAAACATACCCATACTTCTTTTTGAAGGTGGAAAGTCACAAGTAAGCGATAAAGATATTGCGCGTGAAGGAGTTTTTGGAGTAATGCGTATTCTAGAACATTTTAAAATGCTCTCAAAAGAATTTACCGCACCACCTTTGATAAAAAAAACCACTACCATAGTGACAAGTTCTTGGTTGCGCGCAAAATATAGCGGTCTGCTCCATCTCAAAAGTAATTGTGGAGATTTTGTAGAAAAGAATGAGGTAATTGCAACAATTACAGACCCCTACGGGTCGTTTAGACATAAAGTAAAAGCTACAAATGATGGGTATATTATCAATTCAAATGAAGCTTCTTTAGTGTATCAAGGTGATGCCATATTTCATCTTTCTACTTCAGAAATTAAAAATGACTAAAGCAGAATATCGTAAACTCTATAAAGAAAAACGAAACAGTTTAAGCTCGTCTGAAATTGATGAATTAAGCCTTTCCATAGCAAATCAACTGCTCCAACTTCCCATTTGGGACTATGAGTTTTATCATGTTTTTTTAAGTATAGAGCATTTTAAAGAAGTTAATACAGATCATATTTTAAATATTTTGAACGGAAAAGACAAGCATATAATCATTTCTAAAAGTGATTTTCAAGACTTTTCTATGCGTCATTATTTACTTTTAGACAGCACACGATTAATCGCAAATAAGTGGGGTATTCCCGAACCTCAAAATGGTATCGAGATTAAACCAGAACAACTAGATGTAATTTTTATTCCCCTACTTGTTTTCGATAAAAATGGCTCAAGAGTAGGATATGGTAAGGGATTTTACGATCGCTTTTTAAATAAATGTAAGCCTGATGCATTAAAGATAGGCTTATCGCTATTTGAAGCCGAAGAAAACCTACCAAAAGATGATAGAGACATACCTCTAACTCACTGTATAACACCTAATAAAACGTATAATTTTTGACACGATGTCGATTTTTTTGCTATCTTCATCCTCATTTTTAAAATCCAATTCGCATGTCAGTTACTAAGCAAAATGGAATTCTTTCCTTTTTATCTAAAAAATCAGTTCCTGAGACCGCCGAGTCAAGAGAAAGCTTTTTTTACGAACAAATAGCTGAAATGGTAGGTGCCGGTGGGTGGAGAATAGATTTTATTAATAAAAAAAGTTACTTCGACAAACAATTACAAAAAATCTTAGAAACTCCTGAAAATTACAAACCTTCAATAAAACATGCTCTGCATTTTTTTGATATGAATTATCATGAGTCTGTAATTGCCAGTTATCATAATTTAGCCAATGGAACTCCTATTTTTGATGAAGTAATAAAGATGGTTACCTATACTAACAAGACCTTTTGGGCTCACGCGATTAGCAGACCAGATTTTGATCATAAAGGTCATATTGTAGGCTTAAAAGGAGTAGTGGTTAATGTAAACAAAGAGAAAGAGCGCGAGCTTATGCTTGAAAAGGCGATAGACCTGGTTGAGGCTAATAACTCTCGCCTATTTACATTTGCAAATTATGTATCGCACAACATAAAGTCCCACGTAAATAATCTTGAACTTACAAGTCAATTAGTAGAAACTCAGAAATTTACAGACGATCAAAAAGAGCTGTTTAACAATTATAATGAAATTGCACAAAGTTTAAATCGTACGGTTGCCAGACTTAATGAGGTTGTTTCTATACAAACAAAGGCAGCAGAAGCAAAGGTGACCATTGATTTAGAAGAAACTTTAGATCAAGTAAAATCTAAGTTGAGACCTCTTATTGAACGCGAGGAGGCATATATTTATTCAGACTTTTCTGAAGTTCCGGAAATTGAATACAATCAAGAGTTTTTGATGAATATATTTACCATTTTAATTAAAAATGGAATCATAAATAAAAGCCCTAGTCGAAAGCCAGAGATTAAAGCATACTGTCTTGAAAGCAATAAAAAACTATCTCTTATTATTGAAGATAATGGCACAGGATATGATTTATCAGACAAGAATGCTGAGCAAATATTTCATATGTCTAGAAGTACAGACAATAGTGAAAATAATCAATCTGTAGGATTATTCATTGTAAAAAATCAAGTTGAAGCGCTAGGTGGCAAAGTGGAAGTCACGAGCAAATTAGGCTACGGTACTAAATTTATAATTACAATCTAAGCTGTTTTCTATTTTGCAAATGCTCTTTTATTAAAAACTAGGAGTAAACCTACGCCAGTACTAATTGCCATATCTGCAATATTGAAAACGGCGTTGAAGAACGTAAAGTAATTACCGCCCCATATAGGCAACCATTCAGGCAGATACCCCTCCCATATTGGGAAATACAGCATATCTACTACACGACCGTAAAACAATCCTGAATAACCCCCATCTTCTGGTAAAAAGGTGGCTAGTTGCCCTGCACTGCTGTCAAAAATAATACCGTAGAATACAGAGTCTATTATATTGCCAAAAGCGCCTGCGAAGATTAAAGCAACTCCTACAATAAGAATTCTTGACATATTTTTTCTAACACTATCATAAAGCCAATATCCTATTAAAGGAAGAATACCTATTCTAAAAAGAGTTAGAATTATTTTTCCGTAATTACCGGGAATTTTAGCCCCCCAGGCCATGCCCTCATTTTCAACAAATAGAATTCTAAACCACTCAAAAACCTGTACTTGCTCCTGTAATTGAAAATGCGTTTTGATATAAATTTTACTAATTTGATCTATAAGTAAAATAAGAACTATAATGCCTACGGCCTTCTTTAATGACATGAGCTGTTTTTGATTAGCGAAAGGTAAAAATAATTAAATTATTCAGATTGCGAGACGCTTATATTTCCGTCAACACTTTTAAGCTTTAGTTGATACCTTCCGTTAGGATTAGTAGCTATTTTCTTGATTCCGTTACGCGTTAATGCTTCAATACGAGTATCGCTAGTTTCAACATTAATAGTACCTCTCAGCGTGTTCACAATACCGTTTCCGTGGAAATCAAACAATTTACAATCTCCTCCAGAAAGATTCATATTTATATAGTCATAGTCGCCCTGAACTTGCACAGATGCTAAACCTGAAGTCACCCAAACTTCTTTATTTATTGGCAACTCTATATACAACACAATAGATATCACTTTGTGGGCCGCTAGTTTATCATCTATAGCCTCAAAACCCACAGACCTATTTACCTTCATCAACCACAACCCATTTTCAACTACGGGATCGAGTATTATACTTTCAAAGGTCTCTCCCTCAACTTCTGCATGTACACTAATATGCTTAGTTTCTGAAGTTTTGACAAATACCTCAAAAACATCATCAGATGCTACAAAAACACCTTTTACAAGATCTGAAGGAATGCGATATTCTATTTGCTTCTGGCTATAAGTCGTACACAAAACCAGAAGGAAAAATATAAATGAAAAACTAATTTTAGGAGTCTTCATAATTTAATCAAAATAAAAAACGCCTCAGCACATACTGAAGCGTTAATATATTATTTGAGATCTATAGAATCTACTGCATGTTTTTTGCCTCAATACTCAATGTCGCGTGAGGTACAAGCTTAAGCCGCTCTTTATTGATTAGTTTACCGGTTACACGGCAAATACCATACGTTTTATTTTGAATGCGATTTAGCGCATTTCTTAGGTCACGTATAAACTTTTCCTGACGTATAGCAAGGGCAGAGTTTGCTTCTTTACTCATGGTCTCACTACCTTCTTCAAAAGCTTTAAATGTAGGTGAGGTATCATCTGTACCATTATTACCATCATTCATATAAGCACTTTTGATAAGATCTAAATCATTCTGAGCCTTATCGATTTTAGCCTGTATAAGAACTCTAAATTCTTCTAATTCTGCGTCGCTAAAACGTTCTTTAATTTCTGCCGCCATATTCTATTTACTGTTTTTTTATAGCCAACTTTGTTTCTACATCGTCAAATGCAATGGCTATACCGTTAGTAACTTGCTCTGCAACCTCGAGTTTTGCGGTGAGCGTTTCCATTTTAATATAGTCTAAATTATCTATAACGGCTTGCTCGATCTTACCGTCACGTTGTATTTGCACCTCTATTTTGTCTGTTACCTCAAAACCAGAGTCTTTTCTAAGATTCTGAATACGGTTAACCAGTTCTCTAGCGATACCTTCATTCTTTAGAGCATCATTTAAAGTAACATCAAGTGCTACTGTTAAAGAACCACTACTTGCAACTAACCACCCTTCAATATCTTGAGAAGTTATTTCCACATCTTCGGGCGCCAAAGTAACACTTTTTCCATTAATGTCCACGGTGATTTTTCCTTCATTTTCAATAGTAGTAATATCAGCGGCGCTCATCGCATTAATAGCATTTGCTACTAGCTTCATGTCTTTACCAAATCGTGGCCCTAGCGTTTTAAAGTTGGGTTTTATAGATTTTACCAGAATCCCTGAAGCGTCATCAATTAATTCAATCTCCTTGACATTTACTTCAGACTTAATCAAATCTTGTACCGCAAGTATTTCTTCTCGCTGCTCGTTGTCTAAAATAGGAATCATTATACGTTGCAATGGTTGGCGAACTTTAATTTTCTCCTTCGCACGTAAAGAAAGTGTTAAGGATGATATAGTTTGTGCCTTTTGCATCTTATGCTCCAGTTTTCTATCAATAAATGAAGCATCACTAACCGGGAAATCTGAGAGGTGAACACTCTCTGAAATTTCTAAGCCAGTCAAACCATTTAAATCTTTGTACAAACGATCCATAAAAAATGGAGCCACCGGTGCACTTAATTTTGCAACTGTAATTAAACATTTGTACAGAGTCTGGTATGCAGAAATCTTGTCGTGTGCGTAATCGCCTTTCCAGTAACGGCGACGACTTAAACGCACAAACCAGTTACTTAGATTTTCCTGTACAAATTCTGAAATCGCTCGCGTAGCCTTTGTAGGCTCATATTCTGAATAAAATTTGTCTACTTCAGCAATTAACGTATGTAATTCTGAAAGTACCCAACGATCAATCTCCGGTCTGTCTTTAAGTTCGATGTCTGCTTCAGAGTAGTTAAAACTATCAAGATTAGCATACAATGAAAAGAACGAATAGGTATTGTACAGTGTACCGAAGAATTTACGCTGAACTTCAGTGATACCATCAAGATCAAACTTTAAGTTATCCCAGGGGTTTGCATTGCTAATCATATACCAGCGTGTTGCATCTGGACCAAAAGTGCTTAACGTTGTAAAAGGATCTGCAGCATTGCCTAAGCGTTTAGACATTTTTTGACCGTTTTTGTCTAGAACTAGTCCGTTAGAAACAACGTTTTTATAAGCAACATCGTCAAAAGTCATAGTAGCTATCGCATGCAAGGTGTAAAACCATCCACGCGTTTGATCTACCCCTTCAGCAATAAAATCTGCTTTGCGCCAGGTTGATTCTACCATTTCCTTATTTTCAAAAGGGTAATGCCATTGTGCATACGGCATACTACCACTATCAAACCAAACATCAATAAGATCAGATTCACGACGCATTGATTTTCCGCTTTGCGAAACCAAAACAATCTCATCTACGATATTTTTATGTAGGTCTACAAGGTCATAGTTTGCATCTGTCATGTCACCTGCAACAAAACCTTCAAAAGGATCTGTTTTCATAACACCGGCTTCTACTGCTTCAGTGATTTTTTCTTTTAGTTCGGAAACCGAACCAATGATAATTTCTTCTTTACCATCTTCAGTTCGCCAGATAGGCAATGGAATTCCCCAGTAGCGTGAGCGCGATAAATTCCAGTCATTTGCATTTGCTAACCAGTTACCAAAACGGCCTTCTCCGGTAGATTTTGGCTTCCAGTTTATGCCCAGATTTAATTCGTGCATACGGTCGCGCACATCAGTCACTTTAATAAACCAGGAATCTAACGGGTAATACAATATAGGTTTATCTGTTCGCCAGCAATTGGGGTAACTGTGCACATACTTTTCAACTTTAAAAGCTTTATTTTCTTCTTTGAGTTTTATTGCAATCTCAACATCTATACTTTTCTCTGGCGCTTCACCGTCATCATAATATTCATTCTTCACATATTTACCACCAAATTCCTGTAGCTCTGGTCTAAAACGACCTTGTAAATCTACAAGTGGTACAAGATTCCCATTTTCATCTTTTACAAGCATAGGCGGCACCTCTGGCACAGCTTGCTTGGCAACCATTGCATCATCTGCACCAAATGTAGGTGACGTATGTACAATACCGGTACCATCTTCTGTAGTAACAAAATCCCCAGAAATTACGCGGTATGCATTCTCCGGGTTATCGTGGGGCTTCACATAATCAATCACTGGCTCATAGCGTAATTCTAATAAATCGCTTCCCTTAAATTCTGAAAGAATCTGATAGGGTATTTTCTTATCGCTTTCTTTAAAATTTGAAAAGTCTTCTTCGTTTTCGGTTGCAAAGAATTTTTTATCAAATTGTTTGCTCACCAAAGCTTTTGCCAGAACCACATTAATAGGCTCAAACGTATATTGATTAAATGTTTTTACTAATACGTAATCAATCTTTTTACCCACTGTCAAAGCCGTATTTGAAGGCAATGTCCAGGGAGTAGTGGTCCATGCAACTAGGTAGGTTGTACCCGTTGCATTTGCTAGAGGTGAAGCTTTAAAAGTCTCATCTTTTATAACCTTAAACTGTGCCGTTACCGTAGTATCTGTAACATCCTGATAGGTCCCGGGCTGGTTAAGTTCGTGCGAACTTAAACCGGTTCCTGCCTTTGGTGAATAGGGTTGTATTGTATAGCCTTTGTAGATAAGACCCTGGTTGTAAATATTTTTTAGAAGCCACCATACAGACTCCATATATTTTGGCTTGTAGGTAATATAGGGGTCTTCCATATCTACCCAATATCCCATCTGCTCGGTAAGATTATTCCACACATCGGTATAGCGCATCACCGCATTTTTACATGCTTCGTTGTATTCTGAAACGCTTATTTTCTTGCCGATATCTTCTTTGGTAATACCCAGCTCTTTCTCAACACCCAGTTCTACCGGAAGTCCGTGGGTATCCCAACCGGCCTTACGTTTTACCTGCTTTCCTTTTTGGGTTTGAAAACGGCAAAAAATATCTTTAATCGCACGCGCCATAACGTGGTGAATACCAGGCATTCCATTCGCAGATGGTGGTCCCTCAAAAAAGATATAAGGGTCGTTGCCTTCTCGTGTAGAAATACTTTTTTCAAATATGTCGTTTTCCTTCCAATAGGCTAAAATTTCTTCAGCTACATTAGGTAGGTCAAGTCCTTTATATTCAGGGAACTTTGTGCTCATGGTGTGCGTTTTCTAATAAGTGTGCAAAATTACGGAATTTTGATAAGATAAACGTTCTGATTATAGCTTTGCGTTTTTAACGTTTTTTGACCCCATGCTAAAGTTGGTTAAATTCTAAAAACCTACTTTTAAATTTGACTAATTTCGGGTAGTTCTTTTAAAATCAATTTACTATGCGATCTATTTATATAACCACCTTTGCCGTCTTATGTATACTAAGTTGTAAAAATACTGAAGAAGAAAAAATAGTTGATAATTTACCAGAAAGTAAAAAAACCACTATAAAAACCAATGAGAATCAACAGGAAAAAATTTCAGATTCTTATTTCATTATTCCGGGAAATAAGCTGGGTAGCATACGCTTAAACTCAACTATTGCCGCAGTATATGACAGCCTTGGCACACCCACATCTGGCGACGCTGCTATGCAAAAATCTTTGTCTATGTGGTTATCTAGAACTGATGTATTGACTATATTCTCTGCAAATGACCCTAACACGTCTGACGGTCATATAATTAAACTTGTACGATCGACTACTCCTAATTTTAAAACTAAAGATGGCATAGGAAAAGGGAGCTCAATGGCTTACATCAAAGAAAATTTTAAGATTGAAAAGGTGGGCTCATTTACTGAAAACAATTCTGACTTTGATCTTTACGCCACTCAGGAAGGGATTTCCTTTGAATTTAACTCTGAAAATATCTGTACAGGAATTATAATTCATAATCTGGAAATTCAATCAGGAATTACCTACTTACCAATATATGAAAAATTTGTGCCTGCCATTAATTAAAAACACTAGCATCTATAAACCCTAAAAACTATACTTCAACGCTAAAATTAAATTCCTACCTGGTGCAGAAATACCCGAAGAATAAGGTCGGTAGCGCTGGTCGGTTATGTTTTCTAAAGCTGCAGTGGCTTTCAAGTTTTGTGCCACTTGATACTCGCCATACAAATTTAAAGTATACCATCTGGGAGAATACGGATTCCCGTCTACATCAAGTGCATATAAATAATCATTTGCAATTTGAGAAGGTGCAAGATCTTCATAAGCAATCTCCCCATTGTATTCTGCAGAGGCATCAAACTTCCATTTTTTGAGTCGGTAAATTAAATGCGTATTCCCAAATAATGGAGCCGCATGACGCAAGGGTGCGTTACTACCGTCATCTTCTTCCTGGCTGCCTTCAGTAATATTTATATGAGAGGTGAACTTCACATTTTTAGAAAATAAATACTCTAAACCGGCTTCGACACCATAAACCTCAGCACGTGCTGCGTTTTGAATCGCCTGCACATTACTAGGCTCGCCCTGATAATCAATTACCGTTACACCCTCTAGATTAAAATTACGACGTACCAAAGCATTTTCTAAATGCGTATAATAAGTTGTTAAATCCAATCTAAGTGATTCGCCAACTTTAAATACTGCACCTATCTCTGCATTGTAGGCGTACTCTGCTTTCAAATTAGGATTAGGCACCACAACCGAACCTGCCTCACTATCAAATATTTTACCTATATCGTCTATGTTAGGCGCTCTTAAGGCCGTTCCCAGATTTAATTTTAAATCGAGCATCTCACTAGTCTGCCAGTTCAAGCCTGCAGAACCGGTGAGGTTTCCAAAGTTTACATCTGCATTTTCAAACGGGAAGTCATAAAAAGTAGCGTCAAACGCAGCGTTAATTAAAATATGATTGTAGCGCAAGCCTGTTTGAAGAGTTAATTTTTCAGAAAGATTAAATTGACCACTTAAATAGGCAGCTAGCGATTGCCAACTCGAATCATCAGGATATCTACTGGCTGTTGCAGCCTGCTCACCGGTTTCAATATTGGTCTGATTTCCGAAGGAATTTACTTTGTTGTACACATATTCTAAACCGTAAAACAATCTGTTTTCAGAAAGTTTCTTGGTAAAGTCTAGCCCTAAAGAATAGGCATTCACCTGCTCTTCGGTTGAATATACTGTAGGTTTTCCAAAATCCCGGTCGTTTCTACTTTCTTCAAAATATTGGTAAGCCGCGGTTAATTTTGCGTCATCATAAATATCTCCATTCCCTTTTTTATCTACCTGAAGATTTCCTAAAAACCAGGTCTGCGGACCGTAATACCACTCAGCAGAACGCAATTGATCGCCGCGTTTACGTGTTAAACGATCGTATCTAGAATAGTCTGAAGTGGTGCTGTAATGCAAACCCAAATTAAAATCCCAAATACTATTAGGCATAAAACGCACTTTCTGAGTGAGGTTAAGCAAGTCAAATCCTGTAGGAGTCTGAACTTTAGGATCTTCATTTTCTACCACGGTATCAACACCGTCAATAATTTTAACGTATTCTGGCCTTAGATAATCATCGGGACCATGCCTGCCCATACGCAGATCGTCAAAATTAGAATAACTAATACTACTTAGAAAAGCCCATTTCTTTAACCCCAAATTAAAATCAAAATGACCGGTCTTTTCATTATTTGCGGTTGCATACCGACTTAAGGCCATTCCTGAAAAAGAAGTTCCTTCTTCAAAAGAAAATGACGGCTTCTTTGTATAAAAATTCATCACACCACCTACCGCGTCACTGCCATAAACCACAGAGCCGGGACCAAGAATAACTTCAGTTTGATCTATCGTAAATGGGTCTATATTGATAACATTCTGAAGATTTCCTGATCTAAATATAGCGGTATTCATACGTACACCGTCAACGGTAATCAACAAACGGTTTGTAGAAAAACCTCTAATCATAGGGCTGCCGCCGCCCAGCTGACTTTTCTGCACAAAGACCTGCCCACTCTGAGTCAAAAAATCTGCAGCTGTCTGCGGGTTTTTAAGCTCTACATCTTCAGCATCAAGCCGAATTACTTTTTGAGTAATATCACGTGCTTGTTGTTCAAATTTTGAAACCGAAAGCACTACTTCATTCAGTTGGTTCTCATCATCTAACAAAAACACTTGATTTCCCGAAGCAATCAGAGCCGCCTTAGTTGTTTTTTTTAGTATATGCGAAACGTGAGAAATATAAATGGTTTCAGAATTTGTAAATAATGATATATCTACGATGCCCTTTTCATTTGTTACTGCAGTGCTTGTCTTTGTCGCATTATACAATGCCGCACCTTCAACTGGAACCTGACTCAGATTATCGTAAACTGTAATTTTTTGAGCGCAAACTAGGCAAGAGCTTAGTAAAAAAAACAATAAAATATGAGGTATGCGCATAGATGGTGGTTAGTTAAAAAGTGTGCTTAAAACCGCCAGAGACTTAGGTTTTTTAAAGCTGTGCAAATGTAATTCATAATAGCTCAAGAGCATATTTACAAAGGCCGCCCTGCGTTTCTGGTTCAGTTTTATACCAGATAATGCATCAAAATTTGTACCCAGAAGACATTTTAACGTATCTAAATTTTCTTCGGAAATACTGTATAAAGTTTCTATACGCTCAAAATTACCCGACTCCAGATTAAAATTTGGTAAATCTATATTTGAAGTATCGGGGTAAAAGCCCAAATATTTAGTGAGCTCCAAAAGAAATAATAAATGAAAATTAGCGGTGTGCGTATGTAAATCGAGCCACATAAAGGCATGTTCTAAATAGGCATACAGCGGCCTGTTCTCTTCTTCTTCCTGAATAACATTACGCAACATTTCTGAAAGAAAAAGAACAATACTCGACTTCAAAATATCTGTATGTAAGCTCACATAGGGTTGTATAACTTTTGCCTCACGAATACTTTCTAAAGTACCTTTATCTTTGTGCATCGCAACGATTTCAAGCTGCGTTGCAGGTTGAAACATAGCCGTACGAAGCTTTCCCTTTTTTGACTTTAAAATAGAACGCAACAAATAAGATTTAAGACCCGCTTCTTCGGTAAAACATTTAACGATTAAATCTGCCTCGCCATATTTTAAAGCTGAAATCACTAACGCACGTGTGCTTACTAACATTAGCGTATAATCATGAGTTTAACGATTTTAGTTTCAGAGGCATCTTCTCCAGTAATCAGAATAAAATAAACACCAGAGGCAACTCTGTATTTTCCAAAAGCGGTTGTATCCCATTGTATACTTCCTCCTTCAGAAACCTCTTCATACACCAGATTACCATTAAGATCTGTGATTTTAATGTTTGCATTTTCTGTCAAGCCATCTACAGTTACCAAACCATTAAATCCCGGTCTAACAGGATTGGGATAGACCCGGGCATTGTCTAAGGTTTCTTCTGGAGCTACCGCATTTCCTCTAAAAGAAACTAAGCCTAAAGGAGTTGCAAAAAAGACCTCACCAGACGAATCATCAATGGTAATATCCTGAATATTATTTGAAGGCAAGGGTGAATTGCGCCGGTTAAATTCTTGTAAGGTTTCCTGACCATTAGCATTAAAGCTAAACGCACCGCTAGATACGGTCCCTATCCATTTATTATTATTACCGTCAACAGCTATTGCGCGTATTACTTGCTCACTAAGTAGCTCTACCGCTATACCATTGTCTTCTATAATAATTTCCCGCGCTTGAATTTCGGGATTTTCAAACATTTGAGAAGGATTAAATAATACCCGTAAACCTGCTGAAGTACCTATCCATAAACTACCATTAGCATCAATCGCCAAAGAAAGTACCGCATTAGAAGGTAAGTTTGAGCGCTCTGCATTTAGACGGGCAAAAGCACTCGTATTAGGATCGTAACCTAATAATCCGCGGTTTGATGACCCAAAATATACAAAGCCTCTTCGATCTGTGACTAATTGCGTATAACCGTTAATTTGATTAAAATCTGGTAAAATATCTTCTACAGAAATTCCTTGAATAGTAGCACCCGTTTTTTTAGCAAGTGCGTTTTTTACAAGGCTATTTGTAAGCCATAAATTACCCTCTCGATCAAATGCTGCGCCATTAATACGCACATCTGTAGGATTTACAGGTACATCACTTAGCCCACTATTAGTCTCATCGTAAAGCTGTACAGGTATTTTATCTGCAAACTCTAATAGTCCCGAATTGTATGAGCTCATAAACACCTGACTGTTATCATCTGGGTTAAAAGTGATGTTTGTAATGTTATTTGCCCCTAAAAGCTCATTAAACGGAATATTTAACCAACCCTCTTCGCTTAAATTACTTACTCCGCGTTGCTTTAAAGGAAAGGGGTTATAAGAGTCGCTGTAATCCCCGTATACAACCCATAATTCTCCCGGGGCAGCTTCAATCGCAAAAGGATCATTGCGCGATGGCCCGTCTGGTATGACTCTAATCACATCTTCAAGAGTAGTTTTAGAGCTAATTAATAGTCCGTTTTGTTGTGTACCGGTATAAAGTTGTCCTTCAAAAGTGAGAGCTGTATTAAAACTGTCGGGATATTGAGAACTTGTTACAATGCTAGTATTCAAATTACCCAGAGCATTAAATAATAGAATCTCGTCATTAAATATTATAATTAAATCCCCATTAGAAGCTCTTAATTGTTTTGGTAGTGTAGAAAAAGATGCAACTGTATTAAATGAATCTGCTGTTAATTGATGCAAATTTTGATCTGCTGTTATACCAAAAAGAGAATTTTCTAATGATTGTATTCCCAGCCAACTCCTGGTATCTACTGTCTCCCAGTTTCTAAAATCAATGAGGTTTTCTGCAGTTGCCAGAGCTCTTCTTAAACCGCCTGAAGGTGAAGCTGCATAAATATAATTTTCAAAAATTGTAATTTGTAAAATAGAAATGCGCGCACCATTATCACCTATAAAATACGAATCATCAAATTCTAATCTCGAAAGATCAAAAAGCGAAATCCCAAAGCCGGTTGCGATGTAAAGGGTGTTTTTGTCCTCATAAAAATTATTTATTGTCTTTTCTGACGGAAGAATTGCCGGTTTATCACGTATAGCGACTAAAGTAGAAACACTACCGTCTGGCTTTACCAAATCTACCAACCCCGAAATATAACCTACAAAGAGAATTCCCGTTGATGTACTATAATGAATGGTACGTATAGCTTCACCTGTTAACCCTTCAATTGTAGAGAAGGTTTTAATTTGGTTAGAATTAAGCGCGTAACTAAATACAGAATTTTGTGATGCCGCATAAATTTCTGTATCTCCCTCAGAAACTGAAACAATAGTATTGTAAGAAAAATAACCAGTCCAGAAATCTGCATACTCCTGCGCCTTTACACAAAGTAAAGAGAGTAAAAAAACCAACGTAAAGAAGCGTTTTTTGATCATTAAACAGCTTTAATAAGAAGCTAAAAGTACAATTATTGCCATAAAAAAACCCCGAAGCAGTATCGAGGTCTTTATCTATTTAAAAAGGATTCTTTTATTATACGATTCCTTGCGCCAGCATAGCATCTGCAACTTTTACAAATCCTGCTATATTTGCTCCTTTTACATAATCTACAAAACCATCTTCCTGAGTACCATATTCAACACAGGCTTTATGAATATCATACATAATCTCGTGAAGTTTCTGATCTACCTCCTCTGCAGACCAGTTGTATCGCATACTGTTTTGCGACATTTCTAAACCAGAGGTAGCAACACCACCCGCATTAGAAGCTTTACCCGGAGAGAATAAGATTTTTGCCTTTACAAATACCTCAACAGCATCTGGTGTACACGGCATATTTGCTCCTTCACCTACACTCATTACTCCATTTTTAACCAGTAACTCTGCGTCTTTTTTATCTAACTCGTTTTGAGTGGCACACGGAAGCGCAATATCACATTTGACACCCCATGGTGTTTTACCTTCGTGAAACTCAGCATCAGGATATTTATCTAAATACTCCTTAATACGGCCACGACGCTCATTTTTAATTTCCATTATGTAGGCAAGCTTATGCTTATCTATCCCTGCGGAATCATAAATAAAACCATCAGAATCAGACATTGTAATAACCTTCGCATCAAGCTGAGTCGCTTTCTCTGCTGCATATTGTGCAACGTTACCAGAACCTGAAATCACAACTGTTTTACCCGCAAGTTTCTCTCCTATGTTATTCAACATATATTTAGTAAAATATACATTTCCATAACCTGTTGCTTCAGGACGTATTTTAGAACCTCCGTAAGAAAGGCCTTTACCGGTGAGAATACCTGTAAATTCATTACGTATACGCTTATATTGACCAAACATAAAACCTATTTCACGACCACCTACACCTATATCACCGGCAGGCACATCTGTATTAGGACCAATATGGCGGTACAGTTCTGTCATAAAACTTTGACAAAAACGCATCACCTCAGCATCACTTTTTCCTCGGGGATTAAAGTCTGAGCCTCCTTTACCACCACCCATAGGTAGTGATGTAAGACTGTTTTTAAATACCTGCTCAAAGCCTAAAAACTTAAGAATACTTAAATTTACAGAAGGATGAAAACGAAGTCCACCCTTATATGGCCCTATAGCAGAATTAAATTCTACACGATACCCTTTATTTATTTGAGTTTCTCCATTATCATCTACCCATGCAACTCTAAATAAAATTGCACGCTCTGGTTCTACCATACGCTCTAGCAATTTTTTATCTTGATATTTTGGGTTATTCTCTATAAAAGGTATTACCGTTTCTGCAACTTCCTGAACCGCTTGAATAAATTCTGGCTCGTTAGGATTTGTTTTTTCTACAGAGTCAACGAACTTCTTAATGCTATCTGACATATTAAAGTTTTTAATATTTATAATATTTTTCACGTTAATGCAGTGCAAATATATGATATCAATAAAAATCAAGGTATAAATTTTCCATATTCTTAATTTTTACCTGTCATTTTTATATATTTTAAATGTAAAATTCTACCAAGTGCATAATTTTAGGTTAAATCGGATGTTTTAGTATATTTGTCGTATAAATATCCCCAATTATCAATGAATACCAAAATCCTCCTTGCGGTATTATTCATCTGTTTGTCAATGCCTTTCAAAAGCAATGCTCAGTTTGGCTTCTCAAATGAAGTAGGAATAATCGCAGGCCCCTTACTTTTTCAATCTGATTTTGGTTTGCGCGAAAATGTAGATACAAATTTGAATAATATAGGGATTGGGGTTGGTATTGTTCATTATATGAACTTCGCTTATCGCTCTGATTGTAACTGCTATACACGGGATAAATACTTTAACGACCATTTTAAATTAAGAACTGAAGCAGATTTACACTACTCCAAGTTTACACACGAGGGTATTGAGTCTCAAAAAGAAACCCCCGAAGGTTACGACTTAAGAGATCACAAAGGGTCTTCTCTCGTTTTTGAATTAGGTATGCAGATTGAATATTTTCCTAAAAGTATTCGTGATTTTCAAGCAGGTGGCTATAAAGTAGCACCATATATAAGTTTAGGAGCTCATTATGTAGGCTTTAATCCATCCTACTCTTCTATTCAGGATGTTGAAGGAGCAACGCCTGAAGATATCTATTTTGATGATTTTCTTATAGGTGATGGTAAATTAGGCGGTATAGACGATAGCTCTGGCAATACCTGGGCGCTTACAGGAAGTGTAGGTATCAGATACAAAATAGGCGAATTAAGCGATATAAACCTGGAGCTGCGCTATCACAAATATTATTCTAACTGGGTAGATGGCTTAAATCCTGATGAAGAATTTTACCCTCCAAATAGATATGACGATTCTATTGTATGGTTAAATATTGGGTATATCTACTATCTTAATTTCTAAAATTATCACAATCGCTCTAGCTTAGAGCTTGTTTTAAATCTTCAAGAAGATCATCTATATCTTCTATACCTACACTTAATCGTATTAAAGAATCTTTTATTCCTAAATTTTCTCGTTGCTCTTTAGGTATGCTTGCGTGCGTCATAGTCGCGGGATGACCGGCAAGACTCTCAACGCCTCCTAAGCTTTCAGCAAGAGTAAATACTTTTAAATTTTCAACGACTGAAACTGCGCCTTCAAGCGAATCATTTTTAGTTGTAAAAGAAACCATTCCGCCAAAATCGTTCATTTGCCTCTTTGCGATATCGTGATTAGGGTGATCTTCAAAACCAGGCCAGTAAACCTGATCAACTTTAGGATGCTCTTTTAAGAAATGTGCAACTGCCTTTCCATTTTCACAATGACGCTGCATACGTACGTGAAGTGTTTTAATTCCGCGTAGCGCTAAAAAACTATCTTGAGGCCCACATACAGCACCACTTGCATTTTGAATAAAGTATAACCTATCTGCCAGCTCTTTATCTTTTACAATTAGACCGCCCAGAACTAAATCGCTATGACCGCCCAGGTATTTTGTTACACTATGCATAACGATATCTGCGCCTAGATCTAAAGGTTGTTGCAAGTAAGGTGTGGCAAATGTATTATCTACAGCTAAGAGTAAATTATGTGCCTTTGCTACTTTTGAAACTGCTACGATATCTATAATATTCATCATTGGGTTTGTAGGCGTTTCTACCCAAATTAGCTTTGTTTTATCTGAAATAACAGCGTCAATCATCGCAGTATTCTGCATATCTACAAAATGAAATTTTAAACCAAAACCTTCAAATATTTTTGTGAATAGTCTATATGAACCGCCATATAAATTATTTGTAGAAATAATTTCGTCACCAGGCTTAAAAAGTTTTAGAACAGCGTCTATTGCTGCTAATCCAGAGCCAAAAGCAAGACCATAACTACCATTTTCAATACTTGCTAATGCATCTTCTAAAGCCTTACGTGTAGGATTACCACTTCGGGAATATTCAAAACCTTTATGTCCTCCGGGCGTAGTTTGAGAATATGTAGAAGTTTGATATATAGGGGGCATAACACTACCATAAGCAGGATCTGTGTTGTGCTGACCACCGTGTATCGTCTTAGTATTGAATTTCATAGATTTTAAATTTTATTAAATCGTATCGTAAATGTACCACGCTAAATAAGCATTGTCAAAAATCACTGTACCTTTATCCTATGTTTAACAGGTAAAAAACAATTGATTTGAAAAAACATCTCTGCTTTTACGTATTTGTATTTATTGTAATTAGCTGCAAAAAAAAGGAATCTCCATTAACTTTTAAAAATACCATTTACAATGCAACCACTATTGAAACTTGTAATATGGGTATGTGTCCTGAGCTCGATATTGAAAGATTGACCGCGCTTGGGGATGCTAAACTAGCAGACTCTATCAATAAAGCTGTAGAGCGTGTGCTAGTAAGCAATCTTGTTATTAACCCCGATGAGATTCCTAAAATAAAAACTCTGGATGAAGCGATTGCAAACTTTATTTCAAGTCACAGAAATTATCATGATGAATTTCCTGAGACAAATGCCGGCTATGAATTTAGCAGCAAATCTGCCATAAGCTTAAACGGCAGCGAACTACTAAGTATCGTTTTTGACACTTATAGTTTTTGGGGAGGAGCTCACGGTTATGGTAGCACCACCTATCTAAATATTGATAAACAAACCGGAAAATCTCTTAACACAGAAAATCTTATTGATAATGAACCCGCATTTTTAAAACTAGCGGAGCAAAAATTTAGATCTCAAAAAGGGATTTCTGAAAATGAAAGTATTAACAGCACCGGTTATTTCTTTGAAAATGATCAATTTATTTTACCGGCTAATATAGGATTTACTGAAAACGAAATGACTTTAATTTACAACCCATACGAAGTAGCATCCTACGCTGAAGGTCAAATAATAATTAAAATCCCCTTAAACGAAGTAACCCCATTTCTTAAACTAAGCCTATAGCATGGCGTAAGGCCAGGACAGAACCCAAGTGAATACCTTCGTGAAAATTATTAAAAGCAAGAGCATCATCAACATTGTTTAATGTGCTTCCGGTAGATACTGTGTACACATTAAATTCTTTAAATATACCAGCGGCATAATCTGTGGCGGTATGGTCTATTGTTGTGCTTAAAAGTTCACAAATTTCGACTAATTCTTCTTGAGAAACATCGCGTTCAGGTTTTGTCCCTTTACGATACATATCTATAAAATCTGATGATACACGGGGCTTTATACCAGAAAGCAGATATACTAAAACTTGCTGTGTTGCAATGACGTGTGCAATATTCCAGATGATGTTATTATTAAACCCGGCAGGTATCTTATTTAAATTTTCAAGTGATATGGTCTCAAGAAATCCTTTAAAAATTTGACGGTTTTTCCTACTTATATCAAGTGTATATTCAAAAGTGAACGGCATGATTTTAATTTTTTCTAAAAGTACTATTTTAGAAGTAAAAGCAATTACTTTGTAACTTGAAGAATATTTTAAACTTCTTATTTTGAAAAAAGTCTATTATTTATCTACCTGCGATACATGTGCACGCATTTTAAAAGAGATTGAATTGCCTTCTGCATTCATCAAACAGGATTTAAAAACGGATCCCATAACTGAAGAGCAACTAAACGAATTGCATAACCTAACCGGAAGTTTTGAAATGCTTTTTAGCAAACGAGCTCGCCTTTATAAAGAACGTGGTCTAAATACACAAAATCTTGAGGAACGCGATTTTGAAGAACTCATTTTAGAACACTATACATTTCTAAAAAGACCCGTAATCATAAATAATGACAAAATTTTTGTAGGCAACAGTAAAAAAGTAGTGACAGAAGCCAAAGCTTCAATTCACCCTTAAACTGTAATGAACAAGCGTGTATTAGCCCTCCTTGCAGCCACCGGTGCCAGCACCATTTACGGAGTAAATCACACGTTAGCAAAAGGTGTTATGCCTACTTATATAGGCGCTTACGGTTTTATTCTTTTGCGAGTTTTGGGCGCTTCAGCTTTATTCTGGCTGGCAAGTATTTTTACAAAGTCAGAAAAAATAGACCCTAAGGATTATCGGCGATTACTTGGCTGTGCCGTCTTTGGTATGTTTATAAATATGCTTGCTTTTTTTAAAGGATTAAGCTTATCTACACCTATAAATAGTTCTGTTATTATTACGTTATCTCCCGTAATTCTTTTAATTCTCTCCGCAATTTTTCTAAAAGAAAAAATAGGATTTATTAAGATTTTAGGGATTGCTATAGGAATGCTAGGAGCACTTATACTTGTATTATTTGGTGCATCGCAGCAACCTAATGCACCTAATATACCTTTAGGCAATGTGCTGTTTTTTATAAACGGTGCAACGTATGCGGTTTACCTTATTTTAGTCAAACCCATCACCCACAAATATTCAACAATTACACTAATGAAATGGCTGTTTCTGACCGGTGTCATTCTCAATTTACCTTTTACTATAACCGAATTTACAGCTGTAGACTGGCTAGAACTACCTACAAGAGCAATTTGGATTATGATATTTGTAGTTGCCGGCACCACATTTTCTACCTATTTTCTCAACCTCTACGCCTTGAAAACCTTAAAAGCTTCTACGGTAGGAGCATTTATATATCTGCAGCCACTTATTGCTGTAATCTTTGCTGTTCTAGTGGGTGCAGACAGAATTACCCCTATACGCGCAATAGCGGGTCTTTTAATATTTACGGGGGTTTATTTGTCTACCCGAACAAAGAAAACGGTTACTTCTTAACTTAAATCCTGGGGTTTCTTACCATATCTGCGTGTATCTTCTTTAGTAAGCGTTTTAAAATCTTCAGTGCGCTCTAAAGTTGAAAGATTGTCTATAAGCTCTTTAGGTAATGCTGTAAGTTTGCGTTCTTTTAAATCGATCCAGGCACCCATCATTTCGCAACTTGCAAAATTTCGGCCTTTGTGATCGTAGAAGTTATGCAAAAATTCAAAGTACATCCCGTCTTCAGCGATACCCTTTAACTGTAGGGATACCGTCAC
Source organism: Leeuwenhoekiella sp. NPDC079379 (assembly GCF_044542075.1). Classification (NCBI taxonomy): domain Bacteria; kingdom Pseudomonadati; phylum Bacteroidota; class Flavobacteriia; order Flavobacteriales; family Flavobacteriaceae; genus Leeuwenhoekiella; species Leeuwenhoekiella sp. NPDC079379. The sequence continues at coordinate 541,489 of NZ_JBITTU010000001.1, forward strand.
AGGCTTCCCTGCAAATACTTCTTTAAAATAATACATATGCTCGTAAAATACTACTGGGCCTATGTTATACTTAGCCATTTCCTGATGACCAAATCCGTTTTCCATTAAAAAAGCCATACGTGTATGACTCATAAAATTTATATAAGCGCTGTTTGCTAGATGTCTGTTTGCATCTATATCACTCCAGCGTATTTCAAATTGTTTTGTATACATAAGTCTCTTTTGAAACGCAAATATATTGAAATATCCTATGCGTGCATACTATTTAAAATTACCTTAATACGTATTCCATTCATTAAGAATCACTTTATCTTTGACCAGAATAATAAGAACATATGCTAATTAGAAGAAATATAAGCTGGAAGTTAATTTTGCGTTATACATGGAAAGAGCTTCTGTTTTTTCTAGTTTATTCTCTAGCCATTTTTTTTGTGTACCACTATTTAGGCTGGTATTTTATAGATATACCTTTTGAACCGTTGACAGTTATAGGTATTGCTGTCTCTTTTTACCTTGGTTTTAAAAACAGTCAGAGTTATGATCGCTTTTGGGAAGGTCGTAAAATATGGGGAATGATTGTAAACTGGAGTCGCACCTGGGGTATACGAGTATTAAGCCTTATAAGTATAGATGACCCTATTGCAGAAAAAGAAATAAGGAGAGATTTATTCTACAGACATATCGCCTGGCTTAATGCCTTACGCGTTCAATTAAGACAGCCACGTACCTGGAGTCTTCAGGAAGGTGCACTAGTTGAACGTCTTTTTGACCGCCATGCTGAACGTAACCAAGAAAGTAGTGAAGTGCATCAATATGTAGGGCAGAGTGAATATGATGAGACTAAAGACAGAGCTAACCCCGCAACACATCTTTTAAAAAATCAAGCTTTAATACTACAACGCTTAAGAAAAGATCAGGTTATAGATGGCTTTCAAGAAATGCAATTACAAGAAGCTTTGGCAAAATTCTATGATTTTCAGGGGATGTGTGAACGTATAAAAAATACTCCATTTCCGAGACAATACGGTTATTTTTCTAAAGTGTTTACCTGGATATTTGTATTACTGCTTCCGCTAGGTCTATTAAATATTTTTGAAAATCACGTTTCTGAAGATATTGAACCCGCAAGACAGATTGCTTTTATGTTTTTGCAAATGATTCCGTTTACAATATTAATAATGTGGATTTTTACCACTATGGAATATGTAGGAGACAACAGTGAAGATCCTTTTGAAGGTAAAGCTAATGATGTGCCTATGACCGCGCTTTGTCGCACTATAGAAATAGATTTACGGGATATGCTTGATGAAGAGAATTTACCTGAAAGTATAAAACCTAAAGATGATATCTTATATTAATGCCATTAATTGAATCTACGTATACCGCTAAAGGGCCTTTTAAAAACACGCATTTCAACACGATTTTTGCTGCAAAGTTAAGACGTGTATACGGTGTTAAGCAAAAACGGGAACGCGTTGTTTTATCAGACGGCGATTTTATAGATATTGATTGGAGTTATTCTAAGAACACCGAGACACAATCAAAGACTGTTCTACTCTTTCATGGTCTCGAAGGGACCGCTAAAAGAACCTACATGTTAGGTACCGTAAAGCAACTCATACATAATGGTTATGATTGTGCAGCGATAAATTTACGTAGTTGCAGCGGTGAGATTAATACTAAACTAAGATCGTATCATTCTGGAGCATCAGAAGACGTGGCTGAAATTATTAGTCACATTAATGCCATTAAAGAAACTACTCAGTTATATTTATGTGGCTTTAGTCTGGGCGGCAATCTCATTTTAAAATATTTAGGAGAAAACCGAGAACGACCAGACAATATTATTGCTGCTGTTGCCATTTCTACTCCCATAGATTTATTTGATTCTCTAGGAGCTTTAGAAAAACGCGGAAACTGGGTTTATAGATGGTCATTTCTCAAAGATTTACGCGCAAAATACAAGATGAAACTCCTTAATTTTCCTGAAGGATTAAATGCAGAGAACTATAAAAAAATTAAATCGCTGCGCTTATTTGATGAGTATTATACGGCTCCTGCTCACGGCTTTAAAAATGCCCTTGACTATTACACAAAGAGCAGCAGTAGTCAGTTTTTAAAGCAAATAAAAGTACCTGTATTGCTTTTAAATGCTAAAGACGACAGTTTTCTAAATGAAAAATGTTATCCTGTTTCAGTCTCTAAATCGCACAAATTTATACATTTAGAGATGCCTGATAGAGGGGGTCACGTAGGGTTTATGACCACTAAAAGAACTACCTATAATGAGGAGCGCACACTAGCTTTTTTTAATACACAAATTCCTAAATCTTAAAGTATTCCTATTAACCATAGAGAGTGTTGGCTCACTCTAAATTGTTACGTATATTAGCCCTTACCAAAACAAAAACTAATGAAAACATTTAAACTCACACTTATTTTTGCGCTTTCTCTATTACTTGTAAACTGCGGAGATAAAGAAAATAAGGAAGAAAAAGAAACTGTAAAAATTGGCGCTAACAACACATCTACGTCTAAGAAAGCTGACGAGAATGTAACTGAAGTTGTTCTTCTAGCCACAGACTTAATGCAGTTTGATAAGAATGAAATTCGCGTTGCTGCAGGTAAAAAAGTAAAATTAACCTTACGTCATACTGGTAAACAACCTGTTGAAGTTATGGGTCACAATTTTGTTTTGTTAACGCAAGGCACAGAGATTCCTGCTTTTGGCGCTAAAGCTTCTGCAGCTAGAGATAACGGTTATATTCCAGAAGGTACAGACGAAGTAATCGTAAATACAAAAATGTTAGGTGGCGGCCAGTCAGATACTATAGAATTTGATGCACCTGAACCTGGTACCTATGAATTTATTTGTAGTTTTCCCGGTCATTATAGTGTAATGAAAGGTAAGTTTATTGTAGAGTAAACTGCATAACTTAAATACTAACTAAAAGCCCAAAAGTTATCAGAACTGATCAATTTTTGGGCTTTTTAGCACTAAAAAAAGTCTGATATGATTAAATGCTATTCCCTAATACTTGCAACCCTAATGACATTTTCAGTTACTTCCTGTAAAAAAGAATCTAAAACAGATTCTGCTATGCAGGAGCCAATAAATTTTCCTAATAAAAATCTAGATCCTATAGATCGTTATGGTAATCTTCTTATAGATGTACAAACCAATCGCGTATTTCCTGACGGAAAGACATTTGTAGATTGCGAACCTAAATTTCCTTCAGACAGTATTTTAGCAAATTACAATCGTCTTAAAGAACTTCCTGATTTTGATTTAAAAGCATTTGTACTTGAGAATTTTACACTCCCTGAGATTTCTACTTCAACTTTTGAATCTGATACTACTCGTACAACAGCAGAACATATTAATGCACTTTGGCCCTATTTAAAAAGAGATGCAGATGCGGTAGAAAATGGCTCTAGAATCTCATTACCCAATGCCTATATTGTACCCGGCGGTCGTTTTCAAGAAGTATATTATTGGGATAGTTATTTTATTTTATTAGGATTGAAAGATGCCGGTGAGGTTGAATTAATTGAAAATATCTTAGATAACTTTGCATATCAAATAGAGACTATAGGTTTTATCCCTAACGGAAACAGAACTTACTATCTAGGTCGATCACAACCTCCATTTTTTGCTGAAATGGTAAACCTTCTTGCAAGTATTAAAGAGGAGAAAGAAGTGTTTTTAAAATATCACGATGCCCTTGAAAAAGAATATGATTTCTGGATGAAAGGAGGAAAAGGTCTTACCGAAGATTCTGCTATAGACCGTGTTGTAAAAATGCCAGACGGAAGCTTATTAAACAGATACTACAGTAATACCATAACTCCCCGTGCAGAAAGCTATCTTGAAGATGTTACGACGGCAGAAGAGTCTGGTAGAAATGCCGCAGAAGTATATCTAAATATTTCAGCAGCCTGCGAGAGCGGTTGGGACTTTAGTAGCAGATGGTTTGAAGACCCTAATGATATTGCGACTATACAAACTACTGAGATCATTCCTGTAGATTTAAATGCACTACTTTACAATCTTGAACAAACGCTCGCTAAAGCACGTAGGTTTGATAGCGACAAAGAAGGAGCTGAAGAGTTAGTTGCTGCTGCAGACACTCGTAAAGACGCAATTAACACCTATTTGTATGATTCTAAAAAAGGTGTTTACACAGATTATAATCTAACTAAAAAATCTGCATCTCCTACCCTTTCTCTAGCTATGGTTTATCCCCTGTATTTTAAAGTTGCCTCACCGCAGCAAGCAGAATCAGTAGCTAAAGTTTTAGAAAATCAATTTTTAAAACCGGGAGGTCTGGTTACCACTCTCAAAATTAACACCCAGCAGTGGGATAGTCCTAACGGTTGGCCTCCCCACCAGTGGCTTGCAATACGTGGTCTTGAAGCCTACGGAAAGAATGCACTTGCAGAACAGATTTCTTCAAGATGGTTGCGTCTTAACGATCAGGTTTACAAACGCACTGGTAAAATGCTTGAAAAATATAACGTGATAGACACGTCTCTCGTTGCAGGTGGTGGCGAATACCCTACTCAAGATGGTTTCGGGTGGACAAATGGGGTTTATTTAGACCTTAAAAAGAATTAATCACCAAGTAGGTTTACCTATCTTAAAAGCAGAATAAAAACAGGGGTGACTTTTAAAAAAAGTCACCCCTGTTTTTTGATGCAGATCTCTTAAAGAAAATTATCACAAGCAATGTAAGCATTTATAACAGCTTGCTCTCCTGCAATACCGGGCTGTGAATTACCGTGCTCCATTCCTAAAATACCTTTGTATCCTTTGTTATATATATGCTTAAATATATTCTTATAATTAATTTCACCGGTAGTAGGTTCTTTGCGTCCGGGATTATCTCCCATTTGAAAATAAGCAATCTCATCCCAGCAGGCGTCAATATTAGGTAAAAGGTTACCCTCCTGTATTTGCTGGTGATAAATATCAAACAAGATTTTACAAGCAGGACTATCTACTGCTTTACAAATTTGAAAAGCCTGCGCACTTTCTTTTAAAAACAAACCAGGATGATTATAAAAATTTAGCGGCTCTAAAACCATAACTAAACCTTCAGATTCTAGAAGCCCAGCAGCCTGTTTCAAAGATTCAATAACGTGTGCTGTTTGATAATTTATATTCTGAGACATATCTACATATCCCGGCACAACAGTCATGTATTTTGCACCCACTCGTTTAGCAACTTCTGTGGAAGTTTTTATATCTGTGAGAAACTCATCACGAAGATCTAATTTTCCGCTTGTGAGGTTTGGGGCTGTCCAGTAAATTTTATGCGCGACAAAAACACCCATTTGCATATTACGCTGCTGCATAACCTGAGCCATTTTATTTTGTACTGCAACTTCACGATTACGCATCTCGTTATCTTCAAAAGCAGTAAAACCTTGATCTGCCATAAAATGAAGCTGCGCTATAGGATCATCGCCTGCACTATTTTTAAACATTCCTAAATGTGGTGCATAATGTAGATTAAATGTATGCCGAGGCAATTTAATCTCGTTTTGCATCGCAAATAATTGAGAACCACCCAGAGCTAAAAAGGAGCCACTAAGGGCTCCTTTCTGTATAAATACACGTCTTTTCATTAGAGTGACATCACTTTTCCACCGCCAGCTTCAGATTCTGGTAAACAGCCAATGTAAGCTCCCGGTATAGGATCGTACCACAATACGTTTTCACCCACTTCTTCACTGTTTTTCCAAGCCCAAACCCCAAGATCGCGTACGGCATTCAAATATGCATACGATCCTGCGTGAGCATCAAAATCTGCTTTTGGAGCATCGGGGTCTTGAGTTTCAGAAATTCGTTTTACATACCCATCGCGTGTTTCTGTGTCAGCTCCTAAATATTTTGCAACGGCACTTTCAAAATCTTCATCTTTACCGTCTATCAATTCTTTGTCGTAGTTTTCTTTAAAACTTAGCGCAAAAGCATTAGCTCCAGATTTGAACTCTTCTTTTTGCTTATCTCCGGCCACTTCATTCATGTAGCTATCAATAAACTGAGCTAAATTTAAATCTGATGCTCCCGGAGTATCGCCTTTAGGCAAAATCACATCGAGCACTTTTGTTAATGCGTAGCCATTAGTAGCATTTAAAAAAACGGGCTCCCAATCACTTTTTGGTTCGCTTTTACAACTTTGCAATAAGTTAAAAACAGCAGGGGCTACCATTACATAACCAGCACCCAGACCTATATTTTTTAAAACCTGTCTTCTTTTCATAATTAAGCGAATTTTCCGTTTTTGAATTCATCTGCTGCATGCTTCGCAGCTCTTGCAGTAAAAGCCATATATGTCAGTGATGGGTTTACACAACTTGCTGAGGTCATAAATGAACCGTCTGTAACATAAACATTAGGAACTGCGTGAACCTGATTGTTTCCATTAAGCACAGAGGTTTTAGGATCTCTACCCATACGAGCGGTTCCCATCTCATGGATTCCTAGTCCCGGTGCTCCAGGATTATCATAAGGTTTCACATCTTTAAAACCAGCGTTAGTAAGCATTTCTACTGCTTGTAGCTTCATATCCTTACGCATTTCCCACTCGTTCTCTTTCCACTCAGCATCAAAAGTGATTGTAGGTAATCCCCACTTATCTACTTTGTCATAATCTAAGCTCATTTTATTCTCGTGATACGGTAAGCATTCCCCAAAAGCGGTAATACCTATCGTCCAGCCTCCCGGCTCAGAAATTGCTTTTTTAAGATCTTCACCATATTTCATTTCGGCTACAGCTTCAGTCCAGTCACCACGGCTTGCACCACCTTGATAGCCGTAACCTCTTTTAAAGTTAGGTTGATCTGTATCGCCACCTACATTTCTAAAACGCGGAATGTAAAGTCCGTTTGCACGGCGACCTTTGTAATATTTATCTTCAAAACCATCAAACTTTCCAGAAGCTCCTACCTGAAAATGGTGATCCATAATATTGTGTCCTAATTCTCCACTGTCGTTTCCTAATCCATTTGGAAAACGATCAGATTTTGACTGCATTAAAATAGATGCAGAAGCGATTGCAGAAGCACATAAGAAGATAACTTTTGCGTTAAAAGTCATCTCTTCTTTAGTTTCAGCATCAATAACTTTAACTCCTGTTGCTAATTTTGTTGCATCATCATAAACCACTTCTTTTACAATGCTAAACGGTCTAAGCGTCATATTACCTGTTTTTTCAGCAGCAGGTAATGTAGATGAGTTACTACTAAAATAAGCTCCAAACGGGCAACCACGCATACAACGGTTTCTATATTGACAGGCAGATCTACCTTCAAAAGTTTTATCTGTATAGGTAATATGTGCCGTACGCCCTATAGTAACCAAGCGGTCTTTATAGTTCTGCGCCATATTTTTCTTAAGATGTTCTTCAACACAATTTAGATCCATTGGCGGGCCAAACTGGCCATCAGGCAATTGAGGTAACCCTAAATTCTCACCACTTACTCCTATATATTCTTCAACCTTATCATACCAGGGCGCAATATCATTATAACGCACTGGCCAGTCAACAGCAACACCTTCTTTTTTATTCGCCTCAAAATCAATATCGCTTAATCGGTAACTCTGGCGTCCCCACATAATGGAGCGGCCTCCTACGTGATAACCACGCATCCAGTCAAAACGTTTTGTTTCGTTATAGGGGTGTTCTAGATCATTTACAAAAAAGTGGCTGTGGGCCTTGTTTGTAGTATATCCTGTACGCGCCTGCTTAAATTGCTTAGCCTCTTCTTCTTTTGTAGGTTGTCCTTTAAATTTGAAATCCCAGGGATCCATATTCATTGTAGGATAATCTTCAATATGCCTCACCATACGGCCGCGTTCAAGAACTAAAGTCTTAAGACCTTGTTCACTTAATTCTTTGGCAGCCCAGCCGCCGCTAATTCCAGTACCCACCACAATGGCGTCGTACATTTCTTCAGGTTTAATACTACTCACGTTTTTTCTAGTTTTTTGATAATATATTCTAGCCAATGCTATCAAATATATAAATTTTAAGTTATTTTTTAGTTAAACCAAAAAAAGTATAATTTAGAGATCTTATATATTTTGCACCTTTTTCACCCAATATTGAGGCTCGTGCAAATCAACCTAATTTACTCAACCAATGAACGTTAAACTCTTACTAACAACCCTAATACTACTCTCGGTTATCTCGTGTAAAAACGAAAATAAAACTGAAAATAATGTAGATGAAAGCGTTGTAGTTACTCAAAATGAACCATTTTTCAAGATTTCTCTCGCACAGTGGTCACTCAATAAAGCTATTCGCAGCGGAGAAATGAACCCCCTTGACTTTGCAGAAAAAGCTAACGAGATGGGTTTTGAAGGCATTGAATATGTAAGTCAATTATACACACCTTTAATGGAAACATTTTCTGATGATAAAACCGCATTAGATTCTATTCTTCCTAAACTGAAAGCCAAGTCTGAAGAATTTAATGTGCAAAACGTTTTGATAATGGTTGATGCAGAAGGAGATCTTGCTGTAGAAGATGAGGATGAGCGTAATACCGCTGTAGAAAATCATAAAAAATGGATTGATGCCGCCGCTTATTTAGGCTGTCACGCAATTCGCGTTAATTTGATAGGCGCTCCAGATAAGGAGGTTTGGAAAACTAGCGCAATAGATGGTCTGGGGAAATTAGCAGAATATGGAGCTTCTAAAAACATAGACGTAATTGTCGAAAATCACGGCGGCTTTTCTTCTAATGCAAAATTATTAATGGAAGTTATCAATACTATTGATAAACCCAATTGCGGTACGCTTCCTGACTTTGGAAATTTTTGTGTAAAACGTGAAAATGGTGCTCAATGGGATGGTGCCTGTGTAGAGGAATATCCAAGATATCAAGGCATCGAAGAAATGATGCCAAAAGCTTTAGCCGTTAGCGCAAAGACTTATAACTTTGATGAAGCAGGAGAAGAAACCATTATGGACTTTACCAAGATTCTTCAACTTGTAAAAAATGCGGGATACACCGGCTTTATAGGTATTGAATATGAAGGTGAGAACCTCACCGCCGAAGAAGGAATTATAAAAACTAAAGAATTACTACTTTCTGCAGCACAAAATCTTAACTAATATTTTTTATGAAATCATTTATTCGCGTACAGCTATCAATTATGATGTTTCTGGAGTTTTTTATCTGGGGCGGCTGGTTTGTTACATTAGGTACCTTTATGGGGCAAAATTTAAATGCTACCGCCGGCGAGATAGGCGCTGCATTCTCAACACAATCCTGGGGAGCAATTATTGCCCCATTTATAATTGGGTTAATTGCAGACCGGTACTTTAATGCAGAACGTATTCTGGGTGTCCTTCATCTTATAGGCGCTGTTCTTATGTATCAAATGGCAAATGCTACAGATTTTGCGGCTTTCTACCCCTATGTTTTAGGGTATATGATTGCCTATATGCCAACTCTTGCCTTAGTAAACTCAGTATCTTTTAGACAGTTAAAAGACCCTGCAAAAGAGTTTTCTTACATACGTGTATTTGGCACAATAGGGTGGATTGTTGCCGGGGTGGTTATTAGCTATATATTTTTCTGGGATAGTACCGAAGCATTAGCTGCAGGCGCTCTTAAAAACACTTTTTTAATGACCGCTATTGCTTCGGCAGTATTGGGTATTTTCAGTTTTACATTACCTAAAACACCTCCTGTTGTTGCTAAAGGAGAAAAAATAGGATTACGTGATATTTTAGGACTTGATGCGCTTTCACTTCTTAAAGACCGAAACTTTCTTGTATTCTTCCTATCTTCTATTCTCATTTGTATTCCGTTAGCTTTTTATTATCAGAATTTGAGTCCGTTTTTGACTGAAATAGGTATGGAAGGTTCAACTGCCAAGGCAGCAATTGGTCAGGTTTCTGAAGTATTATTTATGCTTTTACTACCATTGTTTTTTAAACGATTTGGCGTAAAATATACGTTGCTTATAGGTATGGCTGCGTGGGCAGTCCGCTATTTATTATTCGCTTACGGTAATGCAGACGAGCTCGTATTTATGTTGTTTATAGGTATTGCATTACACGGTATTTGTTATGATTTTTTCTTTGTTTCAGGACAAATTTATACAGATAGTAAAGCGGGAGAAAAGTTTAAAAGTTCGGCACAAGGCCTTATCACATTAGCCACCTACGGTGTAGGTATGTTAGTAGGTTTCTTTATAGCAGGTAAAGTAACAGACAGTAATTTGCTGAGTGAAGGTGTTCACGACTGGAATGGCATCTGGACATTTCCAGTGCTGTTTGCTGTAGCTGTTATGGTTCTTTTTGCTATATTTTTCAAGAACGAAAAAGTAGAAGAAAAACATTTATAAGATGAAAAAATTAAAAATGGGAATGGTAGGCGGTGGCCAGGGCTCTTTTATAGGAGATGTACACCGTAGAGCCTCCAGAATAGATGGGATGATAGATTTAGTTTGTGGTGCCTTTAGCAGTGATGCAGAACGTAGCCTTAAATCTGCCGAAGCATTAGGCGTTGCTCCCGAGCGTGCTTATAAAAGCTTTGAAGAAATGATTAAAAAGGAAGCGCTGCTCCCTGAAAAAGAGCGTATGGATTTTGTTTCTATCGTGACTCCTAATCATATGCATTTTCCACCAGCTAAATTGGCACTAGAATCTGGTTTTCACGTTATTTGTGATAAACCCGTTACACTTACGCTAGAAGAAGCTTTTGAACTTCAAAAAGTGGTTAAAAGCAGCGGGAAAGTATTTGCTCTGACGCACAATTACACTGGTTATCCTATGGTCAAGCAAGCGCGACTAATGGTTGAAAATGGTGATCTGGGCGAACTACGCAAAGTAGTTGTTCACTATTTACAAGGGTGGATGTCTACCGCTGTTGAAGAAACCGAAAACAAACAAGCCAGCTGGCGCGTTGATCCTAAAAAATCTGGAATTGGCGGTGCTTTAGGCGACATAGGCACGCACGCTGAAAACTTAACCGAATATATCACGGGTAAAAAAATTGTAGAAGTTGCTGCTGACCTCAGCAGTTTTGGCGCAGGGCGTGTTTTAGATGATGACGGTAATATTTTATTGCGTCTTGAAGGTAATACTAAAGGCTCTTTGAGTATTTCACAAATAGCAACCGGTGAAGAAAACAACCTGGGCATACGTGTTTATGGTACAAAAGGAAGTGTAGCTTGGTATCAGGAAAATCCAAATGAGCTTACCGCATATTGGTTAGACAAGCCGAAACAGATTTACACTCCGGGTGGAAACGGCACCTATGCAGAATCTACTGAATATACCCGAGTTCCTCCTGGTCATCCGGAAGGTTATTTAGAAGGTTTCGCGACCATTTATAGAAGCTTTGCTAAAGAAGTTCTTGCTGTAAAAGAAGGCGCAGCTTGCTCTGAACGACCAGATTTCCCAACTATAGATGACGGTTTAAGAGGCATGCAGTTTATATACGCATCTGTCGCATCAAGTGATAATAACGCCGCCTGGGTTAGCTTAACAAATTAATAATTCAAAAACGCAGCGTCACTTAGGCGCTGTGTTTGTATAAAACAAACAACCAAATGAAAACCATAAAAGGCCCTGCAGTATTTCTCGCTCAGTTTATGGACGATAAAGAACCCTTCAATTCTCTTGACGGGTTGTGTAAATGGGCAAGCAATCTAGGTTATAAAGGAATTCAAATCCCTACCTGGGAAACCCGGTTAATCGATCTTAAAAAAGCAGCAGAAAGTAAAACCTATTGCGATGAACTTAAAGGTAAAGTAAACAGCTACGGTCTAGAGATTACCGAACTGTGTACACACCTTCAAGGGCAACTGGTCGCAGTACATCCCACTTACGATGAGATGTTTGATAATTTTGCTCCAGAAGGTTTTAAAAACAACCCAAAAAAACGTCAGGAATGGGCTGTTAATCAATTAATGTATGCTGCAAAAGCAAGTAGAAATCTTGACATAGACGTTCACGGTACATTTAGTGGTGCATTACTTTGGCATACTTTTCACCCGTGGCCACAACGCCCACCGGGATTAGTAGAATTAGGATTTAAAGAACTTGCAGATCGCTGGACTCCTATTTTAAATGCTTTTGACGAGCAGGGAGTTGATGTTTGCTATGAAGTGCATCCTGGAGAAGATATTCACGATGGTGTAACTTTTGAACGTTTCCGCGAAGCGACAGGCAATCACAAACGGGTAAATATTTTATACGATCCCAGCCATTTTGTACTTCAGCAATTAGATTATATTGAGTACATAGATAACTACCACGAGTTTATAAAGATGTTTCACGTTAAGGATTCAGAGTTTAATCCTACGGGAAAGAAAGGTGCTTTTGGCGGTTATGGCGACTGGAGAGATCGTGCAGGACGTTACCGCTCTTTAGGCGATGGTCAGATCGATTTTAAAACCATTTTTACAAAACTTACCGAATACAGCTGTGAAGTATGGGCAGTTATGGAATGGGAATGCTGTATCAAATCTCCTGAGCAAGGAGCACGAGAAGGAGCTCCCTTTATTGCCAGTCATATTATAGAAGCTACAGAAAAAGCTTTTGATGATTTTGCAGGTGCGGAAACTGACGAAGCTAAATTAAAACGAATTTTAGGCATTAAATAAATATCACCATGAAAAAAATCACATTAATATTAGGTCTTGCTTTAGCACTTTTTGCTTCGTGTAAAGATCAACCTAAAGATTCTGAAAAAGAAGAAGTAGCAGTTACCGAAGCTGATGAAACGCAATCAGAACCTGATGACTGGACTGTTCTTTTTGACGGTAGCAGTCTAGACAGTTGGCATGTATATAATGGTGCCGAGCCTACACAATGGAAAGTTGTTGACGACGCTTTAGTTTTTACACCAGCAGAAAAACGGGAAGGAACCGAGAATCTGGTTACAGACAGTACCTATACGAGTTTTGTCTTAAGTCTTGACTGGAACATTTCAGAAGGTGGAAACAGCGGGATATTATGGGGTGTACAAGAGAATCCTGAGCTCAATGAACCTTATTACACAGGTGCCGAAATACAAGTATTAGATGATGAGCGTCATCCTGATGCTAAAGCAGGAACAACACATCGTTCTGGAGCTTTATATGATATGATCGCAGCTCCTGAAGGTATTGTAAAACCTGCCGGTGAGTGGAATACTTATGAGATCACTATTGATTATGATAACAATAAAGGTATTGTAGTTATGAATGGTGAAGAAGTTGTAACATTTCCGGTTACTGGTGAAGAATGGGATGCTATGGTTGCAAAATCTAAGTTTGCAGATTGGGAAGCATTTGCTAAGGTAAAATCGGGAAAAATCGCCTTACAAGACCACGGAAATCAAGTTTCCTACCGAAATATAAAAATCAAACAACTTTAATATGATGATTAAAAAAACATTTATACTTCCGGCTCTGGCTGCAGGTTTGTTAATCTCCTGTAATACTTCCGAAGAAAAGAAGAGCGACGAAACTACTGCTCCAACACAAGACACCACTGCGGTGGTTGAAGAAGCCCCCATAACAGACCCTAAAGAAACTGAAGTTTGGGAACCAGAACCGGCTGTAGTAAGTTTTAATGAAAAAGGTGTCCCTTCTGACGCGGTTGTATTGTTTAATGGTGAGAACCTTGATGCCTGGAAAAGCGCAACAGACTCTATCGTAAATGCGCCCTGGCAGATAAACAAAGACGGCTCAATGACTGTTGTAGGCGGTACGGGTGATATTCAAACAAAAGAGTCTTTTGGTGACATGCAATTGCACGTCGAGTGGCAAGCTCCGCAAGTTGTTGAAGGAGAAGGACAGGGCCGAGGTAATAGCGGAATCTTTTTACAGGGCTTATACGAAGTACAGGTTTTAAATAGTTTTGAAAACCGCACCTATGCTAACGGGCAGGCAACTGCAATCTATAAGCAAAGTATCCCACTAGCAAATGCTACAAAGCCCACGAAAGAATGGCAATCATATGATATTATCTACCATCAACCGGTCTTTGATACCGAAGGTAACAAGACACAATCTGCTACTGTAACTGTTTTACATAATGGTGTTTTAGTGCAAGATAATGTTGAGATACAAGGTACTACCGAATATATAGGGAAACCTAAAAATGAAGCTCACGGTGAAGGTCCTATTAAACTACAGGATCACGGAAACCCGGTAAGTTTTAGAAACATTTGGCTGCGCAAGCTGTAGATCTTTTCTTATAAATTAAAAGAGCTCCTTACAAAGGAGCTCTTTTAATTTGTCATTTTGATAATTAGTTTTCAAAACTATGCATTAGATTAACTAAATCTATCAATTGCTTTGGAGGGTTTCCGTGATCAAATGTTCGCGTTTCTAATAAAGAATCTCCTTTTTTCACTTTTAAAGTTGCCATTGCTGCGCCATCATAAGTATGAGCTTCAGAAGGTGCTGCAATCCTATTGAGCTTTTCTACAGATATTTTGTCTAAAGCTTCCTTTAAATCACTTTTCTGTTTATCATTTAATGCGATTGCTTTTGAAGGAATCGTGTCTTTTGCCTTTTTAAATATACAGCTATCATTTGTTACGCGCACTTGCTCAAAAAAACCTCTTGAGCTTGCTGTATAAATAACTTCATCAACCTGTGTTTCCTGACTGCATCCTTTTACCGTTACAAGAAAAATAAGAGCAGAAAATATGTAATTTATCATACGCCGAAAGTAGAAAATGCACTTCTAATAATAATTGACATTAGAATTAAATTAACTAATGCTCAGCATTGTAACCATTCTTTTTAAGTAATTGAAGCTTAAAATTCCTTTTAGCAAAATATACCTTGTTTTTTAACCGTTTAATTATGAACTATTAATTTTAGACATAAATAATAGCCTGTATTCGTAAAATTCTAAAAGAGGCTTAACCATTCTGTTTTGCTATCTTTGAAAATTAAATTATTTGCATGATAAAATCTATGACCGGTTTTGGGAAATCTGTTAATCAGCTTCCCACAAAAAAAATTACCATTGAGATTAAATCTCTTAACAGCAAGAGCCAGGATCTTAATGCGCGTATTCCTTCCTTTTACAGAGAGAAAGAATTAGAGTTACGAAACCTTGTGGCCAAAAGACTAGAGCGTGGTAAAATAGATTTTAGTTTATATGTTGAACTTAATGGAGAAGAAACCAGCACCTCAATTAATGCTGATGTTGTAAAACAATATATCAAGCAATTGCAAGCTGTTTCTCCCGGTGCAGATGAGGTTGAACTTTTAAAAATGGCTGTGAGATTGCCTGACGCGCTTAAAACCGAACGAGATGAGATTGACGATGAAGAATATAAAACCATCTTAACCGGTCTTGAAACTGCCCTAGATGCCATTGATAGTTATAGAATTGACGAAGGCAAAGTACTTAAAGAAGATTTTGAATTACGTATTTCAAATATCTCGACTTACTTGGAGGATGTTAAAACTTTAGACCCAGAGCGTATGCAGGGTGTTCGCGAGCGTCTTATAAAAGCGGTGAGCGATCTAAAAACAGAAGTAGATGAAAATCGTTTTGAGCAGGAACTTACTTATTATTTAGAAAAGTACGATATCACAGAAGAGAAAGTACGTTTAAACAACCACTTAGAGTACTTTCAGAAATCATTGAAATCTGTAGATTCTAATGGTAAAAAACTAGCTTTTATAAGTCAGGAAATGGGAAGAGAAATAAATACTATAGGCTCTAAATCTAACTACGCACCAATGCAGCAAGTTGTTGTACGCATGAAAGACGAACTAGAAAAAATTAAAGAACAACTTTTAAACGTACTTTAAAATGACTGAAGGAGGTAAATTAATTGTTTTTTCGGCACCTAGCGGAAGTGGGAAAACAACCATTGTAAGGTGGCTTTTAGCTAAAGAAGAATTAAATCTGGAATTTAGTATCTCAGCTGCATCTCGAGAACCCAGACCTACAGAACAAGATGGTGTTGACTATTATTTTCTTTCATTAAAAGAGTTTAAACGTCGTATTAAAACTGAAGAGTTTTTAGAATGGGAAGAGGTTTACCGAGATAATTTCTACGGCACTTTAAAAAGTGAAGTAGAGCGCATCTGGAAACTTGGCAAACACGTTATTTTTGATATCGATGTTGTAGGTGGTTTAGATATAAAAAAACTATATCCAGAACGTACACTTGCCGTATTTGTGAAGCCTCCCAGTATTGAAGAGTTAAAAATAAGATTGAAAAAACGCAAAACCGAAAGTGAAGATCGCATAAATATGCGTGTAGCTAAAGCCAGTATTGAGCTTGCTACCGCTCCACAATTTGATCATATTATTGAAAATAACGATCTTGATATTGCCTTAATTGAAGCATACGATCTGGTTACAAAATTTGTAACAAACTAATCTCAAATATGAAAATAGGGCTATACTTTGGTACATTTAATCCTATTCATATAGGGCATTTAATTATTGCAAACCATTTTGCTGAATACAGCGACCTTGACAAAATATGGATGGTGCTTACACCGCATAATCCATTTAAAAAGAAGAGTAGTCTTTTAGATAACAACCATAGATATCAACTTGTTTTAGAAGCTTTAGAAGCCTACCCTAAAATTGAAGCGAGCACAATAGAATTTAATTTGCCACAACCTAATTATACTACAAACACCTTAGCCCATCTTAAAGAAAAATACCCACAACATGAGTTTAGTTTGATAATGGGAGAAGACAACTTAAAAACGCTTCATAAATGGAAAAACTATGAGGTGATTTTAGAAAACCATGAGATTTACGTTTACCCTCGAATTTCAGAAAAGCAAGAAGAAAATAATTTGATAAACCACGCTAACATACACGTTGTCGACGCTCCTGTTGTAGAAATCTCTTCTACATTTATTCGCAAAGCACTTAAAGAAGACAAAAACTGCAGACCATTATTACCAGACCCGGTTTGGGTTTATATAGATCAAATGAATTTTTACAGATAAAAAAAGCCGCTTCAATATGTTGAAGCGGCCTTTTTTATTTATACGTTTTTTAAAACTTAATCAAGATTAGGAATACGTAACATTTGACCAGGATAAATTTTGTCTGGGTCTTTTAACATCGGTTTGTTTGCCTCAAAAATAACAGGGTATTTCATAGCATTGCCATAAAATTTCTTTGCTATTTTACTTAACGTATCTCCTGATTCTACAGTGTGAAACTGAGCTTCAGGCTCAGTATGATCAACTTCCATGCGATCATCTACCTGTGCAATACCTTCTACATTACCCACTACAAGCACCACTTTCTCCTTTGTGGTTTGATCTTTAGCTTTACCAGAAACAACGGCAGACTCGCCAGAAATAGTTACCTCAAGATTTTCTACTTCAAGACCTAAATCACTAATTGTTTCTTTTAAAGAAGATGCTGCTTTTTTATTTGCCTCAGCTACAGCTGCGGCTGCTTCTGCTTTTTTTTCTGCAGCTTCTTCAGCTGTACTTTTACCGATTCCTATTTTTGCTCCGGCATTTTTAATAAATGAAAATAATCCCATAACTTTATTTCTAGTATTAGTTAGTTTTAAGAATGTAAATTACAAAATAGCATCTTAAGAGTATAATAAGAGTAATCTAAATCTATGTGAATCTTTAAAGCTGCATTTTTCATTTCTGTTTTATCAAAATCATAGTGTTGCTACGTCTAAAAATTAAAAAAATCGCCTTAAGAATAAACTCTCAAAGCGATTTCTAACTAACCAACCAAAAAATTATCTACTTCTTTATCGTTTTCATTTGCTTAATAGTTTGTTCTATTTCGCTTTGCTTAACTCTGCTTTTCCCCTCTTCAGGTGTTTTGTATGCTATATATCCTTTTCCTCTAAAACGATACTCAGTACCTGATGAAGGTTGATATAACGAGATTGTTGAATCGTCTAGAATAGAAAGCTCAAAAAATTCATTTTGAAAGTAATCATAATCTAGCGTAAGAGTCTTTAAATAAGCATTATTAGTAACATCCTGTACTTCATATATTCCTGTATAATCCCAGTAAATCGAGTTAACAGAAGTTCCGTTAGGATCTTGAGAACTTTCAAAATTTCCACCATCTGAAGCCGGTAAAAACTGAAGGAAATTCTCTGCGTCAAATTCGTTAATGGCTCCTTGTTTACTGGTGTATATTTTTTCCCACGCTGCATATTCCTGCAAAAAGAAATGGATGTTGTCGTAAAAAATACGGTCAAAATCAAAAGTGTTGCGTTGATATCCTTTAAGTATGTAAGAAGTTCGCAATGGTCTATTGTATAATTCTATGCTTCCGTTTGCTAACAAGCTTACTTCAAAAGAATAAAAACCATCTATATCGTGACTAATATCAAGATCGTAATCAAATAGATCATAATAGCCTACCGGAATACCAAAACCATTACCTTGACCGCCTATTGCAACCAGATTGTTATTTGCTCTTAAGTATCCGTTTATAAATGATAACGTAAATGCTTTTTCCATAAAAGGAATTGCAGCATTACCTTTAGTTTGCTCTATATCTACATACCATAATTCATACGAATTAAGAACTTCCCCAAGAGATAGTTGTGGCTCAATAATCACCTCATCTTCTAAATAGACATCTGTATAACACGATGTAAACATTGACAGTATAAGAGCAAAACCGCTAAGTAATTTTATAGTTCTCATGATTGTAAGTTTTTAAGTTAATAACTCAAGGAATCGTTTTCTAAATAACTATTCCTGTAAATTCTTAGCATTGACGTCTGGCTTGTGAATTATATTAACTGTTAACCAAACCGCGTGCCAAAAAATAATGGAGGTGGTTTTCAAGGTTTTAGGTGGGCTAGAAAATCTGTACTTTTGAGGTAGTAAACAAATTAGATTATGAGCTTAAAATTTGGGGTTTTAGGAGGCGGAAGTTGGGCAACGGCAATTGTAAAAATGTTATCAGAAAACCTTAATGAGGTAGGTTGGTACATGCGTAGTAATTATGCTTTAGAACACATCAAGAAAGAACAGCACAATCCCAATTACCTAAGTGCGGTAGAGTTTAATCCTGCACAATTGAAACTAAGTAATGATATTAATGAAATTATTGAATACGCAGACTATTTAATATTTGCGATACCATCTGCATTTGTGGGTAAGGAATTAGAACAGGTAACCGCTAGTTTTAAGGATAAAATAGTTTTTTCGGCTATTAAAGGTATTGTTCCTGAAACTGGGCAAATTGTAGGCGCGCATTTTCACGATAAATATGATATCCCTTTTAAAAATATAGGAGTAATCACCGGTCCTTGTCACGCAGAAGAAGTGGCTCTTGAGCGCCTTTCTTACCTCACGATTGCTTGTGCAGATGAAGCCCACGCAAAAGTAATGGCAAAGTATTTAAGCAGCGATTATATTAAAACTACCATAAGCGATGACACGATAGGCACTGAGTATGCTGCAATGCTTAAAAATATTTATGCAATTGCTGCCGGTATAGCTCACGGCCTGGGCTATGGCGATAACTTTCAAAGTGTATTAATGAGCAATGCGATACGCGAGATGAAAAAGTTTATCAAAAAAGTGCATAAAATGAAGCGTAACATAAACGATTCTGCCTACTTGGGAGATTTATTGGTGACGGGTTATTCTGTATTTAGCCGCAATAGAATGTTTGGTAATATGATAGGTAAAGGCTATACGGTTAAAAGCGCTCAAATGGAAATGAGTATGGTTGCAGAGGGCTACTATGCAGCCGAAAGTGCTTTCAAAATAAATGAAAAATTAGGTGCTAAAACACCCATTATTGACGCTGTTTACGACATCCTATACAAAGGAAAAGACCCAAAAAAAACATTTATCAAGCTTACTGAAAAAGTAGATTAATTACTCTGCCAGCACACCTTCTTTTAGCATGGCAGGCACAGGGCCTAAATTATGATCTTGTATACTACCCGCTGCAAAAACAAATGTTTTTTCGTAAAGTTTTCCGTCTAGAAAATAGGTAACTGCAAACTGATTTGTAAGCTCAAGAACACTATCTTCAATAAATTCAATTTTAGCAAAGGATTTTGAAGGCAGCTTCTCTAATTTATGACGCATTTGACTCGTCACTTGATTTGAACTATACCCGTTAGAGACAATCATAACCAACTCTAAATGGTGCGCTGTATCGTTTGTGATGTAGGCATTCCAGTCTGTCGTACGGTGGTCTTCATTAAACTCCTTTACCGCAGCAATGTAAACACCAGAAACCTCAGGTATATTAATATCTTTACGCATATTAGTCGTTTACTTTCCACATAATCCATAAAGCTAAAAGCGCAAGTGCCATTATCCCTAAGAATATACTTCCTATCATAATTTTAATAGCTGCTATGACAAACGTCAAATAAGCTACAGCGACAAGTGCGATAGCAAGAACCGCAATTACAAGATACTTTTTCATAGCAACTACTATTTTATAAACCTGAGGAAGTTTCCGCAGGAGGTAAGTTTATAACTGTTTAAAGAGCGCTCTTAAACTGATTTAAGAAGCGTAAATCGTTTTCACTAAGCAAACGGATGTCTGATATCTGATGTAATAATAAAGCGATACGATCTATGCCCATACCAAATGCGAAACCACTATATTCTTTAGAATCTATACCGCAATTTTCAAGTACATTAGGGTCTACCATTCCGCAGCCCATAATTTCTAACCAGCCGGTTCCCTTAGTCATTTTGTAATCTGTCTCCGTCTCAAGACCCCAATACACATCTACTTCTGCACTAGGCTCTGTAAATGGAAAATAAGAAGGTCTTAAGCGTATTTTACTTTTTCCGAACATCTCTGTCGTAAAATGCTGAAGCGTTTGCTTCAAGTCTGCAAATGAAACATCTTTATCTATATACAAGCCTTCTACCTGATGAAAAAAGCAATGTGAACGAGCAGATATTGCTTCATTACGGTATACTCGACCTGGAGAAATTGTACGTATTGGCGGCTTATTAGCTTCCATATAACGTACTTGTACAGATGAAGTATGCGTACGCAACAAAACGTCTGGATCTGTTTGTATAAAGAATGTATCCTGCATATCACGTGCAGGGTGATATTCTGGCAAGTTAAGTGCCGTAAAATTATGCCAGTCATCTTCAATCTCAGGACCTTCAGACACATCAAAACCTATACGTGAGAATATATCAATGATTTGATTCTTAACAATAGATATAGGATGACGTGAACCTAATACTACAGGCTCTCCGGGTCTGGTTAAATCACCATAAATACCTTTATCTTCTACTACCTCAAGACTAGCTTTCAACGCATCTACTTTCTCTTGAACTACCGTTTTAAGGGTGTTTATCGTTTGCCCAAATTCTTTTTTCTCTTCGTTGGGTATATTCTTAAATTCAGAGAAATACTCATTAAACAAACCTTTCTTCCCTAAAAATTTAATTCTGAAAGATTCTGTTTCTTCGAGTGATGTAGTTGTAAACGCTTCCGCTTCTGCGATAAGCTCTTTTATTTTTTCTAGCATAATTCCTTTAAATTAGGAAGGCACAAATTTAAGAAATATAGGTGGCTTGGGCTTTATTGTCTCTAAAAATATATAAGAGTATAAAGAAAACAGCAGTGCCGCCAAAAAGGTGCCATAACCAATGGGTTCCCATCCAAAATATTTCAAAATCAAGTCTGTTATCAAGTACTCTAAACACTACAGCAAAGCCAAAAATCACAAAAGCTATAATAGCAGGTCGTGCATTACGCCAGTTAGTTTTAGATAAATAGCCGAGTATAGGTATAAGTATAGTAAGTGCGCTTATTAAATAACCTAAATTATGTTCTAAATTTTCACTTACAGGTAAATACCTCAACCCAATAAAAGCTAAACCTATTGCCACTATAAAAAAGAGACGTTTCTTCCAGGTATCTTTCCATTTAAAAACAAAATATAATATAGCTGCAAAACTAAGACCTCGTATAGGCACCCAATCAATAAGCAAATAAGCCTCAGAACTACGCAACCCGTGATATAATGTACCTCCTATATACCCAATAAATATAAAGGGAAGCGTAAGCATTAAAAACCATTGATTCTTAGGCTCTTTATATATACGTATTCCAAAATAGATTACGATAAATAGAAAAATGAGGTTACTATATGTGTTAAAAGGCTCTACAGGAAATCGACCCGCAATAGTCTCTTTATAAATAGGACCTGTATCATTAGGAAATACATCCTGCAATAGCGCTAATAGCATAGGCTGAATTACTCTGAATTAATGAACTAATTCTTTTTCTAAAAAATACTGTACAATAGCCTCTTTCATAAGCAAAGATTGCTCACCAGATTTAAGTGTAGGTAATTGATCTATAACTTCATAATGAGGCCACCCATCTGCATCTTGATAATCAAATTTATAATAGCCAAAAGGCTCTAACAATCTACAGATTGCAATATGCATTAAATCAAGCTTATCGTCCTTTTTAAATTTTTTACCGGGTTGCCCTAATTCCTGCACCCCTATTAAATATATAATCGCATCAAGATCTAATGTATCACCATCTGCAAACCGTGCAGAGAGTTTTGTTACTATCTGGTCCCAGCGTTCTTTAAGTTGTTCATCTCTTGCCATAGCCGCAAATATAATCAACAAGCTTCTTAAAAATAGTATTTTTAACGTATGAACTATCTTGATATTATTCTAGGGATTTTTTTGATTCTAGGCCTTTATAAAGGCATTAAAAATGGACTTCTAATTGAGCTGGCATCAATTATTGCTTTAGTAATTGGTGTTTATGGTGCAATTCATTTCTCATACTACGCTGTAGATTATCTTAACGATAAGGTAGACTGGAGTGAGCAGACTATAAATCTACTTGCTTTTGCACTTACTTTTATAATCATAGTACTAATTATTAGTCTAGCCGCTCGCTTATTAACTAAGGTTGCGTCTCTAATTATGTTAGGCGTAGTCAATAAAATCCTGGGTGGGCTATTTGGTCTACTAAAAGTAGCCTTTATACTAAGTGTAATTATTATGTTTAGTTCTGCAGTTACAATGACTATTATAGACGATAAAATTAGAGAAGAATCTATTGTCTATAATGCTATACAACCCATAGCTCCTTTAGTACTGCCTAATTTACTTAGAGAAGTAGATAAGCTAAAAACGGAAGATCCTGTGAATTCTCAATTAGAACTCGAGCCTGCTTAATTTAGACCTCATTTAAACGAAATATTATTAAATAAAAAACGCCGGTAATTACCGGCGTTTTCATTTTATCAAACAGCTTCTTTATGCAGAAACCTTCAGATTGTCTTTCTTTGCCTGGCTAAAAAATTGCTCATAGCTTTCTGGGTTTTCAATAGTACCGCGCTCAGAAATAATCTTAACGTTTATATTTTTATCCTGTGCTCTAAAACTGAAATCATCTAAAATCTCTATAATATCTTGATCTAGATAACGCGTTTTGCGCACGTCAATTTCTAAAAATGAATTTTCGTGTAGATTGTTTAACTCTTTCATAATGGCCCCTTTATTTATAAAAGTCACCTCTTCGGCTAAAGTCATTTTTACAACATCAAGTCCTGTTTCCTCTTCTCTTACAATATGTAAAAAGTGGGAATTCTGATAATTTTTAATAAGAATAACAACGATTCCTACTGCAAGACCTAAACTAATACCCACAAGTAAATCTGCAAATACAATACCTAGTACTGTTATAATAAAAGGAATAAATTGTTTCCAACCTAAAGTCCACATACGTTTAAATGTTGAAGGCTTAGCAAGCTTATAACCTACTAAAAATAATACCGCAGCCAATACAGAGAGCGGAATTAGGTTTAGCACGTTAGGAACTAATATTACAGAGATCAATAATAAAAACCCGTGAATTATCGCAGACATTTTAGTTTGACCACCAGATTGAATATTTGCAGAACTACGTACAATTACCTGTGTTATTGGCAGTCCTCCAATCATTCCCGAAATTATATTACCGGCACCTTGTGCAAAAAGTTCGCGGTTTGTAGGCGTTGTGCGTTTTTTTGGATCTAGTTTATCTGTAGCCTCCACACAAAGTAAGGTTTCTAGACTCGCAACAAGAGCAATTGTAAATGCGGTTATCCATATCTGAGGCTCTGTGATAACGCTAAAGTTAGGAAACGTAAATTGACCTATAAATGAGTCAAAATCATCTGGTACAGGTACTTTTACTAAATGATCATTAGAAATACCCCAGGCTTCAGAATCCTGAGTAAATATGTAATATAGAATACCTAACACTACAGCAACTAAAGGACCTTGTACTAATTTGAAAATCTTCCCCTTCTTACTAAGTACTGCATCCCAAAGAATAAGAATAAACATGGCTACAAATGCAATGGCAGTTGCACCCGGACTTATACTATCAAATATTTGCCCTATTTCAGTAAAGGTATTTCTACCATCTACCTGAAAGAATGCCCAGTCTCCTTCGGGATCAGAATCATAACCAAAAAAATGTGGGATTTGCTTTAGTATAATTATGATACCTATACCGGTCAACATTCCTTTTATAACCGAGGAAGGAAAATAATATCCAATAATCCCAGCTTTTAAAACTCCAAATAATAATTGTATTGCACCTCCCAAAACTACTGCTACAAGTAAATTTTCGTAACCTCCAAGCGTAGAGATTGCAACTAATACAATTGCAGATAACCCAGCAGCAGGACCACTAACACCCAGGCTAGAGCCACTCATTGCTCCC
Source organism: Leeuwenhoekiella sp. NPDC079379 (assembly GCF_044542075.1). Classification (NCBI taxonomy): domain Bacteria; kingdom Pseudomonadati; phylum Bacteroidota; class Flavobacteriia; order Flavobacteriales; family Flavobacteriaceae; genus Leeuwenhoekiella; species Leeuwenhoekiella sp. NPDC079379. The sequence goes on from NZ_JBITTU010000001.1 coordinate 566,181, forward strand.
ACAACGACACCACCAACGATACCTGCTATTAATCCTGAAAATAAGGGAGCGCCACTTGCTAATGCAATACCTAAACATAGAGGAAGCGCAACAAAAAATACGACTACACTAGCCGGAAAATCGTTTTTTAAATTTTTAAACATGGTTGGTTACTTATTAGATTAACGTTACTTTACCTGTAGTGATAGAATAAACACCTCCCACAATTTTAATCTCTCCGGCATCCTCCATTTCTTTTAGAACTTCACTTTTCTCACGGATGCGGTCTATTGTAAGTTTCACATTATTCTCAACTACACCAGCGACAAATTCATCATTTTTAGAATTACGCTCTCCGTTAGTTTTTGTGTATTCAACAGCAGGTTTAATATTGCTTAGCAAATGGGTAATGTTACCTAATTTAACATCATCACAAGCAGCTTTTACAGCACCACACGACTCGTGACCTAGCACCATTACAAGTTTGCTCCCCGCAACTTTGCAAGAATATTCCATACTGCCCAGCATATCTGCATTCTCAAAATTACCTGCAACTCTAGACACAAAAATATCACCTAACCCTTGATCAAAAACCATTTCTACAGGCACTCTAGAATCAATACACCCTAGTATTACCGCTTTAGGCCATTGCCCGCCCGTAGTATCTTTTATTTGAGCGCTAAAGTCTCTTTGATGCATTTCTTTATTTACAAAACGCTCATTACCCTGTACTAAATCTTTTAGTACAGCATCTGGTGTTAAGCCATCTTGAATCTGTTTATTTATTGCTGAAGTTATCATTATTTCGAAATTTTTAAATTTTATATAATAGCGTATACCCTCATTACACGATGTAAGAAGGGAAAATTTTCTAGGTTATATTAGGGAAGTTAACTAAGCTTTGGGGGGAGGAGATGCAGGGTCTAGATATATACTATACGCAAACTGATTGTACGTATAAACAATAGCCTTCTGCTCCTTGAACTCGATGAATGAGAACACTAAGTAATCGTGCGTGATTTTTGTATTTTTTTCAAGCTCATTTGCGGTATTAGAACCTTTTTCTTCTTCAGTCATAGGAATGACTAATGACTTGGCATCTTTCTGAACAATAGATACAACAGCCGGTGTGACTAAAAAAGCCACAAATAGAAAAAGAAAAAAACAGGTTCTTAAGTGCAAATTCTCATTATTTTTTACAAGTTAGTAAAAGTAGCGAAGTGTTCTTAAAGAAATCTTAATTTTACGATAAATCTAAAGCGTCTTTAAAACTGTTTTAGTCATCCAACCCTCTTTACCGTCTGCAAGTTGTACTAATTGCCACTCCCCTTGTTCCTCTAATACTCGTACTTTAGTGCCTTCGTGCAGAACAAACGTCTGTTCACCAGAATTATTGGGTTCACTTTTTACTTCCGCCTCTGGCGAAAAAACAATAGCAAATTCCCTATTATTTTCATTTGATTTTGCCTGAAAACTAAGAGCTAAACTCAATACTCCTAGCCCCAGTGCTACAAAAGACACTGTGAAGAAAATACGCTTACTACCTACTCCCTTATTAAAAAAATAGATTAAAAAACTCAGTGTAAATATGAGTATAAATACCACCGTTACGGTTGCCCAGCCATCTATAGTAAAAACACCCAGAATCTGGTTATACCATTTTTTAAATATATTTTGCGGCAACGGGGTTATCGCATCTATGGTCATATTTTGGGCAAACTGTAAATTGTTTTTAATCTCTTTATCATTAGGTTTTAAAGCCAGTGCTTTCTCATAATTATAGACACTTGCTGCTATACGGTTAAGTTTATAATTAGCATTAGCCAGATTATAATATACCGCGGCAGATGCGTAACCCGACTCTAGAACTTTCTCATAATTAACAATAGCTGCCTCAAAATTGTTCTGTGCATACTGGGAGTTTCCGGTTTGAAATAATTGCTCAGGAGTTTGTGCAAAGCTGCTGCTTATCGTTACTACTCCCAATAACAAAACAAGAATTAGGTTGCGATAGGTATAATACATATTCTGTGTTATCATAATTGCTTGTCAATTTCAGAGATTACACTGCCGGCATTGTTATAATCCTGTTGCATAGCATCTATACTCGCAGGTGTATATCTTGCAAATTCACAACTCTCAAGTAACTTAATAAAATCTGCGGTAGTACTCACGTTTGCGCCACGCTCCTGTAGTAATCTACTTATGCGCTCCTTACTCATATCACTGGTCTGAATATTTAACCGTGCCTTTAAAAAGTTATGTAATGACTTCTCTAAAGCAAGATAAAACGCCTTCTGATCACCTAAGTTTTTCTTTGCTTCTCCCAGGTACTTTCGGGCAAGTTTATCTGCCTTACGCAGCCTGTTTCCTTTAATATCGTTTTGATATGCTTCTCGCTTACGACCAAAAAAGATAGCAAACGGAATTAAAACTAACGGAGTTGCAAGTAGTCCCCAAAACAGCTTGCTCATAAAGAATGAATCTTTATCTTGAGCTACTAAATCTGCTTCCGATTTAATATAGTTAAACTGAACAGCTGCTTTTACAGGAGATTTATTCACTCCATTAGCCGAAGTTAGAGCATCTGGCCCATTTTCTACAGTAATTACAATCTCGTCACTACTTACCGTATTGTAGCGCTCTGTTACGGGATCAAAATAAGAAAAGCGTATAGGTGGTATAGGATATGCACCTTTACGTTGTGGAACAATCGTATAACGCTCTTCATTTTTACCGGTCATACCAGATAAAGATACATTTACATCCTGTAGATTTTCGGGCTCATAAACTTCTAATGCACTTGGCAATGTAGGCTTAGGAAGTTTAAAGAGTTTTAAATTTCCGTTTCCTTTTGCAGTAAGTGTCAAATCTAATGCATCCTGAGCATCCAGTTTAGTTTTACTGGCAGTTACACTAAAATCAAATTTACCTACAGCTCCCGTAAAATTATCGGGCTTACCAGCTTCTGGCAATTCTCTTACCTTAATTTTTCTCTTAGGTGCAGACACTGTTATTTGTGCCGGTCGCGTAATTCGCATACCAAAAATATCGCGTCTGTTTGTAGGTGCTTCAACATTAATATTGAGCGCAAGCGATTCAATATCCAATTCACCTGTTTTTTGAGGATATAATAAGGTTCTTCTCAAAATCACATACCGATATGGTTTGCCGTTAAAGGTCCCGTCGTACACTTTAAATTGCTTCTCATCTAAGCTTTGGCTCCAGAAATCGGCAAACTTGGGCGCGTCTATTTCATTCCATCCGTTTACAGCTGTTTCGCGAGAAACATACAGCTTATAAACAACGGTGATCGCTTCATTTAAATAGGGATTAGATTTAGAAACCTCAGCAACCAGATGCACATTTTCTGCCGCAGAAGATGCGGGATCATTAGGATCTTTAGCCAGTTCTACTGCTCCAGTAACATTTATTTCTATAGGTAGGGTTTTATAAACTGTATTGTTTATTTCTATTTCTGCAGCACCTATTTGCAACTTACCCGTGCCTTTAGGCTGTAAAAAATACGAGAATGTCTTAGAGAAACTAGATTTACCGTTTATCCATTGTTTACTAATAGATTGATTAGGTCCACCTACAACTACAAACCCTTGAAAACTGGGAGGTCTAAAGTTGTCTCCATCTTCATTCATCTCAAAATCTACACGTAAGCGCTCATTAACTCCTAATGTTTCTTTACTAACTACGGCATCAAACTTTACCTGAGACCAGGCAGAGAAACCGGCAAAAAAAACAATCAGCAAAAATTTTAGCTTCATCTTCATTATAACTTCTGCTTTGCCTTAAACAGGCTAAATTTATATACAACTCTGTTAACTACCAGTCTTTATCTGTTTTGACTTTTGCTCCTTTAACTTTCTGGGCATTCATTTTATCCTGAACTTTATTCTCCTCATTCTTCATCGCCTCAAGTAAACTTTTTACCTGCTGGGGTGACAATTGACCCTGACCGGGCTGCGGTTGAGGCTGTTCTTTAGGCTTGTCGCCGTCTTTGCCATCTTTAGGTTTATCTCCCTCCTTATCTTCAGGTTTACCTTTATCATCTTTATTCTCGTCGCCCTTATCCTTTTTATCTCCTTCATCATCAGAATCTTTTGGCTTGCCATCATCACTTTTCTCATCGTCGCCGTCCCCATTTTTGTCTTTTTGGTCGTCGCCCTTGTCTTTATTATCATCTTTCTGATCATCACCGCCGCCTCCGCCGTTTTTCTCTTCTTCTTTTTTAGCCAGAGCTAGATTATAACGGGTTTCTTCATCTGTAGGATCATTGCGTAGAGCATTTTTATAAGCTTCAACCGCTTTCTTATAATCTTTTTGCTGATAAAAAGCATTGCCTAAATTATGAAAGGCTTTATGTTTTTCGGCTTTAGTTTGTGCAACCTCAGCAGCCTGAATGTAACGCGTCATCCCTTCTGCATATTTTTTATTGCGGTAGTAGTTATTGCCCATATTGTATTTTGCAGTGGTATTAGCAGGATTCTTCGCCACTGCTTTTCTATAGGAAGTTTCTGCAATAGTAAATTCTTTAGAAACAAACGCTTCATTACCATCTGCAACAAAATCCTGCGCCTCTAAAATTGCCGGATCTGGTTTATCGCTTTGCGCGGAAACGGTCACCGAAATCAGGAATAATAAAATTCCTAAAATGTATGTTTTATTTAAATTATTTCTCTTCATCATCATCAACTTTTGTTTAAGACTTAGTCGTATTCTCATTAAACAAATTCAATTTTCGCACCCAGGCGGTTTTGCGCTCTAAAAGGAATACATCTAAAACAAGCAACAATAATGCCGCTCCTAAAAACCACTGAAACTGATCTTTAAAGTCTGCAAATTGTTTTGCTTCAAACTCCTTTTTATCCATTTGATTGAGTGCTGTACCCATCTTATCTACAACATCTTGAGTACTATTTCCGTTTATATACTCACCCTTTGCAGAAGCGGCAATCTCCTGTAAAATTGCAGGATCTAGCTTAGTAATTACCGTTTCCCCATTTTGATCTTTCTTATAAGATTGGATAACTCCATTACGTTTTAACGGGATGCGGTCACCAGCCTCTGTACCCACACCAATGGTAAAAATTCTAATACCTACTTCTTCAGCAGATTCTGCGATAGCGGCAACATCACCTTCATGATCTTCGCCATCTGAGATAATTACCAAAACGCGATTTGTCTGCTCCTCATCATTATAATAGGTTTTAGCGAGCTCAATAGCATCTTTAATTGCGGTTCCCTGGCTCGATAACATATCTGTATTCATCGAATTGAGAAACATCTTTGCACTGCTGTAATCTGTTGTTATAGGCAACTGCGGGTATGCGCTTCCTGCATAAGCGATAATGCCCACACGGTCGCTTCCCAGATTATTAATAACCTGTGCCACGAGTTGTTTTGCTTTGTCTATACGGCTTGGTGCAATATCTTCTGCATCCATACTTTTAGATACATCCACCGCAAAAACTACATCTACCCCTTCTCGTTTTACCGTCTCAAGCTTGGTTCCTATTTTAGGATTAACCAATGCGATCACCATAAATGCAATTGCCAAACAGATTATGACCAACTTGAATACCGGCTTAAAAACAGAGCGATTAGGTGTTAACTGATTAAATAACGTTCTATTTGCTGCAAATCGTTTTTGAGCGCTGCGTTTCCATAACGCAACTGCAAAAAACAATACTACTATCAGCGGTATTGCCAATAGCGCCCAAAACCATATTTTTTCTTCTAGTAAATACACAAACTAAATTATTACTGTTATTACTATTTCTAACTATACAAAACTTCTAAATACTGTATTTCTAAGCAAGAGCTCAAAAAGAAGTAGCAAACCGGCCAAAATCACTAATGGGCGATACTTTTCTTCATAATTAGTGTACTTAAACTCCTCAACATCTGTCTTCTCAAGCTTATTAATCTCTGCATAAATCTCCTCTAAAGACTCATTATCTGTGGCTCTAAAGTAAAGTCCACCAGTTTTATCTGCTATTTCTTTAAGCAAGGTCTCATCAATTTCTACAGGAATACTCCCATATTGAAAACTACCATCTGGCCGCAAAGCTACAGGAGAAAGCGCAGTACCATTTGTACCTAAACCTATAGTATATACTTTAATACCAAACTCAACCGCTAATTCACTAGCTGTAACCGGCTCAATAAAGCCCGCATTATTAACACCGTCTGTCATTAAAATAATGACTTTGCTTTTTGCTTTGCTGTCTTTTAAACGGTTTACTGAAGTTGCAAGCCCCATACCTATAGCAGTACCTCCCTCAATAATACTGTTGTATCTAATGTCGTTTAGCGAACTCAACACAATACTCTTATCACTTGTGATGGGAGTACGTGTATAACTTTCGCCGGCATATTCTACCAGACCTATACGGTCGTTAGGACGCTGTTTAATAAATTCTGCAGCTACATCTTTTAATGCCTCAAGTCTGTTTGGCCTTAAATCTTTAGCTAACATACTCGCCGATACATCTATTGCAATAGCTATATCTATACCTCTCGTAGTTTTAGTACGTGTAGAGACATCTACAGTGCGAGGACGTGCCAGAGCTACTATTATAAAAGCTACAGCAAGAAGTCTTAACACAAAAAGTATGGGTCTTAATTTTGCTAAGAAACCGCTTCCTGCTTTAAACCCTTTTAAGCTAGAAATTTTGACCTGCGCAGTTACTTTATTACTTTTAAAGAAATACCAGACTGCTACTACCGGAATTAGTAACAGCAACCAAAAAAACTCAGGATTTTGAAATTCAAAATTACTTAACATCGGTAGGTACTGTTTTTTGTAATTCTACAGAATTAATGATACGTGCTGCCATATCTATAGCATATTTATCATCATCTCGCCAGGCGACAAGAACTTGCTGCAATACTCCCGGAGCAGTAAATAATAACATCTCGTAAGAACCTGGACTAAATTTCTTATTATTTAGTGCGTCAGGAAATGCTCCTGAGCCAAACACACGAAGTCCCTTTGTTCCTTCGGGTGTGGTATACTCTTCGGTTTTAACGATTAGATTTTTTGCACCACTAGCTTCTAAAGTACTTATGAAACCTTGAGTTGCTTTTTCTAAATCTGCCTCCTGATCACCTCCGTAACGCGTGTTATTAACTACTATATAAAATTGATCGATTAAGCTTCCGTAAGTAAAGGTGCTCATATCCATCTGAGTTCTTAACGAGTCTGGAATAGGAATTTCATTACGCTCTAATATTCGCGGTGTACTTACAATAACAGGAGGATAGCCATATTCACTACGCACCCAATCACCTTCTAATAAATCTTTTGAAGGGTGACCTATAAAATTATCTTTTACAAAATCAAAGCCTTTAACAGCTACTAAAATACCCGTCGCTAGTACTAGAATAGTAAAAACACCTACAATACTTGAAATAATTAATCTACGCTTCCTGCGTTTTGCCAAAGCTTCACGATAAGCAGCATCACGCATTAACTCTTCTTCAGTAGGTGCAGGAATTGCTTCTTTTGTCTCTTTGACAATCTCCTCTGCTACAATACGATCTGCTTCGGTCTGACCGCTACCCGGTGACATACGTGCAAACTTACTAAGGTCTGCTCGTTTTAGAATCTGATCTAGTTTTAGAATGGTTTCTTTACTCAGATCTATTTTACCCAATTGTTTTTCCTGTAATAGTTTATCTATTAATTCTGCCGAAGTACTTTCCATAGAACGGTTGTAAACTTCTTCATCTAGATAACGTCTTATTATTTCTGTAAGTTTAGAATAGTAAGCCTTTGTAACTTCCTGTTGATCTATGCCGCGAGTGGGTTCTTTATATTCTTCGTCAAGTTTCCGAAGAGAAAATAAAGCTTGCTCAAAAGGTGGCAATTTACGCTCTGCTTCAGCTTTTTTACGACTTCTATGTATTATAAAAAATAAGAACACTCCTATTAATAACGCAATGATTAAAAAATAAAGGAGATATTCCCACACTTTACTAGTAGCGTGATCAACTTCAACAATATCTTTAATATCATAAAGACCTTGTTTTGTGGTATCTACTTGCACATTGTTAACCTCAATAGCAATAGAATCTGTGTAAAAAGGCTGTTGATTTATCGTAACAAGTTGGCGTGGTATGGTGTAGGAACCACTATCAAATTGGGTTAGGCCATAGCGCTTTATAAGACTCATTTTTGCCCCTGTAAATGAGGTATCTACTTTATATGATTCGATCATCTCTAAAGGAGAAAAAGTTTGTCCTTCGGGAAAAATCACAAGATCCTTAGCGTCTGCCTCTACTTGAAATTCATACGTGATTTGCGCTCCTATACGTATAGAAGTACTGTCTATAGTGCCTTTAACTTGTTGCGCGTGTGAACTTCCTATTCCGAAAAAAATGAGTATCCAGAATAAAATTATCTTGTTACAAGCGATTATGTTAATACTATTTAGGGATGTATTGGGGTTATTATTCATTGTACTCTTATCCTCTTCGTTTAAAATAACCTAATAATTTTTTTACATAACTCTCATCGGTGCGCACGTCTATAACGCCAGCACCACTACGGGTAAAGCTTTCTTTGTAATATGCAACCCGTTCTTTATAATATTTTGAGTAGTTGTTACGTACGCTTTTAGAGGTTGTATTTACAAGAAGTAACTCACCAGTTTCTTCATCTTCCATCTGTACAACGCCCAGGCTAGGAATCTCTTCTTCGCGCTGGTCGTAGATACGAATTCCCGTAATGTCGTGACGCTTTGCAGCGATTTTCATAGTATCACGGTAACCATCTGCAATAAAGTCTGAAAGCACAAAAACTATCGCTTTTTTCTTCATCACGCTCGAAAGAAACTTTAGTGCCTGCGCAACATCGGTTTGCTTACTTTTTGGTTTAAATTCTAATAATTCACGTATAATACGCAAAACATGAGATTTCCCTTTTTTAGGCGGAATATAAAGTTCGATGCCATCAGAAAATAGAATCAATCCTATTTTATCATTATTCTGCATCGCCGAAAACGCCAGCGTGGCAGCAACCTCAGTAACAATTTCAGATTTAAACTGCTGGTCTGTACCAAAAAATTCTGAACCACTAACATCAGCAACAAGCATCATTGTAAGTTCGCGCTCTTCTTCAAAAACTTTTACATAAGGCTCGCTGTAGCGGGCAGTAACATTCCAGTCTATATTACGTACATCATCTCCAAATTGATATTGACGCACCTCGCTAAAGGTCATCCCGCGACCTTTAAATGTAGAATGATATTCCCCACCAAAAATATGATCAGATAACCGTCTGGTCTTGATCTCTATTTTGCGTACTTTTTTTAAAAGCTCTTTAGTATCCATAAACCCGCTCTCCCTAATCCTTTTTCTTAAAAAGAAAAAAGTATTGCTTTTCAGTTTTAATTAAATTTTCAATTTTTTACTTTGAATTTTCAGCTCTTATGGTACTTCAATCTCGTTTACGATCTTATTAATGATTTCTTCGGTAGTAACATTTTCTGCTTCTGCCTCGTAGGTAATTCCTATACGGTGGCGCAACACGTCATGTATAATTGCTCGTACATCTTCAGGAATCACATACCCGCGACCTTTAATAAACGCATAACATTTTGCTGCTGTAGCCAGGTTTATACTACCACGAGGTGAAGAACCAAAGCTTATTAAAGGCTTAAGTTCTGCAAGATTATAATTTTCGGGATAACGGGTTGCAAATACAATATCAAGAATATACTTCTCAATTTTCTCATCCATATATACTTCACGCACAGCGTCCTGAGCTCTTAGAATTTGCTCTACCGTTACTACAGCATTTACTTTCTCGTAAGATCCTTTTAAATTTTGACGTATGATTAACTGCTCATCCTCAATTTTAGGATAGTCAATAACTGTTTTAAGCATAAAACGGTCAACCTGTGCTTCTGGAAGTGGGTAGGTACCTTCTTGCTCTACCGGGTTTTGAGTCGCCATTACTAAAAACGGTGCGTCTAATTTAAAGGTCTCGTCACCAATGGTCACCTGCTTTTCCTGCATCGCTTCAAGCAACGCACTCTGCACTTTTGCAGGAGCACGGTTTATCTCATCTGCAAGAACAAAGTTTGCAAAAATAGGTCCCTTTTTTATACTGAAATCATTGAGTTTCATATTGTAAATCAACGTACCTACAACATCTGCCGGAAGCAAATCTGGTGTAAACTGAATACGACTGAAACTACCTTGTACGGCTTGCGCAAGAGTATTAATAGCGAGTGTTTTTGCTAAACCGGGAACCCCTTCTAGTAAAATGTGCCCACGACCTAAAAGACCTATTAACAGGCGCTCTATCATATGCTTTTGACCTACGATGACTTTATTCATCTCCATCGTAAGAATTTTAACGAACGCACTCTCTCTTTCTATCTTTTCATTAAGCGCTCCTATATCAACAGACGCATTGGTATTTTCCATAATATGTATGCTATTTTTATATGACTCTAAGGCCTACAAGGTTAAATTTTATTACTAATGTTTTTGTTAAGCTATCGTTAAAACCCTACATTATAAAGGCTTAGAAGTCTTTTATAAGGGCTTCATAAGAGACCGCCTTTTTTTTAAAATGTTGCAAAAAAAAAGCAACCCTTTTTAGATTGCAATTCAAAGATAAATGATCTAAAGATTTTAATCAACGTACATTTAAAGCAGTTCTTTTTAAACTTATTAAGTTTAATATAGTTTTAGTAGCAATTCAAATCTTGATTCATCAATTTTAGGGTTTAAAAAATCAAATTCTATGTCAAATAAAACAGCTCTAATAACCGGTGCTACTAGTGGTATTGGCGCCGCGACAGCACGCGTTTTTGCCTCAAACAACATTAATCTTGTTCTCTGCGGAAGAAGACAGGATCGTCTTCAAGCGCTGCAGAAAGAGTTAAGTAAGCACGTAAAGGTACACATCCTAAGTTTTGACGTGAGAGATAAAGAGATCGTGCAAGAATCTATTAATGGTTTGCCTATAGATTTTCAGCAAATAGATATTCTCATCAACAATGCAGGCAATGCCCACGGGTTAGATACCCTACAAGATGGTAGCACAGACGACTGGGATGCTATGCTAGATATAAATGTAAAAGGTTTATTATATGTAAGCAATATGATTATTCCTAAAATGATTGAAGCAAATACCGGTCATATAATAAACATTGGCTCTACTGCTGCAAAAGAAGTGTATCCTAAGGGTAATGTTTATTGTGCTAGTAAGCACGCTGTAGATGCAATAAATCAAGGAATGCGCATAGACTTAAATGGTTATAACATTCGGGTAGGAGCAGTACATCCGGGAATGGTAGAAACCGAATTTAGCAAAGTGCGATTTAAAGGAGATGATGGTAAAGCCGGCAAAGTATATCAAGGATTTAAACCTTTACAAGCCGAAGATGTTGCAGATATCATTCATTTTGTAGTTACCAGACCGTATCATGTAAATATAGCAGACCTGGTTGTTATGAGTGTTGATCAGGCTTCGAGTACGGTTGTGAATAAAAGTTAATTATTATTTTTATTGTCATTATTATTCATTTTCTGTAGGTTATGGCACATTACAATTCATTCGAAGAGCTTGATGTTTATAAGAAAGCACGCCTACATGTACACAGATATGGCAATTAATACAAACTACTGCACTAAGGAATGATTTTGAACTAAGAAATTAAATCAATATATCTTCATGATCTGTGATGGATAATATTGCAGAAGGTTTTGGCAGAGGCGGGAACAAAAAATTCATCAATTTTCTGGGTATTGCCAGGGGCTTTTGTTGTAAAGTCAAATCCTAATTATTAAGATGTTTAGACAGAGGATATCTGGATGAAAATTCCTTTCGTAAATTTAATGAGGAGACTCAGGATTTAATAGATCAATTGGGTAAATTCTCAGACTATTTAAAGAATTCAGAAATACGAGGAAGTAAATTTGATTAAACTAATAGCAATAAAAATAATAATTGCAATAAGCAAATGATCAACAAACGCTTACTTATTAAAAATCTTCTCGCCCATAGTGATGAGAACAGTTTTTATGACAAAAAGCGTAAAGTAGAAATAGGTAATAAAGAAGGTAAGGCTAAGTTTTTAAAACACGTTTGTGCACTTTCTAACTCAAACCCAAAAAACAACAGTTATATCGTTATTGGTGTTGAAGATGAAGGTAATGAGATTACTGGGGTTCCGTTTTTTGACGACAGTAAAATTCAAAATCTTATTAATGCCTACTTAGATAACCCTCCTTTAGTTTCTTATGAAAATATTCCGTTTCCACATCTGCCACAAGATATGGTGGTGGGTCTCGTTACCATTAAACCGAATAATCTTCTCACAGCTCTCAAAAAAAATATCTGGAAGTATTGGGGAGGTACGGTCTTTTACAGAGACGGAAGCATCTCTATGCCTAAATCATTTAAAAGCGAGCTGAGCGATGTAAACAGCACCGTTGTTGAAGCGATTGAAAAGCATGCGCACAACAGCATAGAGCACACATTAGACGGTGTGATTGACTTTATAAATGTGCGTCACGCAGATTTATTTACAGATTACAGGGTTTTTAAAGAACAATTTGTCGTCTGCTGGGCAGGAACTAAAAAAATAATTAAAGGAAACACCTATTACAGTAGGGTTGACATTGAGCTCATTAACGAGCAAGTACGTTTATTTTATTCAGCTCTAGACGAGGTTTCTATCACAATGAATGATGATAAATTTTGTATTCTAGAATATGTTTTGCTTGGCGTACAAAACAGCTATAAATACTACCCATTAGAAGAGCTAACTATTTATTTTAAAGAAAATGGTTCTTATGTAATTAATAACAATCTTGTTTTTGAACCTCCTAAATATGATCAAAAACTGTTATATCATATCTATAATAACAACACAAGCATTCTCAACAAGGTTTTAGCGAATAAGGAATTAAATAAAGGCGAACTTGAAGATCTTTACAATCTTCCTGCAACTTATCTAATATGCTATTTAAATGGTTTTGAGTCTGCACTAGAAAAGCTTGAAAGTTTATATCCGTTTTTACGAAAATTCGGTAAAAAACTTTATAACGCATATAAAGAAAACTTACGAATCTTACGAAAAGTAAAATACAACTAATGACACGCACACTTGCAATAGGCGATATTCACGGAGGCCTTAAAGGTTTAAAACAAGTACTTCAAAACGCAATGGTTTCAAAAAATGATCTACTTCTTTTTTTAGGTGATTATGTTGATGGCTGGAGTGAAAGTGCACAAACCATAGACTTTCTTATTTCGCTATCAAAAACACATAAATGTATTTTTATACGTGGCAATCACGACGATCTGGTTTATGAATGGCTCACGACCGATAAACGCAATGAAATCTGGCTTATCCACGGTGGTAAAAGCACGATAGACTCTTATAAAGAATATTCTCAAGAGCAAAAAGCAGAACATCTTGAATTCTATAAAAATCTCGAAGATTACTATATAGACGATCAAAACCGAATGTTTGTGCACGCAGGTTTTCAAAATCACAATGGGCCAGAACATGAGCACCACAAAACAGTATTTTACTGGGATCGCACTTTTTGGGAAATGGCAGTAGCTTTAGACAAAACCCTTCAAGAAGATAATCTTGAGTATCCTAAACGCCTAACTCATCATAAGGAAGTTTATATAGGCCACACCCCTGTTACCAGAATAAATAGAGACATACCCACTCAAATGGCTAATGTGTGGAATGTAGATACCGGTGCAGCTTTTAAAGGAAAACTCTCAATCTTAGATGTTGATTCAAAACAATTTTGGCAAAGCGAACCTCTTTATAAATTATATCCTAACGAAGAAGGAAGAAATTAAAATGTTATTTTTCTGAAACAATAATAAGATTTCTACTACTAACTTAAAAAGAAGCATAAATCTGTAAAACAAGCAACTATGGGAATATTTGACACAATTAAAGAAAAACTGAGTCACGAATTCATAGATATTATTGAATGGCTCGATTATACAGATGACACAATTGCGCACCGTTTTGAGCGCTATCAAAACGAAATTAAAAACAATGCAAAGCTCATTGTACGCGAGGGTCAAACGGCTGTTTTTGTAAATGAAGGGCAACTGGCAGATGTTTTTACTCCCGGCACCTATACATTAAATACTCAAAACCTTCCTGTTTTATCTACTCTCAAAGGTTGGAAATATGGCTTTGACAGTCCGTTTAAAGCAGAGGTATACTTCTTAAACACTCATTTATTTACAGACGAAAAGTGGGGCACAAAAAACCCAATTACACTTAGCGATGACCGTTTTGGTCTGGTAGAAATACGCGCTTTTGGAACCTATGCCTTCCGCATAAATGACGCCGGAAAATTCATTAAAGACATTGTAGGTACAGATAATAATTTTACAAACTTTGAAATTAATGAACACCTAAAAAGTCTAATAGCAACGCGGTTTACAGACACCGTAGGCGAAGCAAAACTACCTATAGAATTGTACGCGGCTAACACCACAGAACTATCAGAAACCTGCAAAGAAGTAATGCAGCCTGAGTTTTTGAGTGTAGGCATCTCGCTAGAAAAATTCTACATCGAGAACGTATCTATGCCCGAAGAGCTTAAAAAAGAAATCTTTGAGTATAGCCGTATAGATAAGCTGGATCTTGATAAGCTCACTAAATTTAAAACAGCCAAAGCTATTGAAGCTGCTGCTGCTAATGATGGTGGCACAGCAGGTGCCGGTATGGGCATGGGTATGGGCTTTGCCTTAGCACAACAAATGGGTGGTGCGATGCTGGGTGGTGCACCACAAGCAGCAAGGCAGCCGCAAGCGGCGGCAACACCACCTCCTATGCCGGCTGCAACTCAATATTTTTATGCGCACAACAGCCAGCAGCAAGGCCCTGTAAGTTTTGAACAGTTACAGGCACTTTTTGCTTCACGCACGATTAATCGAGATTCTTTAATCTGGAAACAAGGTTTAACAGAATGGAAGCCTTTACAAGAAGTAGAAGAGCTTAAATCGTTTCTAGGCGGAAACACACCTCCACCATTACCCGGTGTTTAATTTAAAATAGCACTTACAGCGTGTCTGAACCCACTATTTTAAAATCTGAACTTAAAAAAGCATGTAAAAACTGTGGCGCTGAGCTTAAATATAAGCCCGGCACCACCAGTATAACCTGTGAGTATTGTGGTCATGAAGAGCACATAAATCTAGACACAGATCCTATTAAAGAATTGCCTCTTAGACAGTATTTACAGAATCAAGGCAGCCAGGCAAATAGTGAAGAAATAAGCATTTTACACTGTAAGAATTGTGGTGCAAATCAGCATATTGAAGAAAATTATAAATCGCTGCACTGTGTATATTGCGGGACACCGCTTATTCGGGAAGATGCAAAAACTGAACAATGGATTTTACCCGGAGCAGTATTGCCTTTTCAGATCGCACAACAGGAAGCCATTTTACGCTTTAAAAAATGGGTTAATGGATTGTGGTGGGCACCAGATGATTTGAAAAAAGCCACGCTAGATCCTCAATTCACTAAAGGTTTGTATTTACCCTACTGGACTTTTGATGCACAACTCTACGGAAACTACAGCGGCCAGCGAGGCGATTATTATTATGAAACGCAAACCTATAAAGACAGTAACGGAAAAAGACAAACCAGACGGGTGCGCAAAACCAGATGGTCACCTGCAAGCGGCTCTATCAAAGGTTTTATAGATGACACCTTAATAAGTGCCTCTAAACAACACACCGATAAAGTTCCAAAAGGTGTATCGTTATGGGATTTAAAAAAATTACAACCTTTTGAGAGCAGTTTTTTATCAGGTTTTGTAACTGAAAAATATACCATTCCTCTAAAAAATGGTCATTTACAATCACAAGAAGAAATGCGCGGCATTGCAAACAGCTGGGCACGACGCGACATTGGGGGTGATGAACAACAAATAAGCAGGCTTGACATAAATCTTGAGGAAGAAACCTTTAAACATATTTTACTCCCGGTTTATATAAGTGCGTACCGCTATAAGAATAAAGAGTACAGTTTTTTTGTAAATGGAGAAAATGGAAGCATCTCAGGGAAACGACCCTATTCGTTCTGGAAGATATTTCTGGCTATACTGGCAGTACTCCTTATTTTTGGATTGGTTTATTTGTTTGCCGGAAAATAAAAAACACCTTTGCTTATAATCTAGTAAGTATTGAAAGTCTGAGCATGTCGAAGACCATTTGATAACGAATTTAATAAACTTCGACAGGCTCATTTTGACTTTCAGTTTTAATTTTTATATAGTTATGATAGTCAAATTTGCATCTTATACATTATAAATCAAACTTAATTCCTTGTGCCAGCGGAAGCTCTGTTGTATAATTAATCGTGTTTGTTTGACGACGCATATATACCTTCCAGGCATCAGAACCGCTTTCACGACCACCACCGGTTTCTTTTTCACCACCAAAGGCTCCGCCTATTTCAGCTCCGCTGGTTCCTATGTTTACATTAGCAATCCCACAATCACTACCCATTACACTCAAAAATCGTTCTGCTTCGCGCAAATTATTTGTCATTATAGCAGAAGAAAGCCCTTGGCGAACTCCATTTTGTAAATCTATTGCGTGTTCTACGTTTCCGCTGTATTTCATAATGTATAGAATAGGTGCAAAAGTTTCGTGCTGTACAATTTCAAAATGATTCTCAGCTTCTGCAATTGCAGGTTTTACATAACAACCACTTTCAAAGCCATCACCTTCAAGAACACCACCTTTCACAAGAAGGTTTCCACCCTCTTCGACAACTTTAGTAAGTGCATTCTTATAATTCTTTACAGCGTCTTTGTCTATTACCGGACCTACATGATTTTTCTCATCTAAAGGATTTCCTATTCGTAATTGCCCGTAAGCAGCAACAATTGCATCTTTTACTTTATCGTAAATACTGTCGTGAATAATTAATCTACGTGTAGAGGTACAACGTTGACCGGCAGTGCCTACAGCACCAAAAACAGCACCTATAACCGTCATTTTTAAATCTGAATCAGGGGTTACAATTATGGCATTGTTTCCGCCTAATTCTAAAAGTGATTTACCCAGTCGTGCGCCTACGGTTTGAGCAACCTGTTTTCCCATTCGGGTAGAACCTGTAGCAGAGATAAGCGGTACGCGCTCATCTTGAGTCATCAGTTCACCTACTTTATAGTTTCCATTAATCAAAGACGAAATACCTTCAGGCAGCTTATTTTTAGCAAAAACACGAGCTGCAATTTTTTGACAGGCAACACCGGTAAGCGGCGTTTTTTCTGAAGGTTTCCAGATTGCAACATCCCCACACACCCAGGCTAAAGCCGTGTTCCACGCCCATACGGCAACCGGGAAATTAAATGCCGAAATAATACCTACAATTCCTAATGGGTGGTATTGCTCATACATACGATGACCGGGACGCTCACTGTGCATTGTTAAGCCGTGTAATTGACGGGAAAGTCCCACAGCAAAATCACAGATATCTATCATTTCCTGCACTTCTCCCAGCCCTTCCTGATAGCTTTTTCCCATCTCATAAGAAACTAGTTTACCTAAAGGTTCTTTTAAGCGTCGTAACTCTTCATTAAATTGACGTACAATATCTCCGCGCAAAGGTGCGGGCATAGTACGCCACGTTTTAAAGGCTTCCTGTGCTTTTAGAACCACCTGCTCATACTCATCGGGAGTGGTTTGTGTGACGCTTGCAATGGTCGCTCCATCAACGGGAGAGACTGAGTCAAATGCTTCTCCTTCACTTGATGACGCAGAGCCAGTTGATGTCCCGGGATTTTCAGGCATTATTTCTAAGGCCTTAAGTGCATCTCTAATTGCTGTATGTATTTGGTGTTTAGCCATTATATTGTGGTTTTCTAATTAAATGTAATTTATATCTCCGAAGTTACTAAATCAATAGAGGGTTCTAAAGCATTTATTAGCAGATTCATAAATAAAAAAGTGCGCCAAAGAGCGCACTTAATCAAATCTTTTTGTTCTTTTAAACGGTAAATCTGGCATCTGCCTCCATCTCGCTACCGCAATTATCGCAGGTGCGCAATTCTTTGCTTCCGTAGAACGCTTTAAAGTGCTTTAGAAAATCTGTTTCAATATCATTGAGCGGAAAATAGACTTCGTATAATTTATGATTGCAGTTATCGCAGAACCATAATAAACCGTCTCTACCTTCTAGATGAGCGCGCTTACGTTCTACCACTAATCCTATTGATCCTTCTTTTCGCACAGGTGAATGTGGCACTTTTGCAGGGTGTAAATACATATCGCCAGGTCCCAGTTTCATCGTACGCTTTTTACCATCATCCTGTACGTGAACCTCAATCTCACCTTCTAACTGATAGAAAAGCTCTTCGGTTTCATTATAATGATAATCTTTACGAGCATTGGGTCCTGCGACCACCATGACTATATAGTCATCTGCCTCTTTATAAAGATTCTTATTTCCTACGGGAGGTTTTAAAAGATCTCGATTTTCTTCAACCCATTGCGTAAGATTGAACGGTTTTGCAATTGCCATAACAAATGTGTTTAAAGCTAAAATTACAATTTATTAGAATATCTAACAGGATCTTTACTGCTTCTAAAAAGAAAGCCTCTGAAGCAAACGAGCAACAGAGGTTTAAAAGTTGATAAGTCTCACGCAGTGGATAAAAGCGAAACAGCAGGCCCCCGCCCGCTGCATCTAACATAACAAAACCAACTTAAAGTCTTCGAATTTGTAAATGTTTTAAATATTGTAATTGAATTGGTCTTTGTGGGGGATTTTAAAATTTGGGGTTTTCTAAAGATGTAATTAATCAATTATGATTTTGGGTATGAGTTGGGGCTTATTTTGTAATAAAGATCTGCGTAAAATAGGCAGTACCTTTATCATTCTTTACAACTGAAATACCACTGTGTGTGAAATTTCCTTCAAGAGCCTCTCTGTGTCCTTCACTCTTGATCCACGCTGCTACAACCTCTTCTGCGGTACGGTATCCAAAGGCAACATTCTCGCTTACACGACCAGCACCTTTAGCTTTTAGATAATCTGAACGCTTAAAAAAGTTATCGTGGCTTATCGTTCCTTTTGTAGCCATATACTTCGTATGCTCTACAGCTTTCACTTTAGAATCTGAATTGTTCTTAAGTGCTGATAATCCTAAAGATGTACGATGCGTATTAACTTTTTGTAAGATCTCTGCTGCAAATGCTTCTTCTACAGTGAGGTCTGCTGCAATTTCTAATGTTGCTTCTTGAGTAGGCATTAGCTCTTCATCCTGCGAACAGCTTGTTAAAAATAATGCGAAAGTAAGTGCCAAAAGGCTAGTTGTAAAAGTTCTCATGATTTGGGGTTTATGAGTTATGTTGATGCAAACATAGCATGAACATTTTGTTCCTACAACCTTTGAACAGTCATTTTATGTATTTCATCGATTTTATTGTCTTTTTTAACATAAATAATCTAAACTTTAACACTTTTCAGCTATCTAAAGTGTTTTTTATCGATAATACAATTTACCTACATTTTCTAAATAATTCTCTATTTGTGTATTATATCGAACTTTCTATTTATTTATTCGGTTTAAATGCATAATCAAGGGCAAAATGTAAGAACAAATTAATTGCTATTGATTTTTAGAGCTAAACCTATATCATTATCTATTTGATGAAAATTTGATTTTATGTACTTTACAGATCTAATTTTATTCTATGAGAACTCTTTCTATTTTCTTAATTGGTTTAATAGTGTGCGTGTCATGCAAGCAAAAGGAAACCAATGAAGCACCGCAACAGCAATCAACTCAAAAGCAACAGGAATTTGCCATTATAATTCATGGTGGTGCGGGTACTATTTTAAAAGAGAATATGACAGACTCTCTGGAGCAAGCCTATAAAGCCGCGCTAACAGAAGCCATACAAACCGGATATAAAATTTTGGAAAATGGCGGCACAAGCCTGGAAGCCGTACAACGCACCATAAATGTTATGGAAAACTCACCATTATTCAACTCAGCTAAAGGCGCTGTATTTAATCACGATGGCGTCAACGAATTAGACGCTTCTATAATGGATGGTAAAACATTAAATGCGGGAGCAATTGCCGGGGTAACAAATGTGAAGAACCCTATAAATCTGGCATATGAAGTAATGACC
This sequence comes from Leeuwenhoekiella sp. NPDC079379, assembly GCF_044542075.1. NCBI lineage: Bacteria > Pseudomonadati > Bacteroidota > Flavobacteriia > Flavobacteriales > Flavobacteriaceae > Leeuwenhoekiella > Leeuwenhoekiella sp. NPDC079379. The sequence goes on from NZ_JBITTU010000001.1 coordinate 586,342, forward strand.
AATTCTGAGCACGTGCTTTTAAGTGGTAAAGGTGCTGAAATGTTTGCTAAGGAGCATAATATTGAATTAGTAGACCCATCCTATTTCTTTACACAAAATAGATATGATGCTTTACAGCGCACATTGGCTCGAGAAAAACAAGATTCTACAGCGACTAAAACTGCATTTTACGATCCGTTTATTAAAGATGAAAAATTCGGTACCGTAGGTTGCGTGGCACTTGATAAAGCCGGGAATCTCGCTGCGGGAACCTCTACAGGAGGTATGAACAACAAACGTTACAATCGCATTGGCGACTCCCCCATAATAGGTTCTGGCACCTATGCGAATAACAACACCTGCGGGGTATCATCAACTGGGTGGGGTGAATATTTTATTAGAGGGCAGGTTGCTTATGACATTAGCGCTCAGGTGGAATACGCCGGCAAACCGCTAAAAGAAGCAACCCTAAACGTAATACAGGAAAAACTAACAAACCTGGGAGGTACAGGGGGTATTGTCGCTCTTGATCACTATGGTAATCCTTCTATGGAATTTAATACCGAAGGAATGTACAGAGCTTATATGAATGATCAGGGTGAACTTACCTTAGGTATCTATAAAAATAATGAGTAGCTATTTAGGTGATGTACGATAAACCTTACTATGCGGTGATTTTTACTTCTCTTTTAGTATCTGACATTTCAGGCTATGCTGAGATGGCGGAAGAAATGGAGCGTCTCGCAAAGCAACAGCCAGGGTTTTTAGGACTGGAAAGCGCAAGAAATGAAACAGGGATCACCATATCCTACTGGAAAGATCAAAAAAGTATTCTCGAATGGAAAAAAAACTTACAGCATCAAGAGGCTCAGCGAATAGGTAAACAACGCTGGTATTCTAAATACAGCATACGTATTTGTAAGGTTGAACGTGAGTATCACTTTGAAAAAGAAGAAAACCTCTGAAACATACGAGCAACAGAGGTTTAAAAAATCGATAAATCCCATACCGTGGGTAAAAGCGAAACAGCAGGCCCCCGCCCGCTGCATCTAACATAACAAAACCAACTTAAAGTCTTCGAATTTGTAAATGTTTTAAATATTGTAATTGAATTGGTCTTTGTGGGGGATTTTAAAATTTGGGGAATTTTTAAAGATGTAATTAATCAATTATGATTTGGGTATGATTTGGGGGCTTATTTTGTAATAAAGATCTGCGTAAAATAGGCAGTACCTTTATCATTCTTTACAACTGAAATACCACTGTGTGTGAAATTTCCTTCAAGGGCCTCTCTGTGTCCTTCACTCTTGATCCACGCTGCTACAACCTCTTCTGCGGTACGGTATCCAAAGGCAACATTCTCGCTTACACGACCAGCACCTTTAGCTTTTAGATAATCTGAACGCTTAAAAAAGTTATCGTGGCTTATCGTTCCTTTTGTAGCCATATACTTCGTATGCTCTACAGCTTTCACTTTAGAATCTGAATTGTTCTTAAGTGCTGATAATCCTAAAGATGTACGATGCGTATTAACTTCTTGTAAGATCTCTGCTGCAAATGCTTCTTCTACAGTGAGGTCTGCCGCAATTTCTAATGTTGCTTCTTGAGTAGGCATTAGCTCTTCATCCTGCGAACAGCTTGTTAAAAATAATGCGAAAGTAAGTGCCAAAAGGCTAGTTGTAAAAGTTCTCATGATTTGGGGTTTATGAGTTATGTTGATGCAAACATAGCATGAACATTTTGTTCCTACAACCTTTGAACAGTCATTTTGTGTATTTCATCGATATATGTGTCTTTTTTAACATAAATAAATCAAACTTTAACACTTTTGAGCTGTCTAAAGTGCGTTTCATCGATAAAACTATTTGCCTACATTTTCTGAAAATTCTACTATGTGTGTACTATATCGATGTTTTTATATATTTATTCGGTTAAAGTGCATATTAAAGGTCAAATTGTAAGAACAAATGCTTAAAAAAGAGTAAGCCAATTGAATTTCCTTTTTTTCTGCGAGGAGGTGATTTAAAATAAATGCTAAGAAATTTTTGGAAAGGCGCACGTTACTATGCTGAGAAATTAGGTACTTTACAAATGAGATCTATTTATAAAACGTACAAGCAATGAGGTTACTTAAAAAATTCTATTCATATCTAATAGTTTTACTCATATTCGCATCTATAAGTGGTTGCAACCCTAAAGCAAAGGAAACAGATAACATCTTTCGGTTTAAAGAATACATCTCCTACAACACCTTTGGAAACGTATCAATAACAAAGCCTATTCAAATAGAACTGGCCAAACAAACGACACAGTTTGAGCTATCGCAAAAGATTCCTTCAGAATATTTAATTATAAACCCGAAAACCGAAGGAACACTTTATATAGAAAATGGTACTACGTTAATTTTTCAACCCGAAAAAAACTTAAAACCAGATACTGAGTATAGTGTAACGCTTAAGCTGAATCGTTTTTATGAAAATGTAAATCCTGATTTTAAAAGTTACACCTTCAGTTTTAAAACCATTACTCCTAATTTTAAAATTAATCTGGGGAATCTGCAGTCCTATTCTAAAGAATGGCAATATTTAACCGGGTCTGTAGAAACATCAGACTATATTGCTCTCGAAGATGCGCGAAAAATACTACGCTCTACTCAGGAAGAAAAAGCATTGCGTATAGACTTTCCATCAGAAAACAGTGAAGGCACTTTTTTCAATTTTACAATAGATAGTATTAGCAGAAAGGTTGAGAATTCTCAAATTAGAATCTCTTGGGATGGCAAAGCTATTCAAAGCAGTACACAAGGTCAAAGCACGCTCAATATTCCCGGTCAATCAAATTTTACAGTAGTAGATGTCGTTAGTGCATTGAGTCCGGAAACTTCAGTTAGTGTAAATTTTTCTGATCCGCTTCAAATGGATCAAAATTTTGAAGGACTAGTACAAATAGACAGTCTTACAGACTTACGTTATGAAGTTCAGGGTAATATTTTAAACATTTATCCGCGGCAAACCCTTAGTGGCACGTTAAACTTAACGTTAAACCAAGGTATAAAAAATAGCTCTGGAGGTATTTTAAAAAGTACATACGCGCAAGAAATCTCATTTGAGCAACTAAAGCCGCAGGTGCGCCTCATTTCTAAAGGAAGCATTCTACCAGCCTCTATGAAGACGCCTATCTACTTTGAAGCCGTAAACTTGTCTGCAGTGGATGTACGTGTTATAAAGGTTTACCAAAATAACATGCTACAATATCTACAATCAAATAACCTCAACAGTACAGAATCCTGGGATTTAAAACGCGTTGGGCGTCGTGTTGCTAAAAAAACCATACCGCTCATTAATAATAGTGTTGGGGCTACAGGCCTTTGGAAAGCCTATGCCGTTGATCTATCTGAGCTTTTTAAAGCAGACCCCGGAGCATTATACCGCGTAGAATTTAGCTTTAATCAAGAATATAGTTTGTATCCCTGCTTAGCAACCGAAAAATCTTCAAAGACTTCAAAGACTAAAGAAGATATCTATTTTGAAGAAGCCTATGAAGAGTATTATCACTCAGGCCCAGAAGATGATGAAGACCAACTGGAAGAGCGTTTTTGGGATAATGAACTCTATAGCTGGCGCGATCGCGTTTACAATTGGGAAGAAGAAGACAATCCCTGCCATCCCGCATATTTTAATGAAGAGCGCTTTGCTACTACTAATGTTATAGGATCAGACCTGGGACTTATCGTAAAAGAAGGTCAAAACGGAACTTATGATTTTATAACTGCAAACCTAATAAGTGCAAAGCCAGAGATAGGTGTAGAAATTAAACTCTACAATTACCAGCAGCAGCTCATAAAAACAATAAAAACAGATCTTGATGGACTTGCAACCTACAAAAGTGATAAAACTGTTGCTTTTGCTGTAGCAAAACATCGTAATAACTATGCTTATGCAAAACTTGATGATGGTAACGCATTATCACTTAGTAACTTTGATATAAGCGGTGCTACACTACAAAAAGGATTACAAGGATTTATGTATACTGAAAGAGGCGTACACCGCCCCGGCGACAGCATTCACCTAAGCTTTGTACTTAACGACTTGGCAAATCCGCTGCCTAAAGAACACCCTGTAAAGCTCGAGGTAACAGATGCACGTGGCAAATTAGTGCAGCGCAGTGTTTTAAGCTCTACCCTTACTAATAAAGGTGCAGCTGGTGGGAGTACAAGTGGGTTTTATTACTTTCCGATATCTACAAAATCTACGGATCCTACAGGAAACTGGAATGCCACTATAACTGTGGGAGGCGTTAATTTTAATAAAACCCTACGGGTAGCAACTGTAAAACCAAACCGCTTAAAGATAAAGTTAGATTTTAAAAAGCAAATGCTAACGACTATACAACCGGTTGAAGGTTCTGCCGCCGCCAGTTGGCTTCACGGTTCTCCTGCCCGAAACCTTAAAATAGATATGACCGCTACCTTACGTAGTGTAAATGCCACTTTTAAGAACTTTAAAAATTATGAATTTACAGATCCCGTGCGCAGCTTTAACGAAGTTGAATTACCTGTGCTTGATCAACAAAGTCTGTCAAATGAAGGGGTCATAAATTTCAGTAAAAAAATAAGTTTAAGCGATAAAGCTCCCGGAATGTTACAAGCAACGTTCTTAACTAAAGTTTTTGAAGGCGGGGGTGATTTTTCTATAGATGTATTTACTAAAGAACTGGCGCCCTACTCTCACTTTGTAGGTTTAAAAGCTCCCGAACCTCATAAATATGGCTCTTATTTTACAGATGAAAATATAAAATTTGATCTGGCTAGTGTACAGGCAGATGGTAAAGCCGCTCCTAATCGCAAATTACGTGTACAATTATTTAAAATGGAATGGCGCTGGTGGTTTAGCCGTGGCAGTGATAACCTTTCACGATATGAGAATAGTTCGGTTTATACACCCATAAAAGATTTTGAAGTAACTACAGATGCTTCAGGAAAAACACAGGCTACAATAAATGTTCCTGAAGAAGAAGGCGGGCGTTATCTTTTACGCATACTTGATAAAGAATCTGGTCACGCAACAGGGCTCATCACATATTTCTACCGCAATTGGAGCAATGCGCCTGCCGGTGATTCTGACAGCTCAAAAATGCTAGTCTTTACTTCAGATAAAGAAAACTATCAAGTAGGTGATGAAGCGGTTATTAAGTTTCCGTCAGATGCTAATAGTAACGCCCTGGTAAGTATTGAAAATGGCACACAGGTATTGAGTAAAAGTTGGGTAGAAACTCGTGAAGGAGAAACTTCAGTAAAAATCCCTATTACTCAGGATATGGCTCCTAATGTTTATGTAAACATTACTCTTTTACAAAAACATGCACAAACACTTAATGATAGGCCTATAAGACTTTATGGTGTGATTCCGCTTCTGGTAGAAAACCCGGCAACCCTTTTAAAACCGCAACTTAAAATGCCAAAGGTTCTCAAACCTGAACAGGATTTTACAATTAAAGTAAGTGAAGCCGCTAATAAAAAAATGACCTACACACTTGCTATGGTAGATGAAGGTCTCTTAGACCTTACCGCTTTTGCTACTCCTAAAATACATGAGGCTTTTTATGCACGCCAGGCGCTGGGTGTAAAAACCTTTGATATTTACGATTACGTTATAGGTGCATACTCGGGCAGTGTAGATAATATTTATGCGATAGGTGGTGGTGATGCAGCAGCAGGGGCAAAAAATAAAAAAGCAGATCGCTTTAAACCTGTGGTAAAATTTTTAGGGCCGTTTAATCTTGAGGCGGGAGCAACCGCAACTCATAAACTGCATATGCCAAATTATGTTGGAGCCGTACGCACTATGCTAATTGCAGGTAATAATATAACCGGAGCTTATGGTAAAGTAGAAAAATCAACACCTGTTAGTAAGCCGTTAATGGTACTGGCATCCCTACCACGCAAATTATCGCCGGGAGAAAAACTTACCCTTCCGGTAACCGTTTTTGCTATGGAAAACAAAGTAAAACAGGCTAGCATAACTGTGAAAACAAGTAGTGCTCTTAAAGCGAAAAACGGCACTTCTAAAACCATTCAGTTTAAAGAGCCGGGAGAACAAATTGTGAATTTTGAATTTGAAGTGCTTCCTTCAGATCGCGTAGAAAAGTTTGAGATTTCAGTGTCAGGGGCTGGAGAAAAAGCTTCGTATGTTGTAGAAATAGATGTTGAAAATCCCAATCCGTTGACACAAAAGGCAACCTATTATACTTTAGAGCCTAATGCTGAAACTGAAATTTCTTTTGAAACCTTCGGTGTTCCCTCAAGCAATACAGCAACCGTAGAACTTTCTACTTTACCTCAAATAGATTTTACAAAACGACTGCAGTATTTGATTAGCTACCCATATGGTTGTGCAGAACAGACCACATCAAGTGGATTTCCGCAGATTTATTTATCAAGCATTTTTGATTTAAATGCAGATCAGGAGCAAGACACGCAAAAGAATATCAAAGCTACCATAAGCCGTCTGGGCATGCTTCAAAACACATCTGGAGGTGTAAGCTATTGGCCTGGTGAGCGCGACTCTGACGCGTGGGCAACTTCCTATGCCGGTCATTTTATACTTGAGGCTCAAAAACAAGGATTTGCTCCTCCTATCACCTTTTTATCAAACTGGTTGACTTATCAACAAAATGCCGCCCGACAATGGCGTAACGGCGCAACATCTTACAACAACAGTTTTACACAGGCGTATCGCCTGTACACATTGGCTCTTGCAGGACAGCCAGAACTGGCCGCGATGAATCGTCTAAGGGAGTCTGGCACGTTGACAAATGATTCGAGATGGAGGCTGGCAGCCGCCTATGCTCTTGCAGGTAAAAAACAAGTCGCACAGGATCTCGCTAAAAAAGCCAATTTAAATTTTGTAGAAAATGACGATTTGAGATTTACCTATGGTTCTGTTTTACGCAATAAAGCAATGGCTTTAGAAACTATGATACTGTTAGCTGATGCCAGACAGACAGATTTAGCAACTTCTATCGCAAAAGACCTTTCTACTTCTGGCTGGTACAGCACGCAAACAACCTCTTATGCATTATTGAGTTTGTCAAAAATGCTTTTGGCTAATGGCGGAAAATCTATTGATGCCACTTTGCAAACACAATTGAAACAAGCCTTAAAGAGTGAAAAAGGTTTTGTTAGAGCGGGTTTAAAGATCACCGAAGGCAAAAACACGATAACTTTAAAGAACAATAAAAACAATCGGGTTTACGTAAGTATCATTCAACAAGGGCAACTTCCGTTAGGAAAAGAACTTGTAGAGCAACGTAATTTTAATGTCTCCACTCAGTTTTTAGATGGTCAAAATAAACCCATTGATGTTTCTCAGTTACGTCAGGGTACCGCTATAAAAGCACGTATTACAGTAACTAACACCTCTCTCAATTTAATAGATAACGTGGCATTAACTCAGATTTTCCCGAGCGGTTGGGAAATTGTGAATACGAGTTTTACAAGCCTTGGCGGTGGAGCAAGTGGCAATGCTCGCTACAAAGACATACGAGACGACCGTGTAAATTTCTATTTTGATTTAAAAGCTAAAGCTTCAAAAACTTTTGAAATTGATCTTAATGCATCGTATTTAGGAACGTATTATTTACCAGGAACGCAGGTTGAAGCAATGTATGACTACAATTATTTTGCAAGAACAAAAGGAAAATGGATTTTAGTTAATCAATAAAATTATTGTGAATAACGCAGTATTAACTACTTCTTTAATCTTCTTAAAAAGGCACCGAATATCTATTGGTGCCTTTTTAATTATTTTGCTTGTATGGCTGTTTTGCTTACCAAAACCCCTTTTTAAAGACCCTACAGCAACAGTAGTAACCAGTAAAGAAGGGCTGCTGTTAGGGGCTCGTATTGCAAATGACGGGCAGTGGCGGTTTCCTGCAAATGATAGTGTTCCTCACAGATTTGAAGTGGCTATTCTCGAGTTTGAAGATGCTTATTTTTATAAACATCCCGGTTTTAACCCCATAGCGATGAGCAAAGCCTTGTGGGCAAATCTTACTACAAAAAAACAACGAGGCGGAAGCACTTTAACCCAACAGGTTATTCGGCTTTCACGTAAAAATCCCGGGCGTACGTATTTTGAAAAACTCATTGAACTTGCAATGGCCACGAGACTTGAAGCCGGTTATCGTAAATCTGAAATTTTAAAATTATATGCCTCAAACGCACCTTTTGGAGGAAATGTAGTAGGATTAGAAAGTGCGAGCTGGCGGTATTTTGGTATTCCTGCGAGTGAGTTGAGTTGGGGGCAGGCAGCGGCGCTTGCTGTTTTACCCAATAATCCTGCATTGGTATTTCCGGGGAAAAATGAACGCGTATTTGAAGCCAAGCGTAATCGCCTTTTAAAAAAATTATACATCAAAAAACATATTGACGCAACAACGTATGAGCTGGCCTTATCTGAACAATTACCCGGAAAACCACAGGAGCTTCCAGACATTGCCCCTCATTTTACAGAACGTGTGGCTCGCCAGAAATCTGGCGAGTTTATTGAGAGTACGCTGCGCTTTAATTTACAATCTCGCTTAAATCAAATCGCAGCTGAAGCCCATTACAAATTAGATCAAAATAACATACACAATCTGGCAATTCTGGTTCTCGATGTAAATACCCGCGAGGTTTTAGGCTATATAGGCAATGCACCCACAACTGCAGAACACGCGAACTATGTAGATGTTATTACCAGTGACCGCAGCACAGGAAGCACCTTAAAACCATTTCTTTTTGCTTCTTTACTAAGCGCAGGAGAGTTACTTCCTAACACCTTAGTCGCTGATGTGCCCACAAGTATTAATGGCTATAATCCACAGAATTTTGATCGTAATTTTCAGGGAGCAGTACCAGCTTCAGAAGCTTTAGCACGCTCTTTAAATGTACCTGCGGTAAATCTGTTGCGGGACTATGGTTTAAAACGTTTTTATAATGTGCTGCAGAAACTCAATTTTAAAACCGTTACAAAACCTGCAGATTATTATGGTCTATCACTCATATTAGGCGGTGCAGAAAGTAATCTTTTGCAACTCACAAATGCTTATGCAGGTATGGCTGCAACTCTTAACTATTTTAATACTCACTCCAGCGAATACCGTGATGGCCTATTTGATGAACCGGTTTATATCTGTACTGATAAAAAACCAGCAATCGAAACCAAAAAACAACCGGAAATTGTTGATGCAGGTGCTATCTATCAAACCTTAGAAACCTTACGTGAAGTAAACCGGCCCACAGGTTCTGAAAACTGGGAGTTTTTTAATGAAGCACAGCCCATTGCCTGGAAAACTGGCACCAGCTATGGTTTTAAAGATGCGTGGGCTGTAGGAGTAACAGGTAGTTTTGCCATAGGCGTCTGGGCAGGTAATGCAGATGGCGAAGGCAGACCCGGAATTACAGGAATACAGGCAGCCGCACCCATCCTTTTTGATGTATTATCTATTTTACCCGCTTCTCCCTGGTTTCAAAAACCCTTTGATGAACTGGTAGAAGCAGAACTGTGTACGCAAAGTGGAAATCTCGCAGGGCTGTATTGCCCCGAAACAAAACTTCAATGGATTCCTAAAAAAGGCACACGTACCGAAGCCTGCACATTTCACACACAAATTTTTTTGAACAAAGAAGGTGATCATAGAGTAAATGCAGATTGTTACCCCTTAGGTGCAATGATCTCGCAATCGTGGTTTAGCCTTCCGCCGGTTTGGGAATATTATTATGCCCCTCTACATCCCGAATATAAACCACTTCCAGATTTTGAGTTGGGCTGCTTCCGCGAAAGCGAAAAAATTATGGAGTTTATTTATCCTAAACGAGGAGAAACCATTCTTATTCCTAAAGATTTTAATGATCAGCAACAAGAAGTAATTTTTAAACTTGCACACCGTAACCCAGACACAATTGTTTATTGGTATTTAGACAATACATTCATTAACAGCACCGAAACCTTTCACGAACTATCATTAGCGCTTTCTCCTGGAAGTTACATACTTTCAGCAACAGATTCTGCCGGAAACACAATCAAACAGCGCATACAGATCAAATTTGCTTCCTCTTAACTGCAAATTAATTAGAAAATATTGAAGGTCATTTTTGATTACTACAACGATACCCTTCATTTAACAAACATTTAAGTTTGCTTAGTTCGGTGATTTACGAACTAACTATAATTTTGCATTTCAGAATCTATATTATGGATCAAGAAGAACTTAAAGAATCTAAAGAACGATTAATTGAAAGTTTAGGAGTTCACATTGAGCGAAAAGATCAATTACCTCCTTTAGCTGCCAGAATCATTTCTACACTCGTGCTTACGGGTAAAAAAGGAGCCACTTTTGAGGAGCTGGTTGTGGGATTAAAAGCGAGTAAAAGCACTATTTCTACGCACCTCAACAGTCTTCAGAATTCTAAAAATATTACGTATTACACGATTTGTGGAGACCGCAAAAAATATTTCATTATGAATCCCGATGGTTTAATTATCAATATGGATAAAATGATAGCTACCTGGGAGCAAGAAATGCAATTGCATATTCAAATTATGGAATACAAGCAAAAAACAAATCAAAGCAATGTTGTAAATGATGATCTGGAGTTTGATCTGGAATTTCATAATGATTTTCTCAATTATCTGAATCAAGCAACTACTTCTATAAAGAATATACGTCAAAAATTAGCATCAAAAACAAACCAAGATTAAACCCTTAAAAATGACAAAAAGAATTTTCACTTATCTAATTCCAGTATTACTTGGAGTCACACTTGTTACTATCTCTTGTGGTGATGATAAAAATGCACAAGGTGCCGCGCAACAAGCACAAGCACAGCAAGCACCTCTATTTCCTGTGGTAAGCATCCCACAGAAAACTGTTGTAGGATATAATTCTTACCCCACAAATATTGAGGGAATAATTAATAGTGCTGTACGCGCAAAGACACAGGGATATATCTCTCAAGTTTTTATAGATGAAGGTCAACGCGTACGCAAAGGGCAAGCCCTCTTTAAACTAGAAACACAATCGCTTTCACAAGATGCAAATGCCGCACAAGCAAATGTAAATGCTGCACAGGTAGAAGTAGATAAATTGATGCCACTAGTTGAAAAAAAGATAATAAGTAACGTACAGCTAGAAACCGCTAAAGCAAAATTACAACAAGCTAAAAGCGCATATCAAAGTATTGCTGCAAACATAGGTTATGCAACTGTAAAAAGCCCTGTAGATGGCTATGCTGGTGCAATACCCTATCGGGAAGGTGATCTGGTAGGTCCGTCTGATACAACACCACTTACCACAGTTTCTGATATACAAAAGGTGTATGCCTACTTTACTATGAATGAAGCTGATTATCTAAGTTTCTTACAAAGCACCGATGGAAAAACTCTTCAGGAAAAGGTAGATAACTTCCCCCCTGTCTCGCTAGAGTTAGCTAATGGAGAAACCTATAGCGAAGAAGGAAAAATTCAAACTGTAACGGGACAAATTAATCAAAGTACAGGTACCGTAAGCTTTAGAGCAATGTTTGATAATCCAAACCAACTACTTACAAATGGTAACAGTGGGGTTGTAAAAATACCTGTTACTTATACTGATGCTGTAATAGTTCCTCAAAATGCAACTTTTGAACAACAAGGGCAGACTTTGGTATACAAATTAGATAAAGAAAATAAAGCAACTACTACTGTAATCTCAATAAAAGATGAGATAGGTAATCTTTTTGTAGTAAAAGAAGGATTATCTAAAGGTGATAAGATTATTGCTAAAGGTGTAAGCAAGTTGCGTGATGGTACAGCAATAACTCCTCAGGAAATGCCCTTTGACAGCATCGCAAAACCTGTTGAAAAATTATTTAAGTAATAAAAAATTGAAAACAGTATCATGCTAAAAACGTTTATAGATCGTCCGGTACTTTCTACCGTAATTTCGATAATAATAGTGATTCTTGGGGTTTTGGGATTAACAACCCTCCCTATAGAACAATATCCAGATATTGCACCTCCTACGGTAAAAGTAACTACAACCTACCCGGGAGCAAATGCAGAAACCATTCTTGAGAGTGTAGTTATACCTTTAGAAGAACAAATAAATGGGGTTGAAGGGATGACCTACTTGACCTCAACAGCAACAAATAATGGTACAGCAGAAATTACTGTATACTTTAATCAAGATGTAGATCCTGATATTGCTGCCGTTAACGTTCAAAACCGTGTTGCTCGTGCTAACCCCCTTTTACCTGCAGAAGTAAAACAAACAGGGGTACTCACGCAAAAACAGCAGACGAGTTCGTTAATGTTTCTTTCATTTTATACTACAAATGAAAATTACAGTTCGACCTATTTACAGAATTATTTAAAAATTAATGTAATTCCTGAACTGCAACGTGTAAGTGGTGTGGGTGATGTAAATGTATTCTCACAACAGGATTATGCCATGCGTATTTGGCTTAAACCAGAAAAACTAGCCGCATATAATTTGGTGCCTTCAGATGTTACTGCTGCGCTTCAAGAACAAAGCTTAGAAGCTGCCGCAGGTTCATTAGGAGAAAATAACGGAGAATCTTTTTCATACGTAATTAAATATGGTGGTCGATTTAAAACCGAAGAGCAATACTCTGATATAATAATTAAAGCCTTAGGTAATGGAGAATATTTAAGACTAAACGATATTGCAGATATTGAGCTAGATGCGCAGAACTACAATAAAAAGTCAATAACTTCTGGATATCCTAGTATTAACTTAGCTATTTATCAAACTAAAGGTTCTAATGCTCAGGAAATTATTTCAGAAATTAAATCAAGACTTGAAGTTCTGGAAAAAGACTTCCCTGATGGTGTAGAAACAATAATACCTTATGACACCAATGAATTTTTAAATGCTTCAATTGAGAAAGTGGTTCATACATTAATAGAGGCTTTTATTCTGGTATTTATCGTTGTTTTTATCTTTTTACAAGATTTTAGGTCTACTTTAATTCCGGCGATTGCCGTACCCGTATCTATTATAGGTACATTCTTCTTCCTTAATATTTTTGGATTCTCGATAAATTTATTAACGCTGTTTGCTCTTGTACTTGCGATAGGTATTGTAGTAGATGATGCTATTGTAGTTGTAGAAGCGGTACACGCTAAGCTTGACGAAGGGGTCAATAATGCTAAAAAGGCCACTGTAGAGGCTATGCATGACATATCTGGAGCGATTATATCTATTACTTTGGTAATGGCTGCGGTATTTGTACCGGTAACCTTTGTACAAGGCCCTACAGGAGTTTTCTATAAGCAGTTTGGTATCACGCTTATTGTAGCAATTATGATTTCTGCAATAAATGCGTTAACGCTAAGTCCGGCGTTATGTGCTTTATTTTTAAAACCACATAATGAGGAAGAGCATAAGAAGAGTTTCTTACAGCGTTTTTATGACGGATTTAACCGAGGATTCAATGCTACCATACACAGATACGGAAAGTCTCTTACTTTTCTTTATAAAAACAAATGGATAACAGCAGTAATTTTGGTGCTATCTATCGTGGGAATCTGGTGGTCTGCATCAACTACTCCTACCGGATTTATACCTAATGAAGACCGCGGAATTATCTTTGCAAATATAGAACTGCCAGCAGGTGCAACATTAGACCGCACTCACGAAGTAGACGAGTTGTTATACAACAAAATTAAAGATATGCCTGGTATAGACGCAGTGTCTATGATTGATGGTATTAGTTTATTAAGTGGTCAGGGTAACAATTACGCATTAGGTTTTATAAAACTAAAGGACTGGTCAGAACGTGAAGATGAGTCGCTTTCTACCGAAGCGCTCACAGGTAAACTATTTGGTATTGCTGCTACAATTCCAGATGCTAATATTATATTCTTTGCTCCGCCTAGTATCCCAGGATTTAGTGCTTCTGCAGGTGCAGAAGTAAATTTATTAGATCAATCGGGTGGTGAGTTTACCGATCTTGATGCAACAAATCAACAATTTATACAATCGTTGATGAAGCATCCCGAGATTCAATATGCGCAATCCTCTTTTAATACCAAATATCCGCAATATGAGATGACCATAAACGTCCCTGTTGCTAAGGATAAAGGAGTGTCGATTAGTAGTATATTTTCAACTCTGCAAGGATATATAGGAGGTGTTTATGCCGCAGATTTTGCCCGTTTTGGTAAGCAGTACCGAGTATATATACAATCCTTACCCGAAGATCGTGCAACAGAAAGTGATCTTAATAAATTGTTTGTGCGTACGGGTGATGGGGAGATGGCACCTATAACTCAATTTATTTCTTTAAAAAGAGTTTATGGCCCTCAAGCGGTAACCCGATTTAACCTGTTTAATTCTACTAAACTTACCGTTGCTATGAATCCTGGTTTTAGTACTGGTGATGCAATTAGAATTATAGAAGATGAGGTTAAAGGATTGCCTAATAATTATAATATTGCATATTCCGGGTTAACTCGTGAAGAAGTAAATGCAGGTAATCAAACTACAGTAATATTTATTTTATGTATTGTATTTGTTTACTTCTTGCTTTCGGCACAATATGAAAGTTATTTACTACCGCTATCTGTCTTACTATCATTACCATTAGGGGTTTTTGGTGCGTATTTTTCGATACGTATTATGGGACTTGAAAACAACATTTATTTTCAGATAGCACTCATAATGTTGATAGGCTTACTCGCTAAGAATGCAATTCTTATTGTAGAGTTTGCCATACAGCGGCGTAAACGTGGAGAATCTATTGTAGACTCTGCTATTGATGGTGCAAAAGCCCGTTTAAGACCAATTTTAATGACCTCTTTTGCCTTTATACTCGGGTTAATGCCACTGGTATTGGCAACTGGTGTAGGTGCAGTAGGTAACCGCTCTATAGGTACTGGTGCAGTAGGTGGTTTATTAATAGGAACATTGCTGGGAGTATTTGTAATTCCAATACTATACATATTATTCCAGTGGCTTCAGGAAAAAATTACTGGAGCTCCAACCCCTAAAACTGAAGAAACTCACTAATTATGAAAAAACAAATTGTATATAGATTTTTCCTTTTAGGAGCTGTACCATTTCTACTTGCGTCTTGCTTTGCTGCTAAAGATTATGAGCGACCAGAAGAAATTATCAACGATCTTAATTTTCGCACAGATAATATCGCGGCAGACAGCTCTAATGTGTCTATGGTTGTCTGGCAGGATCTTTTTACAGATCCTTTGCTTCAACAACATATACAGGAAGGACTGGAGCAGAATATAGATATTCGCGTAGCCTTACAGCAGATATTAGCTGCTCAGGCATATTTTAAACAAGGGAAGCAAGGTTATTTTCCCACTTTGAGCGTAACTCCTCAATACACACATCAAGAGCTGTCTTCAAACAGTCAGTTTGGAAATCAGTTTTCAAAACTTGACGTGTATCAACTTGCCGGAAATTTATCATGGGAAGCAGATATCTGGGGAAAAATACGCAGTAACGAACGCGCTTTTGCAGCTTCTTATTTACAAACTATTGAAGCGCACCGCGCGGTTAAAACACAGCTGATTGCTAATATCGCTTCTGCTTATTTTCAGCTTTTATCACTTGATGAGCAGTTACGTGTTACTGAAGAAACAATTGAAACCCGTAGTAGTAGTTTAGAAACTACCCGAGCGCTTAAAGAGGCAGGTAATGTTACCGAAGTAGGTGTAAAACAAACTGAGGCGCAATTATACACCGCACAAGCACTACGCCTTGACATTTTAAATCAGATACGTTTACAGGAGAATAGTTTATCTATACTTTTAGGTAAACAACCAGGACCTATATCTCGCAGCAAACTTAGTGAGCAGTCAATAACTACTCCGCTTAAAACGGGAGTGCCTGCAGAGCTTTTAAGCAATCGCCCAGATGTACGAGCTTCAGAATTTAACTTGATGAATGCCTTTGAGCTTACTAACGTAGCCCGAAGTAGTTTTTATCCTTCGTTGACGTTAACGGCTTCTGGTGGTTTTCAAAGTCTTGATTTTGAAAAATTATTTGACACAAGCTCTTTATTTGCAACAATAGTAGGTGGTTTAACTCAGCCTATATTTAATGGCCGAAAAATTCGTACACAATATGAAGTGTCACAAGCACAGCAGGAACAGGCGAAGCTTAATTTTAGAAAAACCCTTTTAACAGCTACACGCGAAGTTTCTGATGCCCTTTACTCGTATGAGATTGCCACAGAAAAACTAGAAGTTAAGAAGAACGAATTTGAAGCTTATGATATAGCTACAAGCTATTCTGAAGAACTTTTAGACAATGGTCTTGTAAATTATCTTGAAGTATTAACCGCAAGACAGAATGCCCTAAATTCTAGTCTTGATGTTGTGAATACACGATTTAATCAACTACAAGCCATAGTAAATTTATATGAAGCTTTAGGCGGTGGATTAGAATAATAAAAATTGGAGTGTCTTTTACCCCTAAGTAAATTATATATCCAAAAAAACCGGTAACCCTTTAAAGAGTGCCGGTTTTTTATTTACTACAATTTAAGCTTTTCTACCATCTGGTAAATGGGTTCTTACTAAGTTGCGAATTATAATACCGTACATCACCGGTTACCTCATCGCCCAGCCAGTCTGGTTTTATAAATTCTTCGTCAGGGTTCTTTAATTCTATTTCAGCTAACTTGAGTCCTTGATTATCATCATAAAACTCATCAACTTCATAGGTGTGCTCCCCTACCTTAACCTCATATCTCGTCTTAGAGATAGCTCCTGGTTCACATAAGAGTAGAAGCTCATTTGCTTCAGTTATATTTATTTCTTTTTCCCACTCAAATCGCGTTGTGCCACTTTTATCAGACTTTCCTTTTATGGTTAAATAGCCCTTATCATTACGTATCCTTATGCGTACTGCACGAGACGGATTACTGTTTAAATAGCCTTGTTTTATTTCGCTTTGCGAAAAAGCTTCATTTTTAAAAACATCACTTTTTACTAAAAATTTACGTTCAATCTCCAGCATTCTAATTCGCTATTTTTTTTATTTCGTCAGACTCAATTCTATTTTCACTGTAAGTATTAAATGCTAAATATTGCATTGTTTGTACAATAGCCTTTGGCTTAATACTTTGATATTTTTGTAATGGACCTACTAAAAATAAGTTGAACACTTTAAAAGCACCAACAGCCAGTTTCTCAAGAGTGCGTTGTTCTTCACGATTACCGGCTAGCAATGAAGGCTGAAGAAAATACGTTTCTTTAATATTATGTTTTAAAACATCACGCTCCATTTCCCCTTTTGTTTTATTGTAAAACACACTGCTCTTAGGGTCTGCACCTAAAGCTGAAATTACAATGAGTTTAGGAATGTTATTAGCACTGCATAATTTTGCAGCAGCAACGGGTATCCCGTAGTCTATTTTTTTATATTCTTCTTTATCACTTGTCTTAGCCTGCGTCGTACCTATACAGCAAAAAACCACATCTGCTTTAAAAGCGTCTTTGTACTTTTGTAATTCAAAAAGATCAACTACGTGTTCTTCTAACTTAGGATGTGAAATACCTGATTTTCTTCTGTGAAAACTTACTAATTTATCATATCTGGCATCTGCTAAAATTGATTTTGCTAATGCCTCCCCTACTAAACCGGTGATTCCTAAAAGTAGTGCTGTTTTTCCCATTGTTACTTATTTTCAAATAATTACACTATACACAACTTGTTATATATGTATTTTGAAAACTACTAAAACCGAATTAAAATACTGCCAAATAAAACCTAAGCTATCTATAAATAATACTTAGTAGGTAACTTTACAGTTGCTATGGAAGAGTCTCCTAAAAAAAGAAAAATAATACATGTTGATATGGATGCGTTTTACGCTTCTGTAGAGCAGCTAGACAATCCTGAGCTTCGCGGTAAACCTGTTGCCGTAGGCGGCGGCTCAGAGCGCGGCGTAGTTAGCGCTGCGAGTTATGAGGCGAGAAAATATGGTGTGCGTAGCGCGATGGCCGGTGGTCTCGCTCGTAGACTGTGTCCAGAACTTATATTTGTAAAAACCCGTTTTGAACGATACCGGGAAATTAGTGCTCAAATACGTGAGGTGTTTTTTGAATACACAGACCTAGTAGAACCTTTATCACTCGATGAAGCCTACCTCGATGTAACCGAAAATAAAAAAGGCAATCCCAGCGCCAGTTTAATTGCTAAAGAAATACGAGCAAAAATTAAAGAGAAAACCGGCCTTAATGCATCTGCAGGCATCTCTGTAAATAAATTTATAGCTAAGGTTGCCAGCGATATCAACAAACCAAATGGTCAAAAAACCATAGGGCCAGAAGAGGTGATTCCGTTTTTAGAAAAACTTGATATTCGTAAATTTTACGGTGTAGGTAAAGTTACCGCTGAGAAAATGTATCAACTAGGGATTTTTACAGGGAATGATTTAAAATTAAAATCGCTAGAATACCTTCAGGATAAATTTGGCAAAAGTGGTACGTTTTACTACAATGTGGTACGCGGTATTCATAACAGCCAGGTAAAGCCAGACCGCATTCGCAAATCTCTGGGAGCCGAGCGCACGTTTAGCGAAAATATAGCTTCAGAAATATTTATGATAGAACGTCTTGAAAATATTGCAGAAGAGATAGAACGTAGACTCAAAAAATCTGATGTAGCTGGCAAGACTGTTACTTTAAAAATTAAATACAGTGATTTTACTTTAAAAACGCGCAGTAAGACTCTACCTTATTTTATACGCTCTAAGGAAGTGATTTTAGAAACCGCAAGAGAATTACTCTTTCAAGAAAAGATGGAAAACAGCGTGCGCTTACTGGGTATTACGCTTGCTAATTTAAATACTGAAGATCGGGATCATAAAAGCATAGAGCAAAAAGTCATAGCGGTACAACTCAAATTTGAATTTTAGAACTAAAAAAAGCCTTTCAATTTAAAACTGAAAGGCTTTTTAATTTTATCTAATGGGCCTTTTAGGTACCTTGAATTTCTCTAACACGCAGGGTGTTAACCATCCCTTTTTCACTAATTGGCATAGCTGCAAGGCTAATTACCATATCTCCTACTTCTAAATACCCCTGATCTCTTGCGATACGGTTAATATCACGTACTGTCTCATCTGTAGAAACAAACTTGTCGTAATAGAATGCTTTAACCCCCCAAAGTAAATTAAGTTGTGTTAAGATAATTCGGTTAGATGTAAATACAAGAATATGAGATTTTGGTCTCCACGCAGAAATTTGAAAAGCAGTATAACCACTATTTGTAAGGGTAGTAATCGCTTTTGCGTCTATCTCATTTGCCATTAAGGCTGCGTGGTAACAAATCGCTTTAGTAATGTATCTGTTAGTACGTATATGAGGTGGTGTATGTGGTACTTTAATAAGATCAGAATCTTCTACCTTACGTAAGATAGAAGACATACGCTCAATAACCTGTACCGGGTATTTACCTACTGAAGTCTCACCACTTAACATTACAGCATCTGCCCCATCCATAACCGAGTTTGCTACGTCGTTAACTTCTGCTCGTGTTGGGGTTAAACTCTCTATCATCGTTTCCATCATTTGAGTAGCGATAATAACCGGGATACGTGCTTTTTTAGCAGCAAGCACAAGTTCTTTTTGAATAAGCGGAACTTCTTCTGCAGGGATCTCAACACCCAGATCTCCACGAGCCACCATAAGACCATCACTATAAGCAACAATCTTATCTATATTTTTAACAGCTTCTGGCTTCTCTATTTTAGATATAATAGGAATTTTATGTTCTGAATGCTCTTTAATAAGATCCTGAAGTTGAATTAAATCTCCTTCATGACGTACAAATGAAAGGGCTAACCAATCTACTTTTTGGCTAATTGCAAAAATAGCATCTTCAATATCCTTTTCGGTCAGGGCCGGAAGTGAAATATTTGTGTTCGGTAGATTAACACCTTTACGAGATTTTAATGGCCCTCCCTGTATTACTACAGTTTCTACCTCATTTTCTTTATCTGTTTTAAGAACTTCAAAAATTAATTTTCCATCGTCAAGAAGTATACGCTCACCTTTATTAACATCTCTTGGGAAGTGCTGATAATTCATATAAACACGCTCCTTAGTACCTTCAAACTCTTCTTTAGTAGAGAATGTTATGATATCTCCGGGATTAACCTCAACCCCTTCTTTCATGATACCTACACGAAGTTTAGGCCCTTGTAAATCTGCAAGTATTGCTGTATTATAACCAAACTCATCGCTTAAGCTACGTATCATCTCAATACGTTCTTTAACGGCATCGTAATCTGCGTGTGAGAAGTTAATTCTAAATACATCTACACCCGCTTTAATCATTTCGTGTAGTACTTCTTTCTTACTGGTTGCGGGTCCTAGAGTTGCAACAATTTTAGTTTTCTTCTTATTTGACATTATTCAAAAATTAAATTTTGTTTAGATTTTAAGGAACTTACGTTAACATCGTAAGCCGTTATTATTTGGGATATTTGATTTAATTGATTAACCAGAGTTTGTACATTAACTTTCCCTGAATCACTTTCAATTTTCAGCAAATAATCTGCATTTTTTACTTCAGGAACTAAATTAAAGGTTTTAAAATGTTCTCCTGCAGATTCTGCAAATAGATCATTATTCAAAACCCGGGAAAAGTCCTTAAACTTGTTTTTATTGCTTATAAGTGTATAATATACATAGTTTTTTACATCATCATATTGTAATGTGGGAAAACTATACGTATCGTTCTTTGTATAATAGTTTACATCTTTTGCACATTTAAGGCGCAAGCCCGCATATTTATTAAGCATAAATGCAATGCGGTAATCTTCTAGAGAGCAATGTATTGCAATTAATGCAAAATCATATTCAAACGTATCGTCCAATAAAAGTTTTAAAGCTGCCATAGACTTATTTGAGCATCTAAATATAGTTAAAGTCTAACAGATAAATATGTCTTTAGCCTTAACTAAATGTAAAATGAGAATCAATGCTAAATTGATTTAGTTAAAACGATGCAAATCTATTTTATTCTGAAAAACGTAATAGGCTCTTTTTGCAGCTTTTTCTTCAGCTTTCTTTTTAGAAGTAGATCGTGCTTTTGCAACTTGCTTACCATCAATAGATAGCTTAACAGAAAAGTGTCGTATCACATCAAGCCCCGAATCTTCGTATGTATCAAATTCAAAATTTCGCTTTTCTTTTTGGCACCACTCAATTAAAAGGCTTTTGTAGCTAATTACCCTACCTTCTAACTTCTCAATATCTACATACGGGTCTATTACCCGCTTACCTATAAATTTACAACAGTATTTATACCCGCGATCCTGATAAATAGCACCTACAAGCGACTCAAATAAATTACCGTGCACATTTGTTCCAAAGTTTTCCTTAGGTATTGCAGCTCTCATAAGGTTCAACAAATTGAGATCTCTGCCTAATTCGTTTAAATGCTCCCTGCTCACAACTTTAGATCGCATTTTTGTAAGATATCCCTCATCTCCCTTACCTACCTCATCAAAGAGATAAGCTGCTATTACACTACCTAGCATAGCATCGCCTAAAAATTCTAAGCGTTCATAGTTAAAGGCATGGCCTTTATTGTTTTGCAAACCCATAGACCTATGTGTAAATGCTTCTTCATAGTGTCTAATGTTGCGAGGTTTAAAACCAATTATTGCCTTAATCGTGGCAAAAAAATTCCCGTCCTTTTCAGGACGGGAAGTAAATATGTTGCGAATCGCACTCATATATGATTATTCGCTAAACTTTTTGAATATGACACAAGCATTGTGACCTCCAAAACCAAATGTGTTGCTCATAGCAACATTTACCTCACGTTTTTGAGCTTTGTTCAAAGTTAGGTTTAATGAAGAATCAATATTCTCATCAACCGTCGTATGGTTTATTGTAGGTGGTACTAGACCATGTTGCATTGCTAATATTGAAGCAATAGCTTCAATAGCACCCGCAGCACCTAATAAATGACCAGTCATTGACTTGGTTGAGTTGATATTGATATCTTTAGCATGCTCTCCAAAAACTTTAGTAATTGCTTTAAGTTCTGCTACATCACCTAAGGGGGTTGAAGTCCCATGGGTATTAATAGCATCTACTTCTTCTGGTCGTATATTAGCATCGCGTAAGCAATTAAGCATTACACGCTCTACACCTATACCTTCAGGATGAGGAGCTGTCATATGATATGCATCACTAGACATACCGCCTCCGGCAATTTCTGCATAGATTTTAGCGCCTCTTGCTTTAGCGTGCTCGTATTCTTCGAGAATTAAAGCTCCTGCACCTTCTCCTAAAACAAAACCATCGCGGGTTGAGTCAAAAGGACGTGAAGCTGTTTCTGGGCTTTCGTTTCTGGTTGACAAAGCATGCATAGCGTTAAACCCGCCCATACCTGCTTTTGTTACTGCTGCTTCACTACCTCCCGTAACAATAATATCACAATGTCCTAAACGTATATAGTTTAGAGCATCTATCATTGCATTAGCAGATGATGCACAAGCTGAAACTGTCGTATAATTAGGCCCCATAAAACCATGTTTGATAGAGATATTGCCCGGGGCGATATCTGCAATCATTTTAGGTATAAAGAATGGGTTAAATCTTGGAGTACCATCACCCTGGGCAAAGTTTGTAACTTCATCCTGAAAGGTTTCCAGTCCACCAATACCAGCTCCCCAAATAACACCAACTCTAAATTTATCTACCTCGTCAAGATTTATTCCTGCATCTTTGATAGCCTGATCAGAAGATACTAATGCATACTGTGCAAAGCGATCTAGTTTACGGGCTTCTTTTCTGTCAAAGAAATCTTCGGCATTAAAATTTTTGAGCTCACAAGCGAATTTGGTTTTAAACTTCTCTGCGTCAAAATACGTAATTGGGGCACAGCCACTCTTACCTGTACTCAATCCTTCCCAATATTCTTCAATATTGTTCCCGATTGGCGTAAGCGCACCAAGACCTGTTACAACGACTCGCTTTAACTCCATAAGGTAATTTGCTTTCTTCTTATTTTGCTTCTTCTATATAGGAAATAGCTTGGCCTACAGTAGCTATATTTTCTGCCTGGTCGTCTGGAATCTGAATATCAAATTCTTTTTCAAACTCCATAATAAGCTCAACTGTATCTAACGAGTCTGCTCCTAGGTCGTTTGTGAAGCTAGCTTCTGCAACAACCTCGTTTTCATCAACGCCTAATTTATCTACGATGATGGCTTTTACTCTTGATGCAATGTCTGACATAATATTTAATTTTAAATTTTAATTAGGAGGCAAAAATAGCAAACTTTACGGTTTTACCACATTCCCTATCTAAAATGTGTCGTTAAAATAAACATTTCCTTTTTAACTTTAGATTAAAAACCTTCAAATAAAGGATAATTATACCTTGTTTTGTATCTCCTAAACACCAGTAATGTATGAAACGAATCGTAATTTTTGCATCAGGCAGTGGTACAAATGCACAGCGTATCGCAGAATATTTTGAAGATCAAAAAGAGGTAGAGGTTGCGCTCATTTTAAGCAATAAAACGACTGCAAAAGTTCTAGATCGTGCCACAAATCTCAATATTAGCGGCTTTAGTTTTAACAGAACGGCGTTTTATAAAAGAGATCACGTTCTAAATCTTATTAATTCTGTAAAGCCAGATTTAATTGTTCTAGCAGGTTTTTTATGGTTATTTCCTACTTCAATTATAAAGCTTTATGAGGGTAAAATAATAAACATACATCCTGCGCTATTACCTGCTTATGGAGGTAAAGGAATGTATGGCACTCATGTACACAATGCTGTGGTAGCGGCAAAAGAGATTGAATCTGGTATCACTATTCATTATGTAACCGAAAATTATGATGAGGGCGCAATAATATTTCAGGCTAAGACAAAACTTGATTCAGAAGAAACGGCAGACAGTCTTGCTGCTAAAATTCACAAACTAGAATACGAGCATTTTCCCAGAGTTATTTCAGAACTTTTAGAAAAGCAGTAAACAATTAAAATATCATTGAGATTTTCACCTTGTGTGGAAATGAAAAGTAATTTTTCAATGGCTAAAAAAGAAAAGTTCTACGTTGTTTGGCAAGGGAAAAAACCAGGAATCTACACAAAGTGGAAAGATTGCAAAGCTATGATAGACGGTTTTGCTGGTGCGCAGTTTAAATCTTTTGAGTCGTTTACTGAAGCGAAAGCGGCTTATAACAAAGATTTTAAAGATGTAAAAGGAAGCTCTAAAACAAAAAAAATACTTTCCGAAGCAGAAAAACAAAAATACGGTGAGCCTAATCTGTATTCTATTGCGGTTGACGCAGCCAGTTCTGGTAATCCCGGTATTATGGAATATCGCGGCGTAGAGACTCAAACCCAAAAACAACTCTTTCATCAAGGCCCATTTAAACAAGGTACTAACAATATAGGTGAGTTTCTAGCTCTTGTTCACGGACTCGCTTTTCTGAAGAAAAATAACAGTGATCGCATCATTTACTCAGATTCCAGAATTGCTATAGGCTGGGTCAAGAAGAAAAAATGCAATACAAAACTTACTGAGAGCCCGCGCAACAAAGATGTTTATGATCTGGTTAGACGTGCCGAAAATTGGTTAAAAACAAATACATATACTACTGTAATTGTTAAATGGGAAACAAAAGCCTGGGGAGAAATTCCTGCAGATTTTGGTAGAAAGTAAGTTTAAGTTTACTCTAACGACCATTGTTTAAAATTGCACTGGCAAAACTGTATATTTGCAAAAATTATTTGAATGCAGAAAATGGTAATTGTAGGCACATGTGCCTTTGATGAAATAGAGTCTCCCTTTGGAAAAACCGGAAAAATTTTAGGTGGCGCAGGTACATATATAGGTCTTGCAGCATCTAATTTTGATATAGACCAGGCAATAGTTTCTATTGTTGGGTCTGACTTCCCTCAGGAATATATAGATATTTTAAAAGATAAAGGGATTAATATGGAAGGTCTTGAAGTTGTAAAAGATGGAAAGACGTTCTTCTGGAAAGGTCTTTACCACAATGATCTTAATTCTCGAGACACTTTAGTTACAGAGCTTAATACATTAGCAGATTTTAATCCTATTGTTCCTGAAGATTACAAAGATTCAGAAATTGTGGTTTTAGGTAATTTACACCCTTTAGTTCAACTTTCTGTGTTAGAGCAGATGAACACTAAGCCTAAACTTGCCATTTTGGACACCATGAATTTCTGGATGGACAGTGCTTTAGAAGATTTAAAAAAGGTGATCGCTCGCGTTGATGTCATAACTATAAATGATGAAGAGGCACGCCAACTAAGTGGAGAATATTCACTTGTAGTTGCCGCCCAGAAAATATCAGAAATGGGACCTCGCTTTGTAGTAATTAAAAAAGGAGAGCACGGAGCTTTACTATTTGAAGGTAGTAATATCTTTTTTGCACCTGCATTACCCTTAGAAGAAGTTTTTGACCCTACCGGAGCTGGCGATACATTTGCAGGAGGATTTGCAGGATATTTGGCAAGTTCTGGAGATCTTTCTTTTGAAAATATGAAACGAGCCATTATACACGGCTCAAATCTCGCCTCATTTTGTGTAGAAAAATTTGGCACAGAGCGAATGCAAGATTTAAAACCAGACGAAATAAACCAGCGTTTGCTAAAATTTAAAGCGTTAACGCAATTTAATATAGACCTATAAAACAACCGCGCCCTCTTCTAACGAAGGGGGCGCAAACATTTGACTAAGCTATGAGTGATGCAATTAAGCACGAATGTGGAATTTCTGTAATACGTCTTCTAAAACCTTTAGAGTATTACAAAGAGAAGTACGGCAGTGCATTTTATGGTGTAAATAAAATGTATCTAATGATGGAAAAGCAGCACAACCGCGGTCAAGATGGCGCAGGTTTTGCCAGTATCAAATTAGACGTTGCGCCGGGAGATCGTTACATAAGCAGACAACGATCTATAGCACAACAACCTATTCAAGATATTTTTGCTCAGATAAATTCAAGAATTAATGAAACACTTCTTGAGCATCCTGAATATGCAGATGATGTTGCTCTACAAAAAAAATATGTGCCATATATAGGTGAGTTGCTACTTGGGCACGTGCGTTATGGTACCTTCGGAAAAAATAGTGTTGAAAATGTACACCCATTTTTAAGACAAAATAACTGGATGCATCGCAACCTTATAGTAGCGGGTAACTTTAATATGACCAATGTTTTTCAGCTTTTTAATAAGCTTATAGAGCTAGGTCAACATCCTAAAGAAAAAGCTGATACTATTACCGTAATGGAAAAAATAGGTCACTTTCTAGATGATGCGGTTGCTAAAATTTATAAGAAGTTAAAAAAAGAAGGCTTTTCAAAATTTGAAGCTTCACCACAAATCGCAGAACGATTAAATATTGCAAAAATTCTTAAGAAAGCCTCAAGAGATTGGGATGGTGGTTACGCAATGGCCGGTTTGTTAGGTCATGGTGATGCCTTTGTGTTACGTGATCCTTCGGGGATAAGACCTGCTTATTACTATCAAGATGATGAAGTTGTAGTAGTAGCAAGTGAGCGTCCTGTAATACAAACTGTTTTTAATGCAAAATTTGAAGATGTTCAGGAATTAGATCCAGGTCATGCGATCATTATTAAAAAAAGTGGTGCAACTTCTATAGAGAAAGTTCAGGAACCTCGTGAGCGCAAAGCCTGTTCTTTTGAACGTATCTATTTCTCTAGAGGTAGTGATGCAGAAATTTATCAAGAGCGCAAAGAACTAGGTCGTTTGTTAATGCCCGAAGTTTTAAAACACATCAATCACGATACTCAAAATACCGTTTTTAGCTATATCCCCAATACTGCTGAAACTTCTTTTTATGGTATGGTTGAAGCAGCACAAGAAGAACTTGACACGCAAAAGACTGCAGAGATTCTTGAACATCGCGATACTCTTGATAAAGAAGGGTTGAATAAAATTTTAGCTAAAAAACTACGAACAGAAAAAATTGCTATTAAAGATGTTAAACTGCGCACTTTTATAACAGAAGATAGCAGTAGAGATGATCTTGTTGCACACGTTTATGATGTGACGTACGGCGTGGTAAAACCTACAGATAACCTGGTTATTATAGATGACAGTATTGTACGGGGAACAACTCTTAAAAAGAGTATTATAAAAATGTTGTCTCGCTTAAACCCTAAAAAAATTGTTGTGGTATCGTCTGCTCCTCAGATACGATATCCAGATTGTTATGGTATAGATATGGCAAAATTGCAAGATTTTATAGCTTTTAGAGCCGCTGTTGCCTTACTTGAAGAAACAAAACAAGAGCACATAATAAATGAGGTTTATGAAAAATCGTTATCTCAAATAAGTTTTGAAGATAAAGATGTTGTTAATTACGTTAAAGAAATTTATGACCCTTTCACAGACGAGCAAATTTCTAATAAGATTGCACAACTTCTTGTAGATGAAACAATACAAACAGAAGTGAGCGTTATTTATCAAAAAGTATCTAATCTACATCTAGCTTGTCCTAAGAATTTAGGAGACTGGTACTTTACTGGAGACTACCCAACTGCAGGTGGAAATCGAGTCGTAAACCGTGCATTTATCAATTATGTGGAGGGAAGTTTAAAAAGAGCATATTAAAAAGGTACTTAAACTGATAATTTCGCAGTTTATCTAAAACTTTGTTTACTGTGAATTATACGTAGTATTTTAGTTTCTACCAGAGCATAAGTAGGTTAAGTTCATGGTAGATTTGGGGCAAAAAAGGTGGATTTATCCACCTTTTTTATTTGACCCAAATCTGGGGTGACGAGCTTTCTAAAATTCCCTCTGAATAGTGAGATACAATACTATAGATCAAAAGCTGAAAACTCATTGCGGGCCGTACTCACCTTTCGGTTTATTCCACCTTTTTTATTTGACCAAATTTGGGGTGGCGAGTTTTCTAAAAAATTTCCTGAAAAACAATAGCACGGTATAACCCTGTAAATGCAAATGCCAAAAACCTACAGCGAGCCGTTTTTAGCTCTTGTCTTATTCGACCTTTTTTTTTTGACCCAAATTGGGGTGGTGAGCTTTCTAAAAATTTCCCTGAAAAACAATAGCACGGTATAACCCTGTAAATGCCAATGCCGAAAACTCATTGAGAGCCATTTTTAACTTCTGTAATGGTTCAACTTACATAAATCAGCTTTTCAGATAGTTCCTAGGTCAATTCTTTGAACTGTTCTCAACTACTGGTTTCACTAATAACTAGCATTTATAGTTTAAAACTCATTTGAAATTGAGCACAAAAAAACCCGGAATATTATTCCGGGTTCATAAAAACAAATTAATGTTTCTTATTTATTTTGAGCGTAACGGCTAGAAACCTCTTTCCAATTGATCACATTAAAGAATGCATCAATATAATCTGGACGCTTGTTTTGATATTTTAAGTAATATGCGTGTTCCCAAACATCTAAACCTAAGATTGGAGTTCCACCGCAGCCTACTTCTGGCATCAATGGGTTGTCCTGATTAGGAGTAGAACATACTTCTACTTTACCGCCTTCATGAACACAAAGCCAAGCCCAACCAGAACCGAATTGACTTCCTGCAGCGCTACTAAATTTATCTTTAAAAGCTTCAAAAGAACCATATGCGGCATTAATTGCCTCAGCTAATTCTCCTGTAGGCTCGCCGCCACCATCTGGAGACATCACATCCCAAAAAAGACTGTGGTTATAAAAACCACCACCGTTGTTACGTACAGCACTATTAGACTTATCTAGATTTATTAAGATATTCTCTATAGTTTTACCTTCAAGGTCTGTACCTTCAATAGCTGCATTTAATTTGCTTGTATAACCTGCGTGATGCTTACCGTGGTGAATTTCCATGGTTTGTGCATCTATACTAGGTTCTAGTGCATCTTTGGCATATTTTAAACTTGGAAGTTGAAATGACATTTTTATTTATTTTTTTCGTTAATATAATAGTTGTTCCCCAAAGATAGCAATTCGGCAACCGTATTTAAAACAACACGTGTTATAAAAGTCTTAAGGTTTAAATACTAATCGCTTATAACACACTCATATAATTAGTATTAACATTTTTACCATCTTGAATCTATGCAAGATCTACCCACTATCTCTATATACAATGCTTCAGCTGGCGCAGGAAAAACTTTTGCTCTAGTTAAAAATTATCTTGTGATTCTTTTTAAAAGTAAAAACGAATTCAAATACCGCCGCATACTTGCAATAACATTTACTAATAAAGCAGTTGCCGAAATGAAGTTGCGTATTGTAAACAACCTACAGGCATTTACTCATGATGATATTTTTGATAACCCGGGTCCAATGCTGCTTTCAATTGAAGAAGAAACCGGTTTAAAACGAACCGAAATTCAGCAAAAATCAAAGCGCCTCTTAAAGAATATCGTTCAGGATTTTGCATCATTTGATGTGGTAACTATAGATAATTTTACGCATCGGGTGATACGTACGTTTGCACATGATTTAAAAATTCCACAAAATTTTGAAGTTGAACTCAATACTCAGGATGTTTTAGAGCAAGCCGTAGATAAATTAATTGACAAAGCGGGTAAAGATGATTTAGTCACTCAAGTGCTTCTTGATTATGCCTTAGAGAAAATTGATAGTGACCGTAGCTGGGACATTTCTAGAGACTTCTACGAGATTAGCAGACTGCTTTTAAGTGAAAATGACCGCGCCTATTTAAAAATGCTTGAGGGTAAATCATTAAAGGATTTTGCAGACTTAAAAGAGTTTATAAAAAAAAGTTCTTCACAGCTTGAAAAAGGAATCGTAGAAAAAGCTAAATCATTGCTTGGTTTTATTGCTTCAAACGGACTTGAAGAAGGTCATTTTAAAGGAAAATATCTACCAAAGGCAGTATCTAAAATTAGTGAAGGTGTTTTTGCCGTTAATACCACTTCGGCGTGGGTTGCAAATTTGGGTGAGGAACCCATGTATACTAAAACTCAAAAGCAGCCTATAAAAGACATTTTAGACCAGATTGCACCAGAAATCGCTCTTCAATTTAATGTGATAAAACACGATATATTAAATTTGAGTTTTCAGGAAGAACTGTATAAAAAAATCACTCCGTTATCTGTTTTACAAGCAATACAAGAAGAAGTAGATAAAATTAAAGCCGAAAATAACCTCATTTTAATTTCAGACTTTAATGAACTTATTAATAAAAATATAGCCAATCAACCCACACCTTTTATCTATGAGCGATTGGGTGAACGATATGAAAATTACTTCATAGATGAGTTTCAAGATACTTCACGGTTGCAATGGGAAAATCTGGTACCCCTAATTGATAATGCCGTAAGCGTGAATCAAACTGAAGATTTATCAAACAGCCTTATGCTGGTAGGCGATCCTAAGCAGGCAATATACAGATGGCGAGGTGGCGAGGCGGCCCAGTTTATAGAATTATCTAACGGTCAAAATCCGTTTCAGAATGAAAATAAAGACGTAATTAATCTTCCGTTTAATTATAGAAGTTATGATGAGATTATAACATTTAACAATACATTCTTTAGCAAGCTTGCAGACGTTTTTGAAAATGTAGATTATAAAAAAATCTACACAGAAGGTAATGCACAACGCGTAAATACAAAACAAGGTGGCTGTGTTTCAATTTCATTTATAGATGCTATAAATAAAGAAGAGGCTGTGCCTTTGTATCTTGATGAGGTGGTAACTACTATTAACTCGTGCCTAGCAAATGGTTTTACACTTAATGAGCTCTGCATACTAGTTAGAAAAAATTCTGAAGGTGTAGCTATAGCCCAGCGCTTACAAGAACAAAATATACCAGTAATATCAAGTGAGAGTTTACTTTTAAAGCAATCATCACAAGTACAGTTTATTGTAAACATGCTGCATTATACGATAGAGAGTGAATCTTCTGCTATAAGCATTAAGTTACTTGAATATCTTGCTGAAGAATTTCTGAATATCAAAAACAGCCATGCCTTTTATAAAAATAATCTGGCTTACAATGGCTCAGAATTATTGAAGAATGCTTTAGGTATTCATTCTGATTTTGATTTTACGCAGTGCGCAATTCTACCACTTTATGAAGCTGTAGAATATATAGTAAGAAGTTTTAAACTTCAGAAAAATGGAGGCGCCTACCTTCAATTCTTTCTAGATGCTATTTACGATTTTACACAAAAGAACTCTGGTGGTGTTCCTGAATTTATTACCTGGTGGAATCGCAAACAAGATAAGCTAAGCATAAGTACACCTCCCGCCTCAAAGGCAGTACAAATAATGACAGTTCACAAAGCTAAGGGATTAGAGTTTCCGGTAGTTATTTATCCGTTTGCAGACAGTGATTTATATCCTAGAAATTCAGATTCTTATAATTGGTATCTACCCAACGCTGATGAGTTTTTAGGTTTTAAAGCTTTATTAATTGGCCAAAAAAACGAACTCACCCAATTTAATGAGCAAACAGAAGCGCTCTACCATATAAAAAAAAGTTTACAACAACTTGATAATATTAATATTCTATATGTTGCTTTAACGCGAAGCGTTGAACAACTACACATAATAACTAATAAAGGGGCGCTTAGCAAAGCAGAGCCAAAAACATTTTCTGACCTTTTTATGAATTTTGTTATTCAAGATCCCGACTTTAATGAAGACGCCAATAATTATTCAATAGGAGTTGAAAAGCGAACCTCAAAACCAAAAGATTTAATTCATTCTTCAGAAAATTTAGAGTTAACCAGTACTTCTAAAGAAGAGCACAATCTAATAATGGTCACTCAGGCTGACTCTTTATGGAATACAGAACTCGTGGAAGCCATAAACCTAGGTAATGTCATACATGAACTGATGGAAAATATTGAAGTAGAAGAAGATGTAGACTTGGCAATCAAACGGGCATTAACTCTAGGTTTAATAGACACAACTAATCATCAGAAATTAAACAATAATTTAAAAGAACTCATAGCTAAATTAAAACCAGAAGGTTTTTTTAATCACGAACATTACATCCTAAACGAGCGGGATATAAATTTTAGAGGTAAAACTATTAGACCAGACCGTTTGGAACTTAATAATGATAATGAAGCTTGGTTATTAGACTATAAAACCGGATCAAAAAGTGAAGCGCATAGTCTACAAATAAACACCTATGCTCAAGCATTATTAGCTATGGGGTATAAAATTAAAAAGAAACTAATCGTATATCTAGATGGTGAGATTCAATTATTTATCCCTTAATTAAAACTAAAATTTATCAAAAACTTACTTATTAACAATTGTAGTGTATTTTAATGCATACATCTGAACTTCAATTAGTTATCACTATAAATACCTTATTTATAAGTTAATAAAATTTCTTGGTTTTGTATAATTCTTAATAAAGGTTTAATAAAACTTTATCAATTGCCGTTTTGTATCTAAATTTTAACAAACTACTTTTACCCCCGTATTGAATAACTTATCAATTAGAAATATGAAAAAAAGTACTAGTATATTGTTTTTGTTTTTTGCAGTATTTATAGGAGTGAATTCTGTTTTTGCTCAGGATGCAAATAACCCTTGGTATATAAGTGTAGGAGTTAACGCCGTTGACACTTATCCCGTAGATGAAGATAGCAGACCTTTAACAGGTGGGTTTCTTAATGAAATGTATAATGTAGATGACCATTGGAATATTTTACCTTCTATTTCAACTCTTTATGTAGGTCGCTACATTGGTAGTGGTTTAGCATTTGGTGTTAGAGGATCTCTTAATAAAATTGAGAAATTTGGTGATGCACCAGCTAACGATCTTGCTTATTATGCTTTAGACGGTATGTTCTCATACAGTTTCCGTGATGCTCTTTTTGGAGAAGGCGGCTGGTTTGATCCCTATTTAGGTGTAGGTGGTGGTTATGTATTTGTGGGTGATTTAGCAAGCCACGGTACTGCTAATGGTACTGTAGGATTAAAACTATGGTTAGGAGAATCTATAAGCTTAGATCTATCTACAACCTATAAGCATGCATTTGAAGACAATTATACTAAACATATGCAACACACAGCAGGTATCGGTTTTGCTTTTGGCGGAATTGATACAGATGGTGACGGCATATTTGATAAAAATGATGAGTGCCCAGATGTTCCTGGTCTAAAGGAATTTAACGGTTGTCCTGATACAGATGGTGATGGTATAAAAGATTCTGAAGATGCTTGTCCAGAAGTTGCTGGCTTACCAGAATTTAATGGTTGTCCTGATACAGATGGTGATGGTATTGCAGATCCAGATGATAAATGTCCTAACGTAGCTGGTTTACCTGCTTTAAATGGTTGTCCTGATGCTGACGGTGACGGTGTTACAGATGCAGAAGACAAATGTCCTAACGAAGCTGGTCCTGCCGCTAATGATGGTTGCCCTTACGAGGATAAAGATAATGATGGTGTATTAGATAAGGATGATGAGTGCCCTACAGTTCCTGGTACTGTAGCAAACTATGGTTGCCCTGAGGTTACTGTTGAAGTGCTAGAAGAAATTAATGTTCAAGTTAGAACTGTTCTTTTTGATTTAGCTAAAGCTACTATACGCAAAGAATCTCTTGAGACTTTAAATACTGTCGCTGGTACAATGATGGAGTATCCTAATACAAGATTTTTAATAGAAGGCCATACAGATAGTCAAGGAAGCGACGCATACAACCTTAAGCTTTCTGACGAGCGTGCAGCTTCAGTTAAAAATTATTTAATTGAAAAAGGATTACCTGCTTCAAGACTTTCTTCTGAAGGATTTGGTGAGACTAAGCCTGTTGCAAACAATGCAACTGCTGCTGGTAGACAGCAAAACCGTCGAGTTGAAATTTCACTTATAGATTAAACCTAAATGTTACTGATTAGCAACAAGTCACGTTTGAGAATTCCACTAAATAAGCAATTATTTGATTTTTCTTAGATTTGATTTTGTTGCTAGTTTTTAACAAATTACATTTGCTTCAATTAACACACTTAAATTTTACTTACTTAACATGAAAAATCTTACTAAATTATTTTTATTTGCAGCCCTTACCTTTATTGGTATAAGCCAAGCAAATGCACAAGACAAGAATAACCCTTGGGGGGTTAGTATTGGTGTAAACGCGGTAGATACCTACCCTGTATATCCACCAGACAATAGACCACTAACTGGAGGTTTTCCTGATGAATTTTATAATGTTTCTGATCACTGGAATATTCTTCCATCAGTTTCTACATTATACGTAGGTCGTTACATTGGCGCTGGTTTCGCATTAGGTGTACGTGGATCTATCAACAAAATTGATAAAATGGGTGATCTTCCTGTTGATGATTTAGCATATTATGCTGTTGACGGTATGTTCTCTTACAGCTTCCGTGATGCTCTTTTTGGAGACGGTGGTTGGTTTGACCCTTACCTAGGTGGTGGTGGTGGTTACGTGTTTATTGGTGATAAGCCAAGTCACGGAACTTTAAACGGTACTGTAGGTTTAAAAGTTTGGTTAAGCGACAATATCAACCTTGACTTATCTTCTACTTATAAGCACGCAATGTTACCTGGTACTTACTATACAAGACATATGCAACACGTTGTAGGTGTAGGTTTCGTATTTGGTGGAAAAGATACTGACGGTGATGGTGTTTACGACAAAGACGATGAGTGCCCTGAAACTCCAGGTCTTAAAGAATTCAACGGATGTCCTGATACTGACGGTGATGGTATAAAAGATTCTGAAGATGCTTGTCCTGAGGTTGCTGGTTTACCAGAATTTAATGGATGTCCTGACACTGACGGTGATGGTATCGCTGACAATGAAGATAAATGTCCTAATGTAGCTGGTCCTGCTGCAACTAATGGATGTCCTGATGCTGACGGTGACGGTGTTATCGATGCTGAAGACAAATGTCCTAACGAAGCTGGTCCTGCATCTAACAATGGTTGCCCATTTGTAGATACTGACGGTGATGGTGTTGCTGACAAAGATGACAAATGTCCTAACGTAGCTGGTCCTGCATCTAATAATGGTTGCCCAGAAGTTGACGCTGCTGTATTAGAAGAATTAAATGGTGAAGCTGGTCGTATCTTATTTGATACAGATAGAGCAACTATCCGTAAGAGCTCTCTTGCAACTGTAGATAGAATTGCTGCAATCGTTAAGGAATATCCTAGCGCTAAGTTTGAAGTAGAAGGTCACGCTGATAGCCGTGCAAGTAATGCATACAACATGAGTCTTTCTGAAAGAAGAGCTCAATCTGTTGTAGATTACTTAATCTCTAAAGGTGCTAATGCAGATAATCTAATGATTCACGCTTATGGTGAAGAGAAGCCAATCGCTCCTAACACTACAGCTGCTGGTATGCAACTTAACAGACGTGTAAAACTTACTTTAAAGTAAGATACATTCAGATTTAAATCTGATTACAATATATTTTTAAAACGCCCCGTTTATTCGGGGCGTTTTTTATTTTTAGCATATGACAACATTCATCGACGAGATTATACAAGACCTGTTAAATTCAGAAATACCCCTTTCTCAAACAGTGATTGTACTTCCATCTAAAAGAGCAGGAAGTTTTTTTACTAAGAATTTAAAAAAGAAGCTAAAAGATGAAATATGCTTTTTACCCAAAACATTAAGTATTGAAGAACTTGTAGAAGATATTTCAGGGCTGGTTCCTGCATCTCAAACTCAGTTACAAGTAGAGCTTTATCATATTTATAGAAAACAATTTAATCAAGGTGAACCTGAGCCTTTTTTAAACTTTTTAGGTTGGGGACAAACCCTTTTGGGTGATTTTAATGAAATAGACCGATACCTAATTTTTACAAAATCATTTTTTGATTATCTAAGTGCGATTAAAGAATTAAATCACTGGTCGACAGATACAACTTCTACACTGGTATCTAATTATCTCATATTCTGGAAATCTATAGAATTGTATTATAATAATTATAAAACACATTTAGAAAGTCTAGGCCTTGGTTATCAAGGAATGTTATATAGAAAAGCGGTAGAAACTATTGACAGTTACCTAAAAGAGAATACTCAGAATTATTTTTTTTGCGGTTTTAATGCACTTAACTCTGCAGAACAAACCATTATAAAAAAGTTCTTAGAACGATCTACCACAAAAATTTACTGGGATATAGATCCTTACTTTTTAAAGGATGAGAATCACGTTGCCAGCACTTTTATAAAAGGATACCTCAAAAACTGGAAAGAATTAAATGCTATAAATTCTATAATTCCTCAAAAGGTCTCTTATTACAATTCACAAAAAACAATAAGCGCTACTGGCATTTCTCAGAATATTGGACAGATTAAATATACGGGACAGTTACTTTCAAAACTCTCTCAGGAAGAACTAGAAAATACCGCCGTAATATTAGGAGACGAAGCACTATTGCTTCCTCTGTTAAACTCATTGCCCTCAAATGTTTTAGCTCTCAATGTAACCATGGGGTTACCCTTACAACAAGTTGCCCAGGCTGCATTTTTTGAAAATTGGTTTCAGTTACAACTCAACAGACAGGAAAGCGGGTATTATTATAAAGATGTTCTTTCAATACTCGATCAGCAATATGCCATTCTACTCTTAGGTGACGCACGACTAAAGATTAAAAAAGAAATCACTCAAAAAAACCTGGTTTATATAAATCCGCTCCGTTTAGAAAATGATGCTGTGCATTCAGCAACTTTAAAATTAATTTTCAATCCGTGGCTCAATAATAGCGAGAACGCACTTACTTCAATCTTAGGAACAATCCAGATGTTGAAAGAAATTTTGCTTCCGCAGAAAAACTGGTTGCAATTAGAATTTTTACACGCCTTTTTAGAGCTCTTTACGCAACTTAAAAATCTTAACGACAGCTACACGTATCTGGGAGATATTAAAACCCTTAAACAGTTTTATAGAGAGCTTTTAAGTAAGGAGACTCTTGATTTTAGGGGAGACCCTTATTCTGGCCTTCAAATTATGGGAGTTTTAGAATCTCGGGTACTTGATTTTAAAAACATTATTATTACATCGCTCAATGAAGGCACCTTCCCTTCTGGTAAGAGTCAAAATAGTTTTATTCCTTTTGATTTAAAAATTGAATATAAACTGCCCACTTATAGAGAAAAAGATGCCATTTATGGCTATCACTTCTTTAGATTGCTTCAACGTTCAGAAAATATAAATCTCTTATTTAATAATGAAGCTGGTGGTTTAAATAGTGGTGAAAAAAGCAGATTTCTACTTCAGCTGTCCACAGACCCAGATGTAAAGTATACGTATATTGAAAAAACCGCAAGTGCTTCTGTAAGTTTAAAACCAAAAAAACTCAAGCATATTGAGAAAACGCCGCAGATTATAGAAGCAATAAAAAAGCATGCACAATCTGGTTTTTCTCCTTCTGCATTGACTACCTACATAAGAAACCCTATAGACTTTTACTATAGGTATGTTTTAGGAATTCAAGAACTAGATGAAGTTGAAGATATTATTGCGCACAATACACTAGGTACTGTTGTTCATGAAACGCTTGAAAAACTTTATGAGCCTTATATAAACACACCACTTACTGCAGATATTCTAAAAAGAATGATGTCTTCAGTAGATAAAGAAGTGCGCAAACAATTTGACATCTGGTATAATGCAGTCCATATAGATACTGGTAAAAACCTGATTATTTTTAATGTTGCCAAACAGTTTGTTCGTAATTTTTTACTGCACGAGCAGCGTGATGTTAGCGATGGAAATGAAATTATAATTAAAGCTCTTGAGTCAAAATATAGTGTGCCTATTAGAGAAGGTATTGCTCTCAAAGGTACAGTTGATCGAATAGACAAGGTTAACGATGTTTTGAGAGTTCTTGATTATAAAACAGGTAAAGTAGACAAATACCATCTTGTTGTAAAAGAATGGGAAGAACTAATTACAGACTACAACAAACAGTCTAAAGCTTTTCAGGTTTTGTGCTATGCTTTGATGCTTTCTAAAACTGAAGGCCTGC
Source organism: Leeuwenhoekiella sp. NPDC079379 (assembly GCF_044542075.1). NCBI lineage: Bacteria > Pseudomonadati > Bacteroidota > Flavobacteriia > Flavobacteriales > Flavobacteriaceae > Leeuwenhoekiella > Leeuwenhoekiella sp. NPDC079379. The sequence continues at coordinate 624,340 of NZ_JBITTU010000001.1, forward strand.
CAGAATTCACAGAAGCTGGGATCATTTCATTTAAAAATTTAAATGCCGGATTTTTAAAACTCAGTAAAGACCGAAATGCTTCCATTACTGTAGAGCTTCTACAAGATTTTGAAAGTCACCTTCTTAAGCTAATTGATGAAATACTAGATATAAATACTGCTTTTGTAGAAAAAGAGGTTTAAAAATAAGTAGATACTGCAGGTATAAGTATATTAGGATAAACATTTTTTGTTCAATTTTATTTTACTGAAATAGAACTAGAACTTTTACATTTAAGGCTCAATCTAATCTTTTTAGTAAATGAATTATTTAAGCAAAAAAATTGCTTTTGCAATCTTAGTTATTGGTGCCATATCAGGTAGTCAGGCACAAGAAACCAAAATTTATAATCAGCCCCTTTTTAGTGAATTTCTGGAACACAGTGGTAATGAATTTCGCACTGCCACCGGCGAGCCAGGTGAAAATTACTGGCAAAATGAAACCGATTATAGTATTGAAGCTATCCTAAATGAACAGACTCAATCAATTAGTGGAAAAGTCACACTCACTTACACAAACAACAGCCCGCAAGACCTAGATTTTATCTGGATGCATCTGGAGCAAAACCGCTTTACGGAAACATCTAGAGGCACGCTTACGACTCCAATAGCAGGCAATCGTTATAATGGTGACGTAAATGGTGGTTATACCATAACAAATCTTAGAGCTAAAGTTAAGCGCAGCACTTCTTCAAAACACATCATAACAGATACCCGCATGCAGGTGTTTTTTGATGAGCCTATTCCTGCGCATGGTGGTGAAGCTACGGTGTCAATGAATTTTACATACAAAATTCCAAAAGATGGGATGGACCGCATGGGAAGGGTTGACACAAAAAACGGAACTATTTTCGCTTTAGCGCAATGGTTTCCCAGAGCCGCAGTACTTGATGATATTGAGGGGTGGAATATTGAGCCGTATTTAGGTGCAGGTGAGTTTTATCTGGATTATGGGGATTATGATTTTAAAATAACGGCACCTTATAATCATATTGTAGTGGCTTCTGGCGAATTACAAAACGCAAAAGATGTAATGTCTTCTAAAATGCGTGATCGTATGGATCAAGCTAAAAATAGCGATAAAACAGTTTATATTATAAATCCTGATGAGCTTAATGATATGTCACTACGGGCAAAACAAAGCGGCACGTTGACCTGGCATTTTAAGATGAAAAATACCCGTGATGTCGCATTTGCATCTTCTAAAGCATTTATTTGGGATGCTGCTAAAATAAATTTACCCGGCGGAAAAAAAGCAGTTGCACAGTCTGTTTATCCTATTGAAAGTTCGGGTCAGGATGCGTGGTCCCGCTCTACCGAGTATACAAAGAACTCAATTGAGAACTATTCTAACATGTGGTTTGATTACCCCTATCCTACTGCTGTGAATGTAGCCGCAGAAATAGGCGGTATGGAATACCCGGGGTTAAGTTTCTGTAGCTGGAAATCTAAAGGCGAAAGCCTATGGGGAGTTACAGATCACGAGTTTGGCCACAACTGGTTCCCTATGATTGTGGGTTCAAACGAGCGTCGCTATGCGTGGATGGATGAAGGCTTTAATACTTTTATAAACCACTACAGCACTTTAAAATTTAATAACGGTGAGTATCCTGCAAATCTTAGTAAGGTAAGAAATACGATAGGCTGGTTTAAAAGTCCTAATCGTGAAGGAATAGATACCTATCCAGATGCTACTAATCTTAGAAACTTAGGTATGACTGCATATTACAAACCTGCACAAGGTTTATTTATGTTACGTGAATATATCCTGGGGCCAGAACGTTTTGACAACGCGTTTAAATCTTATATCAAAACATGGGCATATAAACATCCCCAGCCTAAAGACTTTTTTAATCATATAGAAAATGTAGCTGGTGAGAATCTTGCCTGGTTCTGGAAAGGTTGGTTCTACGGCACGGGTAATATTGATATTGCTATTGAAAACGTAAAACAGAACGAAGGTAATTATATCATTAGTATTTCAAATAAAGGAGAAGTACCTATGCCTGTAAAAATAGAAGTTACATTTGATGATAACTCTACAGAACGAATAGCGCTTCCTGTAGAAATCTGGCAGCGTGGCAACACCTGGGATTATTTTTTAGAAACTACTAAGACTTTAAGTAAAGTAGAACTTGATCCTGATAAAATTATCACAGATATTAATTTTGAAAACGATTTCTGGAAAGCTTCACAGAACTAATTAAAAAGTCTTTTAATAATTAAAGAAACCTCAACAGTTTATTCTTTTGGGGTTTCTCTTTTTATAAACGTAGCTGTAACAATAGCCTACGATTAACTACCTATAGATAAATCAATAAATTATGCAAGTAGTATCAAACAACCTCAACACCTTTAGGATTCTATACATTATCAAAGGAGTTTTAAGCTTATTAGCTGCCTTGTTCTTTGTGGGTTATTTAGCTTTTTTAAATATTTTTATTAATGAATCTACAACTATGCCTGAAGCTAATGTAAATGTCATCATGAGCTTTTTAAATATAGCTTTGGGTATAGGTTTTGTTCTTTGCCTGGTAATAGGTATTTTAACCTTAATGGCTGCTAAATATATAGGGGAAACCCGCAATTATACGTTTGTGCTTGTAATCGCCATCATCAATTGTTTATCGGGAATTTTAGGGATTATTCTGGGTGTCTTTACCATAATCGAGATTAATAAGCCGCACATAAAAATGCTCTTTGATCAAAACAAATAAATCTAAAAACCACTTCAATTCTATTACAAAGAACTAAACCGATCTATTACATACGATTTCTAGTATATTTACGGCTTAAATAACGCATTGAGGTATATCTTCAATGACTTTGTGAGAAGCTATGCGTTCTGCATCAAAATGACTTACAGCTAATGTAGAATAGTATATATACGGCAGTATGAATGTATTAAAATTAAAAACCGCATTTTCTTCAATAGAACAACTTCCCGCCTTATTCTATTTAATAAAATGGCTCTTTATCTGCACGCTTATAGGTGCTATTGCAGGAAGCATTTCGGCATTCTTTCTAATTAGTCTCGATTGGGTAACAAATTACAGAGAATCTCACTTATGGATTATTGCTTTACTACCTCTAGGAGGATTTGTAGTGGGTTTATCCTACCATTTATTCGGAAACAGTGTTGTAAAAGGAAATAATTTACTGCTAGAAGAGTTTCACAACCCAAAAAAGATTATTCCATTTAAAATGGCTCCTTTAGTACTTTTTGGAACCATCGCTACTCATTTATTTGGAGGCTCTGCAGGACGTGAAGGCACGGCAGTACAAATAGGGGGTGCCGTTGCAGACCAGTTTACAAAACTATTTAAACTCTCAGACCGTGACCGCAAAATTTTAATTATCGCAGGCATAAGTGCCGGTTTTGCTTCCGTTTTTGGAACTCCATTAGCTGGAGGGATATTTGCTTTAGAAGTACTTATATTGGGGAGAATACGTCTTGATGCTATTGTTCCCAGTTTTTTAGCGGCAGTACTTGCTGATTACTTTTGTACCCTTTGGGGTGTACCTCACACCCAGTACTATATAGATTCTATCACAGTTATGAATCTGCAGAATCTTCTTTGGGCATTACTAGCCGGAATCATTTTTGGATTAGTAAGTATGCTTTTTTCAAAATCTACACACCTCTGGAGTGACTTATTTAAAAAATACATTAACTATCCACCGCTTAGACCTTTTGTAGGCGGTGTTGTAATCGCAATAGCAGTATACGCTATAGGTACAACAAAGTATATTGGTCTGGGAATTCCTACTATTGTAGATTCGTTTACGATGTCAATGAACTCGTATGACTTTTTTATTAAAATATTATTTACATCATTCACACTGGGTGCAGGATTTAAAGGCGGCGAAGTAACACCCTTATTTTACATAGGAGCAACCTTAGGTAATGCATTAATTTGGTTTGTGCCGTTGCCTATAGATTTATTAGCAGGTATGGGGTTTGTAGCTGTTTTTGCAGGAGCAACAAATACACCTATCGCATGTACAATTATGGGAATTGAACTTTTTGGTATAGAGTCTGGAGTTTTTATAGCACTAGCCTGTAGCACGGCCTATTTATTTTCGGGGCATTCAGGAGTGTACGCTTCTCAAATAATTGGAAGTCCAAAAACCAAAGCCTTTGATGAGGAGAAAGGAGCACATTTATCTGAAATACCATTAAAACGAAAACAGAAATAGCAGGATATCCTACGCTGACTCTTAATGAATCTGCAGGTTCAATCTAATCTAAAAAAAGCCGATAATACATTTAGGCTTTCTATGGAGAAGATGGGTATTGAAACTTTTTATACTGCTTGTTCTTCATTTATATTAAAACCTTCTAACATGCTGTATTTACAGCGATTCGCTTATATTTGTTTATAGATAGTTTTATAAACAAATCGCAATATGTTTGTCAACTCGATTGTCAACCTATTGTCAACTACTCAATAAGATGACAAGTACATTCTATTTAAAGAGCCCAAATAGTGACGTTGAAACATTGATATTATTCTCTTGCTACTTCAAGCTGGAAGGAAAGAAATTCGTTTATTCCACCGGTGAGAAAATACTACCAATTGAATGGGATCAAAACTCTAAGAGTCCTATCACTCGTGGAAAGAATAAATGTAAATATGCCAGCACTATTAATGGCCAGTTAGGAAGATACTCTCTACTATTTGATAAAATGGAAGCTCGCTGCAAAGCAATGGATGAAGATTTCACATCACAGCTTTTGAAAAAAGAGTTTGATCAGGAATTTAAAAAAGCTCCTACTGGTAAGAACATATTTTTTGATGCATACGATGAGTTTATTAATCTGAAGATTAAAAATATGGATTGGGCTCCCAGTACTAAGAAAAGGTATAAGAACATCAAAAACATCCTTGAAAGTTTTGAGGTTGATAAAAAGTATAATCTCACATTTAGTTCTATCAATCAAAAGTTTCTTGCCGAGTTCACAGACTATTGCATGACCACTAAAAAGCATATTAATAACACCTATTCCCGTAATCTAGGGTTATTCAAGACTTTTATGTATTGGGCACTTGAAAACAATTATACATATAACGAGGAGTTTAAGAAATTCAAGAGGAAGGAGCGAGTTATAACAAATCAGGTAGCTCTAGAAAAAGTAGACCTTGTGAAACTTCTAAATCACAATTTTAAATCTGAGAGTTTAGAGAAAATTCGGGACGTATTTGTTTTCTCTTGTACTACAGGAATGAGATTTGGAGAGTTAAAGTTAATTTCAGAAAATAACATTTCAGGAAATACACTTCAATTAAAAGAGGAAAAAGGTTCTAGTAAAGACGTTAGATCGATACCTCTTAGTGATATTGCCCGTTACATACTGAAAAAGTATGACTATCAACTACCACTAATAAGCAACCAAAAGCATAACGACTATATTAAAGACGTTTTTAAACTAGCTGGTTTCACTCAAAAAGTTGAAAAGGCATCAACCCGGGGTAAGGAAGTTATTCGGGAATCTATGTTTTTCTATGATCGCGTGAGTACGCATACTGCGCGCCGCACATTCATAACGATGATGAAGCGTGAAGGAAAGAGCGATAAACTGATCAGTAAAATCACTGGTCACAACGACCTTAAAACACTAAACGCTTACTACCAAGTTGAAGACAATGAAAAGAAAGAAGCGGTTGACCAGGTATTTAATTTTAGGATTCCATTACTGAAAAAGGCTTAGTAGATGAAGTCATTTAATGAAAATAACATTCATACATTTTTCGAAGAATTCGATAAATATGGCGCATATAAAAATTTTATTTGTGATTTTGATATTCATAATGAATATCAAATTCCAGTTATTTTTAACCACTCGAACCTTATATCTCAAAGCTATTTAACACTAACAGAAACTCCTTTAAATATTAAAATAGAATCTACACTAATTAAAATTCATAACATATATTCTTTGAACAGTAGAAGGGTTATTTCGAACATAATTGATCCTCAAGGAAAAGAATTAGCTCAACCTTTTAATGTTTATATAAACGATATTCCATTTTTGAGTGGGTTTATGTACTCGTTGATAAAGATATTTAGACATTTATATTTTTACGATCCTAGTGAAACATCGAATTATTACAGAAAATGGCTTGAATATATTGAAGAATACGGTAAAGGTTTTTTTTACGGATTTGAAAATTTTGAAAAGGAAGTTATACTGGAAGTTTCTAATATTTTCAAATCTGATTCATATAAATCAAAAATTATCTTTGATATTGCAACAATAGATTGGGGCTTTATACGCGTTCCAATCAGTGATCCTGAAACAGACGAACCCATTGATCCTTACGAAACAGGTATTCATTTTGGCAAACTCTACTACGCCTGGAGCATAATGTTTCAGCACCATTCGGTTTTTAAAGATTTAGCAGAAGATTATCTAAAGTTGAGGGAAAATGTTCGTGTTCGTCAAGGATCCGGAACACCTCACTTAAAAAAAATGAAAGTAGATTGTCAGTTTGATGTTTCTGATCTTATTAAGGAAAAAAATCATTTTACAGTTCCTGAGATCGCCTTATATTACTATTATTCTCCACACGTACTATCTAAATCAAATCTGCAAAAAGACGCAAGAGACTTACTTAGGAAAAACAATTTAGATCCGGAATCAGACCATTTATATAATACCTGGACTAGTTTCTGTAATGAAAAGTCCAAAAGATTACCCCTTCAAAGTGTAAGGAGTGCTAAATCCAAGATCAAGTCGATGAAAAATGCTAGAGTTCTACTTCTGGCAAACAATTATAGTGTGGAAAAAATTGATGAAGATATTGATCTAATTGAATCATTTTTAGAAAAAGAACTGAATTAGTAACCCCTTGCAAGTGGGTTGCAGCCTTTTACCCTGCCTACTTTCGTGATAACAATCAGAAATAGTTATCATGATGACCGAAATAATCCAAATTCAAAATCTTACCAAAGAAGAGCTTCTTTCAGCTATCTCAGATCTGATCGATAGCAAACTATCTGTGCGTAAAGTCGAAACTTCAGTACCTACTCGATACAGCATCAAAGAGCTTGCTGAACAGAACCCGGTTTGCGAACAAACTATTCGGAATTGGATAAAGGAAGGGAAGTTGAAGGCTGAGAAAATCGGCCGGAGAATCTTTATTGAGGAGTCTGAATTTGAAAAGGCTTTGTCTCAGGTCAAATCACTTAACTACAAAAGATAAATAAAAAGCCAGACTATGGTCACCACAACCAGCTGGCTTTTTTAAATGTTTAATCACAAACAAAATGTCTATGGTAAAGATAGTTATAAACTCCAAAAGATCTTGGTTAATATGAGTAATTCAACTCCAATATTCGCCTATACTCGAGCTTGGTTTGACTTCGCTTTTATTAGTAATGATGTTAAACCTGTGCACCACGCTATTTACTTCTATGCAATACAACTGAATAATATGCTTGGATGGAAAGAAACTTTTGGATTTCCGGCATCTCAGGTAATGGAAGTAACAGGAATAGCTTCGTACAATACGTACATAAAAGCATTTAGAGAGTTAGTTGACTGGGGAGTGATAAAACTTATCAGGAAAAGTGAGAATCAATACAAAGCAAATCTCATTGCTCTATCAAAATTTGATGAATCAATAGATAAATCACTTACTAATTCAGTGTTGAATCATATGCCAGATCAGGAACGAATCAAGGTAAAGAACAGTGATAGTATAGATAAACCTATACCTGATACTTATAAATCTACAAACAAAGAAAAAGAAAGAGAGTTTATTCGCCCAACTCTAGATGAGATTTATAATGAAATGAAATTCAAAGGTCTTAATGAAAAACGAGCAGGTAGGGAAAGTAAAAACTTTTTTGATTATTACGAATCTAATGGTTGGAGGGTTGGTAAAGTAAAAATGAAGAAATGGAAAAATACAGTTTCCAGATGGGTAAATAATGATCACAATTTTAAATCACCACAAATATCAAAACAAAATGGAAAATCCAAATCAGAAACCGAACCAGCAATTAACGGTACAAGACAATCAGAAGCTGAGTCAAATCTTAGAGGCTTCTAAAAAAAATGAGCATCAATTTTTTAAATCAATTTCTGAACAGGAAAGAATTTCTAATCTATCAGATGCTTTACAAGGTGTAGGAATGGGAACCATATTCACAAATCATGCATTGCTATCAGGCTACAAAGGGAAAATTCCAGAATTGAATAAGCAAGATATTGGTGTGATGGTGAGAACTAGGTTTAGAACTCTATCATTAGAAGAACTGGCATATGCTTTTCAAATAGATCGTCACGGTTACCACGGTGAACCTACCAGACATTATCAATTATTTAATGCTGAATATGTTTCTACCATAATCAATAAATACTTAGAGTGGAAAGAAAAAATGAAAAGGATTCCATCAAGAAATATCCCAATATCAGAACTTAAATAACTAGCTAAAATGAAAAAATCAATTTTTAAACTTCAGGCTGAGTACTGTGAATTAACTACTTATGAGAAAGTAATGGCTCTTGGAAGGAGATTAGATATGCTCCAAAGGCAAATACAAGGCGAAAAAATCAACTTGTACATCCTAGTTGATTGTAATGGAAAGGAGCTTGAGTTTCCTGATATCGATGAAAGGTTAGCTAATAATCCAGATATTAAACATACTCCAGAAGAAGGTGATACAATTGTAGTGGATGGAAAATATAGTGAATCAGGTGAATGTCTTATGCCTGATGGGATTACTACAATAGTGTTTGAAAATGGCAGGGTAACAGATGTAATTGTAATCCAAAATAAAAGTGAGAGTAAACCTGCTTCTTTGTATTTAGAAACAATATTCTGCAATCATGGTAAGGAACTTAGAATTTTTGGAGATAAATATACACATGCACTGTCTGTAGGTAATATTATTAAAGTCAACAATAATGCAGGTGTCCATTTCGGTAAATATAAAATTGGCTTCTTGGTTATTACAGTCATAAATGGAATTATAGCGGAGATTAGTGAGATTTAATATTCAATGTGTTGCATTTGAACATAATTCAATAAAAAAAAGAAAATTTTGATTAAACTTTCATAAAATATGGCAAAGATAATTTTAATAACGCACCAAAAAGGAGGTGTTGGTAAAAGCACCTTAGCCTTTAATCTAGCACAAAGCTTTTCACAATCATGCAGTGTTGCAATAGTAGATTTGGATCCTCAAGGTAGTTTAGCACAACTAGAATCTATAGTTAAAAATATAGAGATCTATTCATATGCTATAAATGAAGAAAAAGTAAATGCAATTGAAGCAGATTTTATATTTATTGATACTCCTCCCTACTTAACTAATCATTTATCTTGGTTAGTAAATTTAGCCGATTTAATAATTATACCTACTAAAGCCGGAGTTTTAGATTTGATGGCCATTCAAGCTACTGCCTCATATATGTATGAAGAAAAGGTTGTTGATAAATGCTTAATAGTCCTTAATATGGTAAAGCCGAATACAACTCTTACGCTGGACATACTGGTAGAGCTCGAAAAACTTAAGGAAATCGATATTGCGAAAAATTATATCAGCGACCTCGTAATATTCACCAGGTCTGTTTTGAATCAAGGTGTAAACAGACACTTGAAAGCTAAGAAACAGATAGAACAATTATCAGAAGAAATACTTCTTCGACTACTATAAAAATAGAATTCTAACTATCTACAATTATAGATATATAATATTGTAGAATAATATATTCATAGAAATGGAAAACAAATCAAATCTCAGCGGATTAATCAATAAGGTTAGAGACAAACCCAAACCCATTCAAAAAATTAATCCTATTCAACCAAAAAAGAATGAAACTCAGTTTTCATTTTGGATAGATTCACAGCTCTTAAAAGAGTTAAAACTGTTAGCATTGAAAGAAGATCAGACCTTAAAAGCTTTAGTAACCAAAAGCATTAAAGCGTACTTAAAGAAGGATAATTAAATTCGAAATAAAAAGGTGTATCTCCCCTTCTGCTCGCTTTATGTTTTTCTAGCTCCCCGTTGTATTCATCGTCTGATAAAGTCTCGCAAAAAGCCGCTGAGTCCTCAGGGAAGTATTCTATGCATTCAAGATCAAATGAGAAAGCTTGGGACTCCTCATATTTTGGATATTCTTCAGCGATCTGGAAGTAAACAAATTTTAAAAAATCAAAAAAGGAATCATTTTGATAAGACTCAGAGCTATGATCTAAAATCCACATCACAAACTCCGGAGCAAATGCACCCAAGCTACCATTGGTTTTCCATTTTGGAAAGGCTAGATCAAGAAAATGCAATATCTCTTCAAGTTGAACAGAGCCTGAGTAGCTATATGAGATTTGATCATAAAAGGGATTGACATCTTGGATGGTTTCATGATACATTTTACAGCATTTGAGGTATCATTAAATTTACTAAATATGATTTAAAAACGATCTCGAGCAGAAAGGAAAAAAAGAAATTGTTTTGTTATTTGAATTAGTTTAGAGTAGGCAATTTCTACATTAACAATTGAGTTTCTGTTCAACAAAACCTCACATATAAGAGAATATTAATTAAAATAATCACCTAAAAATATAAAGCGTTTAGCTTCTGATTACATCTTAAAACTCGCCAGATTTTTAAACTCCACCAAATAGACGCCCACGTTTAGGCGTGGGCTGTTCTTACTTGGCAGATAGTTTTCTCTGGAGGCCTAAAGGACCTTTAAGATCAGTCTCACGCTTTTTCAATTAAATAAAATGAGCCAGTTACTATATATCATAAAATTTAGAGACGTTAATTTTATAAAGATTGGTATTACTAGCAATATCCAATTACGAATGTATCAATTGAGTAGAGATTCAGGTTTTAAAATTGATCATTATAAAAGTTATATTTTCACGAATCCTCATGCTGTGAAAATTTCTTTTCTAGAAAGAAATCTTTTAATGATAACTTCTGAATTTAAATTAAATTGGAGAGATAAGTATGAATTTCCAGGATCAAAAGAATTACGTTATGATAACTGTTTGAATCTTATTTTTCAATTCATTGAAGAACAAAGGTCATATAGCTTAAAATTTAAAAAATATAAAGGAATTGATCTTTGCGGAAATTATTTGCACCATATACCTAAATCTTACTTTCCCATAAAAAAACCAATTAAGGGTTTATCACCTATACTAAAAATGGATGTTTTAAATCATTGCGATGAGAACAATTTAAAATACAGTGATTTTCAGAATCAAGCTTTCTATTTTTATTTACAGCACTTTGGTAAAGTTCGTGAGGATATAGTAATTAAGGAATATGATAAGTTTTTTAAAGTGTAGGTATCAGTTGTGCTCGGCCATAACATAAATAATCTACGTAGCAAACACTAAAAAATTGTGAGCGACATGACGGTAATTAAAAAGCTATTACAAAAAACAATTTTCTGTAAGGAAATAATAAAAACACTTTATTAAAATTTTGCGCTTACTTCGTGAGTAAGGTATACTTTACATTGAGGTACGTTTGAAGTCAATATTCAATTGAAGAGATCTGTAATTATATATATCTAGAATTCTATATATTTATTTTTTAATAAATAATAATTAGATGAACAACCTTTTCACCAATCCCAATGGAATTAAAGATTTACAAGATCTTTTTCTTGAGCTATTCTTCGCTAAAGATGAAGATGAATTAGATGCTGTTATCTCAAAATACCCTGATTTTTTTACAGATGATAAGTGGAAACCATTAGGGGATAATCCTAGCAACTATGGAGTGGTAAAAAACCAACAGTCTAATGCTATAGCTGCCCTAATTGAAAAGGTGACTAATTCCATTGATGCCATACTTACCAAAAAATGTCTTGAATCTGGCATTAATCCTGAGTCTGATGAAGCCCCAGAATCAATGGAGCAAGCTTTAGAAACATTTTATCCCGATAATAATTGGGATTTAAAAACTCAGCGTAAGGAACAAGCTAAAGAAATACAAATTATAGCAGATGGGAAAGGACCAAAAAGTAAAAAAAATAATTATCCTACATCGGTAATTGTTTACGATAATGGAGAAGGACAGCATCCTGAAAATTTCGAAAACTCTTTCTTATCTCTTCTTAGAGGAAATAAAAATAAGGTCAAATTTGTACAGGGTAAATATAATATGGGCGGAAGCGGGGCTATTGTTTTTTGTGGTAAAAAAAGATACCAGCTTATAGCTTCAAAAAGATACGATAACTCAGGCGATTTTGGATTTACACTTATTCGAGAACATCCGAAAAGAGAAAGCGATCAAGCTAAAGAAACATGGTACGAATACCTTCTAATAGATAATAAGATTGCTTCATTCAAAATAGACAAATTAGATATAGGTCTACACGAAAGAAAGTTTACTACCGGAACACTAATTAAGATGTACTCTTATCAGTTTCCTAAAGGATATTCTGGATTTGCACAAGACTTAAATCAAAGTATTAATGAATTCTTGTTTTTTCCAGCACTTCCTATTCTGACCAAAGACACAGTACTAAGATATCCTAATAATAAAGTTCTAGATAATGATCTTTATGGTCTTAAAAGGAGATTGAATAACGAAGAACAGGAATATCTAGATGACAAGTTTTCAGAAGAATTTGATGACGAGAAATTCGGTAAAATGAAAGTTTCTTGTTTTGTTTTTAAAACTAAAGTAAAGGGAAATGATCTCAAAAAAAGCAAAGAGGTTATTCGAAAGAGATATTTTAAAAATAATATGGCTGTCCTTTTTTCTTTAAATGGTCAGGTACACGGCCATTACACTTCGGAGTTTATCACACGATCATTAAAACTCAATTTATTGAAGAATAATCTTCTTATTCACGTTGATTGTACTGAATTATCTTATAATTTCAGAAAGGAACTATTTATGGCCTCCAGAGATCGCTTAAAAGAGGGTGAAGAGACACAATTCTTAAGATCATATCTCTCCAATCAGCTAAGTAAAAAAGATGGTAGACTTGCTCAAATTGAAAAATTCAGAAAGCAAGCTGTTGACATTGATACTTCATCAGATACTAAGGATCTTCTCAAAAGTTTTACGAAAAACTTACCTTTTGACTCAGACTTACATAAACTTCTAAGTGATACTTTTAAGTTAGACATAAAGAAGAAAGAGGGAAAAAAGCCGGAATCAAAAAAGAACACCTCTAATCAGCAAGAAGAGATTCCTTTCAATCCACAGAGATATCCATCCCAATTCAAGCTAGATGGCAAAAATAATGGAGAAACAGAAGTTGCAAAAATTCCGTTAGAAGGTGATAAAACAATAAAATTTAGTACAGACGTTGAGAATGACTATTTTGACCGAAGCGAAGATCCGGGAGAAATGACTATATCTATCCTAAATATTAAAAAAAATGAAACAAAAGGCGGTGATGCACCAGGAGAGCCTAAAGATCCTACCCAGTTGTTCAATATCGTAAAAAGTAGTCCAAACAAGGGTACTATAAAATTATCATTGAATCCAAAGGATGAAATGAAAGTTGGAGATATGGTTCAAATGAAAGTCTCTCTTTCTTCTCCCGGAGCTGAATTTGACGAAATATTCTGGGTTAAGATTGCAGATAAAGAAAAACCGAAGGTTAAAGCTCCTAAGGAAGAGGACGAAAATGAAAATTTAGGATTGCCAGAACTTAAATTTATGTATCAAAATCCACCTGAAGAAGAAGGTATAGCAACTGCTGTTTCTTGGGAAGCAGTAGAAGTAGCTACTAATATTGAAGCAAACTACGACACTGTTATGATACCTGAAGCTGAAGGTGATACTCTAGTGAGAATATTTGTTAATATGGATAGTAGAGTTTTAAAAGCCTTTAAATCTAAATATAAAAATCCCAATCAAGAGCAATTACAAATTTCAAACAGAAAGTATTTTACTTCTGTTTACTTTCACACTCTTTTTCTATATACCATAACTAAAAACAGAGGATATCAGATATATCAAATGACTAAAGATAAGGATGAGCCTGAATACGTTGAATTAGGCCAATACCTTAAAGACATATTTGATAATTATTATTCAACCTTTATTTTAAATTTTGGAGGTATGGAAGAAATGATGATGGGATTAGGTGATTAATTTTTAAAACTTTATGGACCAAGAAAAAATGTTTCAGTTTATGCTAAAAGAATACGAAATGCTGTATTCAAAATTTGAGATGCATTACAAAGCTGTTGAAAAAACTATCGGTTTATTTTTTTTAATAATTGGAGGTTTAATTAGTGCCAACGGATTCTTATTAAAAGATATTAAACAATTTTCTTTATTTAGTCTCTCTGAATTTCAGACATTCTGCTGCTTTTTCATTTTCATTATAGGATCAATTGTTTTATTAAAGGTAATTGAACACAGACTCTTAATAATTACATATGTAAAAAATTTAAATCAAAACAGAAAATGGTTTAATAATAATTCGAAAGGAGAAATTCAATTATATTCACTTTTTGAAACTACCTATAAATCCCCTAAATATTATAAAAAATTTAGGCATTTTTATTGGGAAGTATTAGGAATGTCCATTTTAAACAATATCTTTTCTGCTCTTTTTTTAATAAATTTTGTTCAAAAATTTGGTCTCAAATCAAAATTTGCTGAAACTTTGAATTGGTTATTTCTATTATGTATAATTGGAATCGGAACCCTTGGGTTTTTAATCTATTATAAGCTTAGAGCAAAAAAAGAGGAAGAAAATCTCGGGAAGAAAATTCTGAATTAAAAATTAAGATTTTTTTTCAACACGTTTAATAAAATCGTTTACAAACACAGCAACCTCTTTATGATTATCTTTTGGATCATAAGGAATTATATTTATATTAAAATCCTTTCGCCATCTATTAATTTCCGTTTGGGTCAAATCTTTATTGCTCATTAAAGCAAAATGATCTGGAGACCCACCTTGAAAGATATTGTGGATATAGCCAAGTAATAGTATTAGTTCCGGATCATTGAGCGATGCACCTAAAAATAAAAGATGGTTAGTTGAGAATAAAGCCTCTAAAATACTTTTATATCCGTATGAATTGTAGATAATTCGCCGATAATCTTTTTCTGTAATTACAATATCTTCAGGTGCTCGCTTAGCATCTCCATGTGCTTTAAGTATAAACACCTCTTCATTAATAAAATTATAATTTATAGACGACGGATCTCTATAAGTAAGCTCATTTGGCACAATGGATGCTTTTACAAAAGCTTTCTCAATCACATTATCATAGTTTGTGGTAATTACAAATCGATAACTTAATTCTTTAATAAGTCTATCTAAATATTCAGGAGAATCAATTGATTTATCATTAAATCTTTTAGTAATGAATTTTGGCATATCTGAAGATAATATTTCTTTCAACTCTTCCGCTACCAACAAATATTTTGAAGGGATTTTTGCCAACAACCTTAACTCCCGTTCTTTTTCGTCACCAATATTTATATCTACTGCTAAGTCAATTAGTTCATTAAGTAATTTATTCCAGCTAGGTAAGCCGGCAGACTGAGAAACTCCTGCCCCTATAAAAATACCAAATGACCCTTTATTATATGCATCAATTAATTTTTTAGGTATATTCATTATATTGTGAGCCTGAAATTTTCTGAATTTAAAAACTTATTTGTTAGAACTCTATGTCTGATTTTTAGATTTTCTTTAAGAGCCCCACCTGTGTTAAAAGCGATAATATAATCGTAAAGATCCTTATCATAACCTAGATCTGTCTTGTCTTCAATCAAATCTTCTGGATTACGATTATGTTTTTTTCTTTCAATTTCAAAAGCATAAAAATTATTGGCAAAATTCTTAGGTTTTATAGCCTCAATCCTTTTGAGATTATTATAGATTAAATAAAATGTATCGACGAATCCCCATTTATTTTTAAAGATTCCTTTTTTGTATTTATTTATTTGCTCCATCATATCTAGGATTTTTGAAGCGTTCTTTAATAATGGTTGAAAAGTTGCAATTTTTTCAGATGCAAAATCTTCATAAAGTTTTTTTAAATCTAGGGCCTTTATATTTCTTTCTACTTCAAAGTGCATCAAAGATATCACATGATCCAAATAATCTTGATGTTTGTATCTTGTATTAGTTATTCCACATTCTTTAAAAAAAATGTGATTTTCGGATAGACTAAAAATTAGGTTTCCAATATTACTTGCTGTCGCGTGTCTCAGTTCTACAGGATTTAATTTTTCTCCCATTTGCAACCTAGCAAATAACGCACGTATTTCGTTTTGATCCGAATTCTTTATAATAGATATATTCAGTTCAAATTCTAAAAAAATGTCCTTTATTGTTTTTGGAAGTGTTTTAAACTTTCCCTTTTCAATTTTCTCATTGTCGATAATGGTGGAATTAAGACCATAGCTGATATTTTCATCATCTGATACAAAATCCCAAATTGCTCTCATTCTCTGTTGCCCATCAGTTACTTCATAGTTAAAATGAGAAATATGTGATATGTCAGCTAAATAAAATTTTGGCAAGTCATATCCCCTCAAAATTGAATCAATTAAAAGCTTCTTCTTTTGAATACCCCATACTGGAGTCCTTTGGTATTGTGGTTTAGGATCTATTCGCTCTTTACTTTCAATTAGTTTCTGAATTGTCCATATTTCACTTTTTATATTCATATTACAAAAAACAAGTATTACAACCATCTCTTTCAGTACCCTCGAGAATATCTAATAGATATGGTGATGATTTTGATTTATCTTTATTTGAACGTTGTATATGACCTAACTTAATATCTCTAATACGTCCTGGCTCAATTAATTCTTTTAACGATTCATTAGGCACCCAAGTAAACAATTCATCAGAATTTTCATATTCCATTGCTTTTTTATACATCTCAGGATGCTGTTCATAAAGCCAAATCCATTCTATTTTTTGTTGAAAAAAGCAAAAGTAACAACCTGATCTACTTCTTGCGTATTCTCCCTTCTGACCGTCTACTTCAAACTCAACTTTCTCATAGTATGCAGGTACACCTACTCCAGAATCTCTTAGGATTTTGAAAATATCATCTCTTACCAAAATATCTTCATTATCCAATAGCTCAAAATCAACTTCAGTTGCAAGAGGATAATCTGTTGATTTTAAGAAGTCAAATACAGTCCTGTTAAATTCGGGAATTCCTAGGTTAAGTGAACTATTCACTTTATACTTTAAAACCTTTTCTGTTTCTGTTTTATGATTTCGATCAAATGAAATAGGTTCATTTAAATAAGATAAAGCTCTATCTAATTTTTTTCCTGTGAAGTATTGACTAAGATGGTCACACACTTCCTTTTCATTTTTTGGATCAAACAATTTCAGTAGAACATCATTACTCCAAATGTTTTTTCGAAAAGGAAATATGGATTGAATATTGTTTTCTCTTGATATATATCCTTCTCTATCTTCATCACCGCGTATACCTACATATGAAATAGCAGGTTCTCCGTTAACAAATTTTTCAAAAGGTTTTAATTTCATTAATGCTGTACACCACCTAGCCTGAGGACTTGGCAAATATCCCCTAAAAGATTTAAAGTAAAAATCAAAAGGATCATCCCCAGTACTTTCTATTTCAGGATTATCAAGCTTCTTAATAGGTTTACCTAACTTAGCTTCTATACTCGATATTAATTCATAAGTTTCATCTAGTTCTTTTCCGGTATCGCAGAAATAATATTCAAAATCGATTCCTGGATATTTATCGTTTAAATAAATTGCTAATGCAGCGCTGTCCTTTCCTCCGGAAATCCCTAAAATATGCCTAGGCTTTTTCATCTTTATCTAATTCTTTATTAAGAAGAGCTACCAATATAGGTATTTTGAGAGTATCATCCTTGTCAAGTATACCGGATAGATAATTCATTCGCTCTTCTACTATTTTTTTCTGATCAGAATTTAGTCGTAAAACTTTAGACTTATTACCTTGATGTGGGGTTGTCAATTGTAGTTTCATTAGAAAATCATCTTCATCTACTTTAGCTAGTTCTAAATCAGATAAATCGTCCATTTCATTAACTAGATTTCTAAACTTATCTATTAAAATACGTTCTTCCTGATCTCTAATTGTATTTAAAGGCTTACCTAGTAAAGCCTGGGCAATAGACATTAAATAACTGTTTCTATCAGCCAAATTTGAATTTATCCTTAGCAGAAGAACTTTATGTCTACTTAATGCCTGATGTTCTTTAATAGAACTAAATCGATCCTGGAGTTTTTTCTGATAAGCTTCAAAAGTAAACTTACCTCCCAAAATCTCTTTACAAATAAATAATTCAAAACGATTAACAAGTTCATCAAATGAAGTTTTAATCTCTTCGATAGTATTCTGAAATGTGATTATATAATCTTCAAATAGCTTGTTGTCTACAGCTAATTCTTTTAATGAATATCCTAATGCTTCAGGAAATTCCTCAAAGAAGGTCTTTTCTGGATCTACAGCCTTGCTTATTGCATTTCTTAGCTTAATACCTTCTTTAGAAATTGTAGAAGTAGTTTTACTGTATTGAGTTAAATCGCGATAGAATATTAACAATGGTCTTATACTTTCAATGAAAGAATCTGTATTGAATGAATTTTTGTTCTCTTGTCGTAAAAAATCTCGGTATTTATTAAAAAGATTCAATCTTAAATCATTAAGAACGAAACTTTTAACTGTAAATTCCTTAGGATTTCTATTCATCATATAGAGAATAGTTTCATCTAAGTATGGGACAAAGCCATTTTCATTATAAAGAGCAAAATCTCCACGTTTTATAAACAGAAATGTGGGTATCCAAAAATCTATGACGCCCTGTTTTAATTTAATGGGTTTCTCAGAAAGCATTTTGTTGAAGTCTAAGATGCTCTTTCGTCCATTTTTAGTTTCATTCAAAAATTCCATACTTCTTTCCCAAAGTATTTGAAATCCAGGATCTGTTGGTAATGAAAATATATATTCATTTTCTTGCTTTAGATGAATACCTGTATTCTTAAGCAATGAATAATAAATTGTTTTCTCAGCTGGCCATTTATCTTTCTCAAAACCAAGATCTTCTAAATGATAGTTATTTGTAAGGGCTTTCCAAAATGTCTTTCTTGAAGAAGAAATTGAACCTGAAGTTTTGTGCCGATTTATTAACTCATTCTGAATTATAGGCGTCTCACTGTATATTTCAGTACAAATTCTAGTGAGAGATTGATTAAAATCTTTTTGAGAGCGAATAGTAATATCTTTTCCTAAAGACATCCATACTACCTTACTAGAATAAAGACTACTCATTACATAATGGTTGAGTAAGTTTTCGTTGCTTCGAATAATAGATTTTAATTCACGAATAGCAACTAAGTCCTTATCACCTTGTATATTTTTTAATACTTCATTCGTTTTTTCAATTTCAAATAAAGTATCAAGAATATCTGCAGTATTATTAAAACAACCAAATAGTGTGCTTGAATTTTCAGACTGACGTCTTATTTCTTCAAGATCACTAGAATTATCGTTAAAAATTAAATTAACAAAACCATCAATCTGGCCCTCAGGGTTATTTTTTTCAGGTTTATCTGATAAAACAAATTCAAATAATCGAGGTGTTCCAGTATTGTATGTAGCAGACTTTGCGATTATAACTGGAAAGTCAAAATGAGATTTTAACTTCTTAAGTAAATCTATTCCCTCTATTCTATTTTCAGCTTTAGAGATTTCAAATTCAATATCTAAATCTGTTCCTTCAAAAATTTTAAAAGACTGATTGAATTTACTAAAGCGAATAATTTTGTGTTTTTCAAGGAGCTTTAAAGATTCTTCAATTACATCATTAGAATATCTATATTGAAAATAATTATTTAAAAAATCAATATTTATTTGTGCGCTCTTTTTAGCAAAAATTGAGAGAATACCGATGGTTTTTAGCAAATCATCTATAACACTACTTTCAAAATCTGTAATCAACTCAGCACGCTCGAGTGCATTTTTTATACTCAGCCAATGAGCCTGATCTGGATTTCTTTTATTTGTTATAAAGCCATAAAATTCTTGAAATAGAAAATCATAAAGCTCTGCTAACTCAAAATGCTTTTTTGAGTCTATGAATTCATCGAAATAAATAGAATTTAAAAAAGTAAATAAGGACCGCTCATTTTGTCCATATCTCTGTAATGCATTAGCTAGTGCATAAGAACTAATTGCACTTAAAGGATGAAGTTTATTTTCAATTTCCGAAAAATCTTTATTTTGGAAACTGAAAAGATCAAAGTCTATAATTAATTTACTATTTGCAATAGTATTGTTAGCTCTATGTGATCCGTCTAATATTTCTGATGCCAGTAATATAAGCTGTTCAACAGGTTCATTAAAAGGAATATCAATAAATCTACCTTTTACTTTTCTCCATTCTTGAACCTGTGCGTTATTAAGATCGTAAGCATAGGATTCCAGACTTTGGTGGAGAGAATTAATTAAGATTATATTTCGACTTGGCTCGTTAACAAACTCTGCTAATTTCTGCAAAAAATATAGTTCACTTTCCTTGTTATTTTTTGAAGCGTATTCTAAAAACTTACCAAATTCATCGATTACTATTATAAGAAGTCCATTGTCTTCTTTTAACTTCTCATACCTCTGATAGATATTATCAAATAACTTTTGATTACTAGGTAAATCTTTAGAAATTTCAAATTCGTCATTTAAAGCAGAGTTTAAGGATCTGTAATCTCCAACTATCTTAATTAACTCAGTCTTACCGTTAAACTTAGATTTAAAATATTCTTTCTCACTTGTAAGAGATTTTTCAAGAGCCCATAAGAACGAAGATTTACCCGTCCCAAATGATCCAATTAAATTAAAAGAATGATATCCTTTTTCAAAATTCTGAAAAATTATATCACTAGTCTGAACAGCATTTGGAGTTACTATGTAATTGAACTTAGCACCAGAATCTCTAATTATATTTATTGATTGAGTTGCATTATTCATAGTAACTTTCTAAAACTTCAAGTGGATTAATTTCTTTTTTGATCTGCAATTCCTTCACACCAGCTTCGCTATTATAATTAATAAAATCAAATACTTCAGCAATCTCTTTCAATTTTTCCTCCAAAATATCTTGGTCAAAACAAAAAATATTTCCGACTCCGTTCTTATTTGTATAAAGACTTTTAAAACTTATTGAATTACCATAGTCAGGATTACTTAAAATACAGTATAGCAATATTTTATTTGGCACTTCCTGTTGGGATCTATTTTCAACTCGGTATAATGTACTATCACTTTGATTTTTACCAACTTTCTGTAAGAGGGACAATTCCGTCAATAGACCTGAATAACCATCCTCTATACTTTCTTTAGAATTTAAATACATTCTTAAAAATACAGAGAAGTCTTTAGCCAAAGATTTTTCATTTACATCGGGAGCAATTTGACTTACATACTGAACGAAATTTTCTTTTGAAAATTCAGGTTTAACCTTTCTGAAATCTCTAAAAATTATATTGTAACTAGATGCATATTCATTAGCACAGAGTTGATAGTGAAGTAAATATAAAGTACCTTCATTTTCTAGATATGGATCCCATCCATTGTCTGCTAATAGATTATGATAAACATCTTTGATTTCATAATCATCACTATTTACTCCAAATGCTTTTAACCAAAATCTTATGGAGTTCACCATGTTTCTACCAACACCTAAATAAACCCCAGAATCATCCTGAAATTTATTGCCTTCTATTATATAATCGTATCCTTTTTTCAACCAAAATAAACGGCAGTGAAAAGTATCGTGTCCTGAAAATGTCATATTTTAATAATCATAAAAGACAAAGATACGCACTGGTTATTTCATAGTGATAGTAGTTATAAGAAATAAGGAAGGTGAGTAAGAACGAAATATGTTCAATCAAAATGGTATTGTATAATTTACTTAAATTTCTATCAAGTTTTAAATATTTGAAAAATTTATTGAAACTGTAATTATTACAGAAAAGAGAAAAATTAATAATGATCTAATTTTAGATTTTTTCTTCCTATTATATTTTTTTTAAAAACATTTTACCTCAATGACCTCATTCAACCTAGTAGTATATCGTTTAGATAAATGATTTTGTTGCATCTTCCATACTTTCTTTAAATCTTGAGCACCAAATTTTACCTGATCAAAACAATTCTTATTTAATCGGTCTATAGTTTCCATTAAAACTTTGTGTCTTGGATCTTCGTGATAGAAAAATGAGAGTTGTTTTTGGGTATCTGGCGTTAAATCCATTACGATAATACCAGCTTTTTTGTAATGAAATCCTTCCTTGTAAATTCTTTTTAATCCCGTCATTACTGCTTTTGTAATTACGAAGGTGGAATTTGTCTCATAGGGCATTTGTATACTGATTCCATTTCCATATTGAGGCAAGTCGTCTCGGTGTCTGTTTGTGTTTAAGAAGATATAGGCAACTTTACAATTGCTTTTTTGTTTGCGTAATTTGTAACTTATTTTCCCAGCATAAGTAGCAAGACGTTCCTGTATATCCTCATAATCCGTATACATTTTTTCAAATGATCGGGTTACCGCTATATTTTTCTTTTTAGCTACTTCCTCTAAGTCTAAGGTGGAATCACCAGAAAGGTCTCTCTGAAGTCTAACACCTACAATACTCATTTCTTTGCGTACGTAATCAATAGGAAGTTGAGTAAATTGCCAGGCATTAAAAACCTGTATATTCTGTAGTTTTTTTTGATACTGCCTCCCAATCCCCCAAACATCTCCAATTTCCGTCCATTTTAGAGCCTTTTCTATTTTTTCCCTGCTGTTTATCACGTAAGTTCCTTTTGTGCGCTCAGGAAACTTCTTAGCAATCTTATTAGCAACCTTAGCTAATGATTTAGTAGGTGCTATACCTACGCTTATAGGAATACCCGTACTGCGTTTAACAAGATCAATCATTTGCCAACCATAAGAGGTCAAATCAAAGCGGTCAAAACCTGAAAGTTTCAGAAATATTTCATCAATAGAATACACTTCCATATCTGGAGAAAATTCAGAAAGTATATTCATTACCCGGGCACTCATATCCCCATACAACGCATAGTTTGAAGAGTATACGTGAATTTTATGTTTATAAACATCTTGTTTAATTTGAAATGCCGGAGCACCCATAGGTATTCCTAGTGCTTTTGCCTCGTTACTTCGGGCTATTACACACCCGTCATTATTTGATAGCACTACAACTGGCTTGTGATTGAGATCAGGTTTAAATACACGTTCACACGAAGCATAAAAATTATTACAATCTACTAAAGCAAACATTTTAAAGATCTTTAATTACATTAGTGACAACTCCCCAAATTAGGAATTCATTATCTGAAGTAACCTCAATAGGTTTGTACTTTTCATTCTCTGCCATTAGCCAGATGCTATCTTTCTGAATTTTAATACGCTTTACCGTAAATTCACCATCAATAAAACACACGGCAATTTTCCCATCTCTGGGCTCTAGACTTTTATTGATAATTAATAAATCACCATCTGATAGACCGGCACCACTCATAGAGTCTCCTTTTACACGACCAAAAAAAGTTGCATCCTTATTTTTTATATATGCTGAATTCAAATCTATTCCTTCATCTAAGTGATCGTCTGCAGGAGAGGGAAAACCGCAAGAAAGCCCAGATATAAAAGGAACTTTAAAGGAAAGCCTAAGTATGGGAGAAAAAATATTTAAAATCATAATATCGGATTATATCCCTTATATAGGAATATTTCCAAAATTACATGTTTCTTAATTTAGCTAGTACCGGTTCTATTATTTTTTTCCAACAAACATTTAATTAAAAAAAAGGTAGTACATACCTATATATTTTTTAACGATATATGGCTGATGTATTTGTCAATTTTATTGGGTAGAATATCCCAATGTCTATTTAAAATTATATTATAAAAATCATTCGCTTTCATTTATTGCTAAGCTAAATAATCGCTCCAACAAATCAGTAAAAAAGTCATTTTCACCTTAATTAAATTTCGACTTTGGAGAAATTTGTTTCCAAAAAAATGCCAAATTTTTGAGGCAAGGTAAAATCCATCGATTTTAGTTTAGATGTACATCTAAACACACCTTGCTACGAACATTCTGAGTTAATTTGAAAGCCTAACTCCTACCAAAATGAGTAGGTATATCAAAGCCATGGAATTGGGCTATGAAAGACAAAATGGTCTACTATATCATTTTGTTAAAACAGAGGTCGAAAAAGGCATCGGAAACGCAATGAGTAAATATAAAGAATGTGTTTTTTTGATGTGGTTTTAAAAAATTTCAATTCTCATAAAGCTGATATAGACTTCAACGACTCACTAGTTATTTTTAAATTGAAGTATGCTTTGATTAAAAGTAATTCTAAAATTAACGATCCTCGAAGCTATAAAATGTTTACTTCTTGATCATTCTTTATGGAGGGAGAAACAGTAAAGCAGTATTAGATTATTTGGGATTAAGGGCATCCAGGGAACAATCTCGAACTGCGATGATAATATCAATAATTTCTATTAGAAAGTTGTTGCCTCGATAGCTATTTCTATTCTTGCTAATTGTATTTCCGACAAAAATACCGAAAGCTCCATACGATGTACGCATAATTGATTATTCCAAAGTAGAATCTATCCTCAAAACTCAAATTGATTCTTTGAAGGAGCAGCTGGCAAAAGAAGAAATTTATATTAAAGTGATGTAAAAGGAGAAGCATCGTATCAACAATAAATAATTATTTTTGATACATAAAGTCAACTAGATTGTCAACTTAAAACAAAAACCCCTGCAAACACTGAGCTGCAAGGGTTTTCTGTGGAGAAGATGGGATTCGAACCCACGACCTCTTGACTGCCAGTCAAGCACTCTAGCCAACTGAGCTACATCCCCATTAAGAGGCGCAAATATACTATAAATGCGCTTACAATATTCTTACTGTTGTTCTTTTAAGACCAGTAGTGGTGTACGACTTTCAAAGTCGGCCTTTTTTACAGAATCATCATCCCAAAGCTTTTCAAAAAAGCCGCGCTTACGTTTAAAAACACAAATCATATCTGGTTTATTTTCGTTAAGATGCTCTAGCAAACCTTGAAAAACAGTAGCATTCTCTGTAGATTTATAAGTGTCAACAAGTTCTCCAAGGTTTGCATCAAATTCAGAATCTTCTGGTAAATAGTTAGGAGTCTTTATTTGCAAAAGTCTAACGTCTGCCTTATAACGTTTTTTAATCGTGCGTAACGGGTCTAAAGTTCGTTTATCGTGTACAATACCAGACTTTACAGCCATAAGAATACGACTTATAGGTTTATACTCATAATCAACCGGAACGACTAATACGGCAGTCTCGGTATTTCTAAGTAAACCACCTGCTGTTTTACCTAAAAAATTTGCTTGGTTTACATTGTGATGCTTAGGTGTAAGCACAATTAAATCAAGATTTGTTTTTTGATGAAATTTTCCCACGGCCTCTACCCA
Organism: Leeuwenhoekiella sp. NPDC079379; assembly: GCF_044542075.1. Lineage (NCBI taxonomy): Bacteria > Pseudomonadati > Bacteroidota > Flavobacteriia > Flavobacteriales > Flavobacteriaceae > Leeuwenhoekiella > Leeuwenhoekiella sp. NPDC079379. The sequence goes on from NZ_JBITTU010000001.1 coordinate 649,840, forward strand.
ATCATCTCCCTCAAGCGGTTTTATACGTACTTTTATACCTTCTGTATTAAAAGCGCTCAATTGTTCTTCTATCTCCTGAGCTGTAATTTGAGAAACATTTAGTGTCTTAGGCAATCCTCCAGAACGTGCAGGTTCTTTATACAATTTAGATACATAAAGTGTTGCTTTAAGCACACGTGCCAGTTCAAGAATGTAATTTACATTCGTTTTTGACAGGGTTTGATTACCAAGTGGAAGGAAAATAGTTTTCATCTTTACAAGCTTTATCTCAATTTTGAGCAAAATTAACGCTTATCTATGATACGAAAGGCAAAACTCTCAGAAATAGAATCAATTCTTAATCTTACACGCGCTTGCGCAAAAGCTATGATTAAGAACAACATATATCAATGGAATGATGATTACCCATCGCATCAAGCTTTTGAAGAAGATATAAAACGTGAAGAGCTTTTTGTTTATGCTCAAGGCGAAAAAATAACAGGAACTATCGTGATTTCTACCTTAAGAGATGAAATCTATGAGCACGTGAACTGGCTTACTCCAGTAAATACTAATTCTATTTACATTCACAGACTGGCAGTTCACCCAGATTTACAAGGACAGGGAATTGCTCAGCAACTTATGAATTTTGCTGAAAGTTTTGCTAAAGAGAATAAGTATGTTTCAGTACGGCTAGACACTTTTAGTAGAAATCCCCGAAATAATATTTTTTACACAAAACGTGGCTACCAGAAGCTTCAGGAAATTTATTTTCCTAAGCAAAGCAAGTTTCCGTTTTACTGCTATGAACTTGTCTTTTAAGTATTGAAAGTAGAAGTGGTATTTTCGCAATAAGCTGTGCTTTATGTCAAAAACAAATGCTCTCTCTTTCAAAAACATTAACCGCCTTGCCATTCCGGCTCTTCTTGCGGGTATAGCAGAGCCTATACTCTCTGCTACAGATGCAGCCGTAGTAGGTAACGTTCCCGTAAATGCTACTGAAGTTCTTGCTGCTGTAGGTATTGTAGGTTCGTTTTTATCGGCTTTGATTTGGGTTTTGGGTCAGACACGCAGTGCCTTACAAGCTATTATTGCCCAGTATTATGGTGCTAATAAAATAGATGAAATTAGCACATTACCAGCGCAGGCAATCTATTTCAATATTCTGTTAAGCGTTATCATTTTAATAAGTACACTACCATTTATTGAAGGTATTTTTTCATTGTATAATGCTTCGGGTCTTATATTAGAATATTGTGTACAATACTATTCTATTCGGGTTTGGGGCTTTCCTTTAACCTTATTTACCTTTGCGGTATTTGGTATCTTTAGAGGGCTTCAAAACACGTTTTGGCCCATGGTTGTGGCTTTGATAGGAGCTGGTTTAAATATACTACTTGACCTTGCGCTTGTTTATGGTATTGAAGGTTACATCCCGGCATTGCAACTTGAAGGTGCTGCCTATGCAAGTTTAATTGCACAGGGAGTTATGGCGGTTCTATCACTTATTTTAGTGTTGTCAAAAACTAAGGTAAGTCTTAAGTTAAAACTCCCGATTCACCCAGAACTTTGGCGACTCGTAGGTATGGCACTCAACCTTTTTGTGCGCACCATTGCGCTTAATGTGGCGCTGTATCTGGCAAACTCATTTGCTACCGGCTATGGTGCCTCATATATCGCAGCACAAACTATTTTAATAAATATATGGTTGTTTTCAGCATTTTTTATAGATGGGTATGCTGCAGCAGGAAATATTCTGGCCGGTCGTTTTCTGGGAGCTAAAGACTATAACAGCCTTTGGGATCTTAGTAAAAAACTCACCAAATACAGTCTTATTATTTCTGGAGGATTGATGGTAATTGCTGCTGTTTTTTATGAACAGCTCGGTTTAATTTTTAGTAAAGAACCAGAGGTTATCGCACGTTTTACCGCAATCTTTTTTATTGTAATTCTGATGCAACCCTTAAATGCACTTGCTTTTATTTTTGATGGAATTTTTAAGGGTATGGGTGAGATGAAGTACCTGCGCAATGTTCTTATGGCGGCAACTTTCTTTGGCTTTGTACCCGTTATATTTATAGCAGATTATTTTGATTTAAAACTCTATGCGGTATGGATTGCTTTTACAGTGTGGATGATTGTACGTAGTAGTGCTTTAATTCTAAAATTTAGAAAGCGATTTAAACCGAAAATTGAAAGCTAGAATCTCAAAACCTATCGTGTCTTCAACCAACCTGTTATACTCAAACGCTCAGAAACCAATACCAGTTTTACCTCATGCTCTAAAACCTGACTTTCAAAAATGACCATACGCCCAGGTTTGGGAATGATATCTAAAGCTGTCTCGCCAGCTTCGGAAGGTAAATACAGGGTGAGCTCACCGCCATTACTGGCAACCCAGGAATCGTCATTTAAATAACACACCATAGACAATTTACGACGGTCATCATTCTGAAAAGTATCTAAATGCCTCTTGTAAAATGTTCCTGTGGGGTAAACGGCATAATGAAATTCTTTTTGAAGAATACCTAAAAAGCAAGTGCGATTTAAATAGGCAACGAGATCATTAATTTTAGCAAAAAATCTACGCTCAACAGCGCGGCCTTCGGCTTCATTAATCCATAAAATAAAGTCGCCTCGTATAGATTTATCAATCTCTTCATTAAGCCTATTTCCTATTGCTGCTTTTTTAAAGCAATCTGCCTCATATACATCTTTTAAAGACTGTCGTAATTCTTCAATCTCAGAAGTATCAAAAAAATCATCTACGATACTATAACCCTTATCTAAAATATCAGATATAACTTTCTCGTAAACAGTGTTTTCTGTAAACTGAAGCTGTTCAAAAAGTTGTGTTTCCATGGCGGCAAATTACGTGCAAAAAACAATAGAAAAAACCAAACTTTTTTCTTGACACTAATTTTTAGGCTTGGGGCATATACTTTACTACTTTTACACTCTTAATTAGAATTAAAATGGAATTTTTAGAATTTATAAGTGGTACAGGAATCTATGTGATTTTTGCCATAGCACTAATAGTAGTAGTACTTATAAGAAAATTTAAAAAGTAAGTATGAGTAACATACGCATCACAAAGCAATTTTCATTTGAAACTGGTCACGCATTATATGGCTATGACGGTAAATGTCGCAATGTACATGGACACAGTTACAAGCTTTCGGTAACCGTAATAGGCACCCCTATCTCACAAAGTGACAATGTTAAATTTGGTATGGTAATCGATTTCGGAGACCTCAAAAAAATTGTAAAAACAGAAATTGTTGATGTGTTTGATCACGCTACGGTTTTCAACAAAAACACACCGCACGTTGAACTTGCTAAAGAATTATCAGACCGTGGGCACAATGTACTTCTTGTAGATTATCAGCCTACCAGTGAAATGATGGTGATTGACTTTGCAGAAAAAATCAAGAAATACCTTCCTGAAAATATTAGCCTTTTCTCTTTAAAACTGCAAGAAACAGATAGTAGTTTTGCAGAATGGTATGCCTCAGACAATTAAGATTCATTGATTTCATTTCAACTTTATCCTAAATTTACGGTATGAAGCAACCCGTTTTGCAAGCCAAAATACCAGAAGGAAAAAAAATATACTTTTCTAGTGATAATCATCTGGGTGCTCCTACTACAGAAGCCAGTAAACCACGTGAATTAAAATTCGTAGCCTGGCTTAACGAAATAGAAAAAGATGCAGCTGCTATTTTTCTATTAGGAGATCTTTTTGACTTTTGGTTTGAGTATAAAACAGTTGTACCTAAGGGCTTTGTAAGAGTCTTAGGTAAACTCGCAGACCTGCGTGATAAGGGTATCGCTATCTACTTTTTTGTAGGCAATCACGATTTGTGGATGCACGATTATTTTGAAACCGAATTAAATATACCGGTGTATCACAATCCACAAGTTTTTGAGTTTGACGATAAACGATTCTTTATAGGACATGGCGATGGCTTAGGACCCGGAGATAAAGGATATAAACGAATGAAAAAGGTTTTTAAATCGAGCGTTTTTCAGTGGCTTTTTAGATGGGTACACCCAGATATCGGCGTACGTGTCGCACAGTACCTTTCGGTGAAAAACAAGCTCATAAGCGGCGATGATGATCACATTTTTTTAGGGGAAGATAATGAGTGGCTTGCTGCATATGCAAAGCGAAAGTTAGAAACCAGTCACTACGATTATTTTGTATTTGGGCACAGGCATTTACCTATGAAAATCGATGTGGGTACAAACTCTTCCTACCACAATCTAGGAGATTGGATCGTTCATTACACCTACGGCGTGTACGATGGTACCTCTTTTGAACTAAAAGAATACAACCCTAATTAAGGGCTGTTTGCATATACGCCTGAGCTTCCATTCTTAAAATTGTTTGGTCTAAAAGATCCTGCATATCTTCTAACTCCTGCTTATTTACCGCAAGGTCTATACAGTCTGAAGGTGTTTTTAGAAGTAACGATCTACACTCCTTAGGATTTATACAGTCCTTACATTTATGTTGACTCTTTGCAGCTTGTGTTTGAAAAGCAAAGGTTTTAAGCTGATCTACGGTAAAATAAAAACCTATATCTCTAAAAACTACCTGTGCTTTAAGAATGCTGTCATTAGTTGTCTTCCAATAAAAGGAAATACCAGACTCGTTGCGATAGATGATATTTATATGTTTCATAAACCCGATTTTATACAAATATAAAACCTTGTTTAGAATTAATCTAAATAGAATTGAATTATTCCTGAATATCTCTTAATTTTAATTGAATACTCACATTACCGTTCCACTCATTAAGGTCAAGAGAATAAGCAGCTTTAAATGGTTTTTTGTTAGTTATAAGATTGCATTTTGCTCCCAAATTAAATCCTATAGCTCCTATTTGAATTGCGCTATTGCTTTGGGTAACTGTACATTTTAAATGATCTTCATCTGCTCCTACACATTTACCATAGCCCGTATCTATTAGATTTTTGCTCATAAAAACAGGAGACATATTTCCCGGCCCAAAGGGTGCAAACTGCCTTAAAATTCTATAGAATTTTGCGGTAATTTCGTGTAGTTCAAGACAAGCATCAATAGTTATTTCAGGAATAAGCAAACGCTCATCTATACTACCCGATACAACCTCTTCAAATTTTGCTTTAAAACCAGGGTATTGAGCTTCACTTAGTGTAAGACCTGCGGCGTATTTATGCCCTCCAAATTGTTCTATATGTTCACTACAAGCTTCAAGGGCTTCATACACATCAAATCCTTTAACAGAACGAGCACTAGCAGCTAGTTTGTCTCCACTTTTTGTAAAAACCAGCGTAGGACGGTAGTAGGTTTCAATAAGCCGTGAAGCAACAATCCCTATAACTCCCTTGTGCCAGTTTTCTTGATACACGACAGAAGTCTTTAAATTTTCTTCCTTATTTTTTGTAATCTGTTCTAAAGCTTCAACAGTTATTAATTTGTCTAGATCTTTCCGCTCTGCGTTATAATTTTCAATATTTGCGGCCATTTGCAGGGCTATTACTTCATCTTGCTCAGTAAGCAATTCTACTGCATGAAGCCCGTGTTTAATACGGCCTGCTGCGTTAATACGTGGTGCAATTATAAAAACAACATCAGTTATCGTAAGGGTGTCTTTTTTTACATTTTCAATTAAAGCTCTAATGCCTGTGCGCGGCAACGTATTTATAACTTCAAGACCATAAAAAGCAAGTACTCTGTTTTCTCCGGTTATAGGTACAATGTCTGCACCTATTGCAGTAGCGACAAGATCTAAATAAGGAATCAACGTTTTTGCAGGCAAGCCTTTCTCCTGCTCTAAAGCCTGTATTAATTTAAACCCTACCCCACAGCCGCACAATTCATCGTAAGGATAGGTACAGTCTTCTCGTTTAGGGTCTAAAACAGCAACAGCATCTGGCAATACAGGTCCAGGTCTGTGATGATCACAGACGATAAAATCTATTCCCAGTTTTTTTGCATAAGCAATCTTATCTACTGCTTTAACACCACAGTCTAATGCAATGATTAAGGAAATATCATTATCGTGGGCATAATCTATACTCATATAAGAGACGCCATAGCCTTCTGCATAGCGATCTGGAATATAGGTAGCAACCTGCGGATAATGACTTAAAAGATAACTACTCATTAAAGCTACACTTGTAGTCCCATCTACATCATAATCACCATAGACTAAAATATTTTCTTCCTGTTTAAAAGCATTATTAATTCGAGCTACAGCTTTATCCATATCTTTCATTAAGAACGGATCGTGTAATTCATCTAACGACGGTCTAAAGAATTTTTTTGCCTTCTCATAGGTGTCTATACCGCGCTGTACCAGTAGCACAGCAATCTTTTCGGGCACGTTTAATTCTTGTGCTAAGGCTGCAATGATTGATTTTTTAGGAGTAGGTTTTAACGTCCAACGCATTACTCTAAATTTATTTTAAGCATCCAGCAATCCTTTAAGTCTTTCATTTTTCGGTAGCCTTTTATGCGATTATACAATACATCAGGATCTTGACTAAAATCGATGTATACATAATGTAATCCGTTTGATGGTCTCACAAATTGGTTTGGCGAAAAACCAGCCTGCATCATTTTTCTCGCCCAGTTGTCTGCATTTTTAGCACTTGAAAATACGTGGTTTACAACATAATAACCGCTTACAAGCCCCGGTACCTCAACAGAATTTGCATTGATCATTTCTAAAAGATCTTCACTTCGTTCCTGTACAACTACATCAGGTTTTTCTGTCTCCAAAACTGATTCAGGCATATTATTTTGCTCTTCAGAGATTGCTATTTCTAGAGTATCTTTTATGAGTTGAGAAACAAGACTGTCTGGTTTACCTTCTACAATTACATTTTGATAATAATCGCTACTTATTTCAGTCTGAAAGGCATTAAAGAATACAAATAACCGGTCTTCTTCAGTTTTAAACTGAAGTTTTACACTAGTAGCGTCATTGCTTATTACTTCATTTTTTAAGTTAGGTATTTTAATTTGGGCTAAATCAAAACCTAATGTATTACTACTAGATGGATATCTATTTAAATATTTGAGATCATTTATTGTTATACTGCTGTTGAAAAAATTATTTGCAAAACGTACTTTACTTTTTAAAGGAATGTATTTTTTCTGCTTATTACTGTAAATCGAAACAACATCTTTAGAAAGAGCTAGATCACCTTCTAGACCGGCTAGTATTACCGAAGTTTTTACATCTCCCTTAGAAACCGCTCTAAAATTTTTAAACACTAACTCCTCTGGTTTCTCAGTACTTATGTATCTAAAACCTTGATAACTCGTAAAATACTGCAAGGGTGCTTTTATATCTTCATAGATAAGATATAACATCCACCCGGCAGAACTACCACCATACATCTCCCCTTCTAATGCTGCTACATTTGCTAAGGTATAGGTTCCTGAACCGGCAGCATTAGCAACCAGCATTTGGGTAATATCACTGTAACAAACATAAGGAGCGGCATTTTTTAAATCGGTATTACCATCTACCATCCCATCGTATACAAGTTCTCCCTGTACTTGCATATATTCATTTTTATTTGGGATTTTTAATTGAACCATATCAAAAGGACGATCTCTCTTTTTCTTTAAATCATAAACAATACGACCGCCGCGTACTTTTTGTTTTCCTTCTGCACCCGGGTATGTTGCGGCCCAGTATAACCCGGCATAAATAATTTTAGTATTTGCTGGTATTTTTAGATCTGCACTACTAGAGCTGTACGTGTCTGAGTCGTCATCTATATCTACATAAACCATCTCGGTCTGGTCGTTTATACCACGTGGTCTGTCATAAGCATCTTTTGAGTCACTACTTAATATATTATTACCAATTACCCGGCTATCACCACGTAGATAATATTCGTGAACCCGCTGAAAAGAAACACCCTGGCTAAAACCAGAGACTGCAAATAGTAAACATAGTGATCGTATTATGATTTGCATAGCTTTGTTTTGAGCAGATTAATATCTAGAAAATAGAGGGAATGCCGAAGTTACAAATTAGTGATGTTTTAAAAATTATATGTGCTTTAGTATTTTATACTTAAATTTATCTAGGGTTTTCTAAGAAGACAACTACAATTAAATAATTAAGATGGAAACGTCAAAAATCAAACTCACCTTTATAAATCAATCTCAACTCTGGCGCATTTTGGTGCCTGTTATTGGTGCTGCGTTATTTGTTATAGGTTATTTCTTTCTAGAAAATTTAACGATGGGTAAACTCATACAACCCGTGGGAATGTTACTTCTTTTTCTTCCCTATTTAATACCCTTTAAGTTTAAAAATGTGGTGCGTTATTCTAAAAACGGGATCAATTTTAAGCTCAATACCGGCAGTTCAAAGGCATATCGTTTCTCACAAATAAAATATCTCGAAGCATTTGAGAATCATTTAATCTTATGGAAAAACAAGAAAAAATCAATTAAAATAGACGTTTCTGCATATAGCAAAGAAGATGTAAACCAGCTTATAGATTTACTACAACCTCAAAAAGAAGTTATAAAAACCGTTTAATCTTTCGGTTTTCCTGCCACTACAACGACTAATTCGCCCTTAGGAGGCTTCGCTTCAAAGTGTTTTAATACTTCTTCTGCAGAGCCTCGCACAGTCTCTTCATGTAGTTTTGATATCTCGCGAGAAACAGAAATTTTTCGCTCTGCGCCAAAATATTCTACCATATTAGCCAGAGTCTTAACCAGCTTATGCGGACTTTCATATAAAATTATGGTACGTTCTTCTTCTGCAAGAATTTTGAAGCGCGTCTGTCTTCCTTTTTTAACAGGTAAAAAACCTTCAAAAACAAACTTATCATTAGGTAAGCCACTATTTACAAGAGCTGGTACAAAAGCGGTAGCACCAGGTAAACAATCTACCTCGATACCTGCATCTACACAAGCTCGTGTTAATAAAAAACCAGGGTCTGAAATTGCAGGTGTCCCTGCATCACTAATAAGAGCAATGGTTTGACCTCCTTGTATACGTGATACTAAATTTTCTACAGTTTTATGCTCATTGTGCATATGGTGCGAGTGCATCTGTGTTGTAATTTCAAAATGCTTGAGAAGTTTTCCGCTTGTACGTGTGTCTTCGGCTAAAATAAGATCTGCTTCCTGCAAAACTTTAATAGCTCTAAAGGTCATATCGTCAAGATTACCTATTGGGGTGGGAACCAGAAAAAGTTTGGCCATAGTGCGTGTTCTAATCAAATTTACGACCTACCAGTTCCATAAAGCGATTTTCATAAACCTCTTTACCTTCCCACATATTATAATCTGGTTTGATCATTGTATTTATTAGATTATAAGCTTCTTCTTTTGTGCGTGCTGTATTTAACTGAGATAGAACACGGTTATAATCTGCAGAATTACCATTAAATAAATGCTTTATAAAAGCAATACGATCATTAAGGCCAAAAGAAAGACCTTTTGCTACACGATCATTTAGTTTTCTGGGCTTTAGTTCTTCTTTTGCTGCTTCTTTTTCTTCAAACTCAGGAATACGCCCGTACTCACCTATCTCATCTCTATCATTCTTTAGGTAATTAGGTTCTTGTGTTATTTTCTGAAACATCTCATCAATGGCATCAGCTTCAGAAGGCATTTGCGCAACGATATCTTTTATTTTTTCCATCACGGGCTCGTAAAGAGAAGCCTGATTAATTTTTTCTTCGGGTTTATCTTCTCTAGTGTTAGCTACTTGTGACGCAACAGTTGGTTCTTCAGGTTTTCTTAAACGCTCAAATAGCTCTGTATTAGATGCTGCTATTCGTGCAATACGCTCCAGGTCTGTTTCTTCTTTGTCAGCTTCAAAATTAAGCTGAGGCGCTTGTACGTTTTGCTGTACTTCCTGTACCTCTTGTATAATTTCTTCTAAAGTATCTGTATCTTCACTTTCTAACGCCTCAATAATCTCCCGCTTACCTATTGTAGGTTTTGAGCCCTCAAAATGAGATTCAACATAAGCCATTATAGATAAAGATTCATAAATTTTAAGTGCTTCCTGTTTTAAAGTCTCGTAATCACTATCGGAATCTATTTTTAAAATCTTATGCGCCAGGCTAACCAAGTCAGATTTTAATTTCTTCTTCATAAGTTTTTTGTTTGCTCTGTTTATTGCTGGTCTTTTTAATAAATTTGCTCAGCCCTCAAAAAATAGCACTGTTGCCCTTTAAGAGGTTGAAAAATACAAAATGTTTCTCGAAAATACTGTAAATCACAAGGAGCAATTTGGGTGGATTGAAGTCATCTGTGGCTCTATGTTTTCTGGAAAAACTGAAGAGCTCATAAGAAGATTAAAACGCGCCCAGTTTGCAAAACAGAAGGTTGAAATTTTCAAACCTTCTATTGATACACGTTATGATGAAGAGCTGGTTATCTCTCATGATGCTAATAAAATTAGGTCAACGCCAGTTCCCGCCGCAGCAAATATTCCTATTCTTGCAGATGGCTGTGATGTTGTGGGTATAGATGAAGCACAATTTTTTGATGATGAGATTGTAAAGGTCTGTAATGATCTTGCAAATAGAGGGGTACGTGTAATTGTTGCCGGTCTTGATATGGATTTTAAAGGAAACCCCTTTGGCCCAATGCCAGCTCTTATGGCTACTGCAGAATATGTCACTAAAGTTCATGCCGTTTGTACACGTACAGGTAATCTTGCGCAGTATAGTTACCGTAAAGCATCTAGCGATGATCTTGTGTTACTAGGAGAAACTGAAGAGTACGAACCTCTTAGCAGAGGTGCTTATTATAAAGCTATGTTACGCGAACGCCTCAAAACAATAAATGTTAATGAGCCTGAGGAGCTTAAAAACCCTAAAAAAACAGAATAAATGCCACATACTGTTCTTGAGATTGACCTCAACGCTTTAAGTCATAATTACGACTATCTTAAATCTAAATTGAACCCGGGTGTAAAAATGCTGGCGGTTGTAAAAGCTTATGGCTATGGAAGTGAATCTGTTGCTATTGCTAAAAAGCTTGAGGAAAAAGGTATTGATTATTTTGCTGTTGCATACACCTCAGAAGGCATAACGCTACGAGAAGGAGGTATTAAAACACCTATACTCGTTCTACACCCACAGATAGAAAATTTTGAAAAAATAATAGAGCATTGTTTAGAGCCTAGTATTTATAGTTTTCGTGTTTTAAATGCATTTATCGCTACCGCGGAAGAAAAAAATATAACAGATTATCCGGTACATATTAAATTTAATACAGGACTCAACCGCTTAGGTTTTAAAGATGTTAATGAAAAAGATATTTTAGAACTTATAAAAGCAACGGGGGCTATCAAAATTAAATCCTTGTTTTCACACCTTGTGGCCAGTGAGGATATGAATGAAAAAACATTCACATTACATCAGATTGAAACTTTTACAAAGAATTCTGAAAATATTATTAATGGTCTGGGTTATACCCCTATCCTACATCAAAGTAATACTTCTGCCATTATAAATTACCCGCAGGCACAATTTAACATGGTGCGCACAGGTATAGGTCTATATGGTTATGGTAATATTCAGGAAGAAGATTTAAAACTGAAACCTGTAGCCACACTAAAAACCGTTATTTCTCAAATTCACGAGATTTCAATAGGTGAGACCGTGGGGTACAATCGTGCTCATACCGCTGCTAAGAAAGAACGCACCGCGACCCTGCCACTCGGTCACGCAGATGGCATCTCAAGAGCTTATGGGAAAGGTAGAGGTTATGTAATGATAAACGGAAAAAAAGCACCCATAATAGGCAACGTTTGTATGGATATGATTATGGTTAATGTAACCAAAATTGATTGTCAGGAAGGTGATGAAGTAATTGTATTTGGGAAAGGAGCTTCTGCAGTAGCATTATCTGCTCGTATAAAAAGTATTCCTTATGAGCTTATAACAGCAATTTCTCAACGTGTTGAACGTAGAGTTATTGAGTAGTACTTGTATTTTTCTATAAATTCAATTTTATTTTTAACTATATTAGCATTTCTTTAACATTAACTAAAACAACCGAAGATGGCATTTTTAAAAGATTTTAAAGCCTTTTTAATGAAAGGCGACATTGTAGCTCTAGCTACAGCAGTAATTATAGGTGGAGCCTTTAACAAAATTGTAGGCTCTTTAGTAAAAGACGTTATTATGCCTGTGATAGGTGTACTAATGGGTGGTAAGAATGTAAATAATTTGTTTTTCTCTCTTGATGGTGGTAATTATGAAACCGTCGAGGCCGCTACTGAAGCTGGTGGAGCGATTTTAACTTACGGTAACTTTCTACAGGCAATCATCGACTTTATCATTGTAGGTTTTGTTATTTTCTGGCTGTTAAAAGGCTATGAAAAAACTAAAAAGAAAGAAGAAGCAGCTGCACCAGCAGCACCAAAGGGACCAACTCAGGAAGAGTTGCTTATCGAAATTCGTGACGAATTAAGAAAGAAATAATCAAAAATAAACGTGCCTAAGGCACAAACCGCTGCACTGCAGATTTATTTTTTAATTAAACCCCCGGCATCTACCGGGGGTTATCTTTGTTATATATCTAACAAAAAAGACCCAAATTATACAAAATGTCACTTTATAAACAAATTTGTACATTTTTGAAAAGATAGTGTCCTTTTCTAGAAGGAGTTATTACTTTTGGCCACTCTCAAATCATACAGATTTTCACATGAATGGTTTGAATAAAAAATATAAGTTTCAATACTCGAAGTCCTGAAATTATTTATAAGCTAAATTAAAAATTATGAAAGTAGCTGTTGTAGGTGCTACCGGTATGGTAGGTCACGTAATGTTGCAAGTTTTAGCAGAACGCAACTTCCCAATAACCGAATTAATACCCGTCGCGAGTGAGCGCTCTGTAGGTAAAACTGTTTCTTATAAAGATAAAGAGTACACCATAAGCTCTATGGAAGCTGCAATAGCAGCGCGTCCTGATATCGCAATCTTTTCTGCAGGTGGTACCACCTCTTTAGAGTTTGCTCCTAAATTTGCCGAAGTAGGTACTGTAGTAGTTGACAATTCTTCTGCCTGGAGAATGGATCCTGATAAGAAATTAATCGTTCCTGAGATTAATGCTAACGAATTAATAGCTACAGACAAGATTATTGCAAATCCTAACTGCTCTACCATTCAAATGGTATTGGCATTGGCCCCTTTGCATAGAAAATATAAGATTAAACGTTTAGTAATCTCTACGTATCAGTCTATAACAGGTACAGGCGTTAAGGCAGTACAGCAGTTAGAAAATGAGTACAACGGCGAGAAGGGCGAGATGGCATACAACTACCCTATTCACCGCAATGCGATTCCTGCTTGTGATGTTTTTACCGAAAATGGATACACTAAAGAAGAAATGAAACTCGTTAACGAGACTCAGAAAATCTTAGGTGATCGTAGTATTGCAGTAACTGCAACTGCGGTACGTATTCCGGTTGTGGGTGGTCATTCTGAAGCAATCAACGTTCAGTTTGAAAATGAATTTGATCTTTCTGAAGTTCGTCAGCTTTTACAAGCTCAGGACGGCGTTACAGTACAGGACAATCCAGACACAAACACCTACCCTATGCCTATTTATGCACACGGTAAAGATGATGTATTTGTAGGTCGTATCCGTCGTGATTTTTCTCAAGAAAATACCTTAAATATGTGGGTTGTCGCAGATAACCTTCGTAAAGGTGCCGCAACAAACGCAGTACAAATTGCAGAATATTTATCTGCTCAGGGATTAGTCTAAAATCAATTTCCTAACAAATAGTTAAAACCTTCTAAGCACACTGTTTAGGAGGTTTTTTTATAGGTATATTTGAGAGAACTCAATTAAAATGCTATGAAAAATTTGACTCTGATGTTTTGTTTCGCTTCCTTCGGAACGATTCTTCAAGCGCAAACCATACGAGAAAATTCCTCTAAAATGACTTACCCCGAAACTAAAAAAGTTGATACTGTTGATACCTATTTTGGTACCGAAGTTCCCGACCCCTATCGCTGGTTAGAAGATGACCGCAGTGCAGAAACCGAAGCTTGGGTAAAAGCAGAAAACAAAACGACTTTTGGATATTTAGACAAAATTCCTTTTAAGGAAGAAATAAAGAAAAAACTAGAGAAAATCTGGAATTATGAGAAAATAGGCGCTCCTTTCAAAGAAGGTGATTACACTTATTTCTATAAAAATGACGGACTTCAAAACCAGTATGTCATTTACCGTTATAAAACTACCGAAGACCCTGCTACGGCAACAGTTTTCTTAGACCCTAATAGTTTTTCTGAAGATGGGACTGTTTCCTTAGGAGGGTTAAGCTTTTCTAAAGATGGTTCTCTGGCTGCATACAGCATTTCTGAAGGTGGTAGTGACTGGCGTAAAGTGCTTGTTATGAATGCAGAAACTAAAGAAATCACTGAAGACACTTTGGTTGATGTAAAATTCAGTGGGATTTCCTGGAAAGAGAATGACGGATTTTATTACTCGAGTTACGACAAGCCTCAAGGAAGCGAACTTTCAGCAAAAACAGATCAACATAAAGTATACTACCATAAGTTGAATTCGGCTCAAAAGTCTGATGAATTAATCTTTGGCGGTACTGCTGCTCAAAAGCACCGTTATATTGGTGCAGGAACTACAGAAGATAACAAGTATCTAATTGTAAGTGCGAGTAATGCGACTTCAGGAAATAAGTTATTTATCAAAGATCTTTCTAAAGCGGGAAGTTCTTTTATCACAATTTTAGATAATGAACACACCAATACCTCGATTATTGAAAATGTAGGATCTAAACTTTTTTTAGTAACCGATAAAGATGCGCCTAACAAGAAAATTGTTACGGTTGACGCCTCAAACCCCACTCCTGAAAACTGGGTTGATCTTATTCCAGAGACCAAAAATGTACTTTCGCCTTCTACTGCTGGTGGCTATTTCTTTACCGAATATATGGTAGATGCCGTTTCACAAATTAAGCAGTATGACTATGATGGCAAATTAGTACGCGAAGTAGAATTACCGGGTATTGGTAGCGCAGGAGGTTTTGGTGCTAAAAAAGAAGAAACCGAATTGTATTACAGCTTTACTAATTACACCACTCCGGGAAGCATTTACAAATACGACATCGCTTCCGGTAAATCAGAATTATTCCGCAAGCCTGCTATTGATTTCAATCCTGAAAATTTCGAGAGTAAGCAGGTTTTTTATACTTCAAAAGATGGTACTAAGGTACCAATGATTATTACTTATAAAAAAGGAATAGAACTCAACGGTAAGAATCCAACAATACTTTATGCCTATGGCGGATTTAATATTTCGCTTACGCCATCATTCAGCATCACCAATGCAATCTGGATGGAAATGGGTGGTGTTTACGCTGTACCTAACCTTCGTGGAGGTGGCGAGTATGGGAAAGAATGGCACGATGCAGGAACTAAAATGCAGAAACAAAATGTGTTTGACGATTTTATCGCTGCCGCGGAATATTTGACTGCAGAAAACTATACTTCAAGTGATTATTTAGCCATTCGCGGTGGTTCTAATGGCGGTTTGCTCGTAGGGGCGACAATGACGCAGCGTCCAGATTTAATGAAGGTGGCGCTACCCGCAGTTGGCGTTATGGATATGTTACGCTACCATACATTTACCGCCGGTGCCGGCTGGTCTTACGATTATGGCACATCTGAAGACAGTAAAGAAATGTTTGAATATATTAAAGGTTATTCACCGGTACATAACGTAAAAGCCGGTGCTAAATATCCTGCCACGTTAGTAACAACAGGAGATCACGATGATCGTGTAGTGCCTGCTCACAGTTTTAAATTTGCTGCAGAACTACAAGAAAAACAAGCTGGTGATGCACCGGTGTTAATACGTATTGAAACCGATGCCGGTCACGGTGCAGGTACACCAGTGAGCAAGCAAATAGAACAAACGGCAGACATATTTGCATTTACACTTTATAATATGGGTTTTGATAAGGTTCCTTCAAAAGCTCAGGAAAAAATAAAGGGTTAATTATAGAAAAACGTAGATAAAGTAGAAAATCTTTAAAATTTAAATAAGACCCTACTCGTTTTGAAAACGTGTAGGGTCTTACTATATTAATGTATGCTTAACGTAACAATAAAAAACTTCGCCTATACCGAAGAGAATGTTCTAAAAGATCTTGATTTTTCGGTTAAAAAAGGAACACATATATCTATTCTTGGAGAAAGCGGGTGTGGTAAGAGTACCTTGCTTAAAATCATTTATGGTTTACTTCACGTAGAAGATGGGCATATTTTCTGGGGAGAGCAAGAGCTTATGGGGCCTGATTTTAATCTGGTTCCCGGAGAACCGTTTATAAAATATCTGGCTCAGGATTTTGACCTGATGCCTTTTATTTCAGTCGCAGAGAATATAGGAAAACATCTTTCAAGAAGATTTATGAAAAAACGCCAGGAGCGTATAGACGAACTCCTTGAAGTAGTTGATATGACCGAGTTTGCAGACGTTCACGTAAAACTTTTAAGCGGCGGTCAAAAACAGCGTGTAGCACTCGCTCGTGCCATCGCTAAAGAACCAGAACTTTTACTACTAGACGAACCTTTTAGTCATATAGATAACTTTAGAAGGAATGCTTTAAGGCGAAATCTCTATACCTATTTAAAAAAAGAAAATATAACCTGTATTACAGCCACACACGACAGCGAGGAAGCTTTGTCCTTTTCAGATGAAATCAAAATGATGCGTAATGGTTCTTTTATACAATTTGCGACACCGGAAGAAATATTCGCAAATCCGAAAAATGTCTATGTGGCTTCTTTTTTTGGAGATACAAGCGAGTTGATTATTAATGGGAAAAAGACCTTGATAATGCCGCATCAACTTAGTGTTTCTGAATCAAAAACACCTTTAAAAGTAACTGTTTTAAAGAGCTATTTTAAAGGAAGTTACTATCTCATTGAAGGATTATATGAAGGTCATAAAATTTATTTTAATTCTTCTAAGCTGCTTAAAACAACGCAAGAGGTCTTTTTAAAACTAAGCCAATAATTCAGCAAGCTCCTTACCAACAAGGCTACCTATAGCAATACCCATCCCTCCCATTCTAACGCCACAAAACACATTATTTGAAAGTTGCTTTACAATCGGTTTTTTCTGATCGCCTACACCTAATATCCCACTCCAACGGTGTTCGATTTCAAAAGGTGTATTCGGTAAAATAGTTTCTGAGAGTAATCGTTCAAGATAGTTTTGTATTTGATTTGTTGTGACCAAAAGATCTGTTTGTTCCCCTTTAAGGTTAAGATTTCGGCCGCCTCCCAAAAGAATTCTATCATCAATATTTCTAAAGTAGACATAGCCTTCATCTAAATGAAAAGTCCCCTTAATTTTTAAGTCTTTAATCGGTTTGGTTACCAAAACCTGATTACGTGCCGGAATAACCTGATCAATGCCTAACTGTGATGCAAAACCATTTGTCGCAATTAGAAGTTTATTTGAGTTAAAACAAATACTATTTGCATTGATAACCACTGCTGATTCTGTATCATTGTATTTATCTACCGTCCAATTATTGAGTATATTAATATCTTGATCTCTAACCTTTTTAAGAAGGCTGTATATCATTTTACCGGTATCAAGTTGACCTTCGGCTTTATTAAAAATAACTCTGGGTTTAATCTTTTGAAAATTAAATGAATTAGAAATCTCACTAAAAATAGATTCTTTAAATACAGGCTTTAGAAAGTTGTTTATAGTCTTTAGTTTTTCTAAACAGTTCGCATAAAGCTTATCCTGTTCTTCAAAAAAAAGTTCATACCCTCCATTATTTTTATAACCTATTGCAGCATCACCTAATGATTGCCTTAAAAGAGCGAGGCCTTTTACCCGCATTTGCACGAGGTTTAATAGTTCGTCTTGGGTATGTGTGTTTAAATCTGAAATAAGCTCAGAAAGACTCCCAAAACACGCAAAACCTGCATTCTTCGTACTCGCTCCCTGCGGAAGGCTACCGCGTTCCAAAATTAAAATTTTAGATTTAGGGTAGAGCTTTCGTAGTTGTAAAGCGCAACTTAAACCGGTGATGCCACTCCCTACTATGGTGAAATCTATATTAGCTAGCCAGGATTTATATTCCCAATAAGACAACTCCCTTGTAGTCATTGTTGTTTTGCTTTTAGTAAATTGATTCTAAATATAGAACTAAAGCGTTAGGGATTGAAGGGTTTGTTTAAGCTCTTCTGCCTTTTTAGGCAGAAAGCGAGCCGTGAAAGCCCGGGCCCGGAGTTTTTGCGCAGGGAAACGCCCACAAAAGAAAAACCCCGAACATATTGTAATGCTCAGGGTTTTCATTGTATAACTAAGAAGTTTTATTCTTCTTCTGGTGCATTCATGACAAAGTCATTCATAAATGCTGTGGTGTAATTGCCTTCTAGATAACGAGGGTCATCCATTAATTGACGGTGAAAAGGAATCGTTGTTTTAATACCTTCAATCACAAACTCATCTAATGCGCGTTTCATTTTATTAATAGCTTCTTCTCTAGTTTGAGCAGTAGTTATCAATTTTGCGATCATAGAATCGTAATTAGGCACGATCGAATACCCGCTGTAAACATGTGTATCTATGCGTACACCGTGACCTCCCGGTGCGTGAAGATTTGTTATTTTACCCGGTGAAGGTCTAAAGTTGTTATAAGGATCTTCTGCATTTATACGACATTCTATTGAGTGTAATTGCGGGTAATAATTTTTACCAGAAATTGCTACACCTGCAGCTACAAGAATTTGCTCTCGTATTAAATCGTAATCAACAACTTGCTCTGTTATAGGGTGCTCTACCTGAATACGCGTATTCATTTCCATGAAGTAGAAATTACGGTGTTTATCTACCAAAAATTCTACTGTACCAGCTCCTTCGTATTTAATGTATTCTGCAGCACGTACAGCGGCATTACCCATTTTTTCACGAAGCTCATCTGTCATAAATGGAGACGGAGTTTCTTCAGTAAGTTTCTGGTGACGACGTTGTACCGAGCAATCACGCTCAGATAAATGACAAGCTTTACCATTACTATCTCCTACAACTTGAATTTCTATATGGCGCGGCTCTTCGATAAGCTTTTCCATATACATACCATCATTGCCAAAAGATGCTGAAGCTTCCTGGCGTGCAGAATCCCATGCTTTACGCAATTCTTCTTTTTTCCAGACTGCTCGCATACCTTTACCACCACCGCCTGCTGTGGCTTTAAGCATTACCGGATAACCGGTTTCTAGTGCTATGCGCTCACAATCTTCAAAATCTTTAATAATACCATCACTTCCCGGTACACAAGGCACACCTGCAGCCTTCATCGTAGCTTTTGCAGTTGCTTTGTCTCCCATTTTTGCAATCATATCTGGAGAAGCACCTATAAATTTAATATCATGTTCTTCGCATATTTTTGAAAAACGTGCATTTTCAGATAAAAACCCGTAGCCTGGGTGAATAGCATCTGCATTTGTTATTTCTGCAGCAGCCATAATATTAGAAATTTTCAAATATGATTCGCTACTAGGTGCGGGACCTATACAAACTGCCTCATCAGCAAAGCGCACATGTAAACTTTCGGCATCGGCTGTAGAATAAACAGCTACAGTTTTAATGCCCATCTCTTTACAGGTTCTGATTACCCTTAAGGCTATCTCTCCTCTGTTTGCTATTAATATTTTTTTAAACATATCTGTTTTGCATTAAAGTTTAAAGTTTAGAAAACTTTAAACGAAGTATTTGACCTTAATTTCTTGTTTAAATTAAGAAGGGTCAACCAAGAATAGTGGTTGATCAAATTCTACTGGAGAAGAATCGTCAACTAGTACTTTAACGATTTTACCACTCACTTCGCTTTCAATCTCGTTGAATAATTTCATCGCTTCAATAACGCATAAAACATCACCAACTTTAATGTCTGCGCCTACCTCAACAAATGTAGGCTTGTCTGGAGCAGGCTTGCGGTAAAATGTACCAATGATAGGAGATTTTACAGTTATGTAATTATCACTTACATCTGCCTTAGGCTTCTCTGCTTCCTGTACAGGCACTTGTTGAGCAACAGGTTGTTGCTGCATAGCAGGCTGTTGCATAGTATTGCCCATCATAGGAACTTGCTGAAGTATAGTAGTCTCCCCTTTACCCTCTTCACCAGTTTTAATGGTGATTTTAAAATCATCCATCTCAAGCTTTACTTCGCTTGCACCTGATTTAGCCACAAACTTGATAAGATTCTGAATTTCTTTTAAATCCATAATTGATAACGTTAGTTAGTTTATATTAAGAGTTGTAGGCCCATTTAAGATAAATTGACCCCCAAGTAAATCCGCCTCCAAAAGCGGCAAATATTAAATTATCTCCTTTTTTGAACTTAGTTTCAAAATCACTAAGTAATAAGGGTAATGTTGCAGATGTTGTATTGCCATAACGTTGAATATTCATAAGTACTTTGCTGTCGTCAAGCTGCATACGTCTTGCTGTGGCATCTATTATACGTTTATTAGCCTGGTGTGCTACAAGCCAACTTACATCGCCATTTACTAGATTGTTACGTTTCATAATAAGTTCACTTACATCTGCCATATTAGATACTGCAAACTTAAAAACGGTTTTACCATCTTGATAAACGTAATGTTGGTTATTAGCTACCGTTTCTGCAGATGGCGGTAAAAGAGATCCGCCAGCTTCAATCTTTAAAAAATTACGGCCTATACCATCTGAACGCAAATACTCATCCTGTAAACCTAATCCTTCTTCATTAGGTTCAAAAAGTGCCGCACCCGCTCCATCACCAAAAATAATACACGTAGTACGATCTGTATAATCTATGATTGAAGACATTTTATCTGCTCCTATCAATAATACCTTTTTATACTTTTCTGAAGCTATATAAGCAGAGGCCGTTGACATACCATATAGAAAGCTAGAACAAGCCGCTTGAAGATCGTAAGAAAATGCATTTGTAGCTCCTATCTGTGTAGCGACATAAGCTGCAGTAGAAGCAACAGGCAAATCTGGTGTGGCTGTAGCTACAATTACCATATCGATTTCCGATGGATCGATATCGCTTTTAGAAATTAAATTTTGAGCTGCCTGAATAGCTAAATACGAAGTTCCTTTATCAGGATCTTTTAAAATTCTACGCTCTTTAATTCCTGTTCTGGAAGTGATCCACTCATCGTTGGTCTCAACCATTGTTTCCAAAATTTCATTGGTAAGCACATATTCTGGCACATAGGCACCAACAGCTGTTATGGCAGCAGTGATTTTACTCATATAAATCTGGTTTCTGCGAAAAATTGTCTATTTCGCTTAAAAGTGGAAGGAAAAGTACTAAAATTCGAACAAACTGGCTCGAAAATTAACTTTTTTTGCCCATCTTAAAAAATAAAAAAAACTCCCAATTAATGGGAGTTTTACTATAAGTATATGCTTTAATTAAGCTGCTTCTTCGCTAGAAGTAGCATCAATTACAACCTGCCCTCTGTAGTAGAGTTTACCTTCGTGCCAGTGTGCACGGTGATAAAGGTGTGCTTCGCCAGTAGTAGCGTCTACACCTATTTTTGGCATTGCAGCTTTGTAATGTGTTCTTCTCTTATCTCTTCTTGTTTTGGAGATTTTTCTCTTAGGATGTGCCATTACCGTTTATTATTTATTATCTGTTAAAAAATCTTTTAATTTATCCCAACGGGGATCAATTTCTTTTTGTTCAGGAATGTTATCTTCCTGCTCTTGATTACTCTTTATACTTAACTCTTCGAGTTTATCTAATATGTCTGACTTTAAAGTACCATCTTCAACTCCTGGATGAATGCGTTTTGCGGGCATCGCTAAAACTATAAGCTCATATATATAGTGTGCAATATTTACCTCATATTCACCATAAGGAAGAATTAAAATATCCTCAACCTCATCATTATAATCCTGACCAAATTTAACCACTAATTTATAAGCGGCATCAATAGGTTGATCGTAGGGTTCATTTGTAATATCACAATTGACATTAATACTACCCTGTGCATCAAAATAAAACTCCATCAACGTAGACATTTTATTCAGGCGGACTTTTAAATCTATATCAATAGAATTAAAATCATCATATTCAAAATGCTCAAAGAACTTATCGTCAATCGAATATTCAAAATCGTGTTCTCCTTGTTTTAAACCAACAAATGGAATTGTATACGTTTTCAAATGCTTCATTACCTTCTCTTTCCTAATCTAATCTTTCCGCAAAAGGCGGGTGCAAAGATATAAATTTTTATTTAGCTGTTAATTAAGTGTGGATAAATTTTTTAAAAAGGTTTAATTACTACGTGATCTACCCGAATATTGTTTTTTACGCGGTTGTTTTTGTAAAACATTTGCGGTTAATTCAGCATATTCTGCACGTCTGTTATAAATCGCTAACGCTGTGTAGACTGCCTCTTTAAAGGAATTATTGTTTGCCAAACCTTTTCCTGCAATTTCAAAAGCAGTGCCATGATCTGGAGAAGTACGCACTTTATTTAAACCAGCTGTATAATTTACTCCTTTACCAAATGAGAGCGTTTTAAAAGGAATTAAGCCCTGATCATGATATGCAGCGATAATAGCGTCGAAGTTTTTATAGTTTTCACTACCAAAAAAACTATCTGCAGCATAAGGACCGTATGTTAAATCTCCTTTTTCTCTCAATTGCTTAAGCGTAGGTATTAATACATCATCATCTTCTTTACCTATAACCCCATTATCTCCCACATGTGGATTAATCCCTAAAAATGCAATCTTAGGTTTACTAATTCCAAAATCCTGAATTAAAGAATGCTGTATTGTTTTAAACTTTTGTGTAATCAATTGCGCATCTATTTTATCTGATACATTACGTACGGCTACATGGTCTGTTAATAATCCTACTTTAAGTTTTTCAGTAATCATAAACATAAGGCTATTGCCTTCAAGTTCTTGATTAAGGTAATCTGTATGCCCTGGGAAACTAAAATCATCAGACTGTATATTTGCCTTATGTATAGGCGCTGTTACTAAAGCATCAATACTATTACTTTTTAGAGCATCAACGGCGGCTTTTAAAGATTTTATAGCATAGCTTCCTCCTGTAGAGTTTTCTTCACCAAATGTGATTTGTGGGTTATCTTGCCACACATTAACTACATTAATTTTTCCTTCGATAATCGCATCCACAGATTTTACTCCCTGAAAATTTATATCGAGTTTAAAGTGTTTTAAAAGGAATGTAATTGTCTTAGCCGAAGCAAATATAACGGGAGTACAAAACTCAAGCATTCTTACATCTTCAAACGTTTTTAAAATGATTTCCCCCCCGATACCGTTTAGGTCTCCTATACTGATTCCTAATTTTACACTTTGTTCTTTCATGCTAAACCCCTTTGGCTTTCTTTTGTAAATTGAAATGTAAAAGTACTCAATTAAAACGCAATCATGTTTACAGGTATTATCGAAGATTTAGGCATTATTAAACATTTAGAAAGAGAGGGAGACAATCTTCACATCACAGTTAGCAGTTCTCTTTCTCCAGAATTAAAAATAGATCAAAGTGTCGCTCATAATGGGGTTTGTTTAACTGTAGTTCAATTAGATGATATAAGTTATACCGTAACCGCAATTGAGGAAACACTATCTAAAACAAATCTGGGCAACTTAAAAGAAGGAGATACTGTAAATCTTGAGCGCGCCATGATATTAGGATCACGTCTAGATGGTCATATTGTTCAGGGCCACGTAGATCAAACGGCTATCTGTAGAGAAGTATCTATAAAAGATGGTAGCTGGATATTCACCTTTGATTATAACCCTACTCTTAATAATGTTACTATAGAAAAAGGATCTATTACTGTAAATGGAGTCAGCTTAACAGTAGTAAATTCTAAATTAAACACGTTTAGTGTGGCTATAATACCATATACCTACGAGCACACGACTTTCAAATCTTTTAAAAAAGGAACTGTAGTTAATTTAGAATTTGACGTAATAGGAAAATATGTAAAACGTCTTATGGAGTTAAAATCTTAGACCGCTCTTTATTGTATATAAATACGACTCCCACAATAAGAGCAAACACTATAAAGAAAGGAATATAATCGTCTATAGGAAGCCGTAAACCTGGGACCCCAGGATTGAGAGCCCTATTCATAGGAGGTGGTGGGTTTTTTGCATCATTTGCTAAAGCAACCACGCCATAACCCCAAAAAGTGAGGCTTAATAAATATGTGATTGACTTTTTATTCATAATCCACTTATCCTATTCTAACAAACAAAATTTTTGCAAAACTAAATAATCTCTCTTACTTTAAAGACAATTCTTGTATTTAGTCGTAAATTACTTAAAATTAATATGTTGTGTATTAATTTATTATTATCAATTTTAAAAATCAACATCTAATGGTTAATAAACGTAATTTTTTACCTTTCAGATTTATATATTTTAAAAAATGTAATCTTTTTCTTTCCTAACTTTTTTACGGTTGTTTTAATCAATCAAATAAAATCACACATCCTTATATCATTGAATCTAAGTGATACTTCGAATATTAGTTGATAATCTATTTAATTGATTAAACAGAATATTTACGATAAAGGCATTTGTGAAAAAAGTGGAATTCATAAATCGAAAATCATTATGAAATAATGATAAATCGACTTGTCTAAAGCACCAGAAATTAGTCTTTAGATTTACATAAAAATCAAAATATATAGCCTTCATATTAAAGGGGGGTTGAAGACGCTAATTCTAAGTTGGGGGACTAAAAAAAAGCTTTAAGGTTTTGTTATGAAGTAAATATAAGATAGTTACCGTTTAAAAACAATTAATATCGACAAAGTACATAAATATTTATGTAATGCTATGAATATAGCCAATTTAAAATCCAATTATAATTTATGAATCTAAGTAATTACTAGTAAAAATATTTTTTCTTGAATATAAAACTGAATATTCTAAATTTTAAAGCTAAAATTATTTGGAAGAAAATTAGTCATAAACTCGCTTTAATCTCGTTATATGTCTATTAATTCACGATAAAAAATTGCAATGAGCAGAAAACATTCAATTTTAATAGGGAATTAATTCAGAATATTAAAAAAATAGTAAATAAAAAAGCCACTATAAACTTAATGTTTATAGTGGCTTTCGTTGTGGTCCCACCTGGGCTCGAACCAGGGACCACCTGATTATGAGTCAGGTGCTCTAACCAACTGAGCTATAGGACCGGCATTAATACTATTTAAAGCATCAAAGCGGGCGCAAAAATAACATTAATTTTTAATTACTGCAAACATTTAATTGAACTACTTCAACTCAATAACTTTATCCTGACATAATTCTATTAAAACACCACCCGTAGTCTTAGGATGTAAAAATGCAACCCATTTATTATCAGCACCCTGCTTTGGACTTTCATTTAATAATTCAAAACCTTCTTTTTTTAAACGATTCATTTCAGCTTTAATATTATCTACAGCATAAGCTATATGATGTACACCCTCTCCTCGTTTAGCTATAAATTTTGCAATAGGACTATCTGCATTTGTAGCTTCTAACAATTCTATTTTACTTTCTCCCATTTCAAAAAAAGAGGTGTTTACTCCCTCTGAAGCTACTTCTTCAGTCTTGTATGGTGCTTTACCCAGTAATTTCTCATAAAGTATATTAGCTGTCTCAAGGTTTTTTACGGCTATTCCTATATGTTCTATTTTATTCATAGTACTTCTGTATTAGTAAGAATATAAAAATAGCATTATTTGAAGTGTAACCTTAACAGAGTACCACATTAAGAAATTCAATCTAAAGCACCTCCTCATTATTTGTAATTACTTCGTACCTAAAAAACGTATTTTTGCAGTATGGAAACGAACAGGCAGAAAAAAGTAGGTGGCGTTTTACAACGCGATCTTGTAGATGTTATACAAAAAGCACTTGCACAAGCAGGTGTTACAGGTATTATAGTATCTGTAAGTAAAGTAGGTGTTACTACAGATTTATCGCAAGCTAAAGTATATATGAGTGTTTTTCCTCACGACAAAGCAGCAGAAATGTTACGCGAGGTTAAAGCGGTTAAACCATTTATAAAACACGAAATTGCACAGCGTACGCGTCATCAATTACGCCGTATGCCCGAATTACAGTTTTTTATTGATGACTCTTTAGAATATATTGACGGGATTGATAAATCTTTAAAAGGTACCGAAGATCCTATTGAAAATCCAGATTTATTGCCACGACGCAAAAAATCATAAGTTTAAAATTACGTTGAAATTTCCTGTATTTATCGCAAAACGTTACCTGTTTACAAAGAGCAGCAACAATGCTATAAATATTATTACGCTAATTTCTGCGATTAGTATTGTAGCAGGTTCAGCTGCACTGTTTATCGTATTGTCCGGTTTTTCTGGTCTTAAAGATTTTAGTTTATCTTTCTCTTCAATTTTTGATCCTGATTTGAAAGTGATTCCCGCAAGCGGAAAAACAATTCAATTTACAGATAAAAATGCAACAGATTTGACGGCTGTAGCCGGTGTTGCAGACTTCACTAAAATTATCGAAGAACGTGCATTTCTAGAATTTAGAGGCAAAAACCATATTGCATATCTTAAAGGGGTTGATGCAAACTATATGCGTGTTAATACTATAGACAGCACGCTACTTTATGGCAATTGGATTACAGAAGACGAACCCGTTGCTGCAATTGGCTTTGGTATTTCTCGTTTACTTTCTCTGGGAGTTAATAATTATACAGATTTGCTAAGGGTAATGGTTCCCAGACCCGGTGACGGCCAAATTTCAGACCCTACCCAAGCCTTTAATAGTGCTCAGTTAGTAGTTTCAGATATTTTTCAAGTTAATGAAGAGCTAGATCAAAAGTATATTTTTACTAATCTTGAGTTTGTACGCAATTTGTTACGATATGACAGCACCACATTGAGTGCTCTAGAGATTAAGTTAGACCCACTGGCAGACCCGCTAGCCGTTAAGAAAAATGTAGAAGCTATTCTGGGCAGAAACGTTGAAGTAAAAACCCGCTTTCAGCTCAATGACAAATTATACAAGATGCTCAATGCCGAAAATCTGGCGGTTTATCTCATTTTCACTTTAGTGCTCATCATCGCCCTTTTTAATCTGGTAGGTAGCATTATAATGATCATTATCGATAAGAAAGAAAATATTAAAACCTTACATAGCCTGGGTTCTACGCTAAAAGAAATTAGGTATATTTTCTTTTTACAAGGGGCTATGATGACCATTTTTGGAGGTCTTGCTGGTATTATTCTGGGAGCCTTAATTGTAGGTGCTCAACTTCAGTTTAAACTTAAAATGATCACCGCAACACTGGCTTATCCTATGGAATTTACTTTTGCTAATTTCTTTGCCGTGTTTGCCACTATATCCATACTGGGAATACTTGCTTCATATTTAGCTGCATCTACCATTAGACCAAAACTAATTGCTGAGTAACGAGTATCTTAATAGTATTTTCTAATGCGTGAAAACGTAATCAGAAAAGCGCTCTTCAACCTCATCAAAAGCAGCAAATACATCTGCAGAATCATCACTGGTTACCATTTTCATTCGGTATTCTTTGAAGTCTGCTATATTTTTGAAATAGTTTGTGTAGTGACGTCGCGTTTCAAAAACACCTAGCTTTTCACCTTTCCAATCTATTGCCATTTGTAAATGTCTACGAGCTGCATCTATACGTTCTTGCATAGTAGGAGGAGGTAAATGTTCTCCGGTTTTAAAAAAATGTTTTACTTCTTTAAAAAACCAGGGATATCCAATACTAGCACGGCCTATCATCGCCCCATCAAGTCCAAATTCATCTCGCATAAGAGCAGCCTTTTGTGGGGTATCAACATCACCGTTTCCAAAAACCGGAATATGCATACGTGGGTTATTTTTTACTGCAGCAATAGGTTTCCAATCGGCTTCACCTTTGTACATCTGCGCACGGGTTCTACCGTGTATAGAAATAGCCTTACAGCCCACATCCTGTAAGCGCTCTGCTACCTCTACTATTTTAATAGAGTCGTGATCCCAGCCCAGGCGCGTTTTAACAGTAATAGGAAGGTTTGTATGCTTAACCATAGCTTCGGTTAGCGAGACCATTAGATCTATGTCTTTTAAAATCCCGGCACCGGCACCCTTAGACACCACTTTTTTAACGGGACAACCAAAATTGATGTCAATTATATCTGGTTTTGAAGCTTCAACGATCTCTACACTTTGCAGCATCGATTCGAGATTAGCTCCAAAAATCTGAATGCCTACGGGTCGTTCTTTCTCGTAAATATCAAGTTTCATCACGCTTTTAGCGGCATCCCGAATCAAACCTTCACTCGAAATAAATTCAGTAAAAACCACATCTGCGCCCTGCTCTTTACACAATGCGCGAAAGGGTGGATCACTCACATCTTCCATAGGTGCTAAAAGCAACGGGAAGTCTCCTACATCAATATCTCCTATTTTTGACAAAACGATAAATTTTTTGCAAAATTAAGCAATGTTTTGCTAAGTAAGTGTGTAGTTTATATACGTAAAAAAAGAGTGTAGCTTTAACTATTGTTTTGTTAAGCGCTTTTCTTCTTCAGTATTAATATCTCTGCTGTTGTCGCTTAACTTAAAATTCCCAAATTTGTAGCGCAGTCCTAGCCGAATCTTTTGAGATTCTGGCATTGCGAAGAAAGTATTGTTTTGATCCCTATATTTTGAAGTAAGCGGTATATTCATCGTATTAAATATATCTTCAGTACTAAAAGTCGCGGTTAACCTCCCATTCATAAAGGTCTTCTGTAGATCAAGACTTAAAGCATACTGCGGGCGATCGTATTGATAAGAGCCGGCTAGAATATTTGACATGAAATAATTTGTAATTGTAGCGGTAAACGTTTGATCAATTATTAAATAATTCATTGTTCGTAAATAAACACCATTGATGTTATTTTTGACGTTATCTACCTGGCTTTCGAGTGTTTTAAATTCATTTTCCATATTATAAAAGGAAGATTCAAAACTCATCCACATCCAATTGGTAACAAATTCAGAATAGGTAATATCAAAACTAAATTGTCGCTCATAATTAAGATTTGTGTTCACACCCCTTAAGGTTAAATCTTGATTATCCTGAAAAGGTAAACGGCTCATTGCATTATCTATACGATCCCAATATAGATCAAAACTCAACTTATTTTTAAACGTATAATTAAATTGAATTCTATTAGCTATCGCGGGTTGAATGTTAGGATCTCCTTCCTGAAAATTATTTTCATTCAAAAAGTATCTAAAAGGATTTAAACTTTGAAAACGCGGCCGGTCAATTCTGCGGCTATAATCTAAACCGAAAGAATGGTTTTCAGAAGGATTATTTGTAATGTAAACAGTAGGAAACAACTCGAGATATTCTTGTGTGTTTACAACTCCCAATGTTCGTGAATCGCCATTAGCAGCCGTATATTCTCCTCGTAAACCGGCTTTAAAACTCCATTTATCCCAATCTCTAGCAAAGCTGAAATAAGAAGCATATATATTTTCGGTATAATCAAAATTATCATTTAAAATAGCATCAGAATCACTCACATTTCCAGCAGTATTGAAAAATTCTTGTCTACTTTCAGAATTAATTCCTGAATATTTAACTCCGGTTTCAATTGCCCAATTTTCTAAGCTTCCGGTATAATCTAACTGTCCTGTATAAATTTGAGAATTTTGAGTAGGTATGGTATTGAACGCATTTACATTTAAAAGGTTTCCCTGGTTAGAAAAATAACGCGTATTTACAGATTGCATTTGATTATCTGTGTAATCAATATAATTTGCAATCGCAGTTAACTTCGCACCATTTTCTCCCAGATCTTTGTCGTATTTTAAACTAAAGATCAGATTATTACGGTCATTCTCAAGTAGGCTTTGTGTGGTATATAAAGAATCAAGCTGTCCCTGCGGATTATATGTTTCTGTTCTACCGCTTATCTCTGAATCTGCCTTAGGCGTATGTAAGATATTAGCGCTAAAGCTCAATAATTCGGTTTCACTTAACGTGAAATCTAAAATAGTATTTAGGCTATGTGAAAATGTACGGGTATCGCGTTTAAATAAATCTTCCCAGGTTGCTTTTTCGCTTCCATCGGGGTTATAAAATTGTACAAACCCCTCATCAGTTTTAGTATCAAAACGTGAATTAAAAGTATAACTGGCATATGCATTTAACCAGTCGGTTTTATAGTATTGGCTTGTTCCTACTGCATATTTAGGAACAATACCCACGGTGTTTGAAGCATTAATACTTCCTTTATACCCAATTGAAGGATTTTTTGAAGTAATTATATTTAAAATCGCACCGCCTTCAGCATCATATTTTGCCGGTGGTGTAGTTATAACTTCTACAGATTTTACATTAACTCCAGCAAAGCCTTCGAGCAATTGCTGCAATTCTTGACTTGTTAAATATACTTTTCGGTCATTGATATATACTTGAGCCGGCCTATTTTTTACTAAAATCTGATCTTGATTTATGAGAACTCCGGGCGTACGCTTAAGAATATCATATGTTGATCCTGAAGAAATCGCAGTATTTTCTACATTAAATACCAGACGATCAATCTTGCGTTGTATCACCGGTCTTTTAGCTGTGACAGTAACTTCTCCCAGAAATTCTGCGCTGTCTTCTAATATAAATGAAGGAAGTACTACAGAATTATTAAGGTCTATGGGAGAACTGTAAAAATCTTTATAGCCTACAAAACTTACTTTTATCAAGTAACGGTCTATCTCTAAATCTGTGAATTTACACGAACCATCATCTTCACTTACCGTACCTTTTACAAAGCTCGAGTCTGCTGCTTTAAGCAATAAGACATTTGCAAATGAGATAGGTTTCTTCTTAGAATCAATGACTTTAGAAGAAATATTATAATCCTGTGCAATTAAAGCTAAAGGAGCTAGAAGTATGTAGAATAGAATTGTGTTCCGCATAGAAAACCAAATCTAATGCAATTTTAATGTTAAAGCTTAATGAATTTTGACCTTTTTTAAAACTTTAAGAATATTAATTTCCTTAAAATAGATTTATTAGAAAATGGCTTTTCTAAACTGTATATTTGTGCGCTAAAGCGACTTTAGTGTCGCATGATGAAGAACGTCTATGAAGAACATTCGCAATTTTTGCATTATAGCTCACATTGATCACGGTAAAAGTACCCTTGCAGATCGTTTACTCGATGCAACCGGTTCTGTAACAGCCCGCGAAAAACAAGAGCAACTTTTAGATAGTATGGATCTTGAGCGAGAGCGTGGTATTACCATTAAATCGCATGCTATACAGATGGATTATGTACATAACGGTGAGCCGTATATACTTAATCTTATTGACACTCCCGGTCACGTAGATTTCTCTTATGAGGTGTCTCGTAGTATTGCAGCTTGTGAGGGAGCTTTGCTAATTGTTGATGCAGCTCAAAGTATACAGGCACAAACTATTTCTAACCTATATCTGGCTTTAGAAAATGATCTTGAGATTATACCTGTACTTAACAAAGTAGATTTACCCAGCGCAAACCCTGAGGAAGTTACAGATGATATCGTAGACCTTTTAGGTTGTAAACATGAAGATGTAATACCTGCAAGTGCAAAAACAGGATTGGGTATTCAAGAAATACTTGATGCAATTATAGAGCGTATTCCTCCTCCTAAAGGTGTGGCTGATGAGCCGTTACAAGCACTTATTTTTGACTCTGTTTACAATCCATTTAGAGGGGTTGAAACTTATTTTAGAGTTTTAAACGGAGAAATTAAAAAAGGCCAAAACATTAAGTTTATGGCTACCGGTAAAACCTATTTTGCAGATGAAGTAGGAACGCTTAATCTTAAACAGACTCCTAAAAAAGTTATTAAAACAGGAGATGTAGGATATCTTATTACCGGTATTAAAGAAGCAAAGGAAGTAAAGGTAGGGGACACCATTACAGATGCAAAGACGCCTACTACAAATATGATCGAAGGTTTTGAAGATGTAAAACCTATGGTATTTGCAGGTATTTATCCTGTAGATACAGAAGATTATGAAGATTTGCGCTCTTCTATGGAAAAACTGCAGCTAAATGATGCTTCTTTAGTATTTGTACCGGAAAGTTCTGCTGCTCTTGGTTTTGGTTTTAGATGTGGGTTTTTAGGAATGTTGCATCTTGAAATCATACAGGAACGTTTGGAGCGTGAGTTTGATATGACTGTAATTACTACAGTACCTAACGTATCCTACCATGCGTACACAATTAAAAACAGAGATACGCCTATCTTAGTTAATAACCCTTCAGATTTACCAGACCCTTCTGGGATAGATCGTGTTGAAGAACCATTTATAAAGGCTTCTATAATTACTAAAGCAGATTTTGTAGGTCCCGTAATGTCTCTATGTATTGAGAAGCGGGGTCAGATTACAAATCAAACTTATTTAACTCCAGAGCGTGTTGAATTGTCTTTTGATATGCCGCTTGCTGAAATTGTTTTTGACTTCTATGATCGTCTTAAAACAGTTTCAAAAGGATACGCTTCTTTTGATTATACACCTATAGGAATGCGTGCGTCACATCTGGTTAAGGTAGATGTATTGCTAAACGCAAATGTTGTAGATGCACTTTCTGCACTTTTACACCGTGACAATGCTTACGATATAGGTAAACGAATTTGTGAAAAATTAAAAGAGCTTATACCACGCCAGCAGTTTGATATTCCTATACAGGCAGCAATAGGGGCTAAAGTTATTGCAAGAGAAACAGTAAAGGCTTTACGTAAAGACGTTACCGCAAAATGTTATGGTGGTGATATTTCGCGTAAGCGTAAACTTCTTGAAAAACAGAAAAAAGGTAAAAAACGTATGCGTCAGGTAGGTAATGTTGAGATACCGCAAGAAGCGTTTATGGCTGTTCTAAAACTTAATGATTAATGCAAAAAAAACAACTCATAGGCCTGGGATTAATTGTGGTTTGCGGCGGGTTAAGTCAATGGACGCCTGCTAAAGAAAATCAACTTATGGTCTGGCTTATGGCACTAGGAGCAATGGCAGGAATGCTTCTGGTTCTATCAGAATATTTTACTTCAAAAAAAGAGTCTTAATAAGACTCTTTTTTTTGAAGTAATTCTTGAGAATTAGTACTGTTCTAGTAGAACTTTTGCCCCATTAGTTCTACCAGATTCTAAAGCAGCTTCTACAATTTGAATATCTCGTAAACCTTCGATACCTGGAGCTATTATCTCTTTATTTTCTAAGATAGAAAGCGCATCATTATCCATTTGTAGTGTTTGTTGATTGCAATTGCATGGCTCTAGCTTTTTCCCATCACTGGTACTACCTTGAACTCCCGTATAACTCTGAAAAGGGGAGAGTTCGTAGTTTCCATCTTTACAATCTACTTTTAAAAAATTTACATTGTCAGCATAAGTTACCCGGCCTTTAGCAGTTATTCCATCAGGAAATTCTACGTCAAAATAGGTGATTTCTTCGGCTCCGTTTGTAAACAATGTATTACGTTGAGTAACGTGCTTAGCAGTTAGTGATACTGGTTCAAGACCCGTTGCATAACGCATTGCGTTTATAGGGTAAACTCCCATATCATAGATTGCACCACCTCCTTTTGCACCATCTAATCGCCAGCCTGCATCAGCACCAATTTTAAAACCGGCTTCTGTGTGTACCTGCTCTATAGCACCGTAGGGTTGTGTTTTAGACCACTCTATGATTGTTTTTGTATTTTCTTCATGTTGCATACGGTAACCTATGGCCAGTTTTACACCGTTTGTTTCACATACATCAATTATTTCCTGACATTCTGCTACAGTCATTGCCATAGGTTTTTCACAGAATACGTGTTTACCAGCTTCAGCGGCTAAAATGCAGAATTTTTTATGTAAAAAAGTAGGTGTAACAATGTACACTACATCAATATCGTCATTATCAACAATTGAAGAAAAGTTCTCATAATTATAAATATTGCTGTCTTTGATACCATATCTATCCTTCCAGGTGGGAATTTTTTCAGGACTTCCGGTAACAATACCTCTTAACTCTATATGCTGCGTTTTCTGAAGCGCAGGAGCTAAATTGTTTGTAGCATAACTACCCAAGCCTAAAAGTGCGATGCCAAGCTTCTTACTCGGTTTTGAACACGCTAAATAAGGAAACGGAATCGTAGTCGCTGCGACGGCAAGACCAGATTTTTTTATAAACGAACGTCTGTTTTGCATTTTATATTTTTTAGAAATTTACAGAACAATTTGATATTAAAACACATACCTAAGATCACTTAGCAAAATTTTAATATATGTTGCTACCATAAAAAGAAAAAATGCACGAATCCTTAAGTTGATTCAATAAAAAAGGGACTCAATTTGAATCCCTTTAATATTATGCTTCTGGCTCTTCTATGACCAATTTTTCTTTAACCGGCATTTTTTCTGGATCAAAAGGTTTCCCTAAATAAACCAACTTAGTATCTGCATATGAATCTACTTCAAGATCATCTATATTAGATTTTAAAATTTCGAGTTCACCAGATTCCTTTTTCAAAAATATAGGAATACTATTTTTATCTGCTCGGGTGCTTTCTATCAGCTTCTCAAACATCTCTTTAGAATCAATATTAACTTCTTGAATAGTGGGATGTGCACGGGCTACTTCGGTTAAGCGAATGAAATCGTCTGTAGGTGAAAACAAACCTCCTTCGGGACTGCTTTGAGGATCTTTCATTTCATCTGGAGTAATAAGTCTAAATGCACCATTTTCACCAAAAATATCTTTAAATCTATTAATTGCATATTGATTTATATCACCATTACCGGTTAGTGCCATCAAATATCCTACATCATTAAGTTCTATATTATTCATTAAGCTATCTGAATAAATACTGTCTTCAATAGCTTCCAGACCGCGTTCTTTTGCTTTTTCAATATTTACACTGTTACTGTCAACAAGTACAACGTGACGACCACCTTTCATCAAATATTCTGCAATAATTCGGGAAGCTTTAGACGCACCTATAATCACGATACCTTTAGATTCAGTTAAAAACACACCTACAATTTTAGCAAAAAGACGTGCCGTTGTTGCGTTTAATAAAACCGTTCCTAACACAATCATAAATACAAGAGGCGTGATATATTCTGCCCCGGCAACACCTTCATCTACCAGTTTTAATCCAAAGAGTGAGGCAATACCTGCAGCAACAATACCACGTGGGCCTACCCAACTTACAAACAGTTTCTCATTAAACTTGAGACCAGATCCTTTTGAGCTTAAGAATACGCCTATAGGTCGCAACACAAAAACAACAATAGCAAATAACAATACCGCCTTCCAGGTATATACCAGATACAAATCTTGTATTTCTATGTTTGCTGAAAGTAAAATAAACAGCAACGAAATAAGAAGTACGCTTAACGATTCTTTAAAGTATAATAGCTCTTTTAAATTAGGTAACTTCATATTACCCATCACCATACCCATAACTACTACAGAAAGAAGGCCACTCTCGTGCGCAAATAAATCTGAAAGTATAAAAACACCTAAAACAGAAGCGAGTGTAAATACATTTAATAAGTAATGCGGAATTACTTTTCGTTTGATACATAAAGCTAATGCGTGTGCAAATGTAAACCCGAAGGTAAAGCCAAAAAGTACAATTTTACCAAACTCTTCAAGTGCGGTTAAGGTAAACTCGCTACCGGCATCTACACTAATGAATTCAAATACTAATACGGCAACAAGAGCACCTATAGGGTCTATTAGAATACCTTCCCATTTTAAAATTGTCGAAATATCTTTTTTAAGCGGAATATTTCTAAGAATAGGAGTAATCACCGTAGGACCTGTAACGATAATCAATGCAGAGAATAAAAACGAAATACGTAAGCTTAAGTCAAAAATATAGTAGGCAGCAGCTCCCGCACCAAAAAAAGTAACCAGCGATCCTACTATAATTAATTTTGTAATTACAGGACCTACATTTTTTATCTCGCTAAAACGAAGCGTAAGACCACCCTCAAAAAGAATAATCCCAATTGCCAAAGACACAAAATTAAAAAGTCGTTCTCCAGGAAAAATCCCTACGTCACCATTCCATATAGGTTCAATCCATTTTGAACCGTCATAAGTAAATAAGGTAGATATAGGTCCTACAAAAAGGCCTATAAGTATAAGCGGTAAAATCGCCGGAATTTTAAACTTCCAGGCAACCCATTGTGCCAGTATTCCTAATATTATGATTCCTCCCAGTTCTAACATGAATTCAATTTTTTGCTATGATACGTTTTTCTGCATTGATTCTAAAGTTCGCAATGCCGTTTCAGTGTTAAATATAGCTTAATTACATGGCTAGAAAAATTTGATTTAACGTGCATTTAGTATTTTGCAAGACTTTACCTAGTAATAAAGGTGTTTATTTTATAAAAAATGTAAGGTATTAATTAGATACTCTTTTTTATAATTAAACACGTATTAACTAGTTTACAGAACACTACTATATGATAATACACGCAATTGACGCCGGCAGTTTTAAATTAGACGGTGGTGCCATGTTTGGTGTGGTTCCTAAAACATTATGGACACGCACAAACCCCGCAGATGCAAATAATATGATAGACATTGGCGCACGATGTCTGCTTATTGAACATAGCAACAGACTTATACTTATTGATACGGGTATGGGAGATAAACAAAGTGATAAATTTTTTGGTTACTATTATCCCTGGGGAGATGCTACTTTAGAAAAATCACTCAAACAAAAAGGCTTTCACCCAGATGATATCACAGATGTTTTTCTTACACATTTGCACTTTGACCATAGTGGAGGATGCATTAAATGGTCAGAAGATGGCAAAACATTAATCCCTACTTTTAAAAATGCTATTTACTGGAGTAATGAAGATCATTGGGAATGGGCAACAAAACCTAATGCTCGTGAAAAAGCCTCTTTTTTAGAAGAGAATATTCTACCTATAAAACAAAGTGGTCAATTGCGATTTGTTGATAAACCTCAAAATGCGTTTTCTGCAACATCAGAACTTAATTTTGGTATTTTGTTTGCAGACGGTCATACCGATAAGCAAATGATTCCGCATATAGAATACAAAGATAAAACCCTTGTTTTTATGGCAGATTTGCTTCCTACAGCAGGCCATTTACCATTGCCTTATGTAATGGGTTTTGATACAAGACCCTTGCTCACCTTAGGTGAAAAAGACACGTTTTTGAAAGAAGCCGCAGATAATAATTATTATTTATGGCTAGAGCATGATGCTCACAATCCCATAATCACAGTAGAACATACAGATAAAGGGGTTAGACTTAAAGAACGTTTTAAGATCGAAGACGTCCTGTAAACCAGACCTCTTACTTGAGTTAAAAGCGAAAACCTTCAAACAAAAATTTAAATAACAACTCCTATAAAATGAAAAGAATTTTTATTGCAGCATTTAGTGCTGCACTGTTTCTAAATGCTTGCGGTACCGCACCATTACTTACCATACCAGAAGAAAATGTAGACAAACTTCCTCTAAAAATAAGTGACCTCAGCGAAGATCAATTAAAAAATTGGCCGATGATGGATATTACAATGGACACCGTACCGGGTATGAGTGTTGAGAAAACCTATGCCCAACTTATAAAAGGCAAAGGAGCTTCAGTAATTGTAGGTGTGGTTGATAGTGGTATAGATATTACGCACGAAGATCTTAAAAATGTATTGTGGACAAATCCCGGGGAAATTGCCGGTAATGGTATTGATGATGACAAAAACGGATATATTGATGACGTACACGGCTGGAATTTTCTGGGAGATATTGTTCAAGAACAATTAGAAAAAAGTAGAATCGTACAAAAATACGATGCTCAGTTTAAAGGCAAGACCTTAGATCAAGTGCCTGCTGCTCAAAAAGAGCTTTTTAAAACCTACACCGAAGCTAAAAAACAGGTAGATGCTGAACGTGATGAATTAATTCAACAAAAAACACAATATGATGGCTTACTTGCAGCTGTAAAAACTGCACATACTGCTGCTACAGAAAAATTTGGGAAAGAAGATTATACTGCAGAAGATGTTGCTACACTACCCACAACAACAGCGATGGAAGAGCGTAACAAAGGTGTGCTTACCCAAATGCTAACCTACGCAGATACGATTCCAGAATTTTTGGTAATGCTTAATGAGCAGTTAGAAAGCATGACAGATCGCCTTAACAACAACTATAATCTAGAAGGTAATTACCGTAGTGTTTTAGGTGATAATCCTGATGATATTAAAGATGCTGTTTATGGTAATAATAATGTAACAGGACCAGATCCTGATGCGGCCTTACACGGTACACACGTTGCCGGGATTATTGCTGCTCAACGCGATAATGGGATAGGGATGAATGGTGTTGCAAACAATGTGAAAATTATGACTGTGCGTGCAGTACCAGACGGTGATGAGCGTGACAAGGATATTGCTTTAGCTTTACGTTACGCTGTTGATAATGGTGCAAAAGTGATTAATACCAGTTTTGGTAAATACTTTGCTACCAACCCAGAGTGGGTTTACGATGCTATAAAATATGCTGCTAAAAAAGATGTTCTTATCGTAAATGCCGCAGGTAATGAGAGTATAGATCTTGATATGGGTGATACGGTATATCCTAATGATCAACTAGATAACCTTACTGAGTTTGCAGACAATGTAATAACGGTAGGCGCTTTAAACTATAAATACGGTGGTAAAATGGTAGCGAGCTTTTCTAATTTCGGAAAATCTAATGTAGATGTTTTTGCTCCGGGTGTTCAAATCTGGTCAACTACACCAGATAACTCCTATCAGTTCTTACAAGGTACTTCAATGGCTTCGCCAGAAGTTGCCGGGGTAGCTGCAATGTTACGTTCTTATTATCCACAATTTTCTGCTGCACAGATTAAGCAAATTATTTTAAAGAGTGGTGTTACTACAAACATTCAGGTTTCTGCAGGAGAAAATGGTGAAGTTGTAAAACCATTTAATACCTTATCTAAAACAGGTAAAATGGTTAATATGTACAACGCTTTTAAAATGGCTGAATTATCAAAATAAGCTGGTAATAATTCCGAAAGATTAAGAATACTTTTAATCTTTCGGAATAAAACCTGATCACGTCTAATCCCTACTTATAGGTAAAATCTAAATGAATATGAATTTAAAAGCTTTAATAGGTCTTTCTTTTTTAAGTGTTTTTGCTTTCTCGCAGGCACAAAACAATACATCTTACTGGCAACAACATGTTGACTATAAGATGAATGTTGATATGAATGTGGAGGAGTACACTTACACCGGTACACAAGAACTCGTTTATACAAATAACTCTCCAGATACGTTGAGTCAAGTATTTTATCATCTTTATTTTAATGCTTTTCAGCCCGGAAGTGAGATGGATGTACGCTCTCTAAACATTAAAGATCCTGACGGAAGAGTTAAAGATCGAATCTCAAAATTAAAGCCAGACGAAATCGGATTTTTGAAAGTAGATAAGCTTACTCAAGACGGAGCTGCTCTTACGTATGATGTTGCTGGGACGGTGCTTGAAGTTAGCCTTACAAAACCTATCGCACCAGGCGAAAGCACCTCTTTTAATATGGATTTTAATGGGCAGGTGCCAGTACAGATACGTAGAAGCGGTCGCGATAATGCAGAAGGTGTAGCGCTGTCTATGACACAGTGGTATCCTAAATTAGCAGAATATGACTTTGAAGGTTGGCACGCAGACCCCTATATAGCACGCGAATTCCACGGCGTTTGGGGAGATTTTGATGTTAAAATAACGATAGATTCTGATTACACTATAGGTGGTACCGGAAACTTACAAAACCCGGAAATAGGTCATGGTTATGGAGAACCAGGTCAAAAAGCGGTTAAACCTGTAAAAGGTAAATATACCTGGCATTTTGTAGCTCCTAACGTACACGATTTTGCTTGGGCTGCAGATCCTGATTATATACACGATAAATTAACCGCAGAAGACGGTACGGTACTTCATTTTTTCTATAAAGACGATAAAGAAATAATTGAAAACTGGAAAAAACTACAACCCAAAACTGCAGATTTATTAATGTATTATAACGAGCATGTAGGGCCTTATCCTTATGATCAATATTCTGTGATACAAGGTGGTGATGGTGGTATGGAGTATGCAATGTGTACATTAATTACGGGCGGAAGAAATTTAGGTAGCCTTATAGGGGTAACTGCACACGAGTTTGCACATACCTGGTTTCAGTTTTTAATGGCTACAAATGAGCAAAAACATGAGTGGATGGATGAAGGTTTTACATCCTATATCTCTGATGAAGCAATGAATGTAGTTATGGATGAGAAAAAACCAAATCCGCAGGCAGGTAATTACAATTCGTATTTTAGACTCGCTACAAGCGGCTTTGAACAGCCACAGACAACCTATGCAGACCGCTATGCTTTAAATGCAGCATACGGCGCTTCTGCATATTCTAAGGGTGCTGTGTTTATGGCACAACTAGGCTATATCATAGGTAAAGAAAATCTTGATAAAACCATTAAGAACTATTACAAAAACTGGCATTTTAAACACCCTACACCTAATGATATTAAGCGTGAGGCAGAAAAGGTGAGTGGTATGCAGCTAGACTGGTATCTTGTAGACTGGACGCAAACTACAAATACAATCGACTATGCGATTAAAAATGTAGAAGAAGTAGACGGTAAAACTGAGGTAACATTAGAGCGCAAAGGTCTTATGCCTATGCCTATAGATTTTTATATCAATACCACAGATGATATCAATGAAGCCTATTACATTCCGTTGAGAATGATGCGTGCAGATAAATCAAACCCATTTCCAGAAATGAAACGTACGCAACTGGAAGACTGGCCATGGGCAATGCCAACGTATACGTTTACGATAGATAAACCGCTTTCAGAAATTAAAGTAATGACTATAGATGCTCAGCAATTAATGGCAGATATAGATAAATCAAACAACAGCTGGACAAAAACTGAATAAGGTTAAAAAACTAAACTTAAAAGCCGTTTTCTTCACAGAAAACGGCTTTTTATATTTGGGTTGTTTGCCAAGTCTTTTTTCAATTTTTCCGATATTTAAAATTATCAATGCTACCGTATATTATGAAATGCTTCTCTTTACTTCTGTTACTAGTTATTACTTCAATTTCCTGTCAAAATAAAGATCAAGAAAACATCCTTCCTGACCCCGGGATTTCAAAAGATCTGGCAGATTTTCGCAAAGCGCAATTAAGTGATATCACCTACAATTTAGATTTTAGTATTCCTAAAAATCTTGAAGATTCAATACCTGCCAAATTAGAATTAAAGGTAACAATTCACGATTCTTCAAAACCACTTTATCTAGATTTTAATGCAAAAGAAAATCTTGTAAATAGGGTAGTGGCAAACGGGACAGATGTCTCTATTCAACATAAAAATGAACATTTAATTATTCCTTCAGAAAGCCTTCTGGAAGGCTCTAATACATTTACAATAGACTTTATTGCCGGTGAACAATCACTTAACCGCAATTCAGATTTTTTGTACACACTTTTAGTTCCCGATCGTGCGAGTACGTTGTTTCCATGTTTTGATCAACCTAATTTAAAAGCAAACTACATTCTAAAAATAACCGCGCCTAAAGAATGGGAAGTCTTGTGTGGTGCACCCGAAATTAGTACTAGCACAGCGGGTGATTTTACTACACATCAATTTGGCAAATCTGATAAGATGAGTACGTATCTATTTTCTTTTGTAGTGGGTAAATTCAACACGGCAACTCAGAAGGTTGATGAGCTCAACATGAAAATGCTGTATCGGGAAACAGACTCCATTAAAATTGCAAACAGTTTAGATCCTATCTTCAAATTACACGCAGGAGCTGTAGATTTTCTTGAAAATTATACTGCACAAAAGTTTCCGTTTCAAAAATTAGATTTTGCTTCAATTCCTATTTTTCAATATGGTGGGATGGAGCATGTAGGCGCTATTCAGTACAAAGAATCTTCATTGTTTTTAGATCATACAGCTACTGAAAATGATAAACTGGGACGTGCAAAACTTATTGCTCACGAGACTGCGCATATGTGGTTTGGTGATTTAATAACGATGAACTGGTTTGATGATGTGTGGATGAAAGAAGTATTTGCAAATTTTATGGCAGATAAAATTGTAAATCCTGCATTTCCTGATGTAAATCACGATTTACTTTTTGTGCTCAATCATTATCCCGGTGCTTATAGTGAAGACCGTACACAGGGTGCAAACCCCATACGACAGCAACTAGATAATCTTAAAAATGCAGGTTCTTTGTATGGCGGTATTATTTATCATAAAGCACCTATTATGATGCGCCAGTTAGAACTTGCTGTTAGTGAAAAAAAGTTTCGTGAAGGCATACAAGAGTACATAAAAACCTATGCAAATGACAATGCTGTTTGGGACGATCTGGTAGGTATACTCGATGCCAGAACAACAATTAATTTAAAAGAATGGAGTGACGTCTGGGTAAATCAAAGCAGTAGACCGGTATTTACAGATAGTATTGTTTATAACGCGCAGAACGAAATAAAATCATTTGTACTCTCACAACATGCCGAAGATAACACAGATAAAATATGGCCTCAGACCTTTAAAATAGGACTGGTTTATGCAGATTCTACGCATAGCATTTCGGCAACAGTTGCAGGTGCACAACTTAATCTAAATAGCGCGCAAGGTTTACCAAAACCACTACAAATCATTTACAACTATGACGGAATGGGTTATGGTATTTTTCCGCAAGCGGAAGAAGCGCTAACACAAATTCCTGAAATTACAGATGTTGTTGCCCGGGGTTATAGTTATATCAATAGTTATGAAAATTTGCTTAATGGAAGTATTGCACCATCTGCAGCTTTTGAACTGTTTAAAGAAGGAATAAAAACCGAAACAAATGCCTTAATTCTGCGTCAGATTACGAGTCAAATGGGAAGTTTATACTGGACTTATTTTGATGATTTACAACGGGAAGCTCATCAAAAAGAATTAGAAGATTTAGTGTACAGCCAACTCCAACAGGACTTACCCGCAAATATTAAAAAGACCTTATTTGGCTTGTTTAGCAGTATTGCTTATTCTAAAACCGGAAAAGAAAGATTATATGCTATTTGGGATAAGAAGATTGAAATAAAAAATCTAAAACTCAATGAGGATGATTATACCGCAATGGCTATGAACCTGGCGTTATATAATCATGAGAATAGAGAAACTATCTTAACAAAAGCTGAAACTGCAATTACAAATCCTGATAAAAAAGAACGTTTTGAGTTTTTGCTACCGGCATTGGCCGCAGATACCACAACTCGCAACGCATTTTTTGAAAGATTAAAAAACTCAAAAAACAGAGAAAAAGAATCCTGGGTAATTTCTGCTTTGCATTATATAAACCACCCGTTACGTCAGGAAGATGGACTCAAAAATTTAGAAACTTCGCTAGAATTGCTAGAAGAGATTCAATTAACGGGAGATATTTTCTTTCCTAAAAACTGGCTAAACGCAACAATAGGAAAATATTCTTCTGCTGCAGCATACCAAATACGCGAGGCATTTTTAGCTGCACATCCTAACTTAAATCCGGTTTTAA
This sequence comes from Leeuwenhoekiella sp. NPDC079379, assembly GCF_044542075.1. NCBI lineage: Bacteria > Pseudomonadati > Bacteroidota > Flavobacteriia > Flavobacteriales > Flavobacteriaceae > Leeuwenhoekiella > Leeuwenhoekiella sp. NPDC079379. Next base: position 693,504 of record NZ_JBITTU010000001.1, read on the forward strand.
AAAGCAAATTATTACAAGCTACAGATGATCTTGACCGTGTGCAAAAGATGCGTAAAACCATAAAAAACTAGAAAGCAAAAGCTTAAGAATATATCTCTGTAGTATATAAGTTAGCTATATTTACACCTCAAATCCTTTCGCCGAATGGCAAAAAAATGAATCAAACTTTCCCCAAAAAAGAACATTTAAAACGTAAAAAACTCATTGATCTTCTCTTTAAAGAAGGTCAAAAAGTGAGTTCATATCCCTTGTTGCTTTTTTATACAAAAGCACCACTTTACGAAGAAGGAATAAACATACAAGCTGGGGTTTCTGTTGCTAAGCGTAATCACAAATTAGCAGTTACCCGCAATCGCTTAAAGCGGGTAATGCGCGAAGTTTACCGCAAAAATAAAACTGATTTTCAAACAAATGAGGGCACATTTGCGTTTATGTTTATTTATACGGGAAGAGAAGTATTGACCTACTCAGAAATTGAAAAAGCAATGTTGAAGTTGATCTTAAAATTTAATACTAAAGAGAATCAAACTTTAGAAAATATGTAGCTTAGTATATCTCGTAACCGCAATTTGAGAGTATTTGAACTACCCATTATTATAAATTAAAATATAGGTTATGAAGATTCTTGGCTTTACGTTACTGGGTTTGATGTACATGTGCGGTTCTCCTTCTAGTGAGGTTGAAAATATAGGAGCAATGCATATCGAAAATGATGTATATGCAGATGAGCAAACGGTTCCCAATTTTCAAGTTGCTACCACAGATCAAAAAATTATCAAAACGGGAAGAATACGCTTCGAGACAAATGATTTGCTACAAACACGCACCCAGGTTTTGAAAGCTGTAGAAGCTTCAAATGGGTATGTACAAAATGAAAATTCGGGTAAAGATTATTCTCGAAATTTTCAGGAATTAGAACTGCGTGTTCCTACTCAAAATTTTCAGAAAGCACTAGATTTAATAAGTGATGGTGTAGCTTTTTTTGATGAAAAATCTATTTCAAGGCGTGATGTAACCGAAGAATTTATAGATCTCGAAGCGCGTCTAGATGCCAAACGCAAATTAGAAACGCGTTATCTCGATTTATTGAAGAAAGCAAATTCGGTAAAAGATATTCTTGAAATAGAGCGTGAACTTTCAGTGATTAGAGAAGAGATTGAGTCTAAACAGGGTCGTCTAAATTACTTATCAAAACAGGTTTCGTACAGTACACTAACCGTTAACTTTTACAAGATTACGGTTGAAAACGGAATTACAAAATCGTACGGTTCTAAAATTTTACAAGCAATAAAAGGTGGTTGGCAGGGTATTTCTACCTTTTTACTGGGTCTCATTTATATCTGGCCTTTTATTATTATTTTACTGGTGGCTATCTTTTTACTACGCAGATGGCAGAAAAGAAATGCTAAAAAGAAAAATTCATCAATATAGATTTATGAGAAAGAGAATATTGGTTTCGATAACGGCAGTGGTAATTCTATTTACTACAGTTAGTTTTAAGAGCGATTTTTTTGAAATCGCTAAGCAGATTGAAATATTTACCACCTTATTTAAGGAGCTTAATATGAATTATGTTGATGAGGTAAATCCTTCAAAATTAATGGACGCTGCAATAGAAGGTATGCTTTCTGAACTGGACCCATACACTAAATACTGGACTGAGCAGGAGGTAGAAGATGCGCGCATTAATAATACTGGAGAATACACCGGTATAGGAGCATCTGTCATTACAAAAGATAAGAAAATTAAAATTCTCGAAGCTTACAAAGATTATCCTGCAGATAAGGCCGGTTTGCAGGCGGGTGATGAGCTTATAAAAATAGGAGATATTACCATAGCAGATTTTAATGCTGATGCCGGTGATTTGCTGCAAGGAGCACCGGGAACATCTATTCCCATATCTTTTAAACGCCAGGGCACTATAAAGCAGACCACTCTTAAACGTGAAGAAATAGATATTAAAGCGGTCCCATTTTATACGCTAATAGAGGGAAATATAGGGTACGTTGTGTTGTCTAAATTCAACAAAAAAGCTTCTTCAGAAACAGCAGATGCAATAAAACAATTAAAAAGTGAAGGAGCTACTTCTATTATTCTAGACTTAAGAGGAAATCCCGGTGGTTTATTAACAGAAGCTATTAATGTTAGTAACTTGTTTATTCCTAAAGCACAGGTAATTACCACTACAAAATCTGTTATTGAGAAATACAATCAAGAGTACCGCACACCTAATGAACCTTTAGATGTTAATATTCCCGTAGCTGTGTTAATAAACGGTCGCAGTGCTTCTGCTAGCGAGATCGTATCTGGTTCATTACAGGATTATGATCGTGCTGTTATTGTAGGTGCCAGAAGTTTTGGAAAAGGTCTTGTACAGCGTCCTAAAGAGCTTACGTATGGTACCCAGTTAAAAGTTACGATCTCTAGATATTATACACCTAGCGGTCGTTGTATACAAGCACTTGATTACTGGAACCGTGATGATCAGGGTAATGCGATACGTACTAATGTTGAAGATTATAATGAGTTTAAAACAAGAATGGGTAGAACGGTATATGATGGTGGTGGAGTGTTACCAGACATTCAAGTAGAGTCTGCAAAATTAAGTGCGATTACAGAAGCTTTATTAATGGATCAGGCAATTTTTGACTTTGCTACAGACTATTTCTACAAGCATAATTATGATAACTTAGAAGATTTTAAATTTACCAGTACAGACTATACAGCTTTTAAAACTTTTCTTGAACAAAAAGGATTTACATACCAGACGCAAACTGAAAAAGATTTAGAAAAATCATTTCTTACTGCAGAAAAAGATAACCTTCAAAAAGAAATTAGTACCCAATATGCCGGTCTTATGAAGTCTATTGATTCTGCTAAAAAACAACAACTGGATTCTAAAGAAAAAGAGATTTCTAATTTAATTGTAGACGAACTTGTAAAACGGTATTTCTATAAAGAAGGCCTTTATGAGTATCAAATAAAACATAATGAGGAGATTGCAGAAGCTATTTCAATTTTAAAAGATACTAAGCGCTATTCTAAAATTTTAAACCCGTAATAAAAGCATTATTTTAAAGTTTAGTTTTAGAATTCAATATTTTAACACTAAAATTTAAGGGTTTAACCCAATCTTAAGAATATTAACAAACTCGTTTACTATCTTATGATTATGATAACTATAGATAAGGATACAGATAAGAACACAGAAATTTTAGGAACTGCAATTAGCTATTTAGAAGATAGAGGATTTGAAAATATAAAAGCCGATACAGAAGGCTTTGAAAGTCCAAAATCATACATAAAAAGAGGTAGTGAAGTATCAATCACACCAGATATTGTAGCAGAGCGCGATGGTGAAAAGCACATTTTTGAATTGAGTTTAAAATCTAAAAAACCTAGATTGTTGAAATCGAAATGGCTTTTTCTTGATGTATTAAGCGATATGAAGAATTTTAAATTTAAAATTCTTACAACTCGTGGGCATTATAAATTTACAGATGAGATGTTAGACAGTATAAGCCTAAATAAAACTCCAGTTAAGATATAATTGCACCTTACATAACAAAAATAAAAACCGCCAAAAGGCGGTTTTTTATTTGGTTCTTACCATTTTAATATGCGGGATATTATCTTCTAAATATGCTTCACCAAATTCAACAAAACCAAGTTCATTATAGAATTTCTTTAAATAGGTCTGTGCAGAAATATGTATGATATTTATCGCAAAGCGAGATTCTAACTCATTTATAGAAGCCTGCATTATAAGTTTACCATACCCATATTTACGTTGATCCCGTTTAGTTAAGACACGCCCTATACTGGCCTCATCAAAATAAAATCCTTTATTAAATATGCGGGTATAAGCAACTAAATTTCCTTCTTTATAGCCCAGTACGTGAATTGCTTTTTGATCTTTATCATCTATATCTTGATACACACAATCCTGCTCTACTACAAAAACCGCTGAACGCAATTGTAATAGTTCATATAGCATGTGAATATCAAGTTGATTGAATTCTAGTATTTTAATTTCCATAGTTTTAATTCGATAACGCGTAATTACTATATTTTTTTATTTCGAACCTAATTTTATTATTGTCATTCTACTTTTTATTTTTTTTTAGGAATAAAAAAAATAAATAATTAAAATAAGCTTTAAGCCATCTAGACACTGACCTAATATAGAATAGAATATAATCTACTTATATATCTACAACATCACGGGTAATTTTTCACTTGTTAATAGCCATTTTCAAAAACACTCTGGGATTATGTGAGTTACAATGATATGAAGTGTAAAGAGACTTAATATTCAACGAGTTAACATTTAGTTAACATGACTGTTCATAAGTTGTCATCAAAAAAGCAAAATGAAAATTGCTTTCTAATTAAAAAAAAACAAAGCAGAATATAGGTAATACCAAGCAAGTAAATCTTCCTATTTTTTGTTGTCACTTTATGAGCATTTAAAAAAGTGATTCTTAATAAATGTTAGTAAAAACTTATTTAGAATTTGTGTTTAACTAGGGTTATCAACAATTGTTAATAGCGATGGTAGATCCTTTGAAAATCAGTTAATTTAAGTTGTATAATGACACTTATAACACGTTTATAACTACCTACAATTAAAAAAACAAGAAACTTAAAGCTAAACTTATACCGCTATTAACAGACTATAATAACAAACAGATTTTATTTAAATTTTAAAAAAGAAAAATGATTATTATATATACTGTTAACAACTGAAGCTAAAAAAAAATAGAGCCCTTAATTGGAGCTCTATTTAATTATTATTTTAAAGATTGATATTTTAAAACTGAGAATTTACGTACGTAAAAACTACTATTATCCCAAGTATAAAAATACTTAGAAATAGAATTAGAATTTTATTCTTTTTGATACTGAGTATCTTCATAGGTTACTAACAATTCATTTAGGTGTAAAATTAAGTTAATTTTAACAACTTATAACTTTTATAGATTAAGAATTGGTTACCAAACGATTAAATAAGAATTTTAAGATGTTTATAGCATTAAGATTAACTTAAAGTTCACGTAATAGTCCCTTTAGTTTCAGCTAATAACCCTAATTTTACTAATATTAAATACAAAGCATTGAATGCCAAATAAAAAAAGAAGAAGACCCACTACACAAATTGCTGACCTTTCTCAGAAAATACTTAAGATTCTAAAAAGAGAACCCGGTAAGCTATTCAACCATAAACAGATTGCTGCTAAACTTCAGGTAGATGATCCTAATAGCCGTAATGAGATTGTAAAAGAGTTGTCTCAACTCATAGCTAAAAAGCACGTAGAAGAAAAAGAACGTGGAAAATTTAGTTTCAACGCGGCTTCACACTATCATACCGGGAAACTAGATTGTACGTCTAAAGGGGATGGTTATGTGATAGTTGAAGGAATGGAGCAGGATATTTATATTCCTAAAAATAATATGAATAAAGCCTTAAATGGCGATACCGTGAAAGTTTACGTTTATAAACAACGTAGAAGTAAAAAGCACGAAGGAGAAATAGTAGAGGTAATAGAGCGCAAAACTGATGAGTTTGTAGGAGTAATACAAATGCAAAAGAGTTTTGCCTTTGTAAATACTTCAGCGGAAGGTAAAATGCGTACCGATATATTTGTTCCTAAAAATAAAATAGGTGACGCTAAAGATGGTGAGAAGGTTCTTGTGAAAATTGAAGACTGGCCAGAAAAAGCAGATTCTCCTTTTGGTCGTGTCATACAGGTATTAGGTATGCCTGGTGAGCACAATACAGAAATACATTCTATTCTTGCTCAATATGGATTACCACATGATTTTCCTAAAGAAGTAGAAGACTACGCAAATAACATAGATACGAGTATAAAGGAAGAAGAAATTAAAAAGCGTCGTGATATGCGCGATGTCTTGACGTTTACGATAGATCCTAAAGATGCTAAAGATTTTGACGATGCATTGAGTTTTCAAAAGCTAGAAAATGGCAATTACGAGGTAGGGATTCACATTGCAGATGTATCACATTATGTAGTTCCAGGAACAATTTTAGATGATGAGGCCTATGAGCGTGCAACTTCGGTTTACCTGGTAGACCGTGTGGTGCCTATGCTTCCCGAAATTTTATCAAATAATGCCTGTTCTTTAAGACCTAATGAAGAAAAGTATACATTCTCTGCAGTTTTTGAATTAGATAAATCTTCAGGAAAAGTGTTAAATCAATGGTTTGGTCGCACAGTAACGTATAGCGATGCACGCTTTGCTTATGAAGAAGCACAACAAATTATAGAAACCCGGGAAGGTAAAATACCTGCTGAAGTTTCTATCACTGGCAAAGAATATACCTCACCTGATGCTGTAGTAGAAGCAACTTTAGAATTAGATAGATTGGCAAAAATTATGCGTAAACAGCGTATGAAAAATGGTGCAATCTCATTTGACAAAGTTGAAGTAAAATTTAATTTAGATGAAGATAATGAGCCGGTAGGTGTATTCTTTAAAAGTTCTAAAGATGCTAACAAGCTTATTGAAGAATTTATGCTGCTTGCAAATAAAAAAGTAGCAGAGTTTATAGGTAAACAATCTCCAAAAAAGACTTTTGTTTATCGTATTCATGATGAACCTAATGATGAAAAACTTGCTGCACTACAAACAATTGCAGGAAGATTTGGTTACAAAATGAACTATAAAGATCGTAAGAGTACTACGGCATCTTTAAATAATTTGCTTAGTGACGTAGCCGGGAAAAAAGAACAAAACCTTATAGATACCTTAACAATACGTACTATGAGTAAGGCGGTTTACAGTACAGATAATATAGGTCACTACGGTCTGGCTTTTGATTATTACTCACATTTTACCTCACCTATAAGACGTTATCCAGATGTAATGGTACACCGTTTATTACAGCATTATCTTGATCAAGGTAAATCTGCAAGTGAAGAAGAGTATGAGCAAAAATGTAAGCATAGCAGTGATATGGAATATCTTGCTACTAGCGCCGAGCGTGACTCTATTAAGTATATGCAGGTTAAATTTATGCAGGAGCATAAAGATGAGACTTTCTTAGGTGTCATATCTGGTGTTACAGAATGGGGTATTTACGTAGAGATTATAGATAATAAATGTGAGGGTATGATACGCTTACGTGATATTAAAGGTGATCACTATGATTTTGACCAGGAGCAATATGCTATTGTAGGAAGAAAATCAAAACAAACAATTACGCTGGGTGATGAGGTATATGTAAAGGTTAAAGAAGCAGATTTAGTTAAAAAACATCTCGATTTTACATTAGTTGGCACCAAAGCTGATTATGAAAATAAGGCTAAGTAGCGTTCTAAAGTGTAACAAATAAAAATTACGTTTGTCTTTAGATTACAAACTCAAACAGTATGAAAAATTTAATTGTGTTGTTAGTTATACTAACATCGGGTGTCCTTAGTGCACAGGATAATGTAAAAAATATAGGTGATTTTACAGAGGTAAAAGTCTTTGACCGTATGCGGGTAAACCTTATAAAATCTTCTGAAAATAAGGTTATTTTAAAAGGAAAGGATACCGAAAATATTGAACTTATCAACAGTGATGGTGTCTTAAAAGTACGTATGAACCTAGATAAGATCTTTGACGGTAATGAGACTTTTGTAGAAGTTTATTACAATAATCTTAGGGTTATTGATGCAAATGAAGGTGCGCGTGTAGAGGTCAATGAGTTATTAGAACAGAGCAGAATTGAAATACGCGTACAGGAAGGTGCTTTAGTTAAAGCAGGTTTAGATGTTGAATTTGCAGAAATGCGTGCAGTAACTGGCGGTATAATTACAGCTAAAGGTTCTGCAGAAAAGCAAAATGTAGAAATAAATACAGGTGGTATTTTTGAAGGAAAGTCTCTAGAAACTACAGATACTACGTTACGTATTCAAGCAGGAGGAGAGGCAGACATTTATGCACGCAGAACAGCTCAAATTAAGATACGTGCCGGAGGCGATGTAATGGTTTATGGTAATCCTACCGAAGTTATTAAAGATAAGTTTATAGGGGGTCGTATTGAGGTGGTGAAGTGATTAATGTCAATTTAGTTACTTTTGTAGTATAATGATTTTTAAATCCTAATGCTACAAGATTTCTCAACTGCCATACCCCTCGGTTTTTTACTTGCCTTTCTCGTAGGACCGGTTTTTTTTGTATTGCTAGAAACAGCTGCTTTAAAGGGATTTAGAGCGGCTTTTATTTTTGATATAGGCGTCGTTTTTGCAGATATTACATTTATTCTCATTGCTTATTTTAGTACAAATCAACTTCTTGCTAAACTAAAAGATGATCCTGCACTTTTTATATTTGGCGGAATGCTTCTGTCTATGTATGGTGTTATTTCATTTTTAAGAGTAAAAAACAATAAACTTGAAGATGATGAGCATCCCACAGTAATTATGAGTAAGCGTAATTACATAGGTCTTATGGTTAAAGGTTTTTTACTCAATTTTATAAATATAGGGGTACTTGGTTTTTGGTTAGTGATTTTAATATCTGCCGGTCCTGCGCTAGATATGAATGCAGATCGTCTCCTTATTTTCTTCGCAGGTATTTTAGGAACTTATTTACTAACCGACGTTTTTAAAATTCTTTTAGCAAAAAAATTAAGAAGTAAGCTTACACCCACACGTATCTCTATTATAAAAAGAAGTATAAGTGTTTTAATGTTTGTTTTTGGTTTAATTCTAATTTCTAAGGGAATGTTTCCTGCAAAGATTGAGCAAATTGAAAAGCGAATAGAAGAGATCGCTCCAGAAAGTGAGTTTAATATTAATGGAGACTCAATTACTATATAATTATCTTCCTTTAGAAATATCCTTAACTTTTATCAGTACGGCTGCAATTTTCAAATTACATATAAAAAAAAAAGACCCTTCAATTATGAAGAGTCTTTGTTGAGGTGTCGAGCGGATTCGAACCGCTGTAGCAGCTTTTGCAGAGCTGAGCCTAGCCACTCGGCCACGACACCCTTTTGAATTGGTGTGCAAATTTAAGTTTTTTCTTTAGATATGAAAGCGATTATTGCTTTTTAGTCATAGATACACCTACAGAAGCAACATCTCCACCTATGGGAGGGTTGATTTTACGTACAGTTACTGTTGCTTTTTGAAGTTCAGAAATTTCTTTAAATGAGCGATCTAATATACGTTGACATACATGTTCAAGAAGTTTAGAACGTTCTGCCATTTCCTCTTTTATAATTTTATTTAAATGTACATAATCTACAGTATCACTAAGATTATCTGTACTAGCAGGAGTTTTTAAATCTGTTTTTATTTTTAAATCCACATAATAATCAGAACCTATTTGACCTTCTTCAATAAGGCAACCGTGATAGGCATATACCTTTACTTTATTCAGTTTTATAATTCCCATAAGGCTTAGTTTGGCTAATTGTTTTATATATAACTTATTAACTATTTAATCAAAAAATTCCTGTAGAATTGAATCAATTTAAATAGTTTTTTAACATAAAAACTATAATTATAGTGGTAAAGATATTATTTCTGTTTAATTGAAAGACCAGAATATGGTTGCTTTAAATAGAATACTTTAAACGTTCTTAGACGTGTATTTTTAGTAATTTTACACCTTCATACAGCACAGATAATACAATGGCAGAAGATTATGTAGCTCTCAATTTTTTAGAGCAAATAGTAGAAGAGGATATAAATAATGGTTTTTCTAAAGAAAAACTGCGTTTTAGATTCCCACCAGAGCCTAACGGCTATTTACATATAGGCCACAGTAAGGCCATTTGTATAAGCTTCGGTCTTGGAGAGACGTACAATGCGCCTGTAAATCTTAGATTTGACGATACAAACCCATCTAAAGAAGAGCAGGAGTATGTAGATGCTATACAAGAAGATATAAAATGGTTAGGCTATACCTGGGATAAGGTTTGTTATTCTTCAGATTATTTTCAGCAATTGTATGATTGGGCAGTTCAGCTTATTAAAGAAGGTAAAGCCTATGTAGATTCTCAGTCTAGTGAGGCGATGGCAATACAGAAGGGAACACCTACTGAGCCTGGTAAGAATAGTCCATTCAGGGATCGTTCGGTAGCTGAAAATCTTGAACTTTTTGAAGGCATGAAACGTGGGGATTTTGCTGAAGGTGTACATATACTTCGTGCAAAAATAGATATGGAATCTCCTAATATGTTACTACGTGATCCTATTATGTATCGTGTTATTAACAAAGCACATCACCGTACAGGAACTACTTGGAATATTTATCCTATGTATGACTGGGCGCACGGCGAGAGCGATTATTTAGAACAAATATCACACAGTTTATGTTCTCTAGAATTTAAGCCACACAGACCGCTTTACGAGTGGTTTGTAGATCATATTTACTCAGATGGGGTAAAACCTAAACAACGTGAATTTGCACGTTTAAACTTAAGTTATACAATTATGAGTAAGCGTAAGCTGCTCAAACTTGTTGATGAAGGTATTGTAAGTGGCTGGGATGATCCAAGAATGCCTACAATTTCTGGTTTACGAAGAAGAGGTTATACACCGGCCTCTATACGTAATTTTATAGATACTGTAGGAGTTGCAAAGCGCGATAATGTAATTGATGTATCATTACTTGAGTTTAATATACGAGAAGATCTTAACAAGACAGCTCCTCGTGTTATGGCTGTTTTAGATCCTGTAAAACTTATAATAGATAATTATCCTGAAGATAGTGTAGAGTGGCTTGAAGCCGAAAATAATCAGGAAGATGATAGTGCAGGTTTTAGAAAAGTACCATTTTCTAAAGAACTCTATATTGAGCGCGACGATTTTAAAGAGTCTGCAAACAGTAAGTATTTTAGACTTACTTTGGGTAAAGAAGTAAGATTAAAGAATGCCTATATCATTAAAGGAGAATCTGTAATTAAGGATGCGTCTGGTACTATTACTGAAATTCACTGTTCATACGATCCCGACTCACAGAGCGGGAGCGGTACAGAAGCGAGCTTACGCAAGGTTAAAGGCACGCTACACTGGGTTTCAATAGAGCACGCCATTAAAGCAGAAATACGTCTTTATGATCGTCTATTTAACAACGAATCTCCAGATGGGGATAAAGATGTAGATTTTATGAACTATTTGAATCCAGAATCTTTAGAAACTATAACAGGTTACCTAGAACCAAGCTTGAGTGATGTAAAGCCTTTAGATATATTTCAGTTTCAACGTATGGGATACTTTAACGTAGATAAAGAAAGTACTCCAGAAAAACTAGTTTTCAACAGAACGGTAGGGTTAAGAGATACGTGGGCAAAAGTAGAATCTAAATCTGCAAACGCAGTTCAGCAGAATGCTAAGCCTGTTAAGCAAATACCACAACTACCTGCTCTAAACGAAATTAAAAAAATAGGTAAAAAACTAGGTCAATTACCTGATGAAAAGCGTTTAAAAAGTGTTGCTCAAATACATGAATTGGCTAAAAATGTTGAATTTGAAGAACTAAAAGAGCTGTTTAATACTTCAGCAAAAAAGATAGGTACACGTTTAGCCGTTCTAGAAACTTTAAGTGTACTTATCAAAACAGATAAAGTATCTAAAAGTCAAACTGATGTAGCTACTTATATTGAAGAAATGAAGACTTCTGGAGATACACTTTTAGAAGATGCAGTTGAGAAACTCTAGAATTAAAGTACTTATGCAGCCGGCAAATGTCTTTTTTTAGGATTACTTTAAGGTTAACCTTTGATTTATTAACCGGTTATTAACGGAGATTGGCATCAAACAATGTTAATTTTGATTATAACTTAAAACTATAACCATGTCAAAAACAGGAAATACCATTTTAGCACTTATTACAGGAGCAGCAATAGGAGCAGGATTAGGCTTATTATATGCACCCGAAAGTGGTGATGAAACAAGAAAGAAAATTTCTAAAAACGCTAAAGAGGCAAAAAAGAAATTAGAGAAGCAGATTAGTGAAACTTCAGAAAATCTTACTGCATCAGCAAAACAAGCTAAAAAATCATTTGACGCTAAATTAGAAGATACGCTGAAAACAGCAAGTACTAAGGCAGATGATATTTTAGTAACAATGGAGCGTAAATTAGAGGAGCTTAGATCTAAAAATGCTAAGACAGCTAATAAAGTAGTTGATGAAGTTAAAGATATTGATGTACCAACCGCAAAAGTATAAGCGGTAATGTCTATATTCAACATTTCTAAACATATAAATACAGTAGCAGATGATGCTAAAAAGTATCTAGATAGTAGTATAGAATTCTACAAATTAGATCTTTTTAAAAAATCTATGAGTGGTGCGGTATCACTAGTAAACTTACTAGTTACTGGCAGTATTTTTTTGATTTTTATTCTTTTCATCTCTGTGGGTCTAGCAATTATCATTGGTGAGTCACTGCATAGTGTTAGTTATGGTTACTTTATAATGGGCGGTTTTTACTTACTTATATTTTTACTTTACAAGACCTTTGGAAAACCAGTAATAACTAAGATTGTTCTTACAAAGTATTCTAAAATTTTTTTTCACGATGATGATTCAAAGTTAAAAGAAGAACATAATCCAACTGAAACTCCTGTTGCTTATAATCAACATTTAGAACCAATACGCGAAACTCATGAAAGTTTATAAATCTTTTTTTGAAATAGAATATGATTTAAAGATTCTTAAACTTCAGAATCAGATAGATCGAGAACAAGTGAAATTGAGTTTGAATGATGTTAAAAGTTCATTTTCTCCAGTATCAATGATTGCAGGTACAGTAGGAGCTATTGCTCAAAAGACATTAGTTTTAAAGGCAGTTAATTCTATTTTAGGTGTAAAGCGTGTTAAAGTTAAAAATGTAGAAGATCAAGATAAATAATACATCTTATACTAAAGATTAAAGCCTCAGATTTTAAAATCTGAGGCTTTTTAATTTAAGTATTTAATTGAATAAATTATACGTTATCATCATCAAAACTAGAATCATAACCAGATTCTGGTCTTGGTTTTTTTATTTTTTTCTTAGGAAGAATACCATTGGCTTCGTTTTTCTTTTTCATTTCTTCTCCAATTTGGTTTGAAGCCACAAAACTAGCAATCATATTATTTAGCATTTCACTACCAGCCTGTGGCGAATTTGGCATTAGTATTAAGTTCGAATTTGTATTCTCACCTACAGACTGTAAAGTGTCATAATGCTGTGTTACTACAATTAGTGCAGAAGCTTCCTGCGAGTTTATGCCTACATTATTTAAAACCTCTACAGACTCTTCTAAACCTCTTGCAATCTCTCTACGTTGGTCTGCTATACCTTGACCTTGTAAACGCTTGCTTTCTGCCTCTGCGCGTGCTTTAGCAACTATCTTAATACGTTCTGCTTCTGCTTCATACTCTGCAGCTACTTTTTCACGTTCGGCAGCATTAATACGGTTCATTGCTATTTTTACTTGTTGATCTGGATCAATATCAGTAACAAGTGTTTTTATTATATCATAACCATAATCTGTCATGGCTTGATTTAATTCACTTTTTACAGCAATTGCAATATCATCTTTACGTTCAAAAACATCATCAAGTTTCATTTTAGGAACTTCAGATCTCACTACATCAAATACATAAGAGGTAATTTGATTTTGAGGATCTTCTAGCTTATAAAAAGCATCATAGACGTTGTTTTTTACAACTTGAAATTGAACCGAAATTTTTAATCGTACAAAAACATCGTCCTTAGTTTTGGTTTCTACGATAACATCTAATTGCTGAATCTTTAAATTTATACGACCTGCAATTTTATCAATTAGCGGAATTTTAAGTTGAATACCAGAATTACGCACACTAGTGAACTTACCAAAGCGCTCTATTACTGCAGCTGTTTGCTGCTTAACAATAAAAACAGCAGAAATCAAAATTATTAATCCTATAAATAGGATAACGGGTAAAAAATACGACATAATCTTTTTTTTAGTTATTTCTCATTATGAGAGACTTATTAAAAATACAATAGTATGTCGTGTGATTGATAAATTTGTAACGTTTTTAAATACACAATTTTATGTTTTGCAATAAAACTTGCGTTTTAAATAATTAAAGAATTTTGCTCTAACGCATAAAATCAAATTTAAATTATGACACAGAGAATTTTAAGTTACAGTAGGGGTGAAGGGAGGAATGTAATTTTTTGCAAATGAGATATATTTACAACAAAGCTCTTACGTTTTGATTGGAATATCAAAATTTTGAGAGTAGTTGTTCCTAAGAGTAGAAATAAATTTTATAATACTGCAGTACTCAAAGTTTTGAATCCTTAAGCACTGCAGTAATAAGTTTTAATTATAATTTTTCAATCGCAAAACGAATGCGCTCAAGCGTGCGCTCTTTACCTATAGTGGCAGCAATCATAAATACATCTGGACCAGACATAGAACCTACTAGGCTAATTCTAAAAGGCTGCATAACTTTACCAAAACCCAAACCTTCGCTCTGAATCCAATCTTTTATGTTAGCAGATAAATTTTCAGCATTAAAATCATCAGTATCATTTACGATTTTAGAAACAGATATCATAATCTCTGCTGTGTCATCTTTCCAAGCCTTTTTTACCGCTTTCTCGTCATAATTTTCAGGTCTTTCAAAGAAGAAATTTCCTTGATCCCATAAATCTGCAATAAATACTGCACGTTCTTTAACCAGGTGAATTACTTGCTGAACATACTCATCTTTAAACTCCAGATTTTTTTGAGCTAGAATTTCTTGTAATCCAGCTACCAGAGAAGCGTCAGAAGCGATATGTAATTGCTGTTGTTGAAACCATTTTGTCTTTTCAGGATCAAATTTTGCTCCAGATTTATGTACTCGCTCTAGATCGAAGTCCTGTATTAATTGTTCAAGATTGTAGATTTCTTTTTCAGTACCAGGATTCCATCCTAAAAATGCCAGCATATTTATCACAGCTTCAGGTAAATAACCATCTTCTCTGTAACCTGCTGATACATCATTTGTCTTAGGATCCTTCCACAATAAAGGAAACACGGGAAAGCCCATTTTATCACCATCACGCTTGCTTAATTTTCCTTTACCTACTGGTTTCATAATTAAAGGCAGATGAGCAAATTGAGGTGCATCCCAACCAAAAGCACGATATAGTAATACATGTAGCGCCATTGAAGGTAACCACTCTTCACCTCGAATAACGTGTGAAATTTCCATTAAATGATCATCAACAATATTTGCTAAATGGTACGTAGGCATGCCGTCTGACTTAAACAACACCTTATCGTCTAGCAAACTTGTATTTACTTCTACTGTACCTCTTATGATATCTTCTAATTCTAAGAGCTCGCTTTCAGGACATTTAAATCGAATAACATAATCTTCACCTGCATCTATTCGCTTTTGTGTTTCTTCTGCAGAAAGATTTAAAGAGTTATCTAGTTTATTGCGGTTATGCCAGTTGTAAATAAAGGTTTTACCTTGTTCTTCGTGATTTTTGCGGTGCTCATCTAGAGCTTCAGAAGTGTCAAATGCATAATAAGCATCACCAGAAGTAATTAATTTTTCAGCAAATGCAAAATATTTATCCTTGCGTTCACTTTGTCTATACGGTCCGTATCCTGCTTCTTTGCCTGGGCCTTCATCATAAGGAATGCCACACCAGTTAAGAGCTTCGATTATATAGTTTTCTGCGCCTTCTACATAACGGTTTTGGTCTGTATCTTCAATGCGAAGAATGAAGGTTCCTTTATTTTTTTTTGCAAAAAGATAATTATAAAGTGCAGTGCGCACACCTCCTATGTGTAGAGGTCCTGTGGGGCTTGGTGCAAAACGCACACGTACATTGTTAGACATAGTAAAAATTTAGGCTGCAAAGGTACTCAATCTTAATAAGTGTAGCACCAGATCTGTAAGATGTTGCTTTCTAATTTAATTGAGATTTTTAATATCTTGTCTAATGGTTTTGGGCCTTAAGTTGTTTGCTAGTGTGTTGAATTTTTTAGAATTATAACTGAAAAAAGTAAGATGCAGTACACTACTAAAGCTTTTAAATTAAGCTCAATTAACTAAAATATAATGGCGTAGTTTTAGTTATTAGAAAATTAGCTAGTAAAAGAGGTAGGTTGTGGAAGCTTTAGAGAAAAAAATAGAAAAATTTATTAGTAAATATTACAAGAACGAACTTTTAAAAGGATTCTTGTTTTTTATAGCAATAGGGCTCACCTATCTTTTGCTTGTATTGGTAATTGAATACTGGTTTTGGTTAGGTAGTTGGGGGAGAGGATTTCTTTTTTGGTCTTTTGTTGGGATTGAATCGCTGCTTATTTTTAGATTTATTCTCATTCCGGTTTTTAGATTATTTAAACTTTCTAAGGGTATAGACTACACTAAAGCTTCTGCTTTAATAGGTAGTCACTTTCCTGAGGTTCGTGATAAATTAATTAATACGCTACAGCTAAAGTCTTCTGCAGATGATTCTGATTTAATACAGGCAAGCATACTTCAAAAAAGCAAAGAACTTGAGCCTGTTCCATTTTCTCTTGCTATAAATTATAAAGCAAATGTTAAGTACATTAAGTATGCACTAATACCGGTTCTTATATTTGTTGCCATTAGTTTTAGTAAAACTTCAGACTTTTTTGAGGGAAGTGCCAAGCGGGTTTTAAATTATTCTACTGAATATATTCCGCCGGCTCCTTTTAATTTTTCACTTCTAAATAAAGATATTCCGGTTATCGAAGGTCGAAATTTTGAAATTCTGACAAAAGTTGAGGGTTCAGAAATTCCTGAAGAGGTTAGTCTAAATTTGAATGGCGTTACTTATTTTATGAAAAATAGGGGCGGTGGCGTTTTTGCATATACGGTTGAGCAAGCTTCAGACGATTTAAATTTTTCATTTATAGGTAATGGTTTTTCATCGGGCTCTTACAAATTTCCGCTGGTTCATATTCCGGTAATCAGTTCTTATAAGATGCGTTTAAATTACCCTGGTTATCTAAAAATGCAAAATCAAATCGTTTCTAATACAAGTTCGCTTACTGTTCCCGAAGGTACACAGGTTAATTGGATACTGGAGGCTAACAACACATCACAAATTAATTTTATTACGGATACGGTTTCTAACTCCTTTATATCTGAAGATAAAATTTTTAAATTTTCAAAAACAATTTTTAATCAATTAGAGTATAAAATTTCAACGAGTAACGAGCAATTAAAAAATTACGAAGAATTAAGTTATACCATTCAAGTAAATAAAGATGCATATCCAGATCTCGTTTTAAAATTTAAAAAGGATACTTTAGGCAGCAATCAAACTTACTATCAGGGTTTTGTATCTGATGATAATGGCTTATATGATCTAAAGTTGGTTTATTATATTGAAAATCAAAGTATTAATAAGAAGGCAATACCTATTTCTATATCAAATGGTACAGTAGATCAATTTTATGTCTCTTTTCCCGGTAAATTACCTCTTGAAGAAGGAGTTACCTATAATTATTACTTTGAAGTTAGGGATAATGATGCTATTAATAATCATAAAGCTACACAATCTGAAATTCAAAATTTTCAATCACTTACGCGTACAGAGTCTATAGATAAGCAATTAGAATTGCAACAAAACAGTATTCAAGGTTTAGATAAATCTGTCTTAAAAATTCAAGAACAACAAAAGGATTTACAGGAAATTCAAGATCTACAAAAGGAAAAAAACAAACTCGACTTTAATGACAAAAGAAAGCTTAAATCTTTTTTAGAAAGACAGAAAGCCCAGGAACAAATGATGAAAAGTTATTCTGAAAAACTTAAGAATAGTCTGAACGAACTAGATAAATTAAATGAGAAAGCAAGTCCTGAAAATGAACTTTTGAAAAAGCGTATTCAAAAAAATGAAGAACAACTTAAAGAGCAGAAAAAACTTTTAGAAGAGTTATCTAAATTACAGAATATGATGAATGATGAGGAGTTAAAAGATAAGCTAGACAAAATGTCTAAAAACAGTAAGAATTCTAGCAAAAGTATGCAACAACTTTTAGAGTTGACAAAGAGATTTTATGTTCAAACTAAAGGGGAGCGTCTAGGCAGACAACTTGAGGAAACGGGAGAGAAGCAATTAAAAGAAGGTCAAAGTTTGAATGAACCTTCAAAAGAAAAACAAGAAAAATTAAATGAAGAATTTGATGCATTTAAAAAATCTTTTGAGGAGCTAATCAAAGAAAATAAGGCTCTAAAAGAACCTCTGGATATCCCAGAAGATAAAAACCTTGAAAAGGAGATTGATAGTGATCAGAAACAAGCACTTGATAAAATGCAAAAATCTGGAGACGCAGAATCATCAAAGGCTAGCAAAGAAAAGCAAAAGAGCGCAGGAAAAAAAATGAAGGAGTTGGGTAGTAAGTTGAAAGATAAATTTACATCTGGTGGTGGGGGTGGTGCTCAACGTCTAGAAGAAGATGTTGAAATGCTTAGGCAAATTCTTGACAACCTAGTAGTCTTTTCATTTGATCAGGAAGAGCTGATGTATAAATTTAAAACAATCAATAATTCGAACCCTTCTTTTTCAAAGAATCTTGTTAATCAGAATGTACTGCGTGATAATTTTAAGCATATAGACGATAGTCTTTTTGCGCTGTCTCTCAGAAATCCTTTGCTAGAGGAGGATATAAATAAGGAGCTAACTAATATCACTTTTAGTTTAGACCAAGCGTTAGAGCGTTTATCAGATAATAATATAAATATGGGTGTTGTAAGCGAACGCTATGTGGTAAGCTCTTCAAATACTCTTGCAGATATGCTTTCAAACATTCTTGATAACATGCAAGCACAACTATCACTCTCGTTAGGGCAGGGATCTAGTGGTATGCCTATGCCTATTCCTAAACCCGGTGGGCAGGGTTCAGGGAAGCAGTTAAGTGACATCATTATGTCACAGAAAGAGCTTTCTGAAAAATTGGGAGAACAACCCGGTAAAAAAGGTGAAGGAGAAAAGGGAGAGACTGGTAAAGGTAAAGATGGTAAGGCTGATGGAGAGGGTGATGGAAAAAAACCGGGTAACGGAGAAGGCGCTGGTTCTGATGGGGAAAGTGGCAAAGGGTCAAAGGCAGGGCAAGGAGATAAAGGGAAAAATGGATTTTCTGTAAGTGAAGGTGAACTCGCACGACAATATGAGATTTACAAAGAACAGGAAGAGATTAGAAATAAGTTACAGGATTTGATAGATAAGGAAGGTCTTAACAGTGAAGCCGCCCGTGTTTTAAAAACTATTGAACAAGTAGAGTCAGATTTATTAAATGGAAATTCTGCTCAGGCAAAAAAGAGAATGAGTGATGTTATTCAACAGTTTTTAAAATTAGAACTTGCTGAACAAGAACAGGACAAAAATACTAAGCGCGAGGCAGAGAGTACGACCAAAGAATTTATGAATTCAGCTATTAATATTATTCCTGAAACACGAAGTTATTTTAATTCTAAAGAGCTTCTGAATAGAGATAAACTCCCGCTAAGCCGGTCCTATAAAAACAAGGTTAAAGAATATTTTAAACAAGACAATGATTGAATTTGATAGTCAAAATGATTTCAGTTTAGATTTGGAAGAACAAACGCGTAATTGGATTAGGGCAACTGCTCTTAAAGAATCTTACGGTATTGAAATGCTTGGATACGTTTTTTGTTCTGATGAGTATTTACTCGAAATTAATGAGCAATTTTTAAAACACGATACGTTTACAGATATAGTTACTTTTGATTATACTGAGAACAAACTTCTGAATGGTGAAATGTACATAAGTACAGATCGCGTGGCAGAGAATGCGTCAACTTTTGAAGTGAATTTTAATACAGAATTGAGGCGCGTTATGATACATGGCTTATTGCATATGTGTGGCTATGGAGATAAGACTGAAGAGGAAATGGCAATCATGCGCGCTAAAGAAGATTTCTATCTCAACCTTTGGCCGTTAGAATAACTGCTGCTAGGCACTTAATTTTTAGTATCTTTGCGCCCATTTTTAAGGAAGTATAATTAAATGTTTCACGTGGAACAATGAGTTTTTTTGATAAAGTATATGATGTAATTGTAGTAGGAGGAGGTCACGCAGGTTGCGAGGCTGCCGCTGCTGCTGCAAATACCGGAAGCAGTACGCTGCTAGTGACGATGAATTTGCAAACAATCGCTCAAATGTCGTGCAATCCTGCTATGGGAGGAATTGCTAAGGGACAAATTGTACGTGAAATTGATGCTATGGGAGGCTATAGTGGTATCGTTTCCGATAAGACCGCTATTCAATTTAAGATGCTTAATAAAAGCAAAGGGCCTGCGATGTGGAGTCCCAGAGTGCAGAGTGATCGTATGCGTTTTGCAGATGAATGGCGCCTTATGTTGGAGCGAACTCTAAATCTTGATTTTTATCAGGAAATGGTAAGTGGTCTTTTAATGGATGGTGATAGTATAGGTGGGATAATTACATCTTTGGGTATAGAGATTAAAGCAAAATCAGTTGTTTTAACTAATGGTACTTTTCTTAATGGTTTAATTCACATAGGAGATAAGCAATTTGGAGGAGGTAGAGCAGGGGAGCGTAACTCAAAAGGAATTACAGAACAACTTGTAGATTTAGGTTTTGAATCGGGTAGAATGAAAACCGGAACACCACCTCGGGTTGATGGTCGTAGTCTTGATTTTTCAAAAATGATTGAACAACCTGGGGATCTAAATCCGCAGAAATTTAGTTATAGTGACGTTACAAAACCACTTACTAAACAGCGCTCCTGTCAAATGAGTTATACCAGTCTTGAAGTACATGATTTACTTCGGGAAGGTTTTGATAGGTCACCTATGTTTAACGGTCGTATAAAAAGTACTGGGCCGCGATACTGCCCTTCAATTGAGGATAAAATAAATCGTTTTGCTGATAAAGATAGGCATCAACTCTTTGTTGAACCCGAAGGTTGGGACACTATTGAGTATTATGTAAATGGTTTCTCTACGTCGTTGCCTGAAGAAATTCAGTTTAAAGCTCTTCGTAAAGTTGCAGGCTTTGAAAATGTGAAGTTCTTTAGACCGGGTTACGCAATTGAATATGATTATTTTCCACCTACACAATTAAAGCACACTTTAGAGACAAAAGTAGTTTCAGGATTATATTTTGCTGGTCAAATTAATGGTACTACGGGTTATGAAGAAGCTGCTTCGCAAGGTTTGATGGCAGGTATAAATGCAAGTTTAAAAGTGCAGGAACGGGATTCTTTAATCTTGAAAAGGGATGAGGCATATATAGGTGTTTTAATAGACGATCTTATTACTAAAGGAACTAAAGAACCGTATCGCATGTTTACTTCGCGAGCAGAATATAGAACCTTACTTAGACAGGATAACGCAGATAGTAGACTTACGCCGCTTGCACATGAAATAGGTTTAGCGAGTGATAAGCGTATGCGCACTTTAGAAAATAAAGAAAAAGAAGCTCAGAATCTTGTTGATTTTTTTAATATAACCAGTATTACTCCAGAAGAGGCAAATCCTGTTCTTGCTGAAAAAGGAACTTCTCCTATGAAGCAATCAGACAAGATGGTAAAAATATTCAGTAGACCTCAAATTGAGCTTTCAGATATGTTGAGTTTTGCTGATGTTAAAAATTATGTGGAGACAAATAATCTGGATATTGAAGTTTTAGAACAGGCAGAAATCCGTGTTAAATATGCCGGGTATATTGCTAAAGAAAAAGCAAATGCAGATAAACTTCAGCGTTTAGAAAATATTAAAATTCCAGATGGTTTTGATTATACTAAGCTTAAGTCATTATCCTTTGAAGCTCGTGAGAAATTGACAAAAATTCAACCTACTACCATTTCTCAGGCATCACGTGTAAGTGGTGTTTCTCCGAGCGACATTTCAGTAATGTTAGTTTATATGGGGCGCTAATTTATAGTTCCACGTGAAACAATCTTTCCATTTTCCCATTTTATGAATTCTTCTTTAGATAAAAAAACGACAATTAAGATAAAAGATTTCTCTGTTTCTAATGAGGAATTTGACTTGATTTACGATTCTGAATTAGATATGTACACAACATCATCAATTCCTGAAAATTTAGAAGATTATTATTTAAGTGAAAATTATATATCTCATACAGATTCAAAAAAAGGAATTACTGAAACGCTTTACCAATTTGTGAAAAGCTATATGCTAAAACAAAAACTAAAGCATATTAGTAAATTTAAGTCTGTAGGATCTTTATTAGATATAGGTGCAGGAACCGGAGATTTTTTAATTGTAGCAAAAAAAAGAGGGTGGGAGGTAACCGGTGTTGAACCAAGTTCAGTTGCAAGAAAAAATGCGTTAAATAAAAAAATTACACTATTAGAAAATACCTCTCAACTTACAAGTCAAAAATTTGACGTAATAACCATGTGGCATGTTTTAGAACATGTACCCTATTTACGAGAACAAATTAATTGGCTTGAAAAACATTTATCAGAAGATGGAATTTTAGTAATTGCTGTTCCTAATTTTAATTCTGATGATGCAATAAAATACAAATCATTTTGGGCAGCTTGGGATGTGCCCAGACATATACATCACTTCTCTAGAAAAAGTATTAGTACATTATTTTCAAATTTTGGGTTTGACCTTATTTCAGAAAAACCGTTAATTTTTGATTCTTTCTATGTAAGTCTACTTTCGGAAAAATATAAAACAGGAAACTCTAATCTCATTTCAGCATTTATATCAGGTTTGAACTCTAATTGGAAAGCGAGGCGTTCTGGCGAGTATTCTTCGATTATATACACTTTCAAGAAGCAAAAAACGTAAAATAAGCCACTTTAAGAGGTTTTTAATCCCTTTGCCTTGTCTTGGTTGGTAATTTTTTAAAAAACCACCACAAAGCCTTTAATGGGTTTAGATTTAATAAGAAAAACCTATTTTAATGATTTTACCTATTTAATTTGCTTATAATAAATAAATCTTTCCTTTTTTAACTTTTGCATAGTACAACTTGTTACTTTTGCAGCAAATTTTTAGAAATTATGAAAAACCTATTTAGTGCGCTTTTAATTACAATTACATTAGCTAGTTGTTCAAAATCAAAATCAGCTTATGTTGATACTCAAAAACTTTTTGAGGGTTATACAGAAATGACAGAGGTGCAGGACAAATATGAAAAGTTAACCGAAAATGTGCGTGCAGATTTAGAACCAAAAATTCAAGCGTTTCAAATCAAATTAGATCTTTATCAAAAAAACGTTCAAACTATGAGTCCAGCAGAACGTCAATCTAAGGAACAAGAATTAGGAGCATTACAACAGCAAATTCAACAAGAGCAGCAAGCTCGTGGAGGTCAACTTCAACAAGAAAGCCAAACTGCAATTGATACTGTAGTGAGTAAAGTGAGAAAATTTATTGACACCTATGGCGCTGATAATGGTTATGATTTCATTTATGGGAAAAATGATAGTGGCAATATTCTATTTGGTAAGAAAGAGTTTGATATTACAGATAAAGTATTAGAAGCATTAAATAAAGATTATACTCCAGGCTCTGCTACAGCACCTGCGGCAACGAATGCTCCAAAGACAGAAACAGCTGAATAAATAAAAATTCAGGATTTAAAAAAGCAGCCGATTGGCTGCTTTTTTTATGCTTTAGTGTGTAATAATCGCGTAAGTTTTATAGATAAATCAGTAAGTACAATTTTGGGATTTCCGTTACGTTCTATATGGTAAGAAGCGGTCTGTAATTCTTCAATTATTGAACTTATATTATTTCCGTGTATAAAAGGAGCAAATTTTGCAAGTTCAAATTTCGTTTGTGGTTGTAAATAGACTAATTCTTGAGCTCCATAGTTTAAAAGCATGGCTTGCCTAAAAAAATCTTCACAATAGGATAGAAAATTTTTTTGGGTTTCGCGGCCTGTTCCGGCAATTTGTTCACTCCACGATATAAGATTTAAAATTGCTTTCTTATTTCCACGGGCTTTAAAAGCAGTACGTACCCACGATACAAACCACGTCTCAAACTCTTCCTCATCGCTACTATTTTCTAAGAGATGCAGAGCTAGATTATAATCTCCGTGTGCCTTAATAGCAATTTTTTTAGCTTCAACAGGATTGCAATTATGTGACTTAATAAGGGCATTTTCTAGAGATTCTGCCGCTAAAGGAGGAAAATTAAGAACCTGACATCTCGATTTTATAGTGTCTATTATGTGATCTTCATTTTCTGCAATAAGAAGAAATACGGTTTTTTGTGGTGGTTCTTCAATTAATTTAAGGAGTTTGTTTGAGGCTGCGTTGTTCATTTTATCTGCCATCCAGATAATCATAACCTTATAACCTCCTTCATAGGATTTTAAAGATAATTTTTTGACGATATCCTGTGCTTCATCTACACCTATTCTTCCTTGTTTTTTCTCAATTCCTAAATGTTGATGCCAATCGTATAAGCTTCCGTAGGCATTATTGTCTATAAAAGACCGCCACTCTTTAGCAAAATTGTCTGATACGGGATGACTTTTAATAGCATCTGTTGTTGCCACAGGATACGCAAAATGTAAATCTGGATGTGCTAGATGATCAAATTTTAAATTACAGGAAGCATTACCTCCAGTATTTTCACCCTCATTATTACCACAAATTAAATATTGTGCATAGGCAATAGCACAGGAAAGAACACCACAACCACTGCTTCCTACAAACAATTGAGCGTGAGCAACTCGTTTACCGTCTACACTGGTTGTGAGGTGTTTCTTAATAAATTCTTGGCCTAATATTTCTTGAAATAACATGCGCCAAATATAACAGAAATGTAACGTATATTTTGTGCCTTATCTGTTATATTTGTTGGCTAAAGCAGCCGTCAATCTTAGGTTTGCTTTTAAAAACACAACCAATTAGTTACTGAATCTGTAAATAAAAATTACTCATGAAAACCATCGAAGATTTTAATTTTGAAAATAAAAAAGCGCTCATTCGCGTAGATTTTAATGTTCCCTTAGACGAAAACCATAAGGTTACAGATGCTACTCGTATCGAAGCTGCAAAACCTACAATTTTAAAAGTTTTAGAAGATGGAGGAGCTGCAATTTTAATGTCTCATCTTGGAAGGCCTAAAAATAATGAACCAGAATTTTCATTAAAGAACATTGCAGATGCCGTAACCGAAATTATAGGCGTTCAGGTGAAATTTGCAGAAGATTGTGTGGGAGAGACCGCTGAAGCTGCAGCTGCAAAATTAGAGCCTGGTGAAATTTTGCTTTTAGAAAACCTGAGATATCACGCAGAGGAAGAAAAAGGTGATGTTGATTTTGCTCAAAAATTAGCTAGTCTAGGTGATATTTACGTTAATGATGCATTTGGCACAGCACACAGGGCGCACGCTTCAACAACGATAATTGCTCAGTTTTTTCCTGAGAAAAAATGTTTTGGTTCTTTATTAGCTAAAGAGATTGAGAGTATAGATAAAGTTTTAAATGACAATGAGCGTCCAGTTTTAGCAATTTTAGGGGGAGCAAAAGTATCTTCAAAGATTACTGTTATAGAGAATGTTCTTGACAAAGTAGATGATTTAATTATAGGAGGAGGTATGGCTTATACCTTTATTAAAGCTCAGGGAGGAAAAATAGGAAGTTCTATTTGCGAAGACGATAAACAGGAACTTGCTTTAGATATTCTAAAAAAGGCTAAAGAAAAAAATGTAAATGTACATCTACCAGTAGATGTAATTGCTGCAGATGACTTTTCTGAATTTGCAAATACACAAATTGAAAATATTTTTGAAATCGCAGATGGTTGGCAAGGTCTTGACGCAGGACCAAAGTCTCTTGAGAATTTTGCTAAAGTAGTAGCAAATAGCAAGACTATTTTATGGAATGGTCCTTTAGGTGTTTTTGAAATGGAACCTTTTGCAAAAGGAACAATCGCGTTAGGAGATGCCATTGCAGAAGCAACTAAAAATGGAGCTTTTTCTCTTGTAGGAGGAGGTGACAGTGTTGCTGCGGTAAAACAATTTGGCTTTGAAAATAAAGTATCTTACGTTTCAACAGGAGGTGGCGCAATGCTAGAAATGCTTGAGGGTAAAGAACTTCCGGGTATTGCTGCAATGCGTGATTAATGATTTATATTATTTACTTTTTTCTGAGCATTTTTGATTTCGATTAAAAAATACGACTTTAGCGTTTGCATCGTTCTAAATAGATATGAGAAAACGTTTAATTATAGGTTGTTTTTTAATGACCACTTTGGGTTCATTTGCTCAGAAAAAAGTTATAAAATCTGAAATAGTAGAAGATGAGATTTTATCAGATACACTTTCAGTTGTTGATACGCTAGAAATAAAGCAGCTTCAGGAAGAGATGTCACAAAACTTCCTTTTTAAGCAGCGTAAAGGCGGGAAGGTAATCTACAACTTAAATGACCAGGAATACGCCGCCAAAGTAGATAAAAAATGGCTTAGAGAGCTTACAGGTGGTTCTTTGTACGATTCTATCGAAGCAATTATAGATGAGAATTACTACGATAGTGAAGTAGTATATGCAGAACTTTCTACAGATACACTTAAAAAGCGTTTGGCAGATTTAAATGCCCGCACACCCTTCAATATAGAATACACCCCTTCTTTAGAAAATGTTATAAAATCGTATCTAAAAAGGCACAAGCCTACTTTAGAGCGTCTTATGGGTCTTTCAGAATTTTATTTTCCGGGTTTTGAAAAGACTTTTGATAAATATAATATGCCTCTCGAATTAAAGTATTTGGCAATTGTAGAATCTGCATTGAGGCCTAGAGCAAAATCACGAGTTGGAGCTACAGGAATGTGGCAATTTATGTACAGTACAGGTAAATTATACGGTCTTGACATAAGTTCTTATGTAGATGAGCGGATGGATCCCATACTTTCTACGGAAGCTGCAGCGCAATACCTTTCTAAGCTGTACGATGTTTTTGGCGATTGGGACTTGGCATTAGCCTCTTACAATTCAGGTCCTGGTAATGTAAGTAAGGCCATACGTCGCAGCGGCGGAAGCACTAATTACTGGAATATAAGACATAATTTACCACGTGAAACAGCAGGTTACGTTCCTGCTTTTCTTGCAACTATGTATATTTTTGAGTACGCAAAAGAGCATGGTTACAACCCTGTAAAACCAGATATTAATTATTTTACCACAGATACAGTTAAGATTAAGCAAACCCTATCCTTACAACAGGTTTCCGCGTATACAGGCGTTTCTTTTGATGAAGTACAATTTCTAAATCCGTCTTACAAGCTTGATATTATTCCGTATGTGAGCGATGAGGAATATTATTTACGGTTACCGGTAGAAGCTTTAGGTCCTTTTGTTGCCAATGAAGAAGCGATCTATGCTACCGCAAAAAAAGAATTAGAACGTGAGGAAGCAACTTTACCTAAGTATGTAGAAAACCCCACCAGTGTTAGCTATCGCGTACGGAGCGGTGATTATCTTGGGAAAATTGCATCTAAATACGGAGTTGGTGTGTCTGAAATTAAAAGATGGAATAATTTAAGATCTAACAATTTGCGCGTGGGTCAGCGACTAACATTGCACCCAACAAAGGCAGTTACATCTGCTTCATCAAGCAGCGCTAGCAGAAGTAATTCAAAAAAGTATGTGGTGCGTAAAGGGGACAGTTTATGGAAGATCGCTCAGAAATTTCCTGGTGTTAGTCCTGATAATCTAAAAAAGTGGAACGATATTAGTGGTAATAAATTAAAACCGGGAATGACTTTGGTCATCGTCAACTAACCTTTAATAGAAAATTTATTATGCAAAAACTACTCTTAGCATTTACTCTCTTTGCTTTAATTGCCTGTAACGATAAACCGGAAGGTAAAATTTTATCTTCCTCTTCTGGCGGTCTAAATAACTTAACGATTGTTATGCCTAATGATATGTGGGCAGGGGCAGTAGGTGAAAGCATTAGAGAAAAGTTGGCCGGTCCCGTAAATGGTTTACCGCAAGTAGAGCCCATGTTTGAAATAAATCAAATGCCTTTAGAAGCTTTTTCTGGCTTTATGCGTAAACAACGTACATTTTTAAAAGTAGAACAGGCAGATGTTCCTTCTCTAGAGATTGTTACAGATGAATACGCCAGACCACAAACTGGTATTATATTAAGAGGTCCTACAGAAGAAGCACTAATTAATTTAATCAAGCAAGACAGTGCAAAAATTGTAGATACATACAAGGGTGCTGAGTTTAAAGAGAAAATACGCCGTATTAGCCTGTCGCTTAAAGAAGATGATTCTATCACAAAAACTTTTGGAATAACTATGAAGTTTCCATCTGCATATCGCTATGCAAAGACAGATGGGGGTTTTTATTGGATTCGTAAAGACATTCCTAACGGAGATATGAATATTACTATCTATGAAGTCCCTTATAATCTTATTGATAGAGATAGTAACACTATAGGCTCGCTTATAGCTATGAGAGATTCTATTTCTGGAGATAATATTGTAGTAAATGAGGGTATGCGTTTTATTACAGAAGCTGCTTTTGCACCTTATCTAAGCGAGACTACAATAGATGGTAAGCCAGCATACCAGATGAAAGGGATGTGGGAGGTTAAAGGCCGCTTTATGGCAGGGCCTTTTGTGAATTTTACGGTAGATGATAAAGAAAATAACCGCTATCTGGTATTAGAGGGCTTTGTATTTAAACCTTCTGCAAATAAGCGTGATAATATATTTGAATTAGAATCTATTTTACGTTCTGTAGAGTTTGTAGATTAAAATATAATTTCAATAAACATAAAAAAGCCGCTTCAAATACTTGAAGCGGCTTTTTTAATAGAAGAATTTTAAAATTAAGATTTTTTCTCTTCTATAGTTTCGTCAGATTTTCTAGGAGCGTCTTCATCTTTAGAAGCATCTTTAAATTCTTTAATACCACTTCCTAAACCACGCATCATTTCAGGTATTTTCTTACCTCCAAAAAGCAAAAGTATCACAACTACGATAAGACCTATCTGCCAAGGTCCAACCATTCCTAAAAATATCGATAGTAAATTCATATTATTCTAATTTAGAAAGTAAATATAAAAAGAATTCATCAGAATAGACCTTTCGTTAAGAAACTTTAGCAGGTGATAAACGCCTTTTAAATTTTATATTTGCGTAAGCACAAAACTATATGGCTAAATCTAAAGATAGAAAGAAGTTTAGAAAACGCCTTTTACATAAATACAGGCTAGTAATTCTAAACGAAGACACCTTTGAAGAACGGGTTTCGTTTAAGCTTACACGACTTAATGTTTTTATTGTTGTTGGCTTCTCGATTATTATTCTTATTGCGTTAACGACATTTCTAATTGCATACACACCCTTACGAGAATATATTCCGGGATACTCCTCTGTAAGACTTAAAAAACAGGCTACAGAACTAATATTTGAAACAGATTCTCTTAAGCGACAACTTGATATTAATGAACAATATTATGCAAGCATTAGAAAAGTGCTTACAGGTGATGTTGATCGCGTAAATTTTAATAAAGACTCGTTGTTGCTTATAGAACCTGGAGAAAACGGCGGTTTGTCTTTTAAAATCTCTAAAGAAGACAGCATTTTAAGAGAGCGCGTTGCTAATGAAGACCGCTATAATTTGTTTGAACCCGCTTCAACAAAGGTCAACTTTTCTCTATTTCCTCCTGTTAAAGGAAACATTACCGAAAAATACAATTTAGACCGAAAGCATTATGCTGTTGATGTCGTTGTACCTAAAAACGAACCCATTAAAGCCGTTGCAGATGCTACAGTCATTTTTTCTGAATGGACAGCCGAAACCGGAAACGTTCTCATTCTAGACCACGGGAATAACTTAATTTCAGTCTACAAGCATTGCGCCTCCCGCAATAAAGATCAGGGCGATCTTGTTAAAGCAGGTGAAGTTATTGCAATAGCGGGGTCGACAGGAGAATATACTACTGGTCCTCATTTGCATTTTGAACTTTGGAATAATGGTTACCCCGTAGATCCAACTAATTACATCGCATTCGAATAATGTCTATAAAATCTTTTGGAGCAAAACTCTTTGCAAAACATATCGTCTCAAAAACCGAAGCTTGGTCGTCTACACCTGAAGCTACCCAGCTTAAGGTTTTTAAATATTTAATAAAAAATGCCTCTCAAACCCAGTTTGGTAGGGATCATAATTTTCAAACCATTAAAAATTACAGCGACTATGTAAAGCAGGTTCCTGTTAGGGATTATGAAGAATTAAAGGTCTATGTAGATAAAGTAGTTGCCGGGAATCCTAATATTTTATGGCCCGGTAAGCCACAGTATTTTGCAAAGACTTCTGGCACCACATCGGGAGCAAAATACATCCCAATTACCGCAGAGTCTATGCCTATGCATACCAATGCGGCAAGAGACGCTATTTTACATTATATAGCAGAAACAGGAAACCGCAGTTTTGTAGATAAAAAAATGATTTTTCTTCAAGGAAGTCCTGAGCTTCAGGAGAAAAATGGGATTCAAACCGGAAGATTATCAGGAATAGTAGCGCACTATGTACCAGGATACCTTCAGAAAAACAGAATGCCAAGTTGGGAAACAAACTGTATTGAAGACTGGGAAACAAAAGTTGATGCCATAGTTGAAGAGACTTCAAAAGAAGATATGAGTATTATAAGCGGTATACCGTCTTGGGTACAAATGTATTTTGAACGACTTAATGCAAAAACCGGCAAGAAGGTGGGAGAACTGTTTCCTAACTTTAATTTGTTTATTTATGGCGGTGTAAATTACGAGCCGTATCGTAAGAAGTTTGAAAATTTAATAGGCAGAAGAGTAGACAGTATTGAGCTGTATCCAGCAAGTGAAGGGTTTTTTGCATTTCAGGATTCTCAAAAAGAAAAAGGAATGCTACTATTACTTGATAGTGGTATTTTTTATGAGTTTATAGAGGCAGCGTCATTTTTTGATGAAAATCCTGACAGACTTACTATAGGTCAGGTAGAAACAGGCGTAAACTATGTTATGATAATTTCTACCACCGCAGGTCTTTGGGGCTACAACGTAGGAGATACTATAATGTTCACATCTACAAAACCTTATCGAATCGTAGTTTCTGGGCGTATTAAGCACTTTATATCGGCTTTTGGTGAGCATGTGATAGGCAAGGAGGTTGAGGAGGCTCTAGCAAGCACAGCAACCTCGTTTAAGGCTCAGGTTAGTGAATTTACTGTCGCGCCACAAATAAATCCAGAGGCAGGGCTGCCGTTTCACGAGTGGTTTATTGAGTTTGACAAGGAGCCCGAAGATTTTGAGGCTTTTGCAAAAGCAATTGATCAAGCGCTTCAAGAACAAAATAGTTATTACAAAGATTTAATTACAGGAAAAGTATTAGAAACATTAAAAATCAAGGTTGTTCCTAAGGGAGGTTTTAATACCTATATGAAATCTAAGGGAAAATTAGGAGGTCAAAACAAACTTCCCAGACTGGCTAACGATCGTAAAATCGCAGATGCCTTAAATGAATTTGGTTTTTAAAAAAGTATATTTGATTTAATGAGTTTAATAAAACAAGAAAACAGAACACGTGCGCAGGAAAGCTCTGCAGCTATTGAGCGCATGTATATTACTATGAGACACCTTTTTAACCGTGGTTTTTACAAGCCTATGGGTGTTTCAGGAGATACTTTAAGGGAAGCTTTATTGATATTGCGACCTGAAATATATGGTACCATTGCAGAAGAAAAGGTAGAACTTAACGGTTTACTTTATGTTATAGATCGTCTTCCGGAGGGTATAGAAGAATGTAGATATATAAACCTTACAAGTGACGAAGGTTATAAAAATTCACATTTTAAGCCAATCGTTCCTCCTAAGAGACGTCGTAACTGCTACCGCATAGATGAGGAGCAAATGAATATTGAGATTACTCGAGGTAGATCTGAGATCTATGATATTCTTACGCACTTAACCTTTCTGTTTGTTGAATCACACAAAATAATGAAACGTGTGGTTATCAATGAAGAGGGGCACACCACAAGAGACTGGAACAAGCTTGAAAAAGCAGTACTTTCAGAAGAGCCGTTGACACAGCAAGAGCGAGAGATTGCACTTACGCATACGGCTAATATCCTGGGAAGAACTTTTCACGAAGTCTCTGTCATTTATGGTAAATTTTCTGCACCTACAAACGAGAAGCGTTTTTTAAATCTGGTCTATTGGCTAGGTAAGCGTGCTATTGAAGAAATCTCAGAAAACGATAAGCGAATTGTGACATTTTCTCCTGTTTTACGCGAGCGTTTAGGTCATCACATTCACGGAGAAGTCTGGGCAGATACTATTAAAAAAGAATTAGACAGTAGAGATCTTCTTAGTAGACCTATTCATATCATAAGTGCAAACATGCACAGTGTAATGAATACTCTTTTTGCACCAGTAGCCCTATCTAAGGAGATGGCTAAAAAGGAAAATTTAGAGATATATGAGACCTTAAGTGATGCTGGTAGCGGTAAATTGAGAGCTCGAGTTGAAAAAACAGCACTGCAAAATGGTATGATATCAGTACCAGATCAAAGTGGGACTAATATAGATGTTCAATTATTTGATACCGCAAAATTAGATCTAGATCAAAATAATTTTTGTTCTAAAGCTTCCTACCCAGAAGGCAAAGAGCCTGTGATTATTGTGATGGATTATGCATTCGGAGAGCAAGCTTATGAGACCATGGAAGAGCTTTTAAAACCTTTTGAAAAAGATGAAGCTCTAACATATCTTGATGTTAAGTCAGTTTCCATAATGGGTAAAGCAGGTATTCTCGAGGGTGGAAAAGGAGATATTATGATACCTAGCGCACACCTTTTTGAAGGTACGGCAGATAACTATCCCTTTGATAATCAACTTAAAAAAGAGCATTTTGAAGGTAACGGCATTTCGGTTTTTGAAGGCGCTATGATTTCTGTCTTAGGTACGTCTTTACAAAACAGAGATATTTTACGCTTTTTCTATGAAAGCACATGGAATGTTATAGGTCTTGAGATGGAAGGTGCACATTATCAAAAAGCGATACAAGCAGCAGCTAAATTACGCGGAAGCATAAGCGATAAAGTAAAAGTGCGTTACGCCTATTATGCATCAGATAATCCGTTAGAAACCGGTAGCACGCTTGCTTCAGGAGGATTGGGTACAACAGGTGTAAAACCCACATACCTAATAACCGAACAAATCTTAGAGCAAATCTTTAAAGATTAATGGAAAATACCGCGCAGGATATAGATTTATTTGATGTTTTTAAATGGTTGCGCAAGCAGTTCAAAAAACTAATTATATATCTATATCGCTTTGTGCGGTTTCTAATTAGAAATGCGCTAATTCTACTTGGGCTAATCATTTTAGGCTACGCTTCAGGATATGGGATATCTACATTTTTCAAACAGTCAAAAACTGCAGAGATTATAGTAGGCCCTAATATAGAGAGTACAACGTATTTATACAGTAAAATTGACCAACTTAATAGGGGCGTTTCAAGTAAGGACACTAGTTTAATTTCAGAACTTAAAACAGTTTTTCCTAACACGCGCGTAGATGAGATTTCAATAGAGCCGGTAGAAGATGTTGTGAACTTGCTTGAAAATAATCAATTATCTAATGATGAGTTAAGTGCTTATTTACTAGATAACAACACACCTAAGTCTTCATTTTTTGAAAAACCACTTTTGACACCTGTTTATAATCTTCATAAAATTACGATAACAGCTTCGGGAAATTTTGATGACCCAGACCTGTTTATGAGTTTGCTCGAAAAGGAAGAGCATTTAAAGGCAAAACTTAAGGCTGAAGCGCAAAATCTAAAAGAGGAACTTAAGTTTAACAGCTATACGATAAATCAAATAGATAGTGTTCTAGTAAATTTAAATTTGGCCTTAAAAAACGGAAAGCAATCACTTGATATAATAGCTGTTTCAGATGATTCGAATTTGAGTTCGGTTTTAAATAGTAAACTAGAATTAATAAAGCGTAACGCTCAAATTAATAAACAGCTTTTAAATTTAGACACTGTTTTCAAAGTATATTCTTATTCAAAATGGTTGAACAAAAGCTCGTGGAAAACTAATCTAAGGTTTATACTTCCTCTCGTATTATTTCTCTTCTTTATTTTTTATCACTTGACATTAAGATTTAGAAAACGCTTCAAAGCAGATCTATAGCATTCTGAAAGCTCAAAATGCAAGAAATAAAATAAACAAGTTTTGCATTAAGTCTATGTTCAAAAATCTTAGTAAGCACCTTTATAATTTTAAGAAAGCATCTGCCTTGACAGATGTTATTAAAGTTATGTTTCTAAGAATCTGTGGTATTTTGTTTCTATTTGGCATCACTATTTTTCTTACTAATTATTACGATCCTAAAGTTGTAGGAGCCTATGAGTTTACCCGCTCTTCTTTATTTCTAATTGGAGGGTTCGTTCTTTTAGGTACAGATCAATCTATTTTATTTTTTGCTGGTAGATTTTCAAAAACAGAACAGGTAATAGCTTTATTCTCGATTTACCTAAGAATGGCAAAAATGCTGTTTTTTACTTCGTTACTTTTTCTGGCTATAGCACTCATAGTACCAGACTCATTATATGAAGATATTTTTAATGATAGTACGTCAGGTTCTTTACTTCTAAAAGTTAGTTTCTGTTTGTTTTTTTATGCTATTACACTTTTAAATACCGAATTTTTTAGAGGTTTCTCTCTTCAGGAAAAATCAGAATTATATCGCGGAATTTTTAAACAACTTCCATTTGGTTTAGGTCTTTTAATCTTACTACTTTTTAAAAATCAAAATTATGTCGTTGAGGTATTTTTAGGAAGCTTCGTAGTTTTGGCATTAATTTCTTCGATTGAAATTTTAAAAATATATCGAAAATTTAGTACAGGAAAAGATGTGCCCATTAAGGTCTCTTTTAAAACAATTTTTAAATCAACAATGCCAATTGCAGTGAGTTCACTGGGGTTTTATTTGCTTATAAGTGTTGATGTATTTTTCCTAAAAATATATACAGATTTTGAAACGCTCGCGTATTATGGAACTTCGGTTAAAATTATTTTTTTAATTTCTACAGTTGTAAGTACGATAAGCTCTTTTTTTGCGGTTCAAATAGCAGATTTATATGTAAATGATAAAAAAGAGCTGCAGCATATTTTAAAAAATGGTGTACGTATTATTGCAGGACTTTCTCTAGTGCTTTCACTAGTTTTACTATGTTTTTCAGAATTAATTCTTAAGGTTTTTGGTACGTCGTACACAGCAGCAAATGAGTCGCTTCAAATTTTAATTGTGGGACATTTTTTAAGTACTCTTTGCGGTATTACAGCGGTATATTTAAATATGACTAAAAAGCAAGTCACGTTGCAATACATTCTAATAGCTACAGTTTTTGTTAATGTTTTTCTTAATTATGTACTGGTTCCTACAATGGGTATGAATGGAGCGGCTATAGCTTCTGCTCTTAGCGTTGTTTTGTGGAATGTTTGTGCCGCGTTAATTGTCTATAAAAAGGACAAAATAGTTCTCTTTATCCATTAACTATGCTGCGTAAAAAACTACAAAAATCAATATTTGTTTATTTGCTTTTATGCATTTGTGTAGTATGTCTTGGCTTCGTTTCTTATTGGGTTCTGCCAGATCGTTTCTTTTTTGATGCGGTCATTATTTCTGAAGATTTTTATAATGAGAAAGGATTTTTCCGAAGCTATCCTGTTACGATGCTTTTTTATGAGATAACCGGCCTCGGGCGCTTTCCATTTCCTGTTGTAGCATTAATTCAATTACCTGTTTTACTAGTTGTTCTGTATCGCATAGGAATCCCCGAGAGGTTTGCAAATTTCACGCTGCGCAACGCGTTAGCATACATCTGTTTACTACTGTTAGCATTTTTTATATCTATGCCCTCAAAAGAGTTTATCACCTTTCTCTTTATTGCTATAATTCTTTTTTTGCTGAAGAATAAAAGATTTAGATTAAGAACGACTGTCTTACTTATTTTTAGCGGTATTATTTTATTTGGAATTTGGTTTAGATCGTATTTTATTTTGGTTCCGGTTTTGGCATTGGCAATTTACGGTACAAGTTTAGTCAACTTTAAACGGAAGGTTTTTGCGGGTGTTTTTTCAGGATTACTTGTAGTTACTTTTCTATCGCTCTCTTACGGTTTTGTTAAGGGGGAATATTTATCCCAAAGCACACGCGAAGAACTTAATGAGGTACGCGCCGGTGAAGAAGCTACAAATTCAGTTATCGTATCGCCTGTGAGCACTAAAAATTGGTATGGTGAGGTAATAGGTGTCTTTTATGGTTTTATTTCGGTAAATGCACCTCTAAATGGCTTTAGGCATATTTTAAAGCCGCAGATACTTGCGTTTGTTTTATGGCAGACTATTTTAATGGTATATCTGCTTTATTTATATAAAAATTGTCTTCGACACAGAAACCGATATAAATTTGAGATTTGGGCATTTTACCTCGTTTTTGCCTACTTCATCGTTCAGGGAGTTTTTGAGCCTGATCTGGGTTCTGCTGTTAAACATAAAATTGGGATATTGCCACTAATTTATTTTGCCTTGTATTATGATTGTTTCAGAAAGAACATATCGGTTTAGTTATAATACCTGGCTTATTGTATTAGCCGCTTCGCTCATTTTTAGAATGCCTGCGACCATTCTCTTAATCCTCTTCGTAGCCTATAATCTGTTTTTTTACAATCATTTACGATTTACTAAAAAGAGGTTGATTTTAATAGGTTTAATTGCATCTCCATTTTTATTAGACCTTATTTTTATATCGAATAATGAGCTTCTGCAAGAAGGATTAAAACATGCAGAAAAGCGCATAAGTATGCTTCTTTTACCGCTATTTATCTTAACTCAAAATCACAGATTTAATACAGCATTGATCATACGTATTTATGCAATAGTAACGACGTTGATTTTAAGTTTTTGCTTAGTACGCTTTGCAATTATTTCTCCTGACTTGTTTTCAAAATATCTCAACGGAGTTGACCTATGGGAAATGGGGTATGTGTTTGCAAACTCAATAAATATGCACGCTCCCGCACTAAACCTGCATGTAGCATTTGTCGTCGTCATCAATTTTTATTTTTTAAAAGAAGGATTAACTAAAGTTTCAAAAAAGTATCAAATCTGGCGCGCGGCTATCTTTATAGCATCGATAATTATCCTGTTTTATGTAAACACCCGGTTG
Organism: Leeuwenhoekiella sp. NPDC079379; assembly: GCF_044542075.1. Lineage (NCBI taxonomy): Bacteria > Pseudomonadati > Bacteroidota > Flavobacteriia > Flavobacteriales > Flavobacteriaceae > Leeuwenhoekiella > Leeuwenhoekiella sp. NPDC079379. The sequence continues at coordinate 730,708 of NZ_JBITTU010000001.1, forward strand.
GCTATTGTAAATGCTTTTATAGGAATTTTGCTGATCACGTTTTATAAGAAAATGAGTGTTGCTGAATTTAAGGCGAATAGGAAACTAGTCTTAGGGTTAGCATTATTTATTACACTTGCCATTGCCTTTGTAAAAGTGTTCCCATATTCTGTTGAAAAATTTACAAGTGTTACGTTTAGTAATCTCGATAAAATAGGAAAATTAGATGATCTTGAAAACCCAGAAAAGACGGCTTATAATGGTTTAGTAACGCGTCTAAGTATCTGGAAGTCGGGGTTAGAACTTGCCACCAGAAATCCCATTATGGGAGTGGGTGCCGCAGATGGCAAAAAAGAACTTATTAGTTACTTTGAAGAAACACATCAAAATTTTCTTTATAAATATGAGTTTCCAGTACATAATCAATATCTCGATTTCTGGATAAAATTTGGTGTTTTAGGAGCTTTAATAGCCTTTATATATGTAGGATTGTTTGCCTACATAGGCATTACTTCAAAGCAAGTAATGTGTGTTTTTTTCTTTATACTTTTTGCCTCGTCAAATTTTGTCGATGATTTTCTAATTCGGTTTGATGGGATTGTGTTTAGCGCGCTTTGGCTAAGTATATTCACAAAACACGCTTTGGATTATCCTGAAAATAAATCCTAGCAAGCTTTTCAAAATTTCGCGTACTGTCAAATAGAAGTTGACAACGCTCAAAGTTAGCTTTGCCTATACGATCACGATTTTGAGCTGTTTTTAATTTTTCTATACTGCTAGAAAATTCAGAAGCTTTATTAAAAAGAAATCCCGTTTTGCCGTTTGCGACAATGTCTTTATTACCTATGATATTTGTTGCTACGATAGGTATTTTGCGAGCAGCAGCTTCAAGAAGTGCAATAGGCAAACCTTCCCAGAGGGAGGTTTGTAAATACACATCTATCGTTTCTAAAACACACAAACCTTCAGACCTATCTTTAAACCAGCCGGTAACTTCAATATTAGATGCTGTTAATTGGTGTCTCAACTCACCATCTCCAATCCAAATAAATTGCAAATTAGGGTGCAGTAAAGCAATCTCATTAAAAAGCGATGGGTTTCGAGCGTATGTAATTCTTCCAACAATACCTACTTTTTTAAGTAGTGTTGATTTTTGAGGCAATTCTTGTGGCACATTTTCAAAATTTATCCCGTTACGGACCAATAACGAAGGGCCTATTTTTTTTGAGTAATTTAATTCTGTGTCTCCGCAGGCGATAATAGTTCCTCCGGTTAATTTCTGACTTAAAAATTCAATACTATAAAAAGCAAAGCGTTTAACGGTGCTAATATCTTTTCTTAAAAAGGAATATCCATGCGGCGTATAATAGAGTTTTGCGTTAAACTGAAAAGTAAATAAGAAAGCAAGTCTTCCAAGAATTCCTGCCTTAGAAGAATGCAAGTGTACTCGGTCTGGCTTAATAAAATTTAATACGTGTCTTAACTGTTTGAATGCTTTAAAGTCTTCAATTGGGGAGATTTCTCTTAACATAGGTATTTTAACCAGTGTTGTATTGGGATGAAAATCTAGAGCGATTTTATCTGGATTTATTTCCTGCCTTTTATCACTATAGATTACGGTGAGATCTATATTAGGATTTGCTGCAAGTGCGTGTGTTAAGTTTATAAAATAGGTATAAACACCACCTCCTAAAGCTTCTACCATATGAACTACTTTTAATTTATTCATAAATACGTTCCCTGTCTAGTGGGCGATGTCCAATTTATTGAGAAATTTTATTAATGATACATTCATAATGATTTACCATATCTATAATTTTGAATAGCATTAACTTGTTTTTACTCAATATTACAGCGGTATTATTAGTTTTCATTCATTTTCTTTTAACTAACTTTATCAAGTTTTGACAAACTCGTAAGAGTTAGTTTTTATATATGATTGTAAACGACACTAAACATAATTATCTACTTCAGCCATTAATTGCAAGTATAGATATTCTAATTTTAATTGGTTTCGCGAAATTATTTGATTTCTCTTCGCACAGCTATTTATTATTTTCGGTTTATACATTTTTTAGCTGGTTGATAACAACGTATAGTTTTGGATTTTATAGTGTATATAGATTTACACCACTGGTACGTATACTTTCCATTATTGGAAAACAATTTTTCCTTTTAATTTTTTGCTCTTTTACTTTTTTCGGAATATTTAGCGAAATCAATATTTCTATAAGGGCGGTTTTAGAATATGCCTGCTTGAGTATGGGAATAATCGCCATTCTAAAAGTTACTATTTTTAACGTACGAAAAAAATTTAGACAACAACTGGGTAGCGATACGTTACGGGTAATAATCATAGGATGCAACCCTAAAACAGAGCGATTAAAGAACTTTTTTAATTATAATCCCGCATACGGATTTCAACTAATAGCAAACCTCAATTTACTCGATCCTGAAGTAACTATAGATTCTGTAAAAGAGTACATTCTTAATAATAATATTAGTCAGGTTTTTTGCTCTATAGCAGAGCTTAAGAATAAAGAAATAAGAGAGTTAATTCATTTTGCAGACAATAATTTAATCAGTTTAAAATTTTTACCAGATAACAAGAAAATTTTTACAAAGAAAATGGAGTTTCAGTATTATGGCATAACACCCATTTTGTCTCTTCGTACGTTACCTATAGATACACCTGTTAATCTATTTTTAAAGCGCCTGCTTGACCTTATGGTAAGTCTATTTGTGGTTATAGGTATATTATCATGGTTGACCCCTTTAATAGCAATTATCATCGTTTGTGATTCTAAAGGACCTATATTCTTTAAACAAAAACGTAACGGGATAGGTGGGAATGAGTTTTACTGCTTTAAGTTTAGATCTATGAAAGTAAATGGGACTGCAGATGCCACTCAAGCAAGTAAAACCGATGTTAGAACAACTAAAGTAGGTAGGTTTTTACGTAAAACAAGTTTAGATGAGTTGCCTCAATTTTACAATGTTTTAATGGGAGACATGTCTGTGGTGGGGCCGCGGCCGCATATGGTTGCACATACGCATTCATTTGCAACACAGGTAGATAAATTTATGCTTAGACATCTGGTAAAACCCGGCATTACAGGCTTAGCTCAGGTAAGTGGTTACCGCGGAGAGATAGAAACTAAGCGTGATATAAAAAACAGAGTGCGTTTTGATATATTTTATGTTGAAAACTGGTCTATTTTAATGGATCTACGTATTATCGCTAAAACGTTTATTAAAGTGATTTATGGCGACAATAAGGCCTATTAAAAAGGCAAACCCCTTAGTTTCTATAGTTACTCCTTGCTTTAATTCTCAAAAGTATATTCTCGACACCATTAACTCTGTTCAAAATCAAACGGTAACAGACTGGGAGTTGTTACTCATTAACGATGCTTCTACAGATCATACAGAGCATATTATAAAAAAGCGCCAGGCACTCGACTCGCGGATAAAGTATTTTAAACATAATCACAATCAAGGACCGGCTTACGCACGCAACCTCGGTATAGAAAATGCAAAAGGGAAATACCTTGCTTTTTTAGATGCAGATGATGTGTGGCTCCCTCTATTTTTAGAGTCGTGTATTGCCAGAAATGAAGCTTTTGTATTTACTTCTGCATTGCGTGTAGATGAGAATTTAAAACCAATGTTATCCCCATTTATTGTTCCTGAAAAAGTATCATATTCAGATGTTTTAAAGAGTAATTCAATCATTTGTTCTACAGCCTTTATAGACATAGAAAAACTGGGAAAGCTCTATATGCCGCTCATTAAAAAGCGTCAGGATATGGGATTGTGGCTACAGTACCTTAAAAAAACAGAGTATGCTTTTGGTATTAAAAAGCCTTTGGCGATGTATAGAATTAGAGAGAATTCACTTTCGAGGAATAAAAAAAAATTACTAAAACACCAGTGGGACTTTTATCGAAATGTAGAAAAAATTTCTTTTTTAAAATCGGTTTATTATATGTTGTGTTGGGGGTATTTTGGGTATAAAAAGTACAGCTCTTAATTTAAAAATCTCGTTTAAACTGTCTCAACTTGCCACGTTTGCTTCGGTCTAAAAAGAGTTGTTTAACAATATCAAATTCAATTTCCTGATTTAAATAAGCCTTAAGCGCCTTTTCAATTTTAGCAAGTTGAACTTCATTTAAAGCTATATCTGCGACATAGTTTATGGTAAACTTATGAGGCTCATTTTGGTTTATAATAAACTCTTTTACGTTGCCACTATCTTCAATTACTGCTTTAGTAACGTAATAAAAAGCCAGAGCAGGAACTCTTTTTCCGCTAGGTAAAATGGCAAAATCTCCTATTCTTCCGTCAAGATTTGTTAGAACGGTGTTGTTGTGTTCATCTAAATTAATGACTCCCAAGTCTCCAATCTGATATCGAATAAATGGATGGGCCTTGTTAAACAGGGAAGTGATCACAATTTTACCGCTCGTACCATTAGGAACAGGTTTATTTAAGTCGTCTAAAATCTCAACATAGAGCAATGCTGTATCAATTTTTAAAGAGTTTTCTGCACTCCCAAATGCAATGACTCCGGTTTCTGACGATCCATATTCATTTAATACAGGAATGCCCAACTGTTGTTCGAGAAGTAATTTGTCATCTTTGAGAAGGACTTCTGCAGTTACAATACAATGTGTTAAACTGGGACAAATTTGTTTTAAAACGAGATTTTTAGAACGTAAATAGTGCGCAAATAACACTAAAGTGCTGGTGTAGCCATTTAAATGTCCAAATTCTACACGCTTAAACCGATTGATAAATTTTTCAAAATTTTGATCTGAAGCGTCAAATATTGAAAAACGATATCTGTTACTTAGAACATCTTTTAAACGCTCTTTATAATAGACCATTCCGCTTTGCGGAATACCATAAAACCGAGCCTCATAGGAAGTGCTGAGATTAACTCCTGCTTGTAAATAAAGAGCTTGTATTGAAGCCCAGGTGAGTGCGTGACAGTATTTGTCTTTTGCAAAAATAAAAGGATTTCCTGAAGATCCTGAGGTCTTATGTACGTGAGAATTTCTTCTAGAAAAATCGTTAGATAACCGCTCTTTTAGAGGTTTTTGTAAATCTGTTTTGGTTAAAACAGGTAGTGATTCCCAGTTTGTGAAGTTTCCGGCTGCGTGGGTTTTATAAAAGGAGTTATGCTTTAGATGAAATTCTAAAATTTCAGATCTTCTTTTTATACTGTACTGTGCACTATCTGTAGAAACTTCACGTTTTAAAGCCTCAAGTTTTTTTTTCGCGGAAGCGATATTAAAACCATTAAAACGTAAACTGAGGTTTGTTAAATTCACAAGGCTAAAATTAGTAGGTCAATTTACAAACATTTATTTTTGACGCTTAATCTAATTACAAGTAACTACGATGAATATTCTAATTCTAGGTTCTGGTGGTCGTGAACATACCTTCGCCTATAAAATTGCTCAAAGTCCTAAGTGTGAACGCTTATTTGTAGCTCCAGGAAATGCAGGAACTGCGAAGCTGGCGACAAATGTTGACCTTAATGTAAATGATTTTGAAGCTGTTAAAAAACTTGTTTTAGCAGAACAGATAGAAATGGTTGTCGTGGGACCAGAAGATCCGCTTGTAAATGGGGTTTATGACTTTTTTAAAAATGACAAAGCATTAGAAAAAATTGCTGTCATAGGTCCTTCAAAACGAGGTGCTTTACTAGAAGGAAGTAAAGAACGCGCTAAAGAATTTATGGCAATGTATAATATTCCTACAGCTGCTTATAAAAGTTTTACGGTTGAAAGTCTTGATGCCGGGAAATCATTTTTAGAAGAATTGAAGCCACCCTATGTGTTAAAAGCAGATGGTCTGGCTGCGGGAAAAGGTGTCGTAATTCTGCATGATTTAGAAGAAGCAAAAACCGAATTAGAAGATATGCTTACTAATAAAAAATTTGGTGCAGCAAGTGAAACGGTAGTTATTGAAGAATTTCTTGACGGGATAGAGCTGAGTGTTTTTGTACTTACAGATGGTAAAAATTACATCACTTTACCTACTGCAAAAGACTACAAACGCATAGGTGAAGGTGACAAAGGGTTAAATACAGGAGGAATGGGCGCTGTCTCTCCGGTGCCATTTGCAGATGCAGCCCTAATGGAGAAGATAGAAAATCGTATCGTTAAACCTACGGTTGCAGGTTTAGCTACAGAAGATATAGAGTACAAAGGATTCATTTTTATAGGTTTAATTAAAGTAGGTGATGAGCCTAAAGTGATTGAGTATAACGTGCGTATGGGCGACCCTGAAACAGAGGTTGTTTTGCCACGAATAAAAAATGATCTGGTTACAATGTTTGAAAAAGTAGCAGCTCAGAAACTAGACGAGGTTAAACTTGATCTAGACCCCAGATTTGCTGCAACTGTTATGCTTGTTAGTGGTGGTTATCCCGAAGCGTATGAAAAAGGTATGAAATTAACAGGTTCTGAAACCATAGAAAACGCCCTTGTTTTTCATGCAGGTACAGCACTAAAAGATGGTGAAATCATTACCGCAGGAGGTCGTGTTATGGCAATAACTTCGCTTCATGAGGATTTTAGAAAAGCCTTAGATAATTCTTATGAGAATATAAAGAAAATCTCATTTGATAAAATGAATTACAGAACAGATATAGGCTTTGATTTATAGTATAACAAACAAAAAGCCTGCTATGAGCAGGCTTTTTGTTTAATCTATAATTAAAAGGAGCTTATTTATTTAGATTGTGATGCTCGTCTTTATCAAACTTCTTTAGTTGTAGTGTCCAGTAAGTAAACGCTGCTGCTGCAATTAGAATAAATACAATGTTAAGTAAATTTGCAGCAATCCAGCTGCTATCTTGTAACTCACGTATTGCATCTAACGGCGCTAAAGCAACATTCACAAAAAAATCTTGAATACCGTAAAATAAATCTTTCAATTCCATAATTGTATACTTTTACATCGTTATTAGCGAAGTCACACGTTCAATATCTTATTGTGCGGTGCAAAAATATAAAAAACTAGGATGCTTACAAGCTTTTTTAGCGTTTCAAAACCTATAAATTTTGCAATTATTGTAATTGCCGTGATTCTCTATTTTTCGAGTTTCTATGCGTTATCAGATTTTAATGAGTTAACTGCCTACTCAATATTAAATCAATTCTTCATTTTATTGGTTTATTTATTTTCTCTGGGAGTTCTCAATTTTGTAGTTAAGCGCAATACGCTTACTAGGCGCAACACCTATATTGTTTATCTTTTTGTATGCTTTTCATTTGCTGTACCAGCCACTTTCTTTAATACAGATATTATACTTTCGGGAGTATTTGTACTTCTTGCTTTAAGACGTATTATAAGCTTAAAATCATCTAATGATTTTAATAAAAAAATTTTTGATGCGGCATTTTGGATTACGATAGCTTCCTTATTTTTCTTTTGGAGCTTTCTGTTTTTAATTGTTCTTTATTTTGCCATTTTGTTTTATGGCCGTCTTGATTATAGAAACTGGCTAATACCTTTTACAGGCATTTTTGCAGTATTAATAATTGCGATAACCTATAGCTTATATTCAGACGGGGCTTTAGCGTTTGCTCTAAATTATGTGCAACTGCCTACATTAGATTTTACAGCATACAGTTCTATAAAACTATTACTACCGGCATCATTTCTTTTAGCACTTTACTTATGGTGTGGAATCTATTATGTTTCTCAAATTTCTGATGCGCCACAAAAATTAAAAGCCTCTTATTTTCTAATACTCATAAGTTCTGGGATAGCATTAATAATTATACTTTTTCTGGCGCCATTGAGAGATGGTAGTGAGTTGTATTTTATCTTTGGCCCATTAGCAATTATTAGCGCAACCTATATTGAAAACCATAAGAGTTTTTGGTTTAAAGAAATGCTGCTATGGCTCGCATTACTCATTCCTATATTTTTATTGTTTTGGCACAGTTAAATTTAATAAAACTTGAGCATGAGCTCAAAAAGCGTTGGCCTTACCGGGATATTTGGTTTAGAAAACAAAATGATACTTGGGACAGGTACAGTAATTTTATTTATACGATTCAAGAGTTTGAAGTTCTTTTAGAACGCATTAAAGAAAGCGTAGAAACCCATAATTTAAATAAAAAGCACTTTTTTTATTATGCAGTTAACCGCTGGTATAATTTCTGGAGCGCCTGTGCTGTAGAGCAATTATTTATTGAATTAGATGGTGTAGATGCTGCAAAAAACAAAAAAGACAGGCTTGTAGATTTTAGTATACAGGGCATCAAATTTGATTTAAAGACGTCTAAGTTTCCAAAGGGTTTTGGTAGAAATTTAGACTATGCAAAATCCCATCAGGAAAGACTTATAAAGTGGCTATATCTTAATCAAAGCACCGGCAGACGCTATCATATAGAAAACAGGTTGTTTCTTATTGTTTACAGTACAAACGGGGATCATTATAAGTTAAAAGCCGAAATAAGCTGGCTAAAAACGCATATCGAAGATTATGTTGCCTCTTTTGATCCTGCTAATTTAAAAAGACCACATATTACCGAAACTAAACCTGCTTACTCAGATATAATCTGGGCTATTCGATGAATTATATAGGCTCAAAACATAAACTTTCAGACTGGTTACTCACAAATATTAAAGCGGTTTGTGGAGAAGATTTGTCGACTCATACTTTTTGCGATCTCTTTGCCGGGACGGGTAGTGTGGGAAGAACGTTTAAACCCTTAGTAAATGGGGTTATTGCAAATGATCTTGAATATTACAGTTACATTTTAAACCGAAATTATATAGGCAATAACACGGCTTTAAACTCTGAAGAATACATCAACCGCTTAAATACTATAGAACCCGAGAAAGGTTTTATTTTTGAAACCTATAGTGCCTCTGGGGCAGCAGACCGTCTTTATTTTTCAGCAGAAAACGGTAAAAAAATTGATGCTATTAGAAATCAGATTGAAATCTGGTATGTTCAAAAACAAATTGATGAAGACCTCTATTATTTTCTGCTGGCAAGCTTGCTGGAGAGTGCAGATAAAGTCGCAAATACGGCTTCAGTTTACGGGGCATACTTAAAAAAAATTAAAAAATCTGCTCAAAAAACGCTGGTTATACAACCGGCAGAATTTCAAATAACTTTAGGAAACCACGCAGTCTATAATCAAAATAGTAATGCGTTTATTAATACTATTGAAGGCGATATCCTATATCTAGATCCGCCTTACAATGCGCGACAGTATGGTGCCAATTATCATTTACTAAATACTATTGCAAAAAAAGATACCTTTGTACCTAAAGGAAAAACAGGTTTGCGCGCCTATACAAAAAGTGCATTTTGCAGTAAGGTTGAGGTTGCTCAAACATTTGAAAATCTTATTGCATCGGCAAACTTTAAAACGCTGTTTTTGAGTTACAACAATGAAGGTCTTATGTCTGCAGCAACTGTAAAATCAATTATGCAGCGTTACGGGAACTATGATTTAGTAACTAAAGAATACCAGCGTTTTAAAGCAGATAAAACAGAAAGCCGAAATCATAAAGCAACCACAACAACCGAATATTTACATATATTAGAAAAATAAAAATACCATGATTACACATACTGCGAAGCGCATATTTGAGCGTGCTGTTGATGATTATCACATCAAAAATGATGTAGACCAGCCTTTTAAAAATCCGTTTGATACAGAGGTAGATTTTTTAGAGCATTTATTATATCGTAAAGCCTGGATTGACACTGTGCAGTGGCATTATGAAGACATCATACGCGACCCACAAATAGATCCTGTAGCTGCTTTAAAGCTTAAGCGTCAAATAGATTCTTCAAATCAGGAGCGTACAGACATGGTTGAATATATTGATAGCTACTTCTTAAAAGAATATAAAGATATTGAACCTAATGACAGTGCTACCATAAATACCGAAAGTCCCGCGTGGGCGATAGATCGTTTGTCTATACTTACGCTTAAGATTTATCATATGGAAGAGGAAGCAAATCGCGAAGATGCTTCAGAAGATCATAAAATAGCATGCCAAAAAAAGCTTGATATTCTATTAGAGCAACGTGTAGATTTATGTGCTGCAATAGATACTCTTATTATAGATATTCGCAACGGTGATAAATACATGAAAGTCTACAAGCAGATGAAAATGTATAACGACGATGAGCTGAATCCGGTATTACGTAACCAGAATAAAGCAATTTAAGTGGCTACTAAATCGCCACATATATTATGCATCCGCTTTTCGGCGATGGGTGATGTGGCGATGACGGTTCCGGTATTAATAGCTTTGACACGCTCGTATCCTAACCTGGAAATTACAGTGGTGTCAAAGCCTTTTTTCGCTCCCATTTTTAAGCCTTTAGAACGGGTTCATTTTTTTGATGCAGACGTTAAGAATACATATAAAGGAGCTTTAGGCCTTTATAAACTCTATAAAAACCTCAATCCAGAACGATTTACAGCTATTGCAGATTTGCATAATGTCATACGTTCTAACGTGCTAAAATCTTTTTTTCGCTTCCGCGGAAATTATATAGCTCAGATAGATAAGGGTAGAGCAGCTAAAAAAGCGCTTACCCGCCCATCAAATAAAAATTTTCAGCCACTTGAAACAACGCATGAGCGGTATGCTTCTGTTTTTAAAAAAATAGGTTATCCGGTTAAGCTAGATGGTTCTGAACATTTACCAAAACAAAATTTGAATACTGAAATACGCGATTTACTAGGCAACGAGCCTCAGAAATGGTTGGGTATTGCACCATTTGCAGCGCATGATGGTAAAAAATATCCCTTAGAACTACTTGATGAGGTTTTGTCTGAATTGAGCACAAAGCCCTATAAAATCATTCTTTTTGGCGGTGGAAAAGAAGAAGAACAGCTTCTAAATTCATTTGCCTCTAAATATGAAAACCACGTAAGTATAGCCGGCCGTTTTTCTTTTGCTGAAGAATTGGCGCTAATCTCTCATTTAGATGCAATGCTTGCGATGGATAGTGGTAATGGGCATTTAGCAGCACTCTTTGGCGTTCCTACGCTTACAATCTGGGGGGTGACACATCCTTATTTAGGTTTTGCACCATTTAAACAACCTGAAGAAAATCAATTACTCGCAGATCGAGAACAATTTCCTGCAATACCCACTTCGGTGTATGGTAATAAAGTTCCTCAGGGATACGATAAAGCTATGCACAGCATTTTACCAGGTGCCGTTTTAGAACGCATTTATAAACTTTTAGACTAAAATCTTATGAAAAAAACGCTAAAGCAATTGCTTTCTATTGAGCACCCTATCATTATTGCTCCTATGTTTTTAGTCTCTAATGTTGCGATGGTCAAAGCCGCGATGCAAGCGGGTACAGCGGGCTGTATACCGGCATTAAATTACCGCACCCTACCCGAATTACGAGAAGCAATTACACAACTAAAAACTTCAAAAACAGAAAATGGCGCTTTTGGCTTTAATCTTATCGTAAACAAATCAAATTTGAAATTTCCAGATCAATTAGCAGTTTGCTGTGAGATGGGAGTTGATTTTATAATAACTTCTTTAGGTAATCCCAAACAGGTTATAGAAGAATCCCACAAAAAAGGAATTCTCGTTTTTTGTGATGTGGTAAATCTTGAACAGGCCTTAAAAGTTGAAGGGCTAGGTTGTGACGCAGTAATTGCGGTAAATAATGAAGCTGGTGGCCATAGAGGAAGCATTTCACCTAAAGAATTAATAGAAGAGTTAGATGCTGTATTAAAAATACCTGTAATTTCTGCAGGAGGAGTAGGTAACAAAGCAGAGCTCGATGAGAAAATGAGTTATGGTGCAGTAGGAGTAAGTATTGGTAGCCCATTTATAGCTTCTGAAGAGGCCGGGGTTTCTAATGAATATAAAGAGGCCTGTGTAACGTATGGTGAGAAAGATATAGTTGTCACTCAAAAAATAAGCGGAACGCCGTGTACGGTTATTAATACGCCTTACGTGCAGGAAATAGGCACTGAGCAATCGTGGATTGAGAGTCTATTCAATAAAAATAAATGGCTTAAAAAATATGTAAAAATGTTACGCTTCTTAAAAGGAACTAATATGGTTACAAAGGCTGCAGCAGGCGCGACTTATAAAACTGTTTGGGTTGCTGGCCCAACCATAGAGCATACAAAAGCGATTGAACCGTTAAAGAAGATTATTGAGCGGTTTATCTAACGAGAATTAAAAATACCGGCATGAAAAAAGCACCTCAGATCTTAATCTGAGGTGCTTTTTTTAGGAGAATAATTTTAATCTCTATAAATCATCATAATCAACAGTTAAGTTTGCTGAAGTAGCTAATGCCTGGCAGGTTAAGATTAATCCTTCTGCCACTTCACCGTCTGTAAGAATCTGGTTTTTACGCATTACAGCTGTACCCTCGGTAACCCGGGCGATACAACTACTACAAATACCACCTTGACAGGAGTAGGGTACGTCGATGTCGTTTTCTAATGCCGCATCTAGAACTACCTTGTCCTGGTTTATAGTAAGTTCAAACTCTTCATCATCAACTACAATTTTAAGCTGGGTGATGCCGTCTAGAGCTTCAGCAATCTCTTCACCGTCATTTGAACTCGTAAATAATTCAAACTTAATTTTATCATCAGGAATAGCATTTTCTGCCAGAACAGCACTAACTCCTTTAATCATTTCTTCAGGACCACATAAAAAGTACTGATCAAAATCATGTGATTTAAACTTATTTTTAAGCACAAAGTTTACAGTAGCTTTTTCGATACGGCCAAAGTGTGAATCTGTCTCCTGCTTACGACTATATACAAATTCTACAAAAAGCCGCTCTGCATACTGAAGCTGTAATTCTAATAAATCTTTGTGAAAAATAGTTTCTTCAACAGTTCTGTTTCCGTAGAGTAAAACAAATCTACTTTTAGGCTCTTCTTCTAAAACTGTTTTAATGATAGAAAGCACTGGGGTAATACCGCTTCCGGCGGCAAAAGCAGCATAGTCTTTATTGTTTTCGCCATTAGGCTCAACAAAAAATTTACCTTCAGGAGGGTGCACTTCTAAAGATTCGCCTACGGTTAATTTATTATTTGCAAGTACAGAAAAAGTACCGCCTTCAACTTCTTTAACAGCTACTTTAAGAAGCCCACTTTGCGGTGTAGAACATAAGGAGTAAGCTCTGCGTACTTCTTTGTCATCAATTTTAGTTTTTAAAGTAACATATTGCCCAGCTTTAAATTTAAAATCATCTTTCAAAGCATCAGGAACGCCAAATGTGATGCTAACAGCTTGTGCTGTTTCGCGTGTAATATCTTGTATAGTAAGTGCGTGAAAATCGCTCATTGCTTAAAAATTTTGGCAAAAATACAAAGCAAGATGCTTATGCAGTGTAACATTTTTATAATTTTCACACTAATGCTATGACTTTAAGCCAAAAAACAAAATAGATGATTAAACACTTTCTCAATCTAGAATGGAAAAGCTTTTTCAGATCAGCAGCTTTCCAGACTAATATTATTCTGAAAATATTTATGGCGCTGGGCGCGCTCTATTTTATAGGGATCTTTACTCTTGCCGGTGTGGGAGCTTATTTCGGACTAGAAAAAGCAGGTTTTGAACCTTTAGAAACGCTCAATAGTTTTATGATTTACTATGTCGTTGTAGATCTAATGATAAAATATTTTTTACAAAAAATGCCGGTTGTAAATATTAAACCACTGCTATTGCTTCCCTTTAATAAGGCAAAAATTGTAGATTTTGCGATGGGTAAAACCATGCTTTCCTTTTTTAATATAATTCACGCATTTTTCTTTATTCCTTTTAGTATTGTACTACTGGTGCAAGGCTATGATCCGTTGCACGTAATTACCTGGCATTTAGGAATGTTAGCAATGATATATTTAAATAATTTTATTAATATATTTCTTAATGACGCGCTTGCGCTCGTTGTAGGGCTAGGGTCTATCATTGCTGCATTTGGAGCACTTCAATACTACGAGATTTTTGATATAACGGCTTATACCGGCATCTATTTTCAAGGTTTATTTAAGTATTTATGGCTATTTATTATTCCACTGGTCGCAGTAGTTTTACTCTATAAATTTGCACATAACTACTTTCTAAAGCGTTTATATCTTGACGCTGGTCTGGCAACAAAAGCACAGGCAGCTTCCACCGAAAATTTAGATTGGCTAAACCGTTTTGGCAAAACAGCGGTTTTTCTTAAAAATGATATTAAACTTATAAAGCGAAATAAACGCTCGCGTACAACGATTATCATGAGCGTTGTATTTCTCTTTTACGGGTTGCTATTTTTCTCTGGTGGTATTGAGAGTTATGACAATCCTTTTATGAAGATTTTTGCGGGAATTTTTGTTTCCGGCGGATTTATGTTCAGTTTTGGTCAGTTTGTACCAAGTTGGGATAGTTCATATTATCCTTTAATGATGACGCAGAATATAAAATACCAGGAGTATTTAAAGTCAAAGTGGATGTTAGTAGTTATTGCTACGGCAATTTCTACTTTACTAGGTGCTTTTTATCTCTATTTTGGTTGGGAAGCTTATGCAGCAATACTCGTGGGCGGTATTTTTAATATGGGAGTAAACGGTCACGTAGTTTTACTGGGAGGCGCTTACATTAAAACGCCTATAGATTTGACGAGTAATAAAAAAGCATTTGGTGATAGTTCTTCTTTTAACGTAAAAACATTATTGATTACGATGCCTAAATTATTACTTCCCATAGCGCTGTATGCACTAGGTCATTTTACACTGGGACCTGTTTTTGGCTATGCTTTAGTGGCACTTGCCGGTCTGGCCGGTTTTGCTTTTAGAGATTATATGTTTAAAAAAATAGAAGAGGTTTATAAAGCCGAAAAATACAAGACCATAGCGGCTTACAAACAGAAAAATTAAAATCACTTTCAATTACTCTCAAAGGGAGCGATGTTATAGTAACTACCAAGAAATTTTAGAATTATGATACATATTCACGATTTATCAAAGACGTACAACGGGGTAACCGTATTAAAAATAGATGATCTTAACATTCCTAAAGGTGAAGCTTTTGGCCTGGTGGGGAATAACGGAGCCGGCAAAACGACTTTATTTAGCGCGTTGCTTGATTTGATACAACCTACTACCGGCTACATTCAAAACGGAGAAAGTAAAGTGAATGAGAGTGAAGCCTGGAAATCACACACGGCTTCATTTATTGATGAAAGCTTCTTAATAGGTTATTTAACTGCGGAAGAATACTTTTATTTTATTGGAGAATTACGTGGACAAAACAAAGCTGATGTCGACACCTTATTGGCCGGTTTTGCAGACTTTTTTAACGATGAGATTTTAGGCAAGCGCAAATACCTACGTGATCTTTCTAAAGGAAATCAAAAGAAAGTAGGTATCGTAGCAACTTTAATAGGTACGCCAGATGTAATCATCCTCGATGAACCTTTCGCCAACCTTGACCCTACCACACAATTTAGACTGAAAGGTATTATTAAAAAACTGGCAGCAGATACAGATATTACCGTTTTAGTCTCTAGTCACGACCTCATTCACGTAACTGAAGTTTGCGAGCGCATTGTGGTTCTTGAAAAAGGAAGTGTGGTCAAAGACATCAAAACCTCTGAAGCTACCCTTAAAGAATTGGAAGCCTATTTTAGTAAGGAGGATGAGAATACCGTGATTGTTTAAAATAAATTAGGCTGTTATCTCACGTAATGATTTTGACTCATTAAATTATTTCAACACCACTTTAACCCGTTCATACTAATTTTGCTACTTTGCAGTTATTGCTTTATACTTAATTAGATTTGCAAACTCAGGTACAAAAAATACTCATATTAGCGTTGCTAGTGGGCGTTCTTACAGGATGTTCGCGTAAGAAAGATAAATTTCTAAGCAGAAATTTTCACGCACTTACTACAGAATACAACACGCTTTTTAACGGCAGACAAGCTTTTGAGCAAGGTCGTGATGCGCTTATAGACGGTTACCAAGATAATTTCTGGGCAATTTTGCCTGTAGAGCGTTTAGAAAATCCGGAGTTTGTGCCTTTACCCGGCGATGCTGTTGACCCCAGTTTTAAACTTTCCGAAGAAAATGCTATAAAAGCCATACAAAAGCACAGTATGCAGATTAATGGCGCAGAGCGCAATCCGCAAATGGACGAGGCGTTTATGCTTTTAGGAAAATCACGCTACTACGATATGCGTTTTGTGCGCGCACTCGAGGCGTTTAATTATATTCTCGCCTATTATCCCGCCAGTAATAACATCGCACAGGCAAAAATCTGGAAAGAAAAAACAAACCTGCGCTTAGACAATACAAAAATTGCAATTGAGCGGTTGCATAAACTTCTGGATGAAGAAAAAAAGCTAGACGCACAGGATTACGCAGATGCTTCAGCTATGCTGGCACAGGGCTATATCACCGAAAACCGTATTGATAGCGCACTTGTTTACATTGAAAAGGCAGCCTTTTTAACGCGTAAAAATGAAGAAAAGGGAAGGTACTACTTCATAAAAGGACAGTTGTATGACCTAATTGAGCAGCCGCAACTGGCGAACGCAAATTATGATAAGGTCATCGCGCTAAACCGCAAATCACCGCGGCGCTACATGATTAATGCCTATGTAAATAAAATTGCAAATTTTGATTATGAAACTCAAGATCAGGAGCAACTTTTTGAACTGTTGACAGATCTTGAGAACAATAGAGAGAACAGGCCTTACTTAGATATTATAAATTATCAATTTGCTCAATTTTATCAGAATGTGGGCAGACAAGATTCTGCTGTTGCCTATTTTAATAAATCGCTTGCTTCTAAGAGCGCAGATAAATTTCTCGTTTCTAGAAACTACCTAAGTCTGGGAGAACTCAATTTTGACAATTCAGACTACCTCGCTGCCGGTGCTTATTACGACAGTACTTTAGCTTTTATACCCGAAAACTCGAGAGAGTTTCGTGATATAAATAAAAAGCGAACCAATCTTAATGATGTAATTTTTTACGAGGGTATTTCAAAACGTAACGATAGCATATTAAAATTAGTAGGTATGAATTCCGCAGAGCGGAACACCTATTTTGAGGAATATATTACTCAGTTAAAAGAAGAACGTGCAAAAGATTCTGTCGCAGCAGCAATTTCTGAAGCTACGATTGCAAACAATGAATTTTTTGTTGCTGATGCCGGTAATCAGCCACCTGCAGGGAGCACTTTTTATTTTTATAATCCGGTTCAGATTGCACAGGGTAAATTAGATTTTAAATCGCGTTGGGGTAGCAGGCCTAATGAAGATAACTGGCGCATTTCTAACAAGCAGGGAGCCTTTCAGGAACAAAGCACAGCTTCCGGTTCTAAAGACCTGCTGGAAACCTCAGAAAACGGACTTTATAACGTAAAAACTTATCTGTTTAAAATTCCATCAGAAAAACCGGTCATAGACAGTATTTCTACTGCGCGCAATTTTGCGTATTATCAGTTAGGACTTATTTATAAAGAAAAACTAAAAGAACCGCAGCTTGCCATACAGCGTCTTGAGACCTTATTAAATAATAATCCTGAAGAACGACTTGTTTTACCGGCAAAATATAATTTGTATCAATTGTATTTAGATCAAAATGATGCGTTTAACAGAGATAAATTTAAAAATGATATCTTGATAAACTATGCAGACACGCGTTATGCAAGTATTATAAAAAATCCTGAAAAAGCTCTTACTCAGGATGAAGATAGCCCAGAAGTGCTGTATAACAATTTGTACAAAATGTTTGAAAATCAAGAGTATGAGGCTGTGCTTTTAAATTCAGACAGATATATAGATGAGTTTGCAGGCGATGCTTTTGTTCCTAAATTTGAATTGCTGAAAGCCACAGCAATAGGGAGGTATAAGGGTTTTGATGCGTATGAAGAAGCTTTAAATTATGTAGCGCTTAATTATCCTAATCAAGAAGAAGGTAAACGAGCAAAAGAGCTCATAGATAAAGCATTACCTCAGTTAAAAAGTGATGAGTTTGTAGCAGACTCAAAAGCATTAAGTTTTAAGTTGATATATGCCTTTAGCAACTCAGAGGAGGATATAATGAAAAATACAGAAGATATACTTACGGCGTATTTAAAAGAAAAAGCCTCTGCGACAATTACAGCCTCTGCAGATGTTTATAATGCTGATACAAAATATCTTGTTGTTCATGGTTTTAAAAATACTATTGAAGCCTTATTTTTTGCTGAAAAACTGAAAGAGGTAGAGCCGTCAACTTTAACAAGAGAACCTGTTTTAATAAGTACAGACAATTATAGAATCTTACAAATACACAAGAATTTAGAAGCTTATAAAAATCGAGAAGTTGAATAGTATTATGAGAAAAGACAAAGTAGCTAACAATTTAGACCAGGGAAGCAAACAAAATAGAATAAGTGATGGTACGTCTATCATAGGAGATGTAAAATCTCAGGGAGACTTCAGGTTAGATGGCACTCTTGAAGGAAAGATGGAGAGTACCGGCAAAGTAGTTATAGGAAAAAATGGTCTTTTAAAAGGAACGCTTATTTGTAAAGAAGCAGATGTAGAAGGTACTGTAGAGGGGATATTAAAGGTAGACGAACTTTTAAACTTAAGAGCCAGTGCGGTGATTAATGGGGAAGTTGCAACCGGAAGATTGGCAGTAGAACCGGGTGCCGGTTTTAATGCAAGTTGTGTGATGGGTAATGGAGTAAAAAACTTAACTAGCGATGTCAGAAAAGAAGCCGGAAAATCAGCTTAGTACCTGGGCAAAATTCTCTACAATAGCTATACAAATGGGATTAACCATTTATCTGGGAAACCTTTTAGGGGAATGGTTAGACACTAAATTTGAAACTACATTTTTAGAACCAGTCGTATCTCTACTAGCCGTGTTTTTATCAATGTATGTAATCATTAAAGCAGTAAAAAGCCTTAATTCATGAATCTTACGAAGCGTTTAATCTCATCTGCAACCTTAATTGTGGTTTTAGGTGTAGTATCTTATTTTTTACATCTGGCTATTCTTGATTTTTTAGGAGTTGAATTGCCATATAGTTTGCTTAATTTTTACCTCTTTGCTGCGATTTCAAGTTTGATTATTTGTTTGACGTTTATCAGCTTACCAGACCTGGTTCCTGCATTGCACGACAAGCTGGGATTTATGTTTTTGTTTTCCATCTTTGGGAAACTTTTTTTACTAGTACTGGTTTTCAAAGACTTCCTTTTTTCAGATGTTCTTTTCTCGCGGTTAGAGCGCCTGAGTATGTTAATTCCTATATTTATCTTTCTGGTTTACGAAGTGTTGGTAATTGTTAAAATCTTAAATAAAAATTCTTGAATCTATATTTGCGTAAAAAAAGATGGAATTCTGAATAAAATGTTTAGTTTTGCAGCAAATTTTAGCAAGCCTGATTTTTTAAAAAAATATAATGAAGATAACTTCTTTACCCATTCATTTTCTAGCTGTTATCAGTTTTCTGTTGTTGGGATCGCTGGCAAATGCACAAGAGCATAGTGTCGCGGAAGCTAACGACGAAGGTCCTGTAAACACGCAACAAGAGATTACAGATTACACCAATCATCACTTGAAAGACTCTCATGACTTTCATTTGTTCTCGTATACCGGGGATAATGGTGCGCGTGAGCACGTAGGTCTACCTTTGCCAATTATACTTTGGGCAAGCAATGGCCCGGTTGCATTTATGTCTTCTGCATTTCACCACGATATTGATGGTGAAGTAGTTGTAGAAGCCGGTGGAAGCCGTTTTGTAAATCTTCACGATAAGATTTATGAGTTAGAAGAAGGTGCTGAGGAAATCGTGATGGGAGAAGATCATCATCCGGTAAACGCACATAAGCCTTTTGATTTATCGATTACCAAAAGTGTTTTGGGTATTCTAGTCGTAGGATTGCTTCTTATATTCTGGTTTGCCTCTTTGGGAAATCAATACAAGAAAAAAAGTATACCAACCGGTTTTGGCCGTGTCTTAGAGCCGCTTGTTATTTACGTTCGTGATGAGATCGCTCGTCCTAACATTGGTGAAAACAAGTACCGTAAATATATGGGCTTCCTATTGACTGTGTTTTTCTTCATCTGGGTTTCTAATTTATTAGGAATGACTCCATTTGGATTCAATATTACCGGTCAGATTGCGGTTACCGTTTGTTTAGCATTATTCACCTTTGTTATCGTTCAGTTTAGTGGTAATAAAGATTATTGGAAACATATTTTCTGGATGCCAGATGTACCGGTAATTATGAAAATTATGCTTATCCCGATTGAAATCTTAGGCATACTTACAAAGCCATTTTCACTTCTTATACGTTTATTTGCAAACATCACTGCAGGTCACGTAGTAGTTATGGGTTTAATAGCATTGACAATTACATTAAAAGCTCAATTTGGAGCAATAGGATCTACAGGTTTATCGATAGTACTTACGCTATTTATATCTGTTATTGAATTATTAGTAGCATTCCTACAGGCATTTATCTTTACGATGTTGTCTGCTTTGTTTATCGGTATGGCGGTTGCAGAACACGACCATCACCATGAGCATGATGCAGAAGGTCACGAGATTGATGATGTAGAGGATGTTAGAGAAAGTTTTGTTTAATTTTTAAATCAATTGTTATGTACAATTTAATTGGAGCTGGATTAATCGTTATCGGAGGTGGTATCGGACTAGGTCAAATCGGTGGTAAAGCGATGGAAGGTATTGCTCGTCAACCTGAAGCAGCTGGGAAGATCCAAACTGCGATGATTATCATCGGCGCACTTTTAGAAGGTCTTGCTTTCGGTGCTTTGATCTTAGGTCAATAATCACAGTTTAAACAACTAAACAATTCCTGTAACGGTTGGTTACAGGAGTTGTTTTATTTAAAAAATTAAAGATGGATCAATTATTAAATGATTTTTCTCCGGGCTTGTTCGTAATGCAAGCCGTTATATTGCTTATTCTCATCTTGTTGATGAAGAAATTTGCTTGGAAACCTATCTTGAACTCATTAGATGAGCGCGAGCAGGGTATTCAAGGAGCATTAGAAGCTGCTGAAAAAGCACGTATCGAAATGCAAAATCTTCAGGCTGATAATGAGAAAGCGTTACAACAAGCTCGTGAAGAGCGTGATATAATGCTTAAAGAAGCACGTGAGATTAGAGCAAAAATGATTGCTGAAGCAGAAGGCGATGCTAAGTCTCAGGCAGACAAGATTATTCTTCAGGCTCAGGAAGCTATCGCTGCAGAAAAGCGCGCTGCTGTTGCCGAATTAAAAAGTCAGGTTGCAGAACTTTCTTTACAAATCGCAGAAAAAGTGGTGAAAGAAGAGCTTTCAGACAAAAGTAAACAAATGCAGTATGTAGATAAGATGCTGCAAGACGCTACCCTTAATTAATAAAAAAAGTAGTTCATGTCTTCAAGAGCAGCAATACGTTATGCAAAAGCAATTTTAGAACAGGCCCGTGAAAAGGGTACTGCTGAAGTTGTTTTTGGTAATATGAAATCTATTGAGGCGACCCTC
This sequence comes from Leeuwenhoekiella sp. NPDC079379, assembly GCF_044542075.1. Taxonomy (NCBI): domain Bacteria; kingdom Pseudomonadati; phylum Bacteroidota; class Flavobacteriia; order Flavobacteriales; family Flavobacteriaceae; genus Leeuwenhoekiella; species Leeuwenhoekiella sp. NPDC079379. Next base: position 752,219 of record NZ_JBITTU010000001.1, read on the forward strand.
AACGCAAGTAAAGAATTAAGAAATGTACTTAAAAGTCCGGTTATAAAATCAGATGATAAGCGCGCTTCGTTACTTGCAATTTTTAATGGATATGACTTGAGTACAATAAGTCTTATAGAATTGCTTGTTGATAAAAAAAGAACTGCAATTTTAGGAGATGTGGCTTCAAGCTATGTTGACATTTATAATAAATCTAAGGGTATTGTAGTAGCTCATTTAACAACTGCGGTAGAACTTGACGATTCATTAGAAGCAAAAGTTCTTGCAAAGGTTAAAGAGATTACAGACGGTAAAGAAGTAACCTTAGAACATCATATAGATTCTAACTTAATAGGAGGATTTATATTGAGAGTAGGTGATGTGCAATACGATGCAACGGTTGCAAATCAATTAGATAAAATACAAAAAGAGTTTAGTAAACGTTTATAATTACAACTAAGTCTTGAGTTAAATTGAGGCTTATTAGATATCAAACAAAATGGCAGAAGTAAAACCAGCTGAAGTTTCAACAATTTTAAAGAAACAACTTTCCGGCTTTGAAGCATCAGCTTCTTTAGATGAAGTAGGAACAGTACTTACCGTAGGTGATGGTATTGCCCGTGTTTACGGTCTTTCTAACGCACAATACGGAGAACTCGTAGAATTTGACGGAGGTCTTGAGGGTATTGTATTAAACTTAGAAGAAGATAATGTAGGGGTTGTACTCTTAGGTCCTTCTAAAGAGGTTAGAGAAGGTGCTATCGTAAAACGTACACAACGTATCGCTTCTATAAATGTAGGAGAGGGTATAGTAGGTCGTGTTGTTAACACTCTAGGTCAGCCTATAGATGGTAAAGGTGCGATACAAGGTGAAACTTATGAGATGCCACTTGAGCGTAAAGCGCCAGGTGTTATCTATCGTCAGCCGGTAACAGAGCCATTACAGACAGGTATTAAATCTATTGATGCAATGATCCCTGTAGGTCGTGGTCAACGTGAACTTGTAATTGGTGACCGTCAGACAGGTAAAACTACTGTTTGTATTGATACTATTTTAAATCAAAAAGAATTTTACGATGCAGGTGAGCCTGTATATTGTATATATGTTGCGATAGGCCAAAAGGCTTCTACCGTAGCAAACATTGCTAATGTACTTGAAGAAAAAGGTGCTTTGGCTTACACTACTATTGTTGCTGCAAATGCATCTGATCCTGCAACTATGCAGGTATATGCTCCATTTGCAGGTGCATCTATCGGTGAGTATTTTAGAGATACTGGTCGCCCGGCTTTAATCATTTATGATGATTTATCTAAGCAAGCGGTAGCCTATCGTGAGGTATCTCTTTTATTACGTCGCCCACCGGGACGTGAGGCATATCCTGGAGATGTTTTCTTCTTACACTCTCGTTTGTTAGAGCGTGCTGCAAAAATTATTGCAGATGATGATATCGCTAAGAATATGAACGATCTTCCTGATACTTTGAAGCCTGTCGTTAAAGGTGGTGGTTCATTAACTGCACTTCCTATTATAGAAACTCAGGCTGGTGACGTTTCTGCGTATATCCCAACAAACGTGATCTCGATTACAGATGGTCAGATTTTCTTAGATGGTGATTTATTTAACTCTGGTGTACGTCCTGCAATTAACGTAGGTATTTCGGTATCTCGTGTAGGTGGTAACGCTCAGATTAAATCAATGAAGAAGGTTGCAGGTACTTTAAAACTTGACCAGGCAGCTTTCCGTGAACTAGAAGCGTTTGCTAAGTTTGGTTCAGATTTAGATTCTGCTACATTAAGCGTTATTGAAAAAGGTAAGCGTAACGTAGAAATTCTTAAGCAAGGTGAGAACACACCATTTACTGTAGAAGATCAGATCGCAATTATATACGCAGGTTCTAAAAACCTGCTACGTAATGTGCCTATTAATAAGGTTAAAGAATTTGAAAGAGACTACCTGGAGTTTTTAAATGCTAAACACAGAGATGTGCTTGATACTTTAAAAGCAGGTAAGCTCACAGACGAAGTTATCGATACGTTAACCACTGTAGCAAAAGATCTTTCATCTAGATATACTAAGTAATTTTTTCGCAAAGCGAAAAAACCAATTAAAGAATGGCAAATTTAAAGGAAATACGTAACCGGATTTCATCAGTATCCTCAACGATGCAGATTACCAGCGCTATGAAAATGGTGTCTGCTGCTAAGTTGAAAAGGGCTCAAGATGCTATTACAGCTATGCGCCCGTATTCTGATAAATTAACCGAACTTTTACAGAGTCTTAGCGCTTCTATGGAAGGCAATAGCGGTAGCCGTTTTGCCGAAGAGCGTGAAGTTAAGAAAGTACTTGTGGTAGCAATCTCGTCTAATAGAGGTCTTGCCGGTGCTTTTAACTCAAACATTGTTAAAGAATCAAAGAATATTCAGCAAGCTGTTTACCCAGGTAAAGAAGTACATTTCTTAACTGTAGGTAAAAAAGCAAATGATATTTTAAAAAAATCTGCAAAAATCGTTTCTAATGATAATGCGGTTTACGACGATTTAACATTTGAGAACGTAGAAGTTATCGCTGAGCAGGTGATGGATTTGTTTGTAAACGGGCAATATGATAAAGTTGAGTTAGTATATAACTCATTTAGAAATGCAGCTACACAAATCGTTACACGAGAACAATTTTTGCCTATTGTACCTTTAAAAGAACAATTTGAAAACATTGAGGCTCCAAGCGTAGATTATATCTTCGAGCCTTCAAAAGAAGAAATTGTAAAGCAATTAATACCTAAAGCTTTAAAAACACAGTTTTTTAAAGCAGTTAGAGACTCTGTGGCGAGTGAACACGGTGCGCGTATGACAGCAATGCATAAAGCTACTGATAATGCAACAGAATTAAGAGATCAGCTTAAATTGACGTACAACAAAGCACGTCAGGCAGCAATTACAAATGAAATCTTAGAAATTGTAGGTGGTGCAGAAGCATTAAACAATTAATAGTAGATTAAATTCATATATTAAAGCCTTGCATTTGCAAGGCTTTTTTTATTTGTACAATTTTTTAAAAATATTGAGGTTTCAATTATTGTGTAATCCATTTAATACAAAATTACTATGCATATAAAATTTGGAATATTAATACTAATAGCAATAGCAACATGTTCTTGTGGTAGTAGTAAAAAGTCAGCAAATGAAGAATTTGTAGTTGAGGATTTAAAACGAGTTGACTTTAATGATAAAGGGTTTGAAGTAACTTTTAAAGTTGAGGCGCTAAACCCTAAAATCACTTTAAACCATCTGTATTTTCAAAATCAAAAAGCTCAAGTCACTAATTCTTCAGCAGGCATCTACTCAGCCCAATTTGCTGCTTTAAAATTGAATTCTGAAGATCGCGTTTTATCTCTAGATATGTCTAAAGAGTCTAAGAATTCACTGCCTTCTTTACCAGTAAAAATGCCGGTAAAGATTGAAGAATCTCAAGCTTTATTGAGTTATTTAATAGATTCAAATGTTAAGTATAAGGTACTTAATTTTAACACTAAATAAAAGCTCAAGTCAAGCGGGAAAACGGGATCTGGCTCTCATTCTTAAATTGATCTGTATAACTTACTTTTGAATTTTAAAAAATAACTTTTTTGAGCGTACTAAAGCGATTTGTAAAGGATACTGCGGTATATGGTCTTGCGACTATTTTACCTCGTATAATGAACATTGTATTGGTTCCTTTGCATACAGATGTATTAGATCCTGCTAACTACGCAGAAAACACTTTGTTTTATATTGGTGCGGCTTTTCTAAATGTTCTTCTTACCTATGGTATGGAAACTGCCTTTTTCCGATTTTTTTCTAAATCAGAAAATAAAGAGAGGGTTTATAGTACGGTTTTAATTGCGCTAACTACAACAGCAGTTCTTGCGTTCGGACTTCTATTCCTACTTAAAAACCCTATTATAGAGGCTTTAGAGCTTCGCAGCGAATACTTTGGGTATTTAATAGGCCTAGCTATATTAGACACATTAGTTGTTGCGCCATTTGCGTATTTGAGAGCTAAGGGTAAAGCGCTTCGATTTGCAGGTATCAAATTGGCGAATCTAGCTATTTATGTCGTGCTCAATCTCTTTTTCCTTTGGGCAATCCCGTATTTTAATCTTAAGTTTTCGTGGTACAACGCTGATAATATACTCGTATATATTTTTATCGCAAATCTTGCTGCAAGTGCAGTAACCTTCTTACTCATCGCTCCAGACTTTTTCCGCATTAAACTTATTTTTGATAGGCAACTCTTTAAACAACTATGGCAATATGGTTGGCCGGTTTTAGTTGCTGGTTTGGCATTTGTAATTAATGAGAATCTAGACAAGCTGCTCTTAGGAAATATGCTCGATAAAGAAGTTATGGGTGCATATTCCGGGTGTTATAAGCTTGCCGTTTTTATGACGATTTTTATACAGGCCTTTAAGTTAGGAGCAGAACCCTTTTTCTTTAATCACGCCCAGTCAAAAAATGCGCCTGCAACATATGCAACAATCCTTAAATACTTTACGATAGCAGGAGCCTTGGGCTTAATGATTATCGTTTGTTTTATCGATTTCTTTAAGGATATTCTAATTCGTGATGCGGAATATTTTAAGGCCTTGGAAATTGTACCATACATTCTTTTGGCAAATCTTTTTCTGGGTATTTACCACAACCTAGCAGTCTGGTATAAGCTTACCGATAAAACCTTATACGGCATGTATTTTTCAATTATAGGAGCAGTGCTAACGATAGGATTAAACCTGTTACTAATACCTGAGATTGGCTTTATGGCTTCAGCATATGCTACAGTGATTGCTTATGGCGTGATGATGATGATTTCGTATTTTTACGGACAAAAATATTACAGGATACCTTACAATATTCCACGTATTGCTATGTATCTCACCGTGGCTACCACAATGGCTATGGTTTCATTTTATTACTTAAGAGAATTTCATATTGTGAATTTTGGTTTTTTACTAGCTTTTATTTTACTGGTCTTTATGCTTGAAAAAAAGGAGTTAGAAGGAATTTTAAACCGAAACACAACTTCAAAAAACTAAAATATGCAAATCAATATTATAAATAAATCGAGTCACGCACTCCCGCATTACGAGACTGAAGCTTCTGCAGGAATGGACTTACGGGCAGAACTTACGACTCCCGTAATCTTAAAACCTTTAGAGCGCTCCATTATAAAAACCGGATTGTTTATTGAGTTACCTGTAGGCATTGAAGCTCAGGTAAGACCTAGAAGCGGTCTGGCTGCAAAATACGGAATTACCGTTCTTAATGCCCCGGGAACTATTGATGCAGACTACCGCGGCGAAATAGGTGTAATCCTTGTTAATTTATCAAATGAAGATTTTACCATAGAAAACGGGGAGCGCATAGCACAATTGGTTATCGCAAGACATGAGCGTGCAAACTGGAATGAAGTCGATGTTCTAAGCGAGACAGCGCGCGGGTCAGGAGGCTTTGGCAGTACCGGTACTAAATAATTTTTTTCCACATAGTAGGAAATTCTATCAAAAGAGCTTTTTTACCAGAAGAGCTTTTGAATATAAACTCCTTTAAAGCAAAAAACCAGAAACAAATAAATGAAAATTATAGTTCCTATGGCAGGGCGGGGTTCTCGTCTAAGACCACATACATTAACAATACCTAAACCGTTAATTCCCATAGCCGGTAAACCTATTGTACAACGACTGGTAGAGGATATAGCCGGCGTTCTTGAAGAGAAAATTGAAGAAATAGCTTTTGTCATTGCAGAAGATTTTGGTTCAGAAACCGAAGAAAATTTAAAGCAAATTGCTGAACGTCTAGGTGCAAAAGGTACTATTTACTATCAGGATAAACCGCTGGGAACAGGTCATGCGATTATGTGCGCTCAGGAATCTTTGAGCGGCCCTTGTGTGATTGCTTATGCAGATACACTCTTTAGGGCAGATTTTACGTTAGATAAAGAAGCAGATAGTGTAATCTGGGTAAAGCAGGTTAAAAACCCGCAGGCCTATGGTGTGGTTTCTTTAAATGAAAATAAAGAAATTACTGGTCTTGTAGAAAAACCTGAAGAATTTGTTTCAGATTTAGCCGTTATAGGTATTTACTATTTCAAAGAGGGCAGTGTTCTTAAACAAGAATTGCAAGCTGTTCTCGACGCTAATTTAATGCACGGTGGCGAATACCAGATTAACGATGGTATTAAACAAATGCAAGCTAAAGGCTATGTCTTTAAACCTGGAAAAATCGACGAGTGGATGGACTGTGGTAATAAAAATGTAACGGTAGAAACTAACGGAAGAATGCTTCAGTTTTTGCATAAAGAAGAGCAAAAATTAGTTTCTCCTTCTGCAAAACTAGAGAACGCTTCAATTATTCCGCCGGTATATCTGGGTGATGATGTGGTGATTAAAGATTCAACAATAGGCCCTAACGTTTCCGTAGGTAAGGGAACCGTTATTGAAAACAGTACCATTGAGCAAAGTTTAATTCAGAATTTCAGCACTATTAAAAATGCACAATTAAAAAACGCCATGATAGGTAATTACGCCAAATACAATGGTAATTTTACCGAAATTAGTATTGGTGACTATTCTGAATTGATATAGCTTTTATACAATGAAATTATTTACGTGTTTACTCGTGTTTTCTTTGTTTTCGCCGTTGGCGGAAGCACAGGAGCCTGCTACCTTAAAAGACGTAAATGTTGACAATCTTGAAGATGTTACAGATGATTTTCAAGAGTATTTTTTTGAAGCTTTAAAGCAAAAAGGCATTCAAAACTACGAGCGCGCTATAATCGCTTTAGATAAATGCATCTCACTACGACCGCAGGAAGCCATTCTCTACTTTGAGAAGGGAAAGAATGAAGCATTATTAGGCAATGTGCAGGAGGCCGAAAATAATTATTTAAAGGCGCTGCAATTAAAGCCAAACCAACGCGATATAATGGTAAGTCTATATGATGTCTATTATGCGCGTCAGGACTTTGAGAAAGCTATAGATCTTGTAAAACAACTCGTAAAATTTGATATTAGATATAAAGAAGACTTAGCGCGTATTTATTTGCGTAGGGGTTCATTTAAAGAAGTTATAAGCCTCATAGATGAGCTTGAAGAGAAACTAGGCAAAGATGCTTATCGCAATCAAATACGACAGCAAGCGCTAGCCTTAAGTGGAGGAGATGTTCAGGAAAAAGCACTTTTAAAACAAATAGCTGCTAGTCCTAAAAATGAACAGCATTATCTCAATCTTATTTACGTCTACAGCGAGCAGGGCATGACACAACAGGCCTATGAGACGGCTCAACGCTTATTAAAAGTAAACCCAAAGTCTGAGATTGTACATATGGCTTTGTACAAATATTACCTCGAGAGCGGCGCAATCAAACAAGCGGTTGCCTCCCTTGAGAAAGTGATGCGAAGTTCAAAGATTGAAGCGAAGGCAAAACATAATGTTTTAAATGACTTTTTAATTTTTGTAGATCGTAATCCCGAGTATGAGCCAGAACTGGAGCAAGCAATCACGCTATTTTCTAATGAAGAAAATACGGATGTAAATGAAGAATTAGGAGCTTATTATTTAAAGAATAAAGATAACGACAAGGCATTGTCTTATTATGAGAATGCATATAAAAAGAATCCTTCAGATTTAGGTGTATTGCGCAATTTGCTTATGCTTCAGCTTGAAGCAAAACAGTTTGAAAATGCCACAAACCTTAGTGAGGAAGCCTTAAGCTTGTATCCTGCTCAAGCCTTGTTTTATTTAGTTTATGGAGTTGCTCAAAACAATTTGGGTAAATCTAAGAATGCTGCAGAATATTTAGAAATGGGTTTAGACTACGTAGTTGAAGATTCTAAAATGCTTGCAGATTTTTACAGTGAGTTGGTACGCGCTTATGTTACGCTGGGAGATGCAAACAAAGCGACTAGGTATCGCGAGCTAATTAATAATTTGAATTAACACGATGCATATATATTTTAAAAGTTTTGTAGTACTATTGATGGTAAGTCTTACCGCTTGTAAATCAACAAAAAAAGTAGCTGCTACTAATGATGATTTAGCTTCTACTAAAATAATAGCGAGTCATTACGAGACACACCCGCAGTTTGAAACCCTTGCTGCACGATTAAAAATAAAATATTCAGACCCCGATCGTACACAAAGTGTAACGGTAAGTTTGCGTATGCAAAAAGATGAAACCATCTGGATGAGTGCATCTGTATTGGGGATTTCACTTGCTAAAGCGATGATTACTCAAGACCGCGTTCAGTTTTATGAGAAAATTGACGGGACTTATTTTGACGGCGATTTCAAACTCCTCAGTGATTTACTAGGCACCGAGTTAAACTATAAACAAGTACAGGCCTTATTGCTGGGAGAGCCCATCTATGATTTACGTAATAGCGGTTTTAGTGCAGGAGCAACAGGAACACGCTATCTAGTTGCACCGCGTCAGCAACAGAACTTATTTAACCTATTTTTCTATTTAAATGCAGGAGCGTTTACACTGCAGGAGCAGCGTCTAACACAAGATAAAGAGCAAAGAGATTTAACGATTAAATATGCAGATTACATAAAGGAGCAAAATGGTTATTTTCCTTCAGCTATAAGTATAAGCGCTCAGGAAGCGAGTAAAGAGACTCGCGTTGATATCGAGTACAAAGGCGTAGATTTTAATACAGAGGTGAGTTTTCCGTTTAGTATTCCCGGGGGATTAAAAGAAATAAAACTTTAATGCAATTGAAGCAGATTTATAAATTTGGTTTAGTAGTAGCGCTTCTATTTGCAGGAAGCACTGCATTGTGGTCTCAAAACGACAAGCAGGCAGAGCTTGAGCGACAACGACGAGCGTTAATGGGTCAGATTGAAGAATTAAGCAAACTGCGTCAAAGTAATAAGAAGAAAGAGATTAACGTATTGAGTCAGGTAGAAGACCTTGATTCTAAAATAAAAACACGTCAAAATCTTATTAAGGTTACAAATAGTCAGGCAAACTTACTAACGCAGAAAATTAACCAAAATATAAACAAACTCTCCTCGCTAAGAGAAGAACTAGAAAAACTGAAAGACGATTATGCCAGTATGGTGCAAAAGTCTTACAAGAGTAAAAGTAGCCAGAGCCGCATCATGTTTTTACTTTCTTCTAAAAGCTTTTTACAAGCCTACAAGCGGGTGCAGTATATGAAGCAATACAGCAATTACCGAAAAAAGCAGGGAGATCAGATAAAAGAACGTACGGCTTTACTTCAGGAGACAAATAAGAAACTAGCCTTACAAAAAGAAGAAAAGCAAAAGCTGGTTGCCCAAAATAAAATTGAACAGGAGAAATTAGAAGGGGAGCGTGCGCAGCAGGATGAATTGATTTCTAAAATTAGAAAACAAGAATCTACATATGTAGCGCAAATACAAGACAAACAAAAGGCAGCAGATCGTATAGACCGAGAGATAGACCGTTTAATCAGAGAGGCAATTGCCGCATCTAAAAAGGAAACAGGAGTAGAACCAACAAAAGAAGCGGCTACAAATGTGAGTAAAATGCCTACATTCTCGTTAACCCCGGCAGCAAAGGCATTAGCTAGCGATTTTGCATCTAATAAAGGCCGAATGGACTGGCCTGTAGAACGCGGTAGGATTTATAAAAAGTTTGGCACCTCAAAACACCCCACACTTCCTAATATTACAACCTACAACAGTGGGGTCGAGATAGAAACTGCTCCCGGTAGTATTGCGCGTGCAGCGTTTAAAGGAACAGTTCAACAAATACAACTAATACGAGGTGGGGGATATACGGTTTTAATTCGCCACGGAAACTATTTGACGGTTTATCAGAATTTAAAAAACTTGAAAGTTAAAGTAAACGATCAAATTTCTACAAAACAAGCACTGGGAGAAATTGCTGAAAATTCATTTAACGGCAAAACCATTTTAAAGTTTTTAGTGTATAAAGATTCAGAACGTTTAAATCCTGAAGATTGGGTTTATAATATGTAAATTTTAAATATATCTCATTTCAACTTCGAGATATAAGAATCAAAAAACCCTGTTAAGTCTTGACTTAACAGGGTTTTTATATAAAGTAAAGTTTATCTAAGCTAAAATCACAACAGATTTATTGTTGAAATAAGGCTTTAAGTTCTGTGGCTTCTGAAGCTTTCATCTTACCTGCAAGAACCAGACTCAGCTGTTTTCTGCGCAAAGCAGCGTCGTAGCGAGCGACTTCTTCTTCGGTTTCTGGTTTAATTTGTGGTATAGGTACTGGCATACCGGTATCATCTACAGCTACAAACGTATATATCGCATCGTTTGCTTTCGATTTTAAGCCACTTTCACGGTCTTCTACCCACACATCTATAACAACTTCCATAGAGGTTTTAAAAGCTCGGGAAATCGCCGCTTCTACGGTTACAACGCTACCCAGAGGTATTGCCTTGTTAAATGCTACGTGGTTTACTGAAGCAGTAACGACAATTCGGCGAGAATGTCGCCTTGCGGTAATACTGGCAACACGGTCCATACGCGCTAACAGTTCACCACCAAACATATTATTAAGTGGGTTAGTCTCGTTAGGTAAAACAAGATCTGTTTGCATTGTGCGCGATTGTGAAGGCGTCTTAGTATCCATACATTAATTTTTGCGCAAAAGTAGCAAGAATAAAAGCGATTGAGAAACGAAAAAGCCTCCAAATAGGAGGCTTTCAATATTATATGTTTTCTTTAACGTTAATCCATCTCCTGAATAAGCATCCAGGCGTTAGAATTATCGTTAGTACGTATTTTGCGTAAATCGTTTAGTGCTTCAGTACGTTCTGTATAACTTCCGTAAACAACTTGATGTAAACCATATTTGTTTTCGCCTAAAGTGCGTGCTTTATATCCCGCTTCACGCAATTCTTTCACACGGCTTTCTGCATTCTCAGGTACTCTAAAAGCACCGGCTACAATGTGATAGCTTCCTTTAGGTTTAAAAGCGTTTAAGGTAACAGCAGGCAGCGGATTCTCAATTGTAAATGTTGCGTGTTGTATGGTATTTTCAACTTGCTTCTTTGCTTTTTGTTCTTGAGCAAAGTTGTAATCTGCAATGTCTTTAAAATGTAAAAAGCTAAATGTTCCTGAAAGTCCAATTGCAAGAACTCCCACAGCAGCATACTTTAACCACGAGTTAGTGCGGCGATCAGTTGTAAGGTGTATAGGTGCTTTCTCTTCTAATACTTCTACTTCCTGTTTGTAAACCTCGCGCATTACCGGTTTAGTCTCAAAAGAAGATAGACCGAAAGCTTCTGTTAAATAATTTGTAGCAGAAACCGGTTCAAATTTGATTTGTGACGATTCATTCTGGGTTAGTGTACCTATTTTATCTAGTAAAATAGTTTCCCCATTAAGTATGCGCGTCTCAAGCGTGTATGCATATGCCTGAAGCTTACCTAAAGCTTCTGCATAGCTACTATTTTCGGCTGTTGCGATGTAATTTGTTAAGAGACCATCATTTTCTTTCAATTGCGCATTAAATGAAATTCTCTTTTTAGGAGGAAAAAATACATTTTGGTCGGCATCATGATGAGCAGAAATTTTATGCGCTAAAAATGCCCCAAATCCGGGAATAATAACGCACTCGTAACGGTAAAGCAAATCGCTTATGTAAGTAGAGTAATGCATAACGTAAAAATAAAAAAAAATGCGACCGCCCTTAAAAAGTAAGCATTGAATTGTCAACAATTTTATAATATCTTTAATACCAGCTAACTATAGGGATGACTCAGGACCAACTACACGCTTTTCTAATCTTACAACGTATTCCCAATCTTGGGGACACCTCTATAAAAAGACTTATCAATCGGTTTGAAACACCTCAAAATGTTTTGGCTCAAAAAAAGGCAACGCTTCTAGATATAGACGGAATAGGGGAGCATAAAGTCAAGGATTTTTACAATAAAGAGCACGCTATTGAAGCCGAAAAAGAACTCAAGTTTATTGAGAATAATAATATTGAATATTCATGTTTTCTAGATGCTGACTATCCTGAACGACTAAAGCATTGCATAGACGGTCCTATTTTACTTTTTAAACGCGGAAACTCAAATTATGCAAATCCTAAAATGATTTCTATTGTAGGCACCCGTAAAGTAACGACCTACGGGATAGAATTTATAAAACGATTTATTGAAGATCTTGCACCTTTAAAACCTGTAATTGTTTCGGGTTTTGCTTACGGTGTAGATATCACGGCACACCGTGCAGCACTAAACAATGGTTTAGAAACAATTGCAGTATTGGCACACGGCCTCAATCAGATTTATCCTAAAGTTCATCATAATTATGCAAAATCTTTAGAAGCACAAGGCGCATTTATAACAGATTTCTGGAGTTCAGACAATTTTGACCGAACTAACTTTTTAAGACGCAATCGTATTATTGCAGGAATTAGTGAGGCAACTGTAGTAATTGAAAGTGCAGATAAAGGAGGCTCGCTGGTTACGGCAGATATCGCGAACTCGTACAACAGAGATGTGTTTGCTGTTCCTGGGAGGCCAGATGATTCACAAAGTTTAGGCTGTAATAATCTTATAAAATCTCAGCAAGCCCAGTTAATTACCAGTGCTGCAGATTTAATTTATATGTTGAATTGGAGTGTAAAAGATTCTTTCAAATCTGTGCAAAAGCAACTTTTTGTAGAACTTGATGTTGAGGAGAAAGCAATATTTAATTACTTAACCAATCAAGGAAAAGAGCAGCTCGACTTAATCGCTTTAAATTGCAAAATGCCAACCTTTAAAGTGGCTGGCATTCTCTTAAATATGGAATTAAAAGGGGTTATACGCCCACTTCCGGGTAAGCAGTTTGAACTTGCCTAGTATCCTAGTTTTGTACGTACACGCTTTAAAACTGACTGCGCAACAACCTGAGCTTTCTCGGCACCTACTTTTAAAGCCTCATCAAGCTCATCAAGATTTGCCATATAATGGTTGTAGAGTTCACGTTCTTTTTCAAACTTAGTAAGTATAAGTTCGTACAATGCCTTTTTTGCATGACCATAACCATAACCCCCACCTTCGTAATTAGCACGCATTGCAGCAACATCTTCATCAGAAGCTAACAGTTTATAAATTGCAAAAATATTACAGGTAGTTGTGTCTTTAGGTTCTTCTAAAGGAGTGCTATCTGTTTCAATACTCATAATTTGTTTTTTCAAAGCTTTATCAGACTGAAACAAAATAATGGTATTGCCTTTACTTTTACTCATTTTAGCACCGTCTGTACCGGGTATGTACATGGTTTCTTCATGCAGCTTAAGTTCTGGTATCACAAATGTTTCTCCCATTTGTGCGTGAAAACGAGAAGCAACATCACGTGTCATTTCTAAGTGCTGCGATTGATCTTTACCCACCGGTACTATCTCTGCATCATAAAGAAGAATATCTGCCGCCATGAGCATAGGGTACGTAAATAAACCGGTATTTACATCATCTAAACGATCTGCTTTATCCTTAAAGCTGTGTGCAAGTGTGAGGCGTTGATAGGGGTAAAAACAACTCAAATACCACGTTAATTCTGTTGTCTGTGGTATATCACTTTGACGATAGAAAACAGTTTTATTAATGTCAAGACCACAGGCTAGCCAGGTAGCTGCTGTAGAATAGGTATTATGTCTTAATGTTTCTCCGTTTTTAATTTGAGTAAGAGAATGCATGTCTGCAATAAACAAGTAAGACTCGTTTTGCGGCATATTTGCCATTTTTATTGCAGGAATAATAGCACCTAATAAATTTCCTAAATGAGGAGTTCCTGTACTTTGAACTCCGGTTAAAATTCGTGACATTGTTAACTATAATTTTGCGTAAAGTTACCCCTTTTGGCTAATTAACTCCTTTTAAAATGCCTATTTTTGAATGATTACAACTTCATTATTGTTTATCACAGCCAAATTACCTAACCACATATGATTCACGTTTTTCGTAAGATTATTACACTGCTTTGGCGTATATGGTTTTATATACTTTTAGTAGTTCCTATAATTGTCTTGTTTCCTTTTCTTGTAATATCTGTTGCAAAGGACACGTGGTATCCTTACTTTTTTAGAATGGCGCAATTTTGGGCCCGGTTTATTTTGTTTGGTATGGGTTTTTGGCCACAGATAAAACGTCTTGAAAAAACTAAACGCGGCAAGAGCTATATGTTTGTCGCAAATCATACCTCAATGGCCGATATTATGTTGATGCTGCACGTAGCACGCAATCCATTTGTATTTGTAGGTAAGAAAGAATTAGCACGGTTCCCGCTATTTGGATATTTCTATAAACAAACCTGTATTTTAGTAGATAGAGGAGACGCAAAGAGTAGAATGGCTGTATTTGAAAGTGCGCAGCGCAGATTAAAGCAAGGTTTAAGTATTTGTATTTTTCCCGAAGGAGGCGTGCCTGACGATCTTTCTGTAGTATTAGATACTTTTAAAGATGGCGCTTTTAGACTAGCGATAGATCATCAGGTTCCCATTGTGCCTATGGTTTTTTACGATAATAAAAAACGGTTCTCGTATGATTTCTTTACAGGCACACCAGGTAAAATGCGTGTTAAGATTCTACCTTTTATAGAAACAAAAGGAAAAGAAGCAAAAGACCGAAGAGAATTGAGGGATCAAACCTATCGTGCAATACATAAAGAACTTCTTCAAGACCTTAGTTTATAAACGAAAAAAACCGCCCTAACCAAGGGCGGTTTTTCTAATTATTGCTGTGCAATAATTACCTAACCAACTAAAAAAATAACCTAACCTTTCTTCTTTAATATTTTAAAACTTAAAGCTCAAACCTGTGTATAAACCTAAATAGTAAGGTTTAAAATCACTTACACTTTTTGTGTATGCATTAAGTTGATATTTAAACATAGGTTCTAGTTTAAATTGAATTCGTTCAGTGAATTTATAGTCAATACCAAGCCCTACGTTAGTACTAAAACTGGTGTTATTAAGACTGTTTGATTTACCCAATTCAGATACTAAATTGCCTTCTTCCTCAAGTGAAATAGAGTTTGTATTTAAAAACATTGAGCTTAATCCACCAATCACCTGTAAACCAATTTTACTATCTAGCAGAGTATATTCTGCCTCAAGAGGAATCTCTATGTATCCCAATTCCTGTCGTAAAGATGTATTTTTATTAGCGCTTATACTGGTGGCAAATTCGGTTTGATTACCACTAGGTAAATTGGGTAAACCCGAGTTGTTATTGTTGTCAAGTTGTATGATTTGCGAATTGTCATTAAAGTCTATACTGCTAATCATCGTGTTAGGATTTCTGGCACTAATACTGGGCGTGAATCCTATTTGCTCGGTGCTATAGCCCAGTTCTACTTTGTTAATCCCAGAACGTACTGTAATACGTTTTGAAAGTGCATAACTAACCTGCACCCCATAACTGAGATTTACATCGGCACGTTTTGTATTATTAGCAAACTGTTGATCTATACCAGAACCACTAAAACTGTCGTAATAAACAGGCGCAACCATAGGTGTAATCCCCCATCGCATCGTTTCTGCTTTATTAGGATCATCTGTTGTAGCAATAGCCTCCTCTTTAGATTTATTTGCCAGTTTTTCTAAAGCATTGGGGTCAATTTCTGTAGGAGTCTGTTTATCTTGAGTTGTGTTTTCTATATCATTTTGAACAACAGCTGTTTCAACAACCGGTTTTTTAAGGGCAAACGCAGTTGTATTGTGTAATGGTTCATTCGGTTTTAAATCTTCGTTAAGAATATTTGACGTAACCGTTGTTTTTTCAATAGGTTGCCCTATTCCATTTTTTCCTACGGAAGCATTGTTTAAAGAGTTTTGACCATTAGTTACTACAGCAGATCGATGTTGAGTTGAGGTATTTTTAATTGTTTCTCTAGTATTGTTTTCAACCGAAATATTTTCAGTGTTTAAAACTTCAGAAGATTTAGTAGTTGTAGAAGTAATCGCCTCTTGATTAGTATTTATAGTTTCTGAAGGGGTAGTGTTATAAATGGTTTTATCTTCCTTTTTAAGAGTATCTGAAGTATTTTCCTGCTCTTGATTTACAAGTTGAGGTGTCTTTAAATCATTTTCCGTATTAAACCAAAATGTACCTGCTAAAAGCAAGAGCACTAGAATTGCTGCAGCTCCACTTAATTGAAACCATAACGGTAGAATGCGTTTTTTCTTTTGATTTTGTCGCGCAGCAATACCTGCCCAGATATGTTCACTAGGTTCTATGGTAAAGTCTTTAAACTTTTCCTGATATAAGCGATCTATGTTTTTCTTTTCTTTCACCGCGTTGAAGCTTGTATGTGAGCATTAGCTTGAAAGTCTTGAACTTTCTCTTTTAAAATCATTCGGGCACGAGCTAGATTTGATTTAGATGTGCCTTCCTTAATTTCTAGCATTTTTGAGATTTCCTTATGAGAATAACCGTCTAATGCATATAAATTAAAAACCAACCGGTACCGGTCGGGTAGTTCTTGTACTATCTGAAGTAAAAACTGAAGCGAGATTTCTTCATCATCATCAATTTCAACGGCTGCTTCCTCGATGTTTTCTTCGTTTATTATTTCGAAAACTGCTTGTTTACGGTAGCGCTGTAATGCTGTGTTAATGACGATACGCTTAAGCCAGCCTTCAAAAGAGCCTTTGTTTTTAAACTGCGAAACTTTTTCAAAAATTATAATAAAACTTTCTTGCAAGATATCTTCAGCCTCGCTGTAATTGCGGGCATATTTTAAAGCAACGGGAAAAAGTGTCCTGGCAAACTGCCTGTACAATGCCTCCTGTGCTTTTGATTTTTGACGTTTGCAGTCGATAATGAGCTGTTCTAAACTCACATTTTTGATTTGTTAAATTCTTATGGTTGCTTTACAGGTATTTCTTGAGTTATATAAGTAGGCTTGTCGTTAGCGTCTAAGCCTTTAAAGAATTTAAACACATAAGTGTAATTATATAGTACCTCAAAGTTAAGTGTGGCTTCTACAGTATCTGTTGTAGTTGTACAATTTTCATTTTCAAATACCTGATTTACAACAAATACAAAACGCGTGCTGTCTTTGCGATCGTATTCAAAACCGTAAAATGCATTACAATCTGTAGGAGAAACATATTTAATGGGGAATTGATATTTCTGCCCCAACACTAAAGAATCTGGTAATTCATAATCTGTAATAGGCACAAATTCATAGCTAACATTTCTTCCGTCATCATCTAAAGAACAACTAACAACTAAGGCTAGTAAAGCGAGTAATAAAAAAACCTTTTTCATCATTATAAATATCTTCTTTTATAGTAGATACTTAATGATGAAAAAGGTTGCGTGAAGTTTAAAAAAAAGATATTACTACGCTGAGGTAGCTACTTTTATAGCATCTTTTATTTTAATTTCTAGTTCTTCTAATAAATCTGGGTTGTCCTTAAGTATTGCTTTTACAGCATCACGTCCCTGACCTAGTTTCGTGTCCTGATAGCTGAACCAAGAACCGCTTTTATTGATGATCTCATACTCAACACCTATGTCAAGAATTTCACCAACTTTTGAAATACCTTCACCATACATTATATCAAATTCTGCCTGACGAAACGGTGGTGCTACTTTGTTCTTAACCACCTTCACACGGGTTTTGTTACCTTGTACTTCGCCATTAGCATCTTTAATCTGCGTAGAACGGCGTATGTCTAAACGTACAGAAGCGTAAAATTTAAGGGCATTACCACCAGTTGTAGTTTCCGGGTTTCCAAACATTACACCTATTTTCTCTCTTAACTGGTTAATAAAAATAACGGTACAGTTAGTTTTACTTATTGAACCGGTAAGTTTTCTTAAAGCCTGAGACATCAAACGTGCGTGTAATCCCATTTTAGAATCACCCATTTCACCTTCTATCTCGCTCTTAGGAGTCAATGCAGCAACAGAGTCAATAACTATAATATCAATTGCTCCTGAGCGAATAAGATTATCTGCAATTTCTAAAGCCTGCTCCCCGTTGTCTGGTTGTGAGATAATAAGATTCTCAATGTCAACCCCTAATTTTCCTGCATAGAACCGGTCAAAAGCATGTTCTGCATCAATAAATGCTGCAATACCTCCTTTGCGCTGTGATTCTGCGATTGCGTGTAGAGTAAGTGTGGTTTTACCAGAAGATTCTGGGCCATAAATTTCAATCACACGCCCTTTAGGTAAGCCGCCTACGCCTAATGCAATATCAAGACCTAAAGATCCTGTTGATATTGCCTCAACTTCAACAATAGCATTATCACCCATTTTCATAACCGTCCCCTTTCCGTAGGTTTTGTCCATTTTGTCAAGGGTGAGTTTTAGAGCTTTTAATTTAGCTTCTTGCTCTTTACTCATCGCAACTTCTTCTTTTTTTGCCATTATGATGCTTTTATAAACTTTACAAGTTATTTGATTAATCTATAAATCAAATACTTGGTATTTTATGTTTTATTTATTTTTTATGGATGCTAAAGTACCATTTCTTTTTGATGGATACAATGATATCTTGGCTTAATATTGGAAAAATTCCATTAAATGAAGGGTATAATGTGTTTTTAATCTTTTAAATAGGAAAATATCCTAGTCCGAATATTTAATTTTAACATAGGTATACGCAACCTTATTAGGAATGTTGCAACTAGATTATAAACAGTATTCCTATGGAGCATATATATAAACGTGTATACTGCGATTACAAAGTGTCTTTGTTAATACACTTAAATTGCAGTATAAGATTGGACGGTGGTTAGCTAAGTTCTTTGATTGATTTCAAATAATTTACTAATGAATTAGCCGTTCAGAAAAAATGCTTTCAATAAGATTGGAGGCATTTTTTATGTTTAAAACTTTTTGCTTCTCAAAAATGGTATTAAAAGCAAAGGTTGTTAGCTGTTTTTAAAAGCCCTATTTTTGCGCACTTTTTAACCTTAAAATTAGTATAGCATGCAACTGTACAATAAATTAAGTGCAAAAGAACGAGCAGCACTTATTGATGAGGCAGGCGAAGACCGTCTTACTCTTTCGTTCTACCAATATGCCAAAATAGGCAACCCCCATATTTTTAGAGATCATCTTTTTATTGCCTGGGACGGCATGGAAGTACTGGGTCGTATTTACGTCGCTCACGAAGGAATAAATGCGCAACTTTCAGTCCCGGCAAAAAACTTTGAAACTTTTAAAACGTTTCTAGATAGTATAGATTTTCTAAAAGATGTGAGACTCAATATTGCGATAGAACAGGATGCAAAATCCTTTTTAAAGCTCAAAGTAAAAGTGCGTGATAAAATTGTAGCAGACGGTCTCAATGACGACACATTTGATGTTACTAATAAAGGAATTCACGTAGATGCACAGACTTTTAATGAACTTATAGAAAGTGACGATGTGGTGCTTGTAGACATGCGTAACCATTATGAAAGCGAAATAGGACATTTTAAAAATGCGATAACACCAGATGTCGACACTTTTAGAGATAGTTTAGATCTAATTGAAGAAGATTTAAAAGATCATAAAGAAGACAAAAAGTTGGTGATGTATTGTACTGGTGGTATACGCTGTGAAAAAGCGAGTGCTTATTATAAGCATAAAGGTTTTAAACAGGTATATCAATTAGAAGGAGGTATTATTGAATATGCGCGGCAGGTAGAGCAGTTAAAACTTGAAAATAAGTTTAAAGGAAAAAACTTTGTTTTTGATCACCGTCGTGGCGAGCGTATTTCTGATGATGTTATTTCTAGTTGTCACCAGTGCGGAAAACCTTGTGATACGCACGTTAATTGTGCAAATGAAGCGTGTCACTTGTTATTTATACAATGTGAAGAATGCTCAGACGCGATGAGTTTAACGTGTTCTAATGAGTGTAAAGAGATTATTGCGCTACCTTATGAAGAACAAAAAGAACTGAGAAAGGGAATACCTAACAGTAATAAAATCTTTAAAAAAGGAAGGTCAGAAAAGCTGAAATTTCAACGGAAAGCATAAAAAAAGCCGGCACTAGCCGGCTTTTTTATAAATATATAGAACTATCTTCTTACTTGTGAGTTATTAGCAGGTGGGTTGATAGGAGCAGTTAAAATAGTAGTATTTAAATACTGAAGAAAACTCTGGTGCACTTCATCTGCAGAAAGTAATTTTCCGTTTTTCTGAAGGCTTTGTGCAAAATCATAACCAGCCTCTGCAGCACGCATACGCTGTGCAGGAGTTCCGTGGTGACCAGGACTCGTAAACTGGCAATCTCCAATATTGAAGAACAATTCATTAAATTCTTCAACACGTTTCCAGTTAAAAGTCGCCCCTCTTTTATGAGTCATATAAAATGCAGCAAAAAAGTCTGCTTCAAGTTCTGTAAATCGTGTCGCTTCTGGAGCATTGTCAGCAGCCCCATTAGGATACCATACCGCTGTATTATCAAACTGAATTTGATGTGCCCATTCGTGAGCTAAAATACCAGACCATACAATCTTATCTTCAACACCTGCTTCAGAAGCAAGTTGAACAAGACCATCACCTATAACAATAAGATCTGCAGAAGATGCAAAACCGTCAAAAGATAATAAAGGGCTTTCATTTAAGAATGTGCTAGCCTCATTTACTGCAAGAAAAAAATCTGCATTACCATATGCCTGAGCTTCTGTTAATGTAGAAAAATTAAGATATACACTTGCAATTTTATCGCGATCATTTAAGGTCGCGTTATGTTGACCTCTTACTGTAATTAAATTAGACATGTCCCAAAATTTTTCAAGACTACGGGTTCTATTATTTACATAGTTTGTGTATTCCCCATCTGCCCCAAAATATTGAGAATCTGTGTCAATAAAAGTATATAATTGAGCTATCTGTGTATAAATATCGTAATACTGAGCGCCTAAAGCATCAATATTACTACTTATTGAAGCGTTAATTACATCATTAAATGGTGTTGTCGCACAACTGGTAGGTTCTACGAGACTCGAAATCTTAAATTTAAAATCGTTATGTGTGAAAAAAGCAGGAGTTTCTAAAACATCTATATTGGTACTTTCTGTATTAGCGGTAGCTGTTAAATTCATTTCCACCGAAGTTTCTAAAGTTTCATCTTGACTACAAGAAGTTAATACGAGACTCCCAATGGCTAACATTTTTAAATAATTCTTAATCATATTCGTGCTGTTTTTTAAATATTATTTCAGACAATTTAAAGATTAGCTAGATAACCACCAACATTTAAAAAATTTTAACACAAAACCCTTTTATGCTCGTGTTTTAAGGGAAGCCTAATTGTGTTTTTTGAATTTGTCATATATCAATGTATTTGAGATAACATTTTCTGACAATAAGAATTACTATATTTTTGCCTGTCTAAAATGTTATCTTTAGCATAAATTAAAACGAAAAAATTTCGTTTTAAAGAATACAAATCAAAAAATCCTAATTTACTTTAAATTAGAGATTTACTAAATATAGGATCTCATGGCGTGTGGAAGTTGTGGTACGACCGTTAACGGTCAGCCACGTGGTTGTCAAAATAATGGTACCTGTGGTACAGATGGTTGCAATAAATTAACGGTTTTTGACTGGTTAGCAAATATGAGCTTACCAGATGGGCAAGAACCTTTTGATTTTGTAGAAGTTCGTTTTAAAAACGGGCGTAAAGAGTTTTTCAAGAACGTAGATAATCTTCAGATTAATATAGGTGAGGTGTTAGCTGTACAGGCTGCTTCTGGTCATGATATAGGTATTGTTTCGCTTACTGGTGAGCTGGTGCGAATTCAAATGAAAAAGAAAAAGGTGCCTTATGACACCGAAGAATTTTTAAAAATATATAGGAAGGCAAATCAGAAAGATGTAGAAATCTGGCAAGGTGTAAAAGATCGCGAAGAAGCAATGAAAGTGCGTTCTAGACAAATAGCCATTCGTCTTAACCTACATATGAAAATCTCTGATATTGAGTTTCAGGGCGATGGTTCTAAAGCTACCTTTTATTATACTGCAGAAGAGCGCGTAGATTTTAGACAGCTTATTAAAGAGTTTGCACAAGAATTTAGAACGCGCATAGAAATGCGTCAAATAGGTTTTAGACAGGAAGCAGCACGCCTGGGCGGTATAGGCTCTTGTGGTAGGGAGCTGTGTTGTTCTACGTGGTTAACAGATTTTAGATCGGTGACTACAAGCGCAGCGCGCTATCAGCAGCTATCGTTAAATCCTCAAAAACTTGCGGGACAGTGCGGTAAGCTTAAATGTTGTTTAAATTATGAGCTTGATGCGTATTTAGACGCATTAAAAGACTTTCCGAAGACGGAACAAAAATTAAAGACCGAAAAAGGAACTGCTATTTGTCAAAAAATAGACATTTTTCAGGGACACCTGTGGTATGCATACGAAGGTGAGTGGATGAACTGGCACAAACTTACCACCACTCAGGCAAATGAGATTTTAGAATCTAATAAAAAGAATTTACCGGTTGCGAGTCTTGAAGAATACGCAGCAGAATTAATTTCTGATACTAAAGTTGATTTTGGTAACGTTGTTGGGCAAGACAGTTTAACACGTTTTGATAAGCCTAAAGTAGCGCGTAAAAAGTCTAAAGGCAGAAGAAAGAAATCAAATTATCGTAAAAAAGGCCCAAGTAATAATGCATAAATTTTGCTATGCACTTTTAATTTTAATCTGTTTTTCAGCTTGTGATGAGAAAGCTGTTTTTCACGAATATAAAAGTCTTCCAGATTACTGGGAAAGCGACGCTGCAGTGGTTTTTAAAGTGAATAAACTTGATAGTTTAATTAACTATAATCTTTTTATCACTTTGAGAAACACAAATGAATACGCATTTAGCAATTTATTTTTGATCTCAGAATTGCAATTTCCTAATGGAAAAACCATTACAGATACTTTAGAATATAAAATGGCACGACCTGATGGGTCCTGGCTGGGAGAGGGTTTTGGAGATTTAAAAGAAAATAAACTTTGGTATAAAGAGAATTTCAGGTTTACTGAAAAGGGCGAATACCAGTTTAGACTTAAACAGGCAATGCGACGTAATGGTAGCGTAAACCCTGTACAAGAATTAGGTGGTATTGAAGATGTGGGTTTACGCATCGAAAAAATTAAAGAATAAAAAATGGCTCAGAAAACAAAAAAGACAGCTAAGAATACACCCAGTAACGCACCGTATATTAAAGGATTTTGGATTTTATTTTTTGGATCTATAGGGGCGCTTGTTCTTGTTTTTCTTTTAGCTTCCTGGGGTGTTTTTGGGAGTTTACCTACGTTTGACGAATTAGAAAACCCTGAAAGTAATCTAGCTACAGAAATCCTTTCTTCAGATGGAAAAACATTAGGGAAATTCTATAATGAAAACAGAACTCCTGTAAAATATAGCGACTTGCCTCAAAATTTAATTGATGCAGTTGTGGCTACTGAAGATAGACGTTTTTACGATCACTCTGGTATAGATGTACGAGGTACAACGCGCGCCGTTGCCTATTTAGGTTCAAAAGGTGGTGCAAGTACCATTACACAGCAGCTCGCAAAATTGCTCTTTTCTGATACACCTAGCAGTACACTAGAACGTCTGGTACAAAAGGTAAAAGAATGGATCATTGCTGCACGATTAGAGCGACAATACACTAAGGAAGAAATTATTACGATGTATTTAAATAAGCAGGATTTCTTATTTCAGGCGGTGGGAATACGTTCTGCTTCAAAAATTTACTTTGACAAAGAACCCATAGAGTTACGTCCTGAAGAATCTGCAGTAATTGCTGCAATGCTTAAAAATCCGCGACAGTTTAATCCACATCGTGAGATTTCTAAAGATAATTCTCTAGAACGCCGTAATACAGTTTTAGCACTTATGGCTCAAACTGGAAAGCTTACCCAGCAAGAGCGCGATAGTCTTATGGCAATGCCCATGAAAATTACTTTTTCTCCGGAAGGGCATGCAGATGGTATTGCGACTTATTTTAGAGAATATTTACGCGCATTCATGGCAGATTGGATTAAAAATAATCCTAAAGGCAAAGATGCAGACGGTAATGAAGAGTTTTATAATATTTATCGTGACGGGTTAGTTATTACAACTACGATAGATTCACGTATGCAGCGTTATGCAGAGCAATCTGTAACTGCGCATATGGAGAATTTACAGCGTGAGTTTGATAAACAGAATGAAAGAAATAAAACTGCTCCCTTTAGAGATATAACAGAAGACGAAGAGCAGAAAATTCTGTACCGTGCAATGCGTACTTCAGACCGCTGGAGAAAAATGGCTGCTAATGGTATTTCTGAAGAAAAAATCAAAGCATCATTTGATATTAAAACAGATATGCGTGTTTTTGCGTGGAAGAATGGAGCTTCAGAGATAGATACGATTTTAACCCCTAAAGATAGCATACGATATTATAAGCGCTTTTTTAGAGCAGGTTTAATGAGTCTTACACCGCAGACCGGCGAGGTAAAAGCATGGGTAGGTGGTATAGATTATAAGCATTTTCAATACGATCACGTAAAAACCGGAAAGCGCCAGGTGGGTTCTACATTTAAACCTTTTCTATATGCTACAGCAATAGATCAATTACACCTATCTCCTTGCGATACAATCCCTAATATTCCTTACTGCATTCCTGCAGGAGAAATGGGAGCGCAGCGTGACTGGTGTCCAGAGAACTCTGGAGGACAATATGGTGGTATGGTGACTTTAAAAAGTGCATTAGCGCAATCTATTAACACGGTTTCTGCCCGCTTAATGCATCGTGTGGGGCCACAAACAGTAATTGATTTAATTGCAAAATTAGGTATAGATACTAAAGACATACCGGTAGTGCCGTCTATTGCTTTAGGTACTCCAGATATTAGTTTATTTGAGATGGTTTCTGCTTATTCTGCTTTTGCTAACAAAGGGGTTCATGTTGAGCCGCAAATAGTTTCTACAATTGTCGACAAGAACGGGACGGTTCTGTACCAAAGTATCCCAGAGGCTAAAGACGTCTTAAGTAAAGAATCTGCATATGTAACGGTTAACCTTATGGAAGGAGTAACCCAATACGGTTCTGGTGCCAGATTACGATCGGGTGCAATAAATAGTGATGTTTATAAAAAAGTAATTACGGGGCATCCTTATGCATTTAAAAACCCTATTGCGGGTAAAACGGGTACCACACAAAATCAAAGTGATGGTTGGTTTATGGGTATGGTGCCTAACCTGGTTACTGGTGTTTGGGTAGGAGGTGATGATAGATCGGTTCACTTTTCTTCTATAATCTACGGTCAGGGGGCAACTATGGCGTTGCCTATCTGGGGAAGCTTTATGAAAAAATGTTATGCAGACGAAGCACTAAAAATCTCACAGGGCGCTTTTGAAAAACCAGAAAATCTTTCTATTCGCATAGATTGTTCTCAGTCTGAAGAAAGTTCGCATCAATCTGATATTATTGACGAACTAGATTTTTAATTAAGGACCAAGCCGTAATTTTTTTCTTGAATTAGGGCTTAAAATGAATTGCATAAAATCTTGTAAAAAAATTGCCGTTGGATGCGTTGTTTTGTAATTTTCTGTATCTAAAATCAGAAAATGATAATTAAAACAGTGCGGTCAGTTTCAGAAGCTTTAAAAGGCGCTACTGATTCAATGACAATGATGTTTGGAGGCTTTGGCCTTAGTGGAATTCCTGAAAATGCTATTTCACAATTAGTTAAACTGGGTGTAAAAGAATTAACATGCATTTCTAATAATGCAGGAGTTGATGATTTTGGACTGGGCTTACTACTTCAGAAAAAGCAAATCAAAAAAATGATTTCTTCCTATGTAGGCGAAAATGCAGAATTTGAGCGCCAGATGCTGAGTAATGAGCTTGATGTTGAGCTTATTCCGCAAGGAACTTTGGCCGAACGTTGCCGTGCTGCTCAAGCAGGATTTCCGGCATTTTATACTCCGGCAGGGTATGGTACAGAAGTAGCTGAAGGTAAAGAAACCCGCGAGTTTAACGGTAAAATGTATGTGCTTGAACAAGCGTTTAAAGCCGATTTTGCGTTCGTCAAAGCCTGGAAAGGAGATACTGCAGGTAATCTTATTTTTAAGGGGACGGCACGCAATTTTAACCCAAATATGTGTGGCGCAGCAACAATTACAGTTGCTGAAGTAGAAGAGCTTGTACCTGCAGGAGAACTTGACCCAAATCAAATACACATTCCCGGTATTTTTGTTCAACGTATTTTTAAAGGCTCAGACTATGAGAAGCGTATCGAGCAGCTTACTGTTAGAAAACGATAAATCAATAAATTATTAAGATTAATAAACATATATAAAATGGCACATTTAAGATTAGGAGATACAGCACCAGATTTTACAGCAAATACTACCGAAGGTGAAATCAATTTTCACGAATGGCTAGGAGACAGCTGGGGAATTTTGTTTTCGCATCCGGGAGATTATACGCCGGTGTGTACAACAGAATTGGGTACTGTGGCAAATTATTACCCGGAGTTTAAAAAACGTAATGTAAAGCCTATTGCAATTAGCGTAGACAGCGTTGAAGAACATATGGGATGGATTAAAGACATCAACGAAACTCAAAACACTACGATGAACTATCCTATCATAGGTGATGAGAGCCGCAATGTTTCTGAATTATATGATATGATACATCCTAATGCTAGTGAGAAAGCTACGGTACGTTCGGTATTTATCATTGGACCAGATAAGAAAATAAAATTAACACTTACCTATCCGCCTTCTACCGGTCGTAATTTTGACGAGATTATACGGGTAATAGACTCTCTTCAACTTACAGCATATCATAAAGTGGCTACACCGGCAAACTGGAAAGATGGCGAAGATTGCGTAATCTCACCAAGCGTAAGTAATGAGCAAATACCAGAATTTTTTCCGAAGGGACACACAGAGATTAAACCGTATTTAAGAATGACACCTCAACCCAATAAATAATGCTAGATAAAAACGGAATCGCTAAGCGCATAGCTCGTGAAGTTAAGGATGGCTTCTATGTCAATCTGGGTATAGGTATTCCTACGCTGGTTGCTAATTATGTTAGAGATGATATAGAAGTTGAATTTCAGAGTGAAAATGGAATATTAGGAATGGGTCCTTTCCCTTTTAAAGGTGAAGAGGATGCAGACCTGATTAATGCAGGTAAACAAACCATTACAGCACTTAAAGGCGCTTCTTTTTTTGACTCTGCAACAAGTTTTTCAATGATACGTGGTCAACACGTACATCTTACCATTTTAGGCGCTATGGAGGTAGCTGAAAATGGTGATATTGCAAACTGGAAAATTCCCGGAAAAATGGTTAAAGGTATGGGAGGTGCAATGGATCTTGTTGCCAGTGCCGAAAATATTATTGTAGCCATGATGCATACTAACAGAGAAGGAGAATCTAAACTTCTTAAACGCTGTTCTCTACCGCTTACGGGTGTAGGTTGTGTGACTAAAATCGTTACTAATCTTGCTGTGATCGAGGTAACGCCTAAAGGCTTTAGGCTGTTAGAACGTGCTCCAGGGGTATCTGTTGATGAAATTATTAAAGCAACAGAAGGTTATTTAGAAGTCCCTGCTGAAGTCCCGGAAATGATACTCGCTTAAAGATTTTGTATATCATTAAGAAGGAGCCTTAGGGCTCCTTTTTTTATCTTCCTAGTGTCAAAAATAATCGTTGAATGAATTAAGTCACTAAAAACAACGCTAAAAAGCAAGTTAAAACAGGTGAAAAACACTTTTTTTTAACGTTTTTTAAAATTAGTTACTCAAATTCTTGCGCGAACTGAAAATTACAATTACTTTAGTCATTCCCAAATCAGGATTTTTTAGATATAAAGTTTAGGAGGAGTCCTTTCAATTATTACTTAATTTCAAAGCAGGAGTGTTTTGATGTTATGATTTGTTAATAAACCGCAGGGGGAGCCCGGCGGTTTTTTTATATCTAAATAAAAAAAGTTAAATTCACGTTAACGAAAATAAGAAATAAGAACATGCCAACACTTTCTCCCGTTAAGAATCATAAGTCTAAAGGCTTAAATGCAGTTTTACAAGATACCTATCAAACTACACGAAGTATTCTCTACCTCTTTAAAAAAGTTTTTCTATTTATGTTCTAAATTCCTTTAGGGATTGCCTCGATTAAGGCTTTAGTATAATCGCTTTGAGGGTTTTCGTATACAGCATCTGCTTCTCCGGTTTCCTCAAATCTACCGTTACGCATAACCAGCAAACGGTCTGAAATATATTTCACTACGGCCAGATCGTGTGAAATAAATAAATACGTAAAACCGTATGAGGTTTTTAAGGTATTAAGCAGATTAAGTACCTGAGCCTGCACAGAGATGTCCAGTGCAGAGACAGACTCATCACAAACTATAAACTTAGGCCTTACTGCAATAGTGCGTGCTATACCTATACGTTGTCGTTGACCACCACTAAATTCATGAGGATACCGGTCATAATGCTCAGGCAATAAACCTACTTCTTGAAGTAATTTTAAGGCTTCCGTTTTTCGCTCCTGTGCGTTTTTATAAAGCTTATGTACTTGCATGGCTTCGGTAATAGAACGGCCTACAGTAAGTCTTGGGTTTAGAGAAGAATAGGGGTCTTGAAATATAATCTGAATATCTTTCCTTAGGGTTCTTAGTTCTTTTGAAGACAACAGAGTTAGATCTTTTCCCTTGTAGAAAATTGCTCCTCTGGTAGTTTTGTCTAACTGAAGAATTAGATTTCCTAAAGTCGACTTCCCACAACCCGACTCGCCAACAAGACCTAATGTCTCCCCTTCATAAATTATAAAACTTACTTCATTTACTGCTTTTAGAGTTTCTGTCTTTCCGAAGAATGAAACCTTAGAATAATACTCTTTTGTAGCGTTTTTGATTTCTAATAATGGGGTTTTACTGTATATCTTCTCGTGTTCAAGTTCCCGTTCTGCCTTACTCACTGGTTTTGCAAGTGCATTTCCCTTTAAAAAATCTGATACAGTAGGTAGCTTTGCAAGCCGTTCGCTTGTAGAAGGGCGGGCATAGATTAAAGCTTTTGTGTAGTCTTCTTTAGGGTCTTTAAAGATGGTTTTAGCGCTACCTTGCTCAATAATTTTACCGCGATACATCACAATAACGCGATCTGCAATCTCACTTACTAGAGACAGGTCGTGTGAGATAAATAAAATA
The DNA here is from genome assembly GCF_044542075.1 of Leeuwenhoekiella sp. NPDC079379. Taxonomy (NCBI): domain Bacteria; kingdom Pseudomonadati; phylum Bacteroidota; class Flavobacteriia; order Flavobacteriales; family Flavobacteriaceae; genus Leeuwenhoekiella; species Leeuwenhoekiella sp. NPDC079379. The sequence goes on from NZ_JBITTU010000001.1 coordinate 781,353, forward strand.
CTCATTCCTGTTTGCTGTTGCAGTTCTTTTAAAAGTAGAATTATCTCTTTTTGAACCGTTACATCTAGCGCAGTTGTGGGCTCATCTGCAATTAATAATTTGGGCTTGCAGGCGATTGCCATCGCGATCATTACCCGCTGTTTTTGCCCACCGCTTATCTCGTGAGGATAGGCTTTAAATGCAGCTTCGGGTCTAGGTAATTTTACCTGATTAAAAAGTTTTAGAGTTTCTTCTTTTGCGGCTTTCTTAGAAAGAGTAGTATGTCTTAATAAGATTTCGGCAACCTGTTTTCCGCAACGCATAGAAGGGTTTAAAGAACTCATAGGTTCTTGAAATATCATTGAAATTTCATTCCCACGTATTTTTTGAAGTTCGTTGTCTGATAGTGGAAGTAAATCTCTTCCATCAAATAAAATACTTCCCGAAATGATTTCGGCAATTCGCTTAGGGAGTAAACCCAAAACAGCCAGGTTTGTGACAGATTTACCTGAACCAGATTCTCCAACCACACCTACAATCTCGTTCTGCATTACATCAAAATTAATGGTATGCAAAACCTGATTCGTTTGCTTTCCGGTTTTAAAACCGAGGCTAAGATCTTTTATTGAAAGTAGAGCTGTTGTATTCACAGCCTAAATTTACAATATCCTACACTATTTAAACTGAAGTGATCTCTGTCACTTGTAACAAAGCTTCATTGCGCAGACGTAAAACAATTTGAGCGACCGCAACGACATCACGCTCGCAATAGTCTACTATACGAGCTATATCCTTTTCTACATAAAATACATCGCGTACCTGACTACCGTCTATGTCTGTTTTAGGGGAAGGAATGTCTAGAATTTTAGTAAGTAATTTTAAGGATGTATAATGTTTATAATCGCCAAACTTCCACATTTCCAGGGTATCAAGATGGGGGATTTCCCAAGGTTTTTTGCCGAATAAATCTAGTTTAAACGGAAGCGTAATACCATTAATAATCATACGTCGAGCGATGAATGGAAAGTCAAACTCTTTACCATTATGTGCACATAACACGTGATACTGCTTATTAAAATGTTCTTCTAAAAGAGTTTTGAATGCTAAAAGCTGGTTTTGCTCATCTCCATGAAATGAGGTTGTTCTAAATGTACGCACTGCATCTTTAATTTTAAAATAGCCTACCGAAATACAAACTATTTTACCAAACTCAGCCCAGATACCTGCACGATCATAAAACCCCTCGGCCGTGAATTCATCCTTACGTTGATATTCTGTTTTATCTGCATAAAGCTTTTGAAGATCTGTGTCTAGATCGCTAAAATTAGCGTGTTGAGGTACAGTTTCTATATCTAGAAATAAAATATTTTCTAAGTGTATTTTTGATAGCATAATTTAGATTTCTGTTGCAATTTTTGAAAACTGTCAATGATAAAAATTCAATCATCCAAATAGGATAACCTAGTTGTAAACTAAATATAATCAAAAGTTTATGAAAAAAGTAAGGAGCTTAAAAACTCTAAAATAGCATTTGTTGTGTAACCGGACTTTCGTGCTCAAGAAGCCATTTTTTACGCCAGATGCCACCAGCGTAACCCGTCATAGAATGATCGCTGCCAATCACACGGTGGCATGGTATGATAATAGCAATAGGGTTTTTGCCATTTGCAGAAGCTGCAGCACGTATGACTTTACCATCACCTAGATCTTTTGCCATTTGTAAATAGGAAGTGGTTTTCCCAAAAGGGATTCTCGCCAGTTGTAACCAAACTTTTTTCTGAAAATCGGTGCCTTGCAGATTCAATTTTAGATTAAAATCTTTTAAATTTCCTGTAAAATATTGTTCTAATTGAGAGACTACATCTTGAAGCTCTTTAGGTATTTTTTCGCTTTGCGGAATTTTTTCATCTAAAAAAGTTACACACACCAGTCCTTCCTGATCTCCTTTAATCAATAGTGTTCCCAAAGGTGAATCTAGATAAGCTTCTTTCATTCTGAAGGTTTATCAACATCTTCGTTTTTTACGTTTACATCGTGTTGAGGTGAGAGTTCAACGGTTTTAGAATTTTCAGGAATTTTGTCTAGAACGATTCCCATACGTTTTGCACGGCGTTCCCAATTTTTACGAGCTTGCACCTGCATGTCTTCAATAGTGTCACTCTCATCCATTATTTCGAGTCCCAGGAGGGTTTCTATAATATCCTCCATAGTAACAACACCTATTGTGTTGCCAAAATGGTCTGTTACTAGTGCAATGTGACCACGACTGGTCACAAAAGTGTCAAAAAGTGCAGGTATAGGTTGATCTGCATCTACAATTAAAATATCTCTTCTTATATCTGAAAGTAATTTCTGGCCGTGTTCTTCTACGATTTCTTCAAGAACGTCGTCTTTGAGAATAAAACCGGTAATGTTATGTGATTTCTCACTATAAACAGGAATTCTGGAAAATTTAAGATGTGGATGTTCTTTATGAAATTGATTTAAAGTTTTAGTCTCATCTTCGGTCACCACAACTGGAAATGGCGTCATTACATCTTTTGCCATCACCGATTTAAAAACCAATAAATTTTTAATTACGGTAGTCTCGTTATCTTCAAAAACGCCTTCTTTTTCAGCAGCATCGGTGAGTGCCATAAACTCTTCTCTACTCATTGTACTTACGTGAGCAGATTTACCCACAAGTTTAGTGACTTGAGTTAAAATCCATAAAACACCGGTGTATTTAAGAAATATTATAATAAGTGTTAATGTCTTTGCAGTAAAGTTGCCCAGTGATTTCCAGTAAGTAGCACCTATTGTTTTTGGGATAATTTCTGAAAGCACAAGAATAAGCAAAGTCATTATTGTAGAAACAATAGCGACAAAATTGAGTCCTAAAATAGAGAAATCCCAACCTGATTCTGCAGCCATTGTACCGGCTTGCTCACCCACTAAAATTGCACCTACAGTATGTGCAATAGTATTTAGGGTTAAAATCGCAATAAGTGGTTTATCAATATCTTTTTTAAAGTTGGCCAGAGTGTTAGCATACGCGTGACCTTCTTTAGTTTTAATGCGTATAAAACTTGGAGTGACACTTAATAAAACCGCTTCTAGAATAGAACATAGAAACGAGAAAAATATAGATATAAATGCAAAGGCGATTAGTAGACCCATTGGTTTAGTTTGATTTGAGATAAAGATACCATAATCAAAACACCTTACAAACAGGTTAAGAAAAGCTTAGGCTAAACTCGAAATTATTTCAAAAAAAAGAGGCTCAACGAGCCTCTTTTTTTTCTAATGTTAAAGATCAATTATGAAATTAACTTCACAACATCCTTAGCAAAATAACTGGCAATTAGATCTGCACCTGCGCGTTTGATCGCATACGTTTGTTCAAGAACCACAGCGTTGTGATCTAACCAGCCACGCTCAGAAGCTGCTTTTATCATTGCATATTCGCCACTTACCTGATATACAGCAACCGGTACATTTACCGTGTTTTTAATATCGCGTACAATATCTAGGTAGCAAAGTCCTGGTTTTACCATAACAATATCTGCACCTTCTTCAATATCCATGAGGGTTTCTTTAATGGCCTCATCGCGGTTTGCAAAATCCATCTGATAGGTCTTTTTATCTTTTGGAACATCTTTAAGATCAACAGGGGCACTGTCTAACGCATCCCGAAATGGCCCATAAAAAGCAGAAGCATATTTTGCTGAGTAACTCATAATACCCACATCGTGGTGCCCTTCATCTTCAAGCAGGGTACGCATTTCAAAAATACGACCGTCCATCATATCACTGGGAGCAACCATGTCTGCACCGGCATTAGCGTGAGAAAGTGCCATCTCTGCTAAAATAGCACTAGAATCATCATTAAGTACTTTACCTCCTGCTACGATACCATCGTGCCCAAAAGACGAGAAAGGATCTAAGGCGACATCGGTCATAACAACCATACCCGGCACTTCATCTTTAACAGCTTTTATAGCTCGTTGCATAAGTCCGTCAGGATTTAGTGCTTCAGTACCTTTATTGTCTTTCAGTTTATCATCTACTTTTACAAAAAGTAACACACTTTTAATACCCAGCGACCATACTTCTTTAGCTTCTTTTTTAAGATTGTCAAGACTCAGGCGATAATAACCCGGCATTGATGCAATTTCATCTTTAACCCCTTTTCCTTCTACCACAAAAACAGGTAGAATAAAGTCATTAGGCGATATGATAGTTTCACGTACTAAAGAGCGCATAGCTTCTGAAGTACGTAATCTGCGATTTCTTCTTAATGGAAACATATTATTCTGTATTTTACAGGCAAATTTACCATTATATTTTGAGCTTAGCGCCTGATTTTACTCTAACTGAACATCTCAAATTCATATTTCCGTGGAGGTCGTATCAAGCTAAATTTCTTAAGGAATTTAATAAGCATATAGAAGACGAGCATTTGCATGTAATTGCGCCGCCAGGATCTGGCAAAACGGTTTTAGGTCTCGAAATGATAAGACGCGTAAATAAAAAAACACTGGTTTTTACACCTACGCTTACCATTAGAAATCAATGGAATGATCGTCTTAGGGATTGTTTTCTAAAAAACAGTAAGGATGTAAATTGTGGTTATGATTTAAAGAAGCCTGCAGACATTACGTTTTCTACATATCAATCGCTACACGCATTTTTTAAGAATGAGATGGATTCTTCTTCAGAAAAATTACTTGATTTTTTTAGAAATGCAGGGATTAAAAATATTGTTTTAGATGAGGCACATCATCTAAAAAATGAGTGGTGGCTGCCGCTTTTTGAACTAAAAAGATTAGAAAACTGTATTTATATCGCCCTTACAGCTACACCGCCTTATGACAGTTCACCCAGAGAATTACGTAACTATTTTGAACTCTGCGGTGCTGTAGATGCAGAAATCACAGTTCCTGAACTCGTAAAAGAACAGAATTTATGTCCTCACCAGGATTATATTCATTTTTCAAAACCCAGTAAAGAGCGTATAAAAGATATTCTTGATTTTAGAGAACAGATTTACCATTTTGTAACGGCACTTACTGGTAATATTAAATTTATTGAGTTAGTTAAAACCCATCCGTTTTATAAGGAAACAGAAGCTGTGCTGACGCAGATTTATGAGGCGCCTAAGCTCTATTCAGCACTGCTTATCTTTCTAAATGCTTCTAAAGAATTAATCACCAGAGAAAAACTCGAAATTTTGGGTTTAACCGAAGAGGAACAGAAGCACATCCCAAGCTTTTCTTATGAGTGGGTAGAGGTACTTTTACAGCATTATCTGGTTGATTTTAAAGATGCGTATGGTGAAGATGCGGCGGTTCTTTATCCCATTGAAAAAGAACTCAGACGTATAGGAGTACTCGATCAAAAGCGTTTAAATCTTATAGGAGATCAGCGATTTTATAAATCTTTATCACAAAGTGTAACAAAACTGAATAGCATTCTTGAGATAACAAATCTGGAGGCTAAGAATATGGGCGACTCGCTACGGCAAGTCATTCTTTCAGATTATATAAGAAAAGAATTTGTAGATATTCAGCAGAATCAATTACATACTATTAATAAACTGGGTGTAATTCCTATATTCCAGCATTTACGCTTTAATGGAATCAAAGAACAGTGTCTGGGAGTACTCACCGGCTCATTAATTATTTTACACAGTAGTACGATTGATGAATTAAGAAAAAACCTCCCTGCAGATGCAATTTCCTGGGAGCAAATCCCTGCATCATCTTTTTTAATTATTAAACCCAACGCATCGTCAAAAACCTTGCTAATAGGGGCGATAACACACTTATTTGAAACTGGTTTTATAAAAATACTAATAGGTACAAAATCGCTATTAGGAGAAGGCTGGGATTGCCCGGCAATAAATACGCTGGTTTTGGCTTCGTTTGTAGGCTCTTTTGTAATGTCTAATCAAATGCGGGGCCGAGCCATACGGATTTCACCAGAACATCCTGATAAAGTTGCAAACATCTGGCATCTTGCCTGTGTTGACCCAACCGCAGATAGTGGTGGAGCAGATTACAATTTGCTACAAAGACGTTTTGATGCTTTTTGCGGCGTAAGCTTAACTGGAGTACCGGTTATAGAGAATGGCAGTGATCGCTTAAATATAAAAGTAGGTTCTAATAACAGTGAAGATCTCAATTTGCATTTTAGAAATTTAGCTTCAAATCGCAATCTTGTCAAATCTCGCTGGAGTGAAGCTATTGAAGAAGGAGCTGTTATGGTTAATGAGCTGAAATTAAATTTTGATGACAATCAACCTTTTAAAGTTAAACGGAAAATCGCTTATGATACTACGCTCAAGTATGCTTTGGCAGAAATAGGTCTAATACTTACTGTTGTGTTACCCGAGATTTTTATCAGTTACTTACGCGTTCTCATCTCTAAAGGAATCATTCATTTTATTGTTGTAGTGGCAGCTGCACTTGCGGTTACATTAATGCCGAAACTTTTTAAAGCATCAAAACTTTATTTATATTTTGGAAGAATAGATAAAGATATTGAGGCAATCGCCAAAGCTGTGTTACGTACAATGATTAATTTAAAACATATACATACACCACCTAAAAATATCGTTTTAGAAATTGAGGAGCCTCATGCAGGTGTTATAAATTGCTATTTAAAAGGTGCTACCGCAAAAGAAGAAAAACTGTTTATATCCTATTTGCAGGAAGTGATATTGCCCATAGAAAACCCAAGATATATACTAGCTCAGGCAAACTGGCTACGAGAGCAACTGGGGTTCTCCAGCTATTTTACAGTTCCTGATGTTTTTGCACAGCGCAAGGAAGATGCACTGGTTTTCTATAATTTTTGGACGCAGCATTTAGGAGAATGTTCTTTGTATTTTACCCGAAATTTAAGAGGCAGAAAATTGTTGCTAAAAGCACGCTTTCAAGCCCTTAAAAAAGATACGCATGTAAGTGCAAAACAGGCTACAATCTGGAAATAATGGTATTACAATTACACCCAGTCTCTTGGGTTTTCTAAAACCTCTACCAGTTTTGCTTCTTCACTACCCGGCTCGGGATGATGGTCGTAGCGCCATTGCACATTAGGAGGAAGGCTCATTAATATACTTTCTATTCTCCCATTTGTTTTAAGGCCAAAAAGCGTTCCTTTATCGTGTACCAGATTAAATTCTACATAGCGACCGCGACGTACTTCCTGCCAGTCTCGCTCTTTTTCGCCGTATGGCAAGACATTTCTTTTTTCTAAAATAGGAGCGTAAGCTTCTAAAAAGCTATTACCTACTTCAGTCACAAAATTGTACCAGTCTTGCATGGAGCGTTCAGGGGTAGCTTTTAAATAATCAAAAAACAAACCACCTATACCACGGGCTTCGCCACGGTGGCTGTTATAAAAATACTCATCACAGCGTGCTTTATAATGACTATGAAAGTCTGGATCGTGTGCATCACAGGCTGTTTTACAAGTCTGATGAAAATGAATCGCATCCTCTTCAAAAAGGTAATATGGTGTCAAATCTTGCCCGCCACCAAACCACGAGTCTACCAGCGTACCGTCTTTTTCATACATTTCAAAATAACGCCAGTTTGCGTGCACGGTGGGTGCATATGGGTTTCTAGGATGAATAACCAGGCTCAGTCCACAGGCAAAAAAATCACAATCGCTTACATTAAAATATTTTTGCATAGCAGGAGCCAGTGCACCATGTACTTCAGAGATATTGACGCCTCCTTTTTCTATTACAGCGCCATTCTCAAGCACACGCGTACGGCCACCGCCACCTTCTTTGCGAACCCAGTTATCTTCTTTGAATTTTGCAGAACCATCTATTGCTTCCAGTTTTGAAGTAATAGTGTCTTGTAAATTCTTTATGTAGTTAACAAACTGTTCTCTCATTGGGTAACTGCTTATTCTTATTTTTTTAAAATATAAAGCTCCATATCCTGAGCTTCTTTATCTTCTGTTTTAAACTCTTCTTCTAAGGTGCTATCCCATACAAAGCCGTTGTGTGTTGCTACAGCTATACTTTTCTCATTGCTTTTGTGAGTGATAATTTTAAAAGTAGATATCTGATGGTTTACAAAAGCAAAATCAATTATTTGAGATACGGCTTGCAAAACCCACCCTCTACCTTGAAACCGCGGACTCAAACAATACGCAAATTCTGCTACTTTTTTCTCAAGATCAATCTCTTTTAAAATCACAAGACCTGCAATCTCAGGGTGTATTTTAGTATGTATTGCAAAGGTAAAACCGAGTTTATTTTCGGCTTCTTTTTCTTTTGTGGAAATGTATTCTTTTGTTGCCGAAAGAGATTTGTTCTCACTTAAAGTTATCGGAAAATATTCTTTAAAGGCGTCATTATCTTCCTTTAAAAGAAGGTTTAGCGCTTTGGCATCTTCAGCATTTAATAATGCAATTTCAAATTGAGTTTCTTCGGTCATTATTTTTTATCTAAAAGGGTAAGTGTTGTTTTGCTTGCCGCCGTAACCGAGATGGGCAAAACCAGCAATATACCTATGATAGGAATTAAAAGAAAAAGCATAAATACAATTCCGTTGCCTATTGCATAGCCTCGATGTTCTTTTACAAATGAAACGCTTTCGCGGTAGCTAAAATGGCGCTCTAATGTATAATCCATATTTCCAAAACCCGCGTAATAGGCTTGTGTTAAGAACAATAGAAAAGTAGCGATTATGCCAACGACGGGAATTAAACTTAACAGCAATAAGGGTAGCGTCATAAGTAACTCCCAACCCAGATTACGCATATTTATACGAATACCGCGTATAAGTTGGCTTGCATTTGAAGTATGTCGATGTTGATGAATTCCGGGCTGTAAATAGGCTTCTATTTTTTCAGAAACAGGGCTCATAAAAGGAGCCGAGAATGCCATTATTAAATGTTTGTAGAGCATAAGCCCCAAGGCTATGATTACTAAAGCTCCTATTAGGTTACTAATGGTCGCCATAGTTTCTGCTCCCCAACTCCAGACCCATAAACCAGATACAAAACCACCTATAGTATCAGAAAATCCCCACGCCGTAATCCCTATTAATAGAGCGGTAACAAAGCTTATTACCATAGGGATTGCAAAGTATTTCCAGAGGTTTAATTTGTTAATTAAACTTAAAGAATCTTTGTAAGCCGCAAGTCCTTTAACTATAGATTTTATCATTCTTCAGAAATGTATACAAGCTGATTTTCCAAATTTACCACCTCTTCCGGCTCACAGATTTGCTGTGCTTCCTGTGCTTTCTTTTTTAATAAAAGTACAATTTCGTCTTCTTTTTTATTTATCAATTCTGCCAGCATCGAGATGCCTACATTGTTGTTGTGCAAATCCATAGCGCGTTCTAGCGGTTTATTTACTGCAATATTTTCGTGCGCTGTAGTAACTTTTAACGCCCAGTTTTTTGCAGTTACTTCATTACCTGTCTTATCATAAACAGCTTTTGCTAACAAAATTGTCCATAATGCATGTCTAAATGCATTTGCAGCATTGCTTTTATGATGTGTGTTGCTATAATATCTATTTGCCAGCTGTACTGCATGTTGCGTTGCCTGCAATGTCAGTTTAATATAAAAAGGCTTTGTAATAAATAACTTGACAAGCTTAAAAAGCTGATTGGCATCAAATGATTTTAAGCGAGCCCAGAATTTCATCGTTCGGCTTTATACTCTTTTACAGCTTCAATAAACGCGCCTGCATTTTCTAACGGAATATTAGGTAAAATACCGTGGCCCAGATTTACAATATATTTGTCTTTGCCAAAAGCATCAATCATTTCGGTAACCATTCTTTTTATTTCGCTCGGGGGCGAAAACAGGCGTGTAGGGTCAAAATTCCCCTGTAAAGTAATGTTTCCTCCGGTCAAATAACGGGCGTTGCGTGCGCTACACGTCCAATCAATTCCTAATGCCGAAGCGCCACTTTTAGCCATTTCGCCCAGTGCAAACCAGCATCCTTTACCAAATGCGATTACCGGAATCTCGTCTTTCAACGCATCTATTATTTGTTGCATGTATTGCCAGCTAAATTCTTGATAATCTACAGGAGACAACATACCTCCCCAACTGTCAAAAACCTGAACCGCGTTGACACCAGCTTTTACTTTTTCTTTTAAATAAAGAATAGTAGTATCTGTAATTTTCTGCAGCAACTCGTGTGCAGCAAGTGGTTGTGTAAAACAGAACTCCTTAGCAATGTCAAAATTCTTAGAACCCTGTCCCTGCACGCAGTAGCATAAAAGTGTCCATGGGCTGCCGGCAAAACCAATTAACGGAATCTCGTCATTTAGTTTTTCTTTAGTCATTTTAATGGCATCCATCACATAACCCAGGGTGTCGTTGATATCGGGCACAATCACTCGATCCAGATCTTTTTGAGACCGAATAGGATCTGGCAACCACGGCCCAACACCTGGTTTCATCTCTACGTGAATATTCATCGCCTGCGGAATTACTAAAATATCACTGAATAATATCGCAGCATCCATCCCATAACGGCGTATAGGTTGAACGGTAATTTCACTAGCCAATTCAGGAGTTTGACAACGGGTAAAAAAATCATACTTGGCCTTTATTTCTTGAAATTCGGGTAAGTATCTTCCTGCCTGACGCATCATCCATACCGGTGGTCGTTCAACAGTCTCTCCTTTTAATGCCTTTAAAAATAAGTCGTTCTTAATCATAAGTTCTAAGTCATCCCGAGCATGCCCGGGTGGTTATTAGCTAAGTGCTTTTACTGCTCTGGCAATTACACTCTCAATGGTAGTTGCATTTGCAGTGGTATAGTTTGTTGTATGTTTTTTTGCTTCGGTTGCAGTGGTTTCCCCTATGCAAACAGCAAGTGTATTTTCTAATGTATTTTGATTCATAAAACTTTGCACGCCACTCGGACTAAAAAAAAGTGTAGCGTCAAAATGCTGTCTAAATATCTTTGTATTTAAACGAGTTTTGTAAACCTCAATTTCTTCAAAATCTACGTTATATTCTTTAAAAATTTGAGGTAACTCTGCTCTTCTGCTTTCCCCACAAAAGAAGATAAATCGCTCCTTTTTATAGGCATCCACAATAAAATCACCTAATTCCTTAGCATTATCTGCAGCGTTGATCACTTTGAAGCCATTTTCTAAAAGTAAAGCTTCGGTTTTGGGTCCTACGCAAAAGCACTTGTAATCTTGCACTTCTAACTTTTTTGCATTCAGGGAATGGAGGCTTTTGAAGCCTGAGGACTCTTTTAGTTCTTTACTCATTTTGTTCAAAAATGCGTTTACGGCATTTTTACTTGTAAAGATTAGATTTTCAAGAGTATCAGGAAGTTCAAAATCTACATACTCAATCTGTATAGCATCATATTCAACCACAGAAAGACCAGCTCCCAGAATTAAATTCTTTTGAGAAGAGGTTATTTTTTTTGTGGAGAGTATAGATTTCATCAGAGTAGGGGGTATTACAACTCTTTTTTAATGGACTCCATCAACTCGCGACCACCACTCTCAAGTATTTTAAGTGCGCAAAGAGTCCCAAAGTTTTGACATTCAGAAACCGGAACGCTCTCTTCAATTTCCATTTTTTGAGTTCCGTCTAGACTAAAGAGAACTCCTTTAAAATGAATACGCTTCTCTTTAATTTCTGCATAAGCACCTATAGGTGCCGTACAGCCGCCTTCTAAAGTTCTTAGAAACTCACGTTCTACATGAGTTACTAGTTCAGAGTTTTTATGATTAAGGTGGGCGCAGGCTTCTTTGCAATACGAGTCGTTTTGCATTACCGCAATTACCATCGCGCCTTGTGCCGGTGCAGGTAACATCCAGTCGAGTACGATATGATTTTCGGGCTTTAAGTTTATACGCTCTAAACCTGCTTTTGCAAAAACAGCACCTGCCCAGTCGTTATCTGCTACTTTTTGAAGTCTGGTATTTACATTACCCCGTAAGTCAACTACCTGATGGTGTGGATATTTATTTAACCACTGTGCTTTACGCCGTAAACTACCTGTAGCAATAGTAACAGTTGATTCAAAATCTGCAGTACTTTTGCCATCTTTAAAAACAAAAATATCTTCACTGGCAGCACGTTCTAAGACAGCTCCCTGAATGATTCCTTTAGGCAATTGTGTAGGTACATCTTTCATCGAGTGAACGGCGATATCTACGGTACCATTAATCATTGCAACATCAAGAGTCTTTGTAAAAATACCAGTAATGCCTAGTTCATATAAGGGTTTGTCAAGAATAAGATCGCCGGTAGATTTAACCGATATGAGTTCGGTTTTATAGCCTAGAGCCTCTAATTTATGCTGTACAGTATGTGCCTGCCAGAGCGCTAATTCGCTATCGCGGGTACCTATGCGTATCGTTTTTGCCAAAACTTAATTATTTTGAAGTTTGAACACTTTTTGAATTAACTCCAGACTTCCGGAATGAGAAATGTCTTCGGTTTTTAAGTGTTTAGCAAACTGAGTAGTAATTTTTTGAATAATGCGCTCGCTGATAATTTCAGCTTGCTCTTCATTAAAGTTTGCGATTTTACGACGTTGATTGTCAATCTCGCCATCTTTCATATGGGCAAGTTTCATCTTAAGCGCTTTAATAGTAGGCGCAAACTGGCGTGTCGTAAGCCACTCGTAAAATTCGTCTTGTATTTCTTTATTTATAGCCATTGCCTGTGGCAACTGCTTTTTACGACGATTTAAAGTATCGTTAGTTATTTGTGAAAGTTGGTCTAAGTGAACTAAAGTGACACCTTCAACTTCTTCAACATTTTGATGCACATTTTTAGGAATGCTCAAATCAAGAATAAGTAAAGGTTTTTTAGTATATAAAAGCTCTTTAGAAATTGTAGGTTTTTGTGCTCCCGTTGCTACGATAAGAACATCAGCTGTAGCAATTTCAGATTGTATATCTGCATAATCTTTAACGATAAGATTAAATTTTCCTGCTATTTTTTCGGCTTTGTCTTTGGTGCGGTTTATAAGCGTAATGTTTTCATTGCGCGTATGCTTTACGAGATTTTCACAGGTATTACGCCCTATTTTACCCGTACCAAAAAGCAAAATATTCTTTTCTGAAATAAAAGGAACACGAGATAAAATATATTGTACCGAAGCAAAACTTACCGATGTTGCTCCACTAGAAATGTTGGTTTCGTTTTTTATACGCTTACTGGCTTGTATTACAGAGTTTACTAAACGCTCCATAAACGGATTAACCAGTTTTAACTTTTTTGCTCTGCGAAAACCATTTTTTAACTGACTGATGATTTCAAAATCGCCTAAAATCTGACTGTCTAAACCGGTTCCTACTTTAAAAAGATGGTCTACCGCCTCTTCATTTTTATAAGAATAAGAAACCTTTTCAAATTCCTGAATCGTTCCCTGCGTATGTTCACAAAGTAATTTTACAAGATCTAGCGGTTCTTGAGCAAAACCATATAGCTCAGTGCGGTTGCACGTAGAAATAATACTTAGACCTTCTATGCCTTCTTCACGGGCACGTTCTAAAATGCGTTCTTGTACTACCGTATCTACACTAAAATGACCGCGCGTCTCAGCATCTGCTTTTAAATAGCTTAAGCCAATGGCGAAAAAATCACCGGGATAAGCCGGATAAAAATGTCGTTTGCCGTTTGTATTCATAATATCGCTGGCAAAAGTATTCCGCAGATTGTTTAAAAAGTAACGCTAGACGTATCATTTTTAACGATACCCGAATAAAAACCTGTTTTTGATCGTAAAATCCTCAAAATGCCCTAATTTAGTGACGTATTTTAAGCATTAGCGAAGCCTTTTGTTTAGAACAAATCTAAATAAAAACCCTTTTTTAGAATATGGAAGCTTTAAAAAATAACGCTCTAGGTTTATATAGTGAAACCAATATTGAAGATGGCTTCTTTATTCTGAAATTTAATAACGATACTTCTGAAAATCAATTAATAACGCGTGAGGTTGACAGCAGTTATATACAATTTCACTTTTGTGCAAAAGGATCTTCTGTATTTCAATTTAATGAGGGTAATTATAAACTTCCGCTAGGAGAGGAGCATTCTTTATTATTGTACAATCCGCAGCGAGATTTACCCATAAATCTTGAGATTACCCCAGACAGCTGGGTGATTTCGGTTTTTATATCAATTAAAAAATTTCATTCTCTTTTTTCTCGGGAAGCAGATTTTATTACCTTTTTAAGTGATGAAAATCGAGATCGTAAATACTATAAAGATGGAAACATCTCACCATCTATGGCGATAGTTTTAAATCAGTTAATGAATTACAATCTGCATCCTTCAATCAAGGCTTTGTATTTTAAAGGAAAGGCTTACGAGTTGTTGAGCTTGTATTTTAACCGGCCATCTGAAGCAGATACAGAGCAATGTCCGTTTCTGGTTGATGAAGATAATGTCGCAAAAATAAAACGAGCAAAAGATATTATCATCGCGCGTATGGCAGAGCCACCCTCCCTACAAGAACTTGCAGATGAGATTAACTTAAGTATTAATAAACTTAAGGAAGGTTTTAAGCAAATCTATGGTGACTCGGTTTACAGCTTTTTGTTTGATTATAAGATGGAAGTCGCCCGGCAATTACTTGCTTCCGGTTCGCATAATGTAAACGAGGTAGGTTTAAAAATAGGGTACAGTACCGCCAGTCATTTTATAGCAGCCTTTAAAAAACAATACGGTACAACGCCTAAAAAATACATTCAATCTCTAAACTAATTTTATGAAAAATCTTTTATTACTAGTTTTCCTTTCCTCATTGATTTTAAGTTGTAATTCGACTAAAAATGGTGTTTTTCTGACCAAAAAAAATGTGCTGGTTTTTACAAAGACTAATGGTTTTAGACATGCCTCAATAGAACCCGGAGTTACTGCGTTAAAAGAAATAGCTTCAGAAAATCACTGGGCAGTTCAGCACTCAGAAGATTCATTAATATTTAATTCTGAAAATTTAAAAAACTTTGATTTAATAGTTTTTCTAAGCACAACCGGTGATATTCTTGGAGAAGAACAACAGGTAGCTTTTCAGAATTATATGGAAACCGGCGGAAAATTCTTTGGTATTCATGCAGCATCTGATACCGAATATGACTGGCCCTGGTATGGGGAATTTATAGGAGGCTATTTTTTAAGCCATCCTGAAACTCAAAAAGCCCGTATAAAAAAAATAGAAAATCATAAGACGGTCAAAGCATTTCCGGAGTCTTTTGAGCGTGTAGATGAGTGGTACAATTTTAAAAACCTGAATCCAAATGTTCATGTAACGCTAACACTTGACGAGTCTTCTTACAAAGGCGGTAAAAATGGGGAGTACCACCCGCATGCCTGGTTTCATAAAGTAGGGGAAGGTGAAATGTATTACACGGGAGGAGGTCATACTGACGAATCATACACAGAACCTCAATTTAGACAGCATTTAGAAGATGTAATGAAATGGTTAATTAGTTATTCTAACCAATAGAAAACATCAATACACCACCTAACAACCCTTATAGCTTTTCGGTTTTAAAAAGTGGATAAGTCGTAGTTTTGTAAATCAAAAAAAAGAAAATGAAAAAAGGAGTACTTATGGTTAATCTGGGATCCCCAGATAGTACAGACCCTAAAGACGTAAAAAAGTACCTTGGGCAGTTTTTGATGGATAAACGCGTGATTGATTTCCCTTTGTGGGCACGCACCCTTCTAGTGAAAGGGATTATCCTAAATACACGTCCTAAAAAATCTGCTGAAGCCTATTCTAAAATCTGGTGGGAAAAAGGGTCTCCGCTCATCGTTTTAAGTGAAATGCTTCAGGAGAAAGTCGCCGATAAAGTTGACGTGCCTGTTGTATTAGCTATGCGCTACGGAAGCCCGTCTATGATGCAGGGATTACAGGAGCTTAATGATCAGGGTGTTGATGAGGTATTAATTCTGCCGTTATATCCGCAATTTGCGATGGCAACCACTGAGACTATTTTAGTATTAGCTGAAGAATTGCGTGCAGCGCATTTCCCGAACATGCGATTCTCTGATATTCCGGCGTTTTATAACAAACCCGAATATATTGAAGTGCTTTCGCGTAGCATAGAAGAAAAAATTACAGACCTCGATTATGAGATGCTTGTGTTTAGTTATCATGGGGTTCCTGAGCGACACATACGTAAAAATGATGTTACTAAAAGCCATTGTAAAATAGATGGTTCTTGCTGTAAAACGCCATCTGCGGCACATCAATTTTGCTACCGCCATCAATGCTACGAGACCACACGTCAGGTAGCCGAAAAGTTAAATTTAAAAGAAGGAACTTATTTTACTTCGTTTCAATCCCGTTTAGGTTTTGACCCGTGGTTACAACCGTACACAGATCGTACAATAGAACGTTTTGGTAAAGAAGGTTTAAAGAAAATGGCAATTGTTACTCCGGCATTTGTAAGCGACTGTTTGGAGACTTTAGAAGAAATCGCGATGGAAGGGGAAGAGATCTTTCACGAGATGGGCGGTAAAGAATTCACAACCATACCTTGTTTAAATGATCGTGATGACTGGGCACACGTAGTCGCCACCTGGATAAATGACTGGGCACTAGTAGAACCCTCTAAAGCAATAGCATAATTTAATTCCCTCAATTCTTAATTGGGGGAATTTTCATTTAAATACATACGTTTTTGTTAAAGCCAAACAGATCTGAAGTTTTAGGTACAGAACCCATAAGTACCTTGCTTATAAAACAAGCATTACCGGCTTCAATAGGTATTCTGGTAATGTCGCTCAATATCCTGGTAGACACCATTTTTGTGGGTAACTGGATAGGCAGTATCGCAATCGCCGCTATTAATGTTGTTCTTCCGGTATCGTTCTTTATAGCCGCTTTAGGAATGGCAATAGGGATAGGCGGTTCTTCAATTATCTCAAGAGCGTTAGGAGCAAACAATAAAGCTAAAGCATTTAAAACCTTCGGAAACCAAATTACCATAACCGTGTTGCTCACTGTAGGAATGGTTGTTTTGGGGTTGGTTTTTATAAACGAACTTATTCCCGCTTTTGGGGGTAAAGGAGAAATCTTTGAGCCTGCTAAAGTGTATTACCGTATTGTTCTTTATGGTGTGCCGGTTCTGGCGCTTTCGATGATGGGTAACAACGTTATTAGAGCAGAGGGGAAGCCTAAATTTGCTATGATCGCAATGATTATCCCTTCATTGGGGAATCTAATCCTCGATTATATTTTAATCAATATGCTAGATATGGGGATGGCTGGCGCAGCCTGGGCAACTACAGCTTCTTATATCTGTTGTTTTCTCTATATCGTTTGGTATTTTTTAAGTGATCATTCAGAATTAAAAATAGATATCAGCCATTTTGGCCTCGACTGGCCTATACTTAAGGAGATGTCTGCTTTGGGTTTTGTAACACTAGCGAGACAGGCAGTGGTAAGTGTTACCTATTTGTTGATGAATAATATTCTGTTTGACCTTGGCGGCGAAGCATCTGTTACAGTTTATGGAATAATAGGTCGTATGCTTATGTTTGCCTTGTTTCCAGTGCTTGGGGTAACTCAGGGATTTCTTCCAATTGCCGGATATAATTTTGGGGCAAAAAATTATAACCGCGTACGCGAAAGTATAAAGCTCGCAATAACATACGCTTGTGGTGTTGCACTTTTAATTTTTGCGCTAATTATGATTTTTCCCGAAGCTATCGTTTCGGTTTTTACACAAGATGCTGCTGTTTTAAGAGATACACCTAATGCTATGCGTTGGGTTTTTGCGGCTGTGCCGGTAATAGGCATTCAGTTAATAGGTTCGGCTTACTATCAGGCGATAGGTAAAGCGATTCCTGCACTCTTACTTACGTTAACCAGGCAGGGTTTTTTCTTTATTCCGCTGGTACTCATCTTGCCCAATTATTTTGGAGAATTGGGCGTGTGGATCTCGTTTCCCATAGCAGACGTGCTATCTACAATCGTCACCGCTTACTTTCTGTGGCGGGAAACACGTACAAAATTGTAAGGCTTCTCGCATGTATTGATGCGATTGCGTATTTTAGTTAGCTACAAACTAAGTTTTAAAAATATGCGATCACTTTTACTCAGAGCTTTTTGCCTAACACTCTTTATTTCAACCTTTGCTACACAGGCTCAGGATATAGATGAATCACTTTACGATGCTTTAGAATATAGACTTATAGGCCCTTTTAGAGGTGGGCGTAGTGCGGCTGTCACCGGTGTTCCTGGTAAGCCTAATTTATTTTATTTTGGGGCAACAGGTGGCGGAGTGTGGCGTACAAAAGACGGCGGCCGTAGCTGGGATAATATTTCAGATGGTTTTTTTGGCGGAAGTATTGGCGCTGTAGAAGTTGCTACCAGTGATCCTAATATTATTTATGTAGGTGGAGGAGAAAATACGCTACGCGGAAACGTTTCTTCTGGCTACGGAATGTGGAAGACTACAGATGCCGGTAAAACCTGGCAACAAGCTGGCTTACCAAAAAGCAGGCATATTTCAAAAATACGTATTCACCCTACTAACCCAGATATCGTGTATGCTGCTGTATTGGGAGATATTTATAAACCTACACAAGAACGCGGTGTTTATAAATCTACAGATGGCGGTGCAAACTGGTCTAAAGTTCTTTTTGCAAATGAAGACTCGGGAGCAATTGATTTAACTTTCGATCCTAATAATCCGCGTATTTTATATGCTTCAACCTGGCATGCGCGCAGAACACCCTACGATTTTACCAGTGGAGGTGCAGGATCTGCCCTTTGGAAAAGTACAGACAGTGGTTCTACCTGGAAAGAAATATCAGCAAATAAAGGCTTTCCCACAGATACTTTAGGGATTATAGGAGTTGCAGTTTCTCCGGTAAATTCTGAACGGGTTTTTGCTATCGTAGAAAATAAAGAAAAAGGGGGTTTGTATCGCAGTGAAGACGGTGGTGAAAACTGGTCTATGATTAACGACGATCGCAATATTAGACAGCGTGCCTGGTATTACACAAAAGTATATGCAGATACTCAGGATGAGGATGTGGTGTATGTACTTAATGTGAGTTATCACAAAAGTACAGATGGCGGTAAATCATTTGAAAGTAATAATGCACCGCATGGCGATCATCACGATTTATGGATCGCCCCAGAAGATCCTACACGTATGATTATGGGTGATGATGGTGGCGCTCAGGTAACTTATGATGGCGGTGAAACCTGGAGTACCTATCACAATCAACCTACCGCACAATTCTATAGAGTTACGACAGACAATCAGTTTCCATATCATATTTATGCGGCGCAGCAAGACAACTCTACGGTACGTATCCCGCACCGAACAGATGGTTATAGTATAGGTGAAGACGATTGGGATGAGACTGCAGGAGGAGAATCTGCACACATTGCTGTAGATCCTGAAGATGCTGATATTGTTTATGGTGGTAGTTATGATGGGTTTCTAACTCGTGTAAATCATAAAAATAACAGTGTACGCTCGGTTTCTGTATGGCCAGATAACCCTATGGGGCACGGTGCAGAAGATATGAAATATCGTTTTCAGTGGAATTTCCCGATTATGTTTTCGCGTCACAATCCAGATGTTTTATATACGTATAGCAACAGAGTGCATAAGACCACAAACGAAGGTCAAAGCTGGGAAGTTATTAGTCCAGATTTAACTACAGATGATAAATCAAAACAGAAATCTTCGGGTGGCCCTATCACACAGGATAATACTTCGGTAGAATATTACTGTACCATTTTTGCCGCTAATGAAAGCCCTATAAAAGAGGGCCTCTTATGGACCGGTAGTGATGATGGTTTAGTTCATGTAAGTCGTGACGGCGGTGCAAATTGGGAGAATGTCACGCCTAAAGGAATGCCAGAGTGGATGATGATAAACAGTATTGAACCAAGCTATTTTGAAGAAGGCACGTGCTACATCGCAGGTACTAAATATAAGACCGGTGATTTTGCTCCGTATTTATACAAAACCACAGACTACGGAAAAACCTGGAAAAAAATCACAAACGGCATTGCTGGAGAACACTTTACACGTGTAGTTAGAGAAGATCCCGAGCAGAAAGGATTATTATACGCCGGTACCGAAACCGGAATGTATATTTCATTTGATGCAGGCGCAAACTGGAAACCGTTTCAGTTAAACTTACCTATAGTTCCTATTACAGACTTAGCCTTAAAAGACAATAACCTCATTGTCGCAACACAGGGTAGAAGTCTGTATATTATTGATGACTTGAGTGTTTTACACCAGTTGAATAGTTCTTCAAAAACTGATGCTGTAAAATTATTTAAGCCCAAAGATACCTATAGAATGGATGGCGGAAGTCGTAAAAATGCTAACGACTCAGGAACAAATCACCCGGAAGGAGTCATAACTTATTTTTATTTACCGGAATATGATGCAAAAAAAGACAGCATTACGCTTACCTATTTTGATGCTAAAAATGATACTATTAAGTCGTACAACAACACGGCAAAAAAAGATAAGCTTGAAGTAGATAAAGGAGCTAATCAATTTAACTGGGATATGACTTACAAAGGTGCAGAACGTCTTGATGGTATGATCTTATGGTGGGCAAGTACAGAAGGTCCCAAGCAAATTCCTGGAAATTACACCGTAAAACTAAATGTAAATGGTACAGATTATAGTGCGCCTTATAAAGTAGTTGCAGACCCAAGAAGCGAATCTACATTAGCAGATATGCAGGCACAGTTTGATTTTATTAGTGATGTTAATTCAACAGTAGATCGAGCACATCAAAGCATCAAGAAAATACGTAATATCAACAGTCAGTTAAGCGCTTTTGAGAAGCAGTATAAAGATAACGCATCTACTAAAGATTTACGAGACAAGTCTAAAAAGCTGCGTGAAGATCTTGAAGAGATTGAGAAGGCATTGTACCAAACTAAAAACCGAAGCGGTCAGGATCCTTTAAATTTCCCGATTAGATTAACAAATAAACTGGCGCATTTAAATTCGCTGGTAAGTATGGGTGATTTTGCACCAACAGATCAGGATATTGCAGTTAAAAACGAACTTACTCAGCAAATAAACACCCAGTTAACGAGGTTTGATAAGCTTGTAAGCGATGAAGTGACTGCCTTTAACGCAGATTTCAATGCGATGCAATTAAATTATTTATTTATACAGGAAGATTAGTTTTTGAGAACTTCCTCCTTTAAATGATGGGGAAGTAATTTTGAATAAAATGAGGGGTGGTTCAGTTTAGTTTATAGCTATTTTGATGCTCCCCTTTTTTATTCAACGATATATTAGGTTTATTTTTACCCTATGGAATACTACAATTACCTAAAATCCCTGCATCTTATTTTTATAGTAACCTGGTTTGCGGGACTTTTTTATGTGCCGCGGTTGTTTATGTATCAGATTGAAGCTTCAGAAAAACAGGAACCAGATCGTAGTATTTTAGGTGATCAACTTGCCTTGATGACTAAGCGCCTTTGGAAGATTATAACCTGGCCTTCGATGATTTTAGCAAGTATTTTTGCATTCGGAATGTTACATATTAGCCCGGGACTTTTAGAGCTTCCGTGGATGCAAATTAAACTGGGGTTTGTGGTTTTACTGTTTGCATATCATTTCAAAAATCATCAGATTTATAAGCAGTTGCAAGCCGGTAATTTTAAGTATACCACAAAATTTATGCGCATCTGGAATGAGGGTCCTACACTTATTCTCTTTGCCGTAGTATTTTTAGTAATAACAAAAAGTGCAACCAACTGGATTTGGGGTTTAGCAGGGCTATTAACGCTTGCGATACTTCTTATGCTAGGAATAAAACTATATAAAAGCATACGCGAAAAAAACCCTAACGCCTGACGGCGCGATTTTTGATACCTTCTAACCCATGAAATTTAACAAGCTTTCGTTACGCCTGCGCATCTTTTTTGGGATGGTTTTCCTCATTCTGGGAGCTTCGATTCTCATTGGGATTATTAGTGTTGTACAATACAAAGAGGAAGCAAAAGAGTATCACCGAGATCGTTTGTTGCGCAAAGAAGATCAGATTAGAGCAGAGATAGATTACGTTCTGGACCAGACTTCTTATGAGATAACCGCAAATAACCTCCCTAATATTTTAAGATGGCAACAGAACATATACCGCATTGCAGATGTTCACGAGTTGCCTATTAATATCTACGATCTAAAAGGACACCTTTTATTAAAGTCTAAAGACGGCTTTGTTTCAGACACCTTAGAAACAGCGCTCACACCTAAAATTTTAGACGGTTTAGCTAATTCTCCCACAAAACGATGGGTCGAGCAATTAGAGATAGACGGTGTAAAATATACTTCGTCATACACCTACATAAACGACAATAAATTTAAGCCGCTTGCGATAATGAATCTACCCTATATACAGGATGATGATTTTATAACCCGCGAGCTCGATGAGTTTCTGCGTAGACTTGCAGAAGGCTATTTGTTTATGCTGCTTATTGCTACAGCCTTATCCTATTTTCTATCGCGTTACATTACACGTAGCTTAAAAACCATAGGTGATAAAATGATTGAGACACGTCTCGATAAACGCAATCAGCGTATTGAGATTGATGATGCCAGTGAAGAGATTAACAACCTGGTGCAGTCTTATAATGGGATGATAGACGAACTCGAAAACTCTGCTGCGCAACTTGCACAAAGCGAGCGGGAGGCAGCCTGGCGGGAGATGGCAAAACAGGTAGCACACGAGATTAAAAATCCGTTGACACCTATGCGCTTAACCGTACAAAGTTTTCAACGCAGATTTGATCCTGAAGACCCTGATATTCACAAAAAGTTAGATGAGTACAGCAAAACCTTGATTCAGCAGATAGACACGATGAGTTCTATAGCAGAGGCTTTTTCTAACTTCGCTAAAATGCCTGCGCAGCAAAATGAAACGTTGAATGTGGTTTTTGTAACTAAGCTGGCGCTCGATATTTTTACAGAACCCTATTTGACTTTTGTTTCGGAAGAAGAAGAGATTACCGCAAAATTTGATCGTACCCAGTTGATTCGGGTGATTACAAATCTTGTTAAAAATGCTACTCAGGCGACCGAAGATACTCCAGATCCTAAAATACGGGTTGAGGTAAAGCGGGAAGACGGTATGGTATGTATTCTGGTTTGCGATAATGGTCATGGTATTTCAGAAGATCTTGCAGAAAAAGTTTTTGAACCTAAATTCACCACAAAATCAAGTGGAATGGGACTAGGACTGGCGATGGTTAAAAATATCGTGGAAACCTATAACGGAACCATTACCTTTACTTCTAAAGCGGAACGAGGAACTGTTTTTAAAGTGTCTTTTCCGCAGGCAATTGTCTAAAAACTAAATAGTATAATCATGAATTTTGAAAATCTTATTTATGAAGTCGATGATCAATTGGCTATCATAACCATAAACAGACCAAAAAAATTAAACGCACTTAATAAAGAAACCATTCAGGAATTGCACGACGCGTTTGCAGAAGCTGATAGCGATCCTAATATTGGAGTAATCATCTTAACCGGAAGCGGAGAAAAAGCATTTGTTGCCGGCGCAGATATTAGTGAGTTTTCAGATTTTGAAGAAGAGCAAGGCGCTCTTTTAGCACGTAAAGGTCAGAAATTATTATTTGACTTTATCGAAAACCTAAGTACACCGGTAATTGCTGCAATTAACGGTTTTGCATTAGGTGGCGGTCTAGAATTAGCAATGGCAGCTCACATACGTATTGCCAGTGATAATGCACGAATGGGTCTGCCGGAAACTTCGCTGGGTTTAATACCGGGTTATGGGGGCACACAGCGTTTACCGCAGCTGGTAGGTAAAGGCCGCGCTTTTGAAATGATTATGACTGCCAGTATGATTAATGCAGATCAAGCATTACAATATGGTCTTGTGAATCATGTAACAATGCAAGAAGAGCTAATGTCTCACGCAGAAAAATTAGCGGCTAAGATTTTAGATAACTCAGGCGTTGCGATTGCTACAGCCATAACAGCAGTTAACGCAGGTTTTAAAGCAGGTGTTAACGGCTACGATGTAGAGATTGAAGGTTTTGGTGCTTCTTTTGGTACTGAAGATTTTAAAGAAGGAACTTCAGCATTTCTAGAGAAGCGAAAAGCAGAGTTTCCCGGGAAATAAAAGTGGCAATCTTAAATAAAGTATTAAAAAAACCGCTCTTTAGTGGTTTTTCTATTTTAATAAAAGCCCTTATTATCAGCACAAAAAAGTTCTGATATCCCGTAAATCACTTCTGTAAACAAGTATATTTGTTTGGATATAAGGAGTTGGCAACAATTTGAATGAACCAAACACTAAATTTCATATTACTTCTTTTAATTCCAATTTTGTCTTTTGGACAGGAAAAGGATTTCTATGATTTGGATAATTCGTACCACGAAATTTTTAGGAATAATAAAGTAAAGTCATTAAAAGTTCTTACTAAGGAATTTGACAAAAATGGAGATGTCAAAGAAAACTATGTTGAGCTAGTTCAAAATTTCGCAGAAAATTGAGATATAGTCTGGGAAAAAGAATTTTATGATGACTCAACAACAGCCTGGGAAGTAAATTATAAGTATAATGACAACCATCAAACTATTAGAACTGAATGGACTTGGTTAGACGAAAACGACCAAGACCTTACCGAATACGAATATGATTCTGACAACAGACTTATAAAAAGTCGTGACTTTTATAAAAGTTCAAACTCAACTGACTTTTTATTAGAGGAATCCCAATTCTACCATTAAAAAAAAAATCGAATAAGTAAGGTCACCAATATTGACAACGAAATAGAATCCTTCTATAAAAAGAAAGGGAAAATGGTCTTTGGATTTAGCGCTGATAACGAACTGAAGTACAAGTATAAAAATGGTGAATTTGTTTATCAAAATCTAGATTCAATCATTTTTCAATATGAACGGAACAAAATCGGTCAGATTTTAAAAACCACTAAGACCGACAAAAAAGGAACTGTACTTAGTCAAAGTAATTATGAATATTCTAATGGACTATTAATGAAAGTTATTTCTAAAGACAGAGCTGGAAATTTGATACGAGAAGAAGAATATCAATATGAATATTATGAATAAAAAACTGTTGCCAACAATGTATAACCGCAATTACGGCGGATTCGACTACGTCCGAATCCACTCGGAATTGCGAGCGTCAGTGCCAAACCGAAAATTAACGCATATTAACCCGTAACTGACGGTTATACGAGACCGTTATCACCTTGAATGTACCTATAATCATAAAATTCAGTGAATGCCGTAAGAATGTCGTCAATAAGCCGCTATAAAATTAATAATCTTTAAATATTTTAGCTCCAAAATAAAAATAGTAAATAATGAGAAAAATCGGAGAAAAAATCAAAGAAGTGCGCTTAAAAAAAGGTTTATCCCAAGAAAATCTAGCGGAATCTTCGAAAGTAAATTTAAGAACAATTCAGCGTATAGAAAATAATGAAACAAATCCTAGAAATAAAACGCTTCGCTTAATCTTTGATGTTTTAGAAATAGAAATGATCGAAAATGAAAAAAAATTCCAATTAGATAAAAACTTGATTGGGTCAATTTTTTTAACATTGGCAATAATCATAAGTTCTTTTACAGTATGGATACGGATTTCAAGAGGATACTCAGGGTTCGAAAAGATTTACACAAAATATGATGGTTGGAATGGACATACTTACTTGAATGATTATCACTTTTACAATTGGTTTTTAAGTATAAGTGCTATTACTGTAGGATTAACAGTTATAATAAATTCACTGGGATTTATTAAAAACAAAATGAAATATATAATAATTCAAGTTATATGTTTATCCTTATACCTAATCGGATTATTTGGTTGGAGCTTTAGGCGAGCTTTTGAAATTCGACCTGGTTTATTTGTTATAGTAATTTCAACTATTATATTAATTATAGTTTATAAAAAAAACAGGTGCTAACACCGGTAACCGTTGCACAAGACTTTAATTTATAGAAATCTCATTCTGTTAAACCGCTTTTAAGCGGTTTTTCTGTAGGCTTCCCCTTTTTAGGACACCTTAAAATTCGATAAATAGTTATTATTTAGTTCAGGTTTGATGAAGAATTTAAATTCTTCATCAAACCTAGGCATATATTCTTTTGGGGATTTATTCCCTAAAGAT